>JBIIJD010000001.1:0-204240 GCA_044234105.1 Aureliella sp. | reverse complement strand
CACCGGACTGGCTGTCAGAACAGCGGCCGCAGAGCCGAAATGATCCAGGAGCCTGCGAAGCAAAGTTGACCCCACGCCGTTGGTCAACGCCAAGTGTAAGTAATCGATCAGGATTTCGCGGTCCATTGCGACCTCTAGTCTCTCAGGATTTCCCATCAGCCCAGTCCCAGAAAACGCAGGGCAGCTTGTTTGGCGGCGGCAAGACAATCAGGGTTTATTGTAGCGATAGTGGACAGGAATAGCGAACTGACAAACTGGTGAAATATCACCTAAAACCAAGACTGCCTATGAATCGGTGGTATCTGAAGTTGGCCCTGCCGCATCGGTGGGGCGATTCCCCGCTGGGGGATCATCCTTTGTAGGAGTGTCGCGAGTGTACTCGGGCTGGGATTCGGCCACTTTGCGTTGTGGCATTTGACCGGTTGCTTCATTTGACTGAGCATTTTGGTTATCCAACAGTTGCTTCATTTGTCGCTCGAGTCGGGCTCGCGCAACATCGCTCAGACCAGGGCTTAGCGACGCGACCGAATCGAGTGCGGCTTTGGTTTCGATGACTTGTTGGATACGCTGGGAGATGTCCGCAAAGGCCCGTGTGGTTGGCGATTGCGCTAGATGGTGCTCCACTTCCGCCTGCTCAGATTCGCTGAGCTTCTGGGAGAATGAGCGAGTGATCAATTGGGCAGCCGTAAGATCGTTCATAGGAAATTCAGCTCGTTCGTAAATTGGTTTTCTTGTTCTTCAGCCATGGTCAGCCAATACATGCACAACGCACAGTGTTCTAGACCTTGACATCGGTGGACCACTTTTCTGAAACGCATTTGGCTAAACCCAGTCGAGCCCGATGAAGGCGGACCCATAGATTAGAGGCGCTTATCTCCAAAACCTTACAAATTTCTTCCGAATTTATTTCTTCTAAGACGTAAAGCATAAATACATCCGCCAAATTGCTGGGAAGACTGGCTAAGCATTCGCGAATGGTCTGCCAAAACGCCTCATTTTCTATAACCTGCGGAATCTGCCTAAAAGCATTGGCTCTCCATTGGCCGCTATCGCCGAAAAGGATGTTCTCGGGGTTGGCCTCTTCACTTAGCGAGATCTGTCGCCTACCCTTCCAGCGGCGGTCGACACAATTCCAAATATTGCGTTTCAGAATAGCAAAAAGCCACGTTCGCTCGCTGGCCGCACCCGAGAACGTATTCAAAGCGCAAAAAGCGGAAAAAAAAGTCTCCTGGACGACCTCCTCTGCCAATTCCTCTTTGCCAAGGCGGCTTAGCGCGTACTTGTAAAGGATATCGCCGTAATTCTTGATCCAATTCTCGGGGTCTGTGGTTATTGCTTGCCTGCCAGTCACAGGTTTTGCGGTTTCATGGGGCAGGGGAGGGGGGTTGGAGGACATTGGGCAGCCAGTCTTGAAAGAAACTGAGGCTTTTGACATGCGCTACGACGCTGTTTGCGACTGAGGGCGGAAGCCGATAAGTTAACTTTAGGAGCTTGAGTATAGCGGTTTTCTCAGGAAATTCATTAGACTAGGCCCCTTGGAACGCGGTTTCTCGAACTGACGGATGACCCAAGTTAGCCTGCCAAAATCCGAGGGATAGACAAAGCATCGGCATGCCAAGGAGCGTTGCGCCAAGCTTCAGAATGCGGTTTTCTACGTGGGCACGGCACTGGAAAGCTATTAGACGGCTTTTCGAGTCGGCGGTGGTCAATAAGCTATTGGTCCGGGTATTCCCATATTTTCGGCCAAACTCTGGCACAATTGAATTTCAACTTTTGAGAACAACTTGATGTCAACGCGAATAGGAGCGGTCTCCTACCTAAACACCAAGCCGCTTATTTACGGCCTTGAGCGCCAGCTTCCCGAGTGTGAATTGACGTTGGACTTGCCAAGCCGGTTGGCCGATCAGTTAACTGCGGGTGAATTGGACGTTGCGCTGATTCCATCCGTTGAATACCTGCGGGGAGGCGATGATTTGCAGATTATATCGGACGCCTGTATCGCTTGTCGGGGTCCCGTCCGAAGTGTTCAGTTGTTGTTTCGCTGTGATCCAATGCAAGTGAAGACGCTGGCTCTTGATGAAGGTTCCAGAACTAGCGCCGCACTTGCTCAGGTACTCTTGCATCAGCGGTACCGGCTGCGACCGCAACTGGTTTCACTGCCCATCGATGCCGATTATGAAGGATGTGATGCCGATGCTGTTTTGGTGATCGGTGACCGCGCGATGAACATCAATGGCGATCCTTATGTTCAGCGCTGGGATCTGGGTGAGCAGTGGTTTCAGCTTACCGGGTTGCCCTTTGTATTTGCCATGTGGGTTGCTAGAAATAATCGTGCACAGGCTTGGGACTTTAGTCGAACCTGTCAAGCTTTGCAGCAGGCACGCGATTCGGGTTTGCAGCACCTTGCCCAGATCGCTGCCCAGCAGGCTTCGCGGTACGATCTGACTGTGGAAGATTGTTTGACCTATTTCACCGTGCAACTTCACTTCCGCATGAACGCACCAGAACGAGCGGGTTTGGAATTGTTCCGCGAACATGCTGACAGATTGGGACTACTGTCAGCCGTCCCGTGTATCGGTTTGGCTTAGCGACAATTGTTGTCCAATCGTGAACAGAACTGTCTAACCGAAGAATAGTGAGCATCATGAACGAAACAAGCCACAACATTGATCCGATTCTTGATCGTTGTTTGCAAGGCCAGCGGCTGACAGCCCAGGAGGGTCTGGCGCTACTGAAGAGTCACCAATTGGCTAAGATTGGCAGAACTGCTAACCAGGTGACGCAGCGAATGCATCCGGAAAATTATCGCACCTACAACATCGATCGCAACATCAACTACACGAATATTTGTTCGGCCGTTTGTGACTTCTGCGCGTTTTACCGATCTCCCAAGAGTTCCGAAGGCTATGTGCTGGATCGCGACACGCTGTTTCAGAAAGTGGAAGAGACGATCGCTCTGGGTGGCAATCAGATTCTCATGCAGGGCGGCATGCATCCAACGCTGAAGCTGGACTGGTACACAGATCTATTGTCCGAGCTGCGAAGGCGGTATCCGCAAGTGAATTTACACGCCTTCAGTCCACCCGAAATCTTCCAGTTCTCCAAGATCAATCGCATGACGATTCGTGAGGTACTGACAGAGCTGAAAGCGGCAGGGTTGGGATCGTTGCCTGGTGGCGGTGGCGAAATACTGGTCGATCGAGTTCGCAAGCAAATCACGCGCGGTAAAGTACTTTCGGATGACTGGTTGAACGTCATGCGAGTATGGCACGAGCTTGGCGGGATTGGATCGGCCACCATGATGTTTGGTCACGTAGAAACTCTGGAAGAACGCATCGAACACCTGGTGCGACTGCGGCAACTGCAAGACGAAACCGGTGGTTTTACGGCCTATATCTGCTGGACCTTCCAGCCCGAACACACCGACCTTGCGCATCTGGCGCCTAAAGGTGCCTACGAGTACCTGCATACTCAGGCGGTTAGTCGATTGTTCTTGGACAACATTCCCAATATCCAAAGTAGCTGGGTGACCCAAGGGTTGAAGGTTGGACAATTGGCTCTGCAGTATGGAGCCAACGACATGGGCAGTTTAATGATCGAAGAAAACGTAGTTGCCGAAGCGGGTACGGTGCATTTCTTGACTTTAGATCAGATCCGCTCTGCCATCGAAGAACTAGGCTTCGAGGCACGACAACGCGATGTCTTTTACCAGTTGGTACCGCGTGAACTCGAGCAGTTTGCCATCCAGGCCAATCGGAAGCTCAAGCAAGTAGCCAAGCTTCCAGTACTCTCAGCGTAGCTACCGTCGCCAGACGGTGGTAGCCTTGCACGTCCACCGTCTGGCGACGGTAGCTACGGGGCTATTCATTTACGAGTTGACAAACCTAAGGTGCTGCGTGCCACATGCGAAGCGGGGTGCGAATGGTCTGCACTTGACCGAACAGAGACCGAAGCGGTAGCCTATGGTCTGAATTACTATGGCCTCAAAGGAAAAGAGGACATTCCACAGCAGCCAAGTGTAAAGCTAAGACCAGTAGAGAGGCATGCAAAATGTCCGGTTACGCACGTTTAGTATTCAGTTCCATCGGATTCATACTGACGTTCGCGGCCAACTCCGTTTATGCTGGGCTGATAACGTTCAACGTCGACCTATCTGGTGTAGATGAATATTCAGGTAATACCTTGCGAGTATACGGCACTCTTACTATTGATCCTGGCTTACCGACCACCTCGTCAGGCATTACTTCGATGCTCAACCTTCAGTGGAATTCCGAGCATCCAATTCAATTTCCCGGCACTCCCATTTTCAGTGGGCCTGTTTCAGAGAATTTGGCATGGACTCAATTCAACAAAATGTTGTTCATCAATCGTACTGCAAGCGAGGGAGCGAGTATTTCATGGGAAAGTAATAGTTCCCCTCTCGGTCCGTACACCTTTTTCTCGCTTGGTTCTGGCGCGAGTGAACACCGTATGTCTTACTGGAAATTCAATGAACCAAAGTGGATATTTGACGATGTAATTCTAAGTCCGAGCGGGCCTCCAGACGGGCCCTTCGGATTTCTTGTTGGCAACGCTATCCCAGAATCATCGTCCGTCATCATGACTGCCGTTTGTTGGGTAATATTTCCACTCTTGCGATAGCACCGAAGTTAGCTTACGGCATCCACATTTATAATAAACTCGGCTTAGTTGCCTAGCGAAAGCACTGCTAGAGTAGTCTTCAGGCCAATACACCCAACTATCGTGCGTATTTGTAGAACGCACCACTCGCTAGAGTTGGCGGTTGGCTAGTTGATGTCGAGGTGGCGAGGCATATGCTTCTACCGCACATAGCTTGGAAGTTACCGAATTGCGTGAGCACGAATTTCTTAGATCCTATAATTTTGTGGAGTGGATATGTCACTGCTGCGTGCAATTTTGGGCCGAGTGAGCCGAGCAGGTCGAAATTCTTATGGACTTTCACTGGATCGAACGCGGCAACGGAAGGCTATTCGTAGGCTGCTGGTAGAACATTGGGAGGACCGAAGGGTTTGGGCGGCCCACACCCACTAGCCTTAGGCTCTCTCAACGGCAGGAGCAGCTTCCGAATCGATGGCATAGAATGGAATCTGGGGACTTTGCGGGCATCTCCGTTTCCAGAGTCGGAGATGTCAATGGCGATGGCTACGATGATATAATTATCGGTGCATCGAGGGCTGATGTTCCCGGCACCAATAGTGGCGAAGCCTATGTAGTATTCGGAAAACCAAGTTTTTCGTCTGTACTCGCACTGAGCGCCCTGAACGGTACCAATGGGTTCAGGATTGATGGAATCAATGATTTTGACAGTTTAGGGATATCTGTCTCTGATGCAGGAGATGTCAACGGTGATGGTTTCGACGATCTGATTATCGCGGCAAATGGCGGTGGTCCATCAGATGTCGGCGAGACCTATGTGGTATTTGGTGGGAACAATTCTTTGGTTCTTAACTATAGTGAAGTCTTGAACCTGTCCAGTACCAGCAACGTGCTGTATGTCCTCAGAAACAATGGAGATTATGTCGATATTGGCACGGGTTGGAACCAGGTCAGCGATTACGTTGAAAGCGGCCTTGTTTTCAGTGCCTATGTGCAAGGTGCGGCCATACTCCGGGTGTAGAAAGTTGCTGCAACAGCCTCCGTCGTTGATAGTCACGTTTATTATGCGAACTCAACGTTTGCTAACGCCGGCGGCGTGGCGGCAGCGTTGGATACTTTCAAAGTGCTTGCCAAGGAAGGTGCGACTCCGCAGTTGCTGACCTACAACAATCTGATCAACACCTCACCTGGTATCAACGGTTTGGTATTCGACATCGCTGGCTTGCCAGCCAATCTAACCGCAGGGGATTTTGTATTCCAGATGAGCCCGCAGGGTGCATTTGACGAAGCTAGTCATCCAGAGGCCGGATGGACCACTGCACCTGCTACGTTGTCGGTGAGCGTTTTGCCAGGAGCAACCGCCAGGGTCGTGATCACTTGGGCCGATCATGCCATAGAGAATCGCTGGCTTCGTGTGAAGATCAAGGCCAACGCGAACACGGGTCTAGCTGCACCCGAAGTTTACTACATCGGCCATTTGCGAGGTGAGGTTACCGGAGCTTCTGATGGACGCTTTACCGTATTGGTTGCAGATGTCCTAGAAATTCGTGCAGCTCTTTCGAATACTGTGAATGTTGACAGTAGTTTTGACCTGGACAAAAGTGGGATCGTGTTGGTATCCGATATTTTGGATGCACGTAGCAATTTAACGCAAGAATTGACACAAATCACCATTTCAGCGGCGAGTTGAAATTGTAGCTGTGTTCGGGCTGCTTCCCGTGTCCGAACTTATGGGAATGGGCGACTGTGTGGGGCGATTGCGTCGATTCATATAAAAGCCTGTGTTCTTGGTAAGATTCTGGTGCTGACCGAAAAACTGTACTAGTCAGCGCTGTTCGGAAAAGGCATACTTAACAGCCTATCTCAAAGTCCTTCAGAATCGTTTTGGGCAGAAGGGGGCGACGCAATGTCGTTAGCGACATTCAAAGCAATGAATGTTGAAAAATCGACGCAGTTTTGCCCCCTCACCCTATCCCTCTCCCCCACAAAGCCGGTGGAGAGGGGACTTTGACAGCGTTTTGCCTCAGGTAAGGTTGTTAAAACCATTCGGGGAGGCGGTTGGCTTCGGATGGGCTCTGTTGAGCCGTCTCTTAGTGCTAGCCGTCTTCAGAAAGTTTAAAAAGACTTCGCAAATGCCAGCAAAATCGAGGACTGTGCCTCATCACTTCATCTGCCAATGCCCCATAGTCGGCTGGCGGATGCCTCTTGATAAAAATTGGGCTGCAGGGCACGGGATGCCGAGTTTGAAAGCTTTATTGTGGTGCTTCAATGAATAGTTATAGCCTAGATTATATCGACGACCTGTATGTTCAATACATTCGTGACCCGGGAAGCGTTTCGCCGGGTTGGCGGAAGTATTTTGATGAGTTTTCGCTTGTCGGATCTGCGACAGATGGCGATGTAAACGGAGCGTCCCAAGCTGCCAGTCGCGTTGCTGTGGCCGACGAGGAAGGTCCGGGTGCTCAAGCGCTGGCCATTCGCGATGAAGCTTTGTGGCTGGCAAAGATGCAGGATCGGATCGATAATTTAGTTCGAGAATATCGTGTTCGTGGGCACGTGATGGCCAGATTGGATCCGCTGAAATTGGCCAATCGTGAGCAGCCTGAACTGAATCCCGAAACTTATGGCCTCAGTCAAGCGGATTTGGAACGGCCTTTTACTTGCGAGAATCTGAACTATTTCAACTCGCGTACCTTAGGCGACATTCTGACCAAGCTGCGAAATACCTATTGCCGCAGTATCGGTGCTCAGTTCATGCACATCGAAAATCGCAATATTCGCGACTGGTTGCAGCGTCGAATGGAGAGTTGCGAAAATCGACTGGAACTATCTCGCGATGTCCAAGTGCGCATCTACACACGACTGGCCGATGCGGCCATTTTTGAAGAGTTTGTGCGACGCAAATTTGTGGGAGCCAAGACGTTCTCTCTGGAAGGCGCTGAAAGTCTGATCCCCTTGTTGGACTTGGCGCTGGAGAAGGCGGGTCAGCATCAGGTGGAAGGCGTGGTGCTGGGGATGGCGCACCGCGGTCGCTTGAATGTTCTGGCAAATATTATGGGCAAGCGGGCGCAGAGTATCTTCTGGTCGTTTGACGATCCCGTGCCGGACATGCATCGCGGCGGAGGCGACGTGCGTTATCACTTGGGGTACAGCAGCGACTGGACAACATCCACGGGTGCCAAAGTGCATATCTCGTTGTGCTTTAATCCCAGTCACTTGGAATATGTCAACACGGTGGCTCAGGGGCGATGCCGCGCCAAGCAAGAGAGACAAAAAGACGATCGCCATTCGAAGCACATGACCATTCTGATCCACGGCGATGCGGCCTTTGCTGGTGAAGGCATCGTTCAGGAGACTCTGAACATGAGCGAGCTGCCGGGATACACTACCGGCGGAACGTTGCATGTGATCTTGAACAATCAGATCGGGTTCACCACGATGCCCGAAGAGGCGCGTTCATGCACCTACGCTACCGACGTAGCCAAGATGCTGCAGATTCCCATTTTCCACGTCAACGGCGAGGATCCCGAAGCGGTAGCTCAGGTGATCAGTCTGTCCATGGATTTCCGCCGCGAATTTAAGCGAGATGTGGTCATCGACATGTACGCATATCGCCGCTGGGGACACAACGAAGGCGACGAGCCACGTTACACTCAGCCGCTGATGTATCAAACCATTGATCAGCGGAAGAGCGTTCGCGAGAGCTATTTGGACAAGCTGCTGAAGTTTGGTGATTTCACTCGGCAGGAAGCAGACCAATTGGCCGAGATGCGACAGGCTAAATTGGAGCGAGAGTTCGAACTGGCTCAGAAGGAGGAATATGTCTCCGACCTTCAGACTATGGGCGGAGCATGGCATGGCTTTTTTGGAGGTCCGGAGCCAACTCACGATCAGCCTCAAACCAGTTTAACCTCCGCAGCGGCGACCGGTTGTTTGCGAAGCTTAGTGACTTTTCCGAACGGTTTTTCGGTCAATCGTAAGCTGCAGCGATTTATGAGCCTGAGAGAGGAGATGGCTGCCGGGACACGATCGCTGGATTGGGCAACGGCCGAATCGTTGGCGTTTGGTAGCTTGCTGCAGGAGGGGCACCCGATCCGATTGAGCGGTCAGGATTGCGAGCGTGGAACCTTTAGTCAGCGGCATAGCGTCTTGCATGACGCACAGACAGGTCAGACCTTTACGCCGCTAAAAAACCTTGGTCCCGGTGCGGCAAAAATCGATATCATCAACAGCCCTTTGTGTGAAAGTGGAGTGCTGGGCTTTGAGTACGGCTACTCCTTGGATATCCCTGAGGGATTGGTCTTGTGGGAGGCTCAGTTTGGCGATTTTTGGAATGCGGCTCAGGTCATCGTCGATCAGTTCATAGCCAGCGCTGAAGACAAATGGGGACGGCTCAGTAAGCTGGTGATGTTGTTGCCTCACGGGTTTGAGGGAGCAGGTCCAGAGCATTCCTCGGCGCGGCTGGAACGGTTCCTGCTGCTGACGGCTGAGCACAACATGCAGGTGTGTCAACCATCGACACCAGCGCAGTATTTTCACCTGTTGCGGCGTCAAGCCAAGCGGCGATGGAGCAAACCGCTGATCGTGCTGACGCCTAAAAGCCTGTTGCGACACGCCGCTGTGGTTTCACCGCTGAGCGAATTTACTGGAGGGAGCTTCCAGAAGATTTTGCCCGACACGCGGCAGGCATCCGAAAAAACCGATCGCGTTCTGATGTGCTCAGGCAAACTCTATTATGAACTGCTGGAGCGGCGCGAGCAGGCTGGTGTCAACAATATCGCCATCATTCGGCTGGAGCAGTTTTATCCGCTGAGCGAAGAAGAGTTGTTGCAGTCGCTCCAGCCTTACAAGAAGGGGACTGATCTGGTGTGGGTACAGGAAGAGCCGACCAATATGGGGGCATGGCAGTTCCTCAAGGTACAGTTTGGTGATGTTCTGGCAGACCATGGATTTAAGCTTCGACGCGTGTCTCGCGTCGAGTCGGCTAGTCCTTCCACCGGTTCTGCTCGATCGCACGCCCTAGAACAAAAAGATTTGATTGACGAAGCGTTTGCTCTCGCTTTCTCGAAGTGATCAAATCAGGCCATTTAAGACTTCAGTTAGAGAACTCAATCGGGATTCGGAGTATTCCATGTTAGAAATCAAAGTGCCTTCGGTTGGCGAGTCGATATCCGAGGTGCAGATTGGTCAGTGGTTGGTCGCTGAAGGCGGCTGGGTTGCCAAGGATCAGATCATCGTCGATTTGGAAACCGAGAAGGCGGCCGTGCAGGTCCCAGCTCCTCAATCCGGCTTTGTCCGTAGTATTCGTAAGCAGGTTGAAGAGTTTGCCAACGTAGGTGAATTGCTTTGCCATTTGGAGCCTGCCGATAAGCCTGGGGATTCTGCGGCTGCCGCCCAAGCGGGTAGCTCGACAGCAACCGCTTCTACAGCAGGTTCATCTTCGTCAGACGTCGGTGGTCAGTCAGAGCCTAGAATCATGCCTTCCGCCCAGCGGATCATGGACGAGAAGAACTTGAAGCCGAGCGATGTGAAGGCGTCGGGCCCCGGTGGTAGGATACTGAAGGAGGATGTGTTGGCAGCACAGTCCAGTGGCAGTCCCGCTGTTTCTCGGCCAACAGGGCAATTACAGACTCCATCGCCGGTTCCCGGACAGGCAAACCAAGCAAGCTCGGCATTGCAGGCAGCAGTCGGTAGTCAGGGTGGGGGGCAGCGCATGGAAGAGATTCGTCCGCTGAGTATGATTCGGCGCACGATCGCCAGCCGGCTGGTGGAGGCTCAGCAGACAGCGGCCCTGCTGACCACCTTTAACGAAGTCAACATGAAGCCGATCATAGATCTGCGAGCCAAATATCGCGATGCCTTCCAGGAGCGTCACGGAGTGAAGCTGGGATTTATGTCGTTTTTCGCAAAGGCCAGCGTGGAAGCGCTCAGGCGTTTCCCCTCGGTCAATGCTGAAATCCGAGGCAACAATATTGTCTATCGCAACTATATGGATATTGGTATCGCCATCGGAGGTGGAAAAGGATTGGTGGTTCCTGTGCTGCGGAACGTAGAACAGATGACATTTGCTGAAGTCGAGCGGACCATCGGTGAATTTGGAGCTAAGGCATCTGAAAATCGTTTGATGCCCGAAGATTTGATGGGTGGAACCTTCACGATCAGCAATGGAGGTGTTTATGGTTCGATGCTAAGCACACCGATCGTCAATCCGCCTCAAAGTGCTATCTTGGGGCTGCATGCGATTCAGGAAAGACCGATGGCTGTCAGTGGTCAGGTGGTCATTCTGCCGATGATGTACCTGGCGTTGACCTACGATCATCGCATTATCGATGGTCGCGAAGCGGTTACCTTCTTGAAGACTATCAAAGAGATTTGCGAGGATCCAACCCGGCTGTTCTTGGAGGTTTGATCGGCTTGCGATCGAGCAACCATAGGCAATTCCACCAAGAAATTTTGGCAAATATACCGTTTGCAGAATTGCCTTCTTGGGGATGTGCCGTAGGATATATGCTTGGCGGGGATCACTTGCCAAGTCGCACAGGATGTTTCTAAAGGAGGTTGCCATGCGTGCTAACGTGTCGTTGCTCGGATGTTTGGGGGTGCTTGTCGGAGCCAGTCTCGTGCAGGCTCAAGGGCCAAGAGCTTGGGGATTTCGGCCACCAGTATTCGGACCACCCGTACCTGTTAGACCCTTCTTGGCACCTCCCATCCCTGGTGTCGTAGTTGCTCCTTCGATTCGACCTTCCATAGCACCTGGCTACGTGCGCACGCCTAGCGTTGGCCTAGTCGTGGCTGCTCCCTATTTGATGCCGCCGGTAGCGCCAGTTCCACCGGCCGTGGGCCTTTATCGCTCGTCGGCAGTGGTCGTGGGGCCCGGACCGGTGGTTGTAGCTGGGTTCTCTGGCCTTCCGTCGGGTCGAGCTACTCCGTACGCCGGTATTCAGCAGGGGGTTGATCCGCGATATCAAGCCGCAAGACCTGCGGCGGCCGGTTCTGGGGCTTCAGGCTCAGGCAGCGATCTACGACCTGGCATGGTCTTGCCTGACGGAGCCGTAGTCGTGTCAGTGGGTCCGACCACCGGGGCTGGTTCACAGCAGCCTACGCCAGCTAATCCATCAGCTTCCCAAGCCACTTCACGACCTGCCGCCGCTGGACCAACGACTGCTGCGGAGATCCAATCGCAGACTGAGCCGGGCACGCCAGAGGCTCAATCCATACTCGAACCGGAAACGTTGCCAGCTCCGCAACCGGCCGATCCAACCGATAGCGCTGCTTCGGCTGCGTCAACGAACACGCAAAGGTTTTAAGAATTCGATTTGGCGTTTAGATACTCACTGCGTGTTGTCCTTGGGTGCGCTCGCGATTTGTTGAGGTTGATTGGGCTCGGTGGGCTGGGTTTGCAAGTAGACTTGGCCTTGGCGATAAAGGTTCAGTCGTTGCTGGTATTCCAGCGTGTCAGCGGCAGTTGTATCGGAACGAGCTTCAGCCACTTGCACCGCTTCGGCTTGCAGTTCGGCGGCTATTTCGAAGCGTCCCATGGCTGCGTTGGCTGCAGCAAGTGTCTCCAGTATCTCGACGCTGCGCTGACCGGTTAGATCAAGCGATTTTTGAGCTGCGGATAGGGCCAATTCGTGATTGCGTAGTCGCTTTTCTGGGCAGGTCGCCATCAGCCAGCCGACGTTCCGATAGGCTCGAGCGTATGACTTGTCAGCCGCAATGGCTGCCCGATAGGCTTGGTTCGCTTGATCCCATTTGCCTAGAAACTGACAGGCATCGCCCCAATCTGTAAGGAATGTAGCGTTGTCAGCTTCAAGCTGGCTAGATTGCTGGTAATCCTGCAAAGCTTGATTGTGCTTGCCAAGCAGAAAGCGGCAGTGAGCGCGCCCACTGTAGAACTGGGCATCCTGGCTTTGCTCAATCGCCGCAGTGTAGTCTAGCTCGGCAGCTTCAAAATCCTGCAGTTCGAAACGCAGTTCGGCTCGATTGAAATAGGCGTTGGCATAGCTGGGATTCAGTTCGATGGTCTTGTTCAGTTGTGCAATAGCGGTGCGATAGTCACCACGCATGGCCAATGCGATGGCGTGATTGTGCCGGTGTCTCCAGTTGTTGGGACCATGGCGTACGGCGACCAAAAAGTCATCTGCCGCTAACGTGTCCAGTTGTTGGCTTTGGTTGATATGTCCCTTTTCTGCCAGCTCGGCAGCTCGCTGGCTACGAATTTCGCCCCGTCGATTCATTGCCCAGGCTAGAAGGCTGGAAGCATAGTCGTGATCTGCTTGGCTTCGCTGCTGTTGGCCGATGATCTGCACACAAGAGCGCGCGATGTGCGCAAAATCGTCTTCCGTAGTGGCCGATTCTGTCCGTTGGTAGATCTGCTGAAGGTCTGTGGAAACCGCATTGGTTCTGGTTGTCGCCGGCAGTTGCTGCTGTGACTCCGACGCTATTGGTCGCTGCGTCCCTGCGCCAACTTGCTGCGTCCTTGCGCCATCTTGTGACTTTGTGCCATCATCGGCAAGCCGCTCTGAAAGCGAAGCGGATTTTGCTCGTGGCTTGAAGGCCTGCGCCGGTGCGGCGGTGGCTAGTATCCCTAGCATGAGCAGCGAGCATCCAAGGCGCCACATAGTTTTGAACCATCCTTGCAGCAATAGAAAGTAAACCGACTCCAAGCTCGCGATAACCGCTCGCAAGAGTCACTTGCCCTATCCTACCTATACCCGCAGAATGTCTTAGGATGGAAGAGCGTTTGCCTATATGTAGTGCAGATTGGCGTGAGACAGTTATTGCTAGCGTCAAATGCGAAGAGCCCAGCTTAAATAGCCGGGCTCTATGCAAAACCTGCTGTCTTAAGTGTACTTGGTTATTCGCGAGGGCGAATCACTCCGGTCAGGCCAGCGTAGTCAACGCGGTCATCACGGTGCCACAATGGTTGGCCCAACTCAACTCGCTTGCGAAGTACCTCAATTTTCTCTGAAGATCCTGCTGGAGCGTCGGTCGGAACGAAGAAATCGTCGACGATCGGATCAAAATCCTCATCATGACCATACTTCAAGATAGCCTCAAAAACATTCTTACATACGTCGCTCATGGTTCTTACCCTACCCGTAAATCGGACTGGAAACAATCTATGATGAACAGCCAACACTCCGTTTGGCATAAGTCAGTGTGATGCGTACAAGCCTGTTGGCTTTCCCGTCCCTGGGCAGCAGAAATCCTACGGATGGATTATTCATACTCGTGAACGGAAGTCAAGAAAATTCTTGACAGATTATTAACATAGTTACCGCTTGGCGCTAGTTGATATTCCGAGTAGAAGGCTGAGCGAGAGTCTGGTTGCTGGGCAAGCTGTGCATGCCAGATTCAAATTGGCTATCAGCCCCTGCCGATGACGATTGCCAGTGCGCCCTCGACGCCACGTAATGGCAGATATCTTCACTTTTGGGGCTATCCTGACAACTCAGGCGTTTGCAATGGGGCAAAATGGCCATAGACTGGCTGTGAAGTCTAGATAATGCCTATTGCGGCGAGCTGTCGCAGGCAGTTTTTTCAGGCCTATGAGACATTTTGGATTGGCGATAAACGCAGGCAGTTTGATCATTGGCAACTATCGAAAAGGGGAATGTGACTTGGTTTGGTATCAAGTGGAGTTGTCGCTATCGGCAAAGCCTAGGGGTTTTCACCTAGTAACGGCAGAGATAGTCAATCAACTGCCCGAAATCGCCAAACTGAAAGTTGGCATGTTGCATCTGTTCATCCAGCACACTTCGGCCAGCTTGTGCATCAACGAAAACGCAGATCCCGACGTGCGGAAAGATCTGGAAACTTACTTTAACTCTATCGCGCTGGAGCAGGGATTGCCGCTGACGCACACTTTAGAAGGGCCAGATGATATGCCCGCACATTTTAAGGCTTCCTTGCTGGGCAGTTGCGTGACTATTCCCATTCGCGATGGTCGCCTGGCATTGGGAACTTGGCAGGGAATCTACCTTGGTGAACATCGCAATCATGGCGGCAGGCGTCACCTAATCGCCACGATCCAGGGGCAATAGACCTTGGCAATTGCAGTTGGGTCGCAAGTGCATTTGCCGAACGTCTAGAGTGGTGAGCTGGTCTTATCGACCGACTTTCCAGCCACGATTGTCGTATCGCTTGGCCGGATGGTTCGCCGCAGGAGCGGGCTGGGCAGGGGAATTCGATTCCAACCGCAATTCTCCTGAATGCGAAGGCGACTCGACTAAGGAATTGGCTGAAGGTGAGAGCTGGATGGCCCATTGAACGGAACTACTATCCGAACTGGCAGGTTGTGCGCTGTCCCCAGAGCGGTCAGACTCAAAGCTAGTCCAATGAATCTTCTTCGATTGGCCAGCGAATTGAGCTGCGCGAGTTACAGGTCGTAGAGCGGTCAGGTCACCTTCACGCATCAAACCGGGACTCCAGCGAGGCTTTTCTAGTCCATCAGGAGCGGGGATTGGAGATATCACAGGTAGGTCTCGGTTGGGTTCGTTCAGCGAGGGTACGCTGGTTCCTGATCGATGAGCCGATGCGGATTCGTTGCCCAAACTAGCGTCCGGCACAATGCTGCGCAGCGTTGGTCTCAGTCCGTTGTAGGATGGCAGGCTAGGCGTACTGTCCGCAGGATCGGCGGTAGATGGAAAGACCGGATTCGCCTGATGGCTTTGCTGAGACGGGTAGCTTTGCTGAGACGGATAGCCTGGGGAGGTGGCGTATGGGGCTTCACTGCTGCTCGACGATGGACTGGGAGTCGAATAGACCGTACCGGCAGAACCGCCGTTGTTGCTACCGTAGTACGGTGATGAGCCTAGCGGCTGAGTACCATAGTTTTGAGCTCCACCGATTACTGGGCTTGGAGCGCTGGATGTGATCGGAGGCGTGGTGATTCCTGGCTGATAGGTGGTTGAAGTTGGGTTGCTGGTCGAGTAGCTGGTGTAGGGTCCGTAAGTGACCGAAGTCTGCGGTAAAGTGATCGTACTTTGTGGAAGGCTGATCGGCGAAGAATTCTGAGCGATAGGGATACCACCACTGGGCAGCGTATAGCTGGGCATTGTCCCTGCTGCAGGCGGAGCGACCGGTGGATAGCTTCCATACAAAGCGGTTTGACCTAGCGCTGGAACTCGCTGCGTCATGTACTGGTACGAGGTGCATGGTGACATGGCGACCACCTGTGCTCCCGTATTGGGGTCAGTCGTCATGATGGGCCGGTAGTAGGTCACCGGAGCGCGAAGGGCGCTGCTGTTGTAGTTCGGAACGTAAGAAACGACTTGCTGTGGCAGCGTGGCCGCCGAGATTCCACCGCACATCGGCGGGCTATACCCCGCGCCACTAGCTCCAATCACAGGCATAGCCGCTCCGTAGTAAGTACCTAGGTTAGCTGTGTTCCCGGCAGGAGCTACGGTTTGAGCGCCCCAAGGCGAGTAACCAGCAACGTATCCCGGATTGGCGTAGCCGACAGAATAAGACGGTGCCAAACCTACGGTCGAGGGCCAGTATCCGGCTGTTTGAACCGGTGCCACTGCACCACCAACCCCCAAGGGTACCGGCGAGCCAACAGGGTACGCTGGAGGCGCGCGTCGGCCACCCCATAGCCAATCGATCAGCGGGCCAGCCTGAGCCGATGATGGCAATAAGATGCTTAGGATAGTCGTTAACGCCAAAAAGCTTGTTGCACGATAGGGCATGGGGAACTCCGAAGATTCGACTTCACAAAAATAAGTCTGTATACAGTTGATGCCAGCGCCCCCGCCGTCGGTCAACGAGGTTGGGCGTTCTGTTGACTGAAAGCGTAAAGATTCTTAGTTGCCGCGCCCTAGTTGGTCGGATTGTAACGGTTATTCAAGGTTGCCCGTTGGCCAAATTTTTTCGCAAGTTTCAGCGCGATTCAATCCTAGGACCCAGTGTCAACAAGACAAGGATTATTCGCACAGAATCTTTGAAGATGCCTCAAAGCAAGCAATTGGGCACGCTAGAACCAAAGTCTGAACCCAGTAACAATTATTTGGGGTGAGGTATTCCCATCAGAGAAATTACTGCCCACAGAAAGACATCCTTACCAGACTTGCGAGAGATTTACCTTTGCTTGAGGTGGTAGCTTCATGGTGATCAATTCGGATTCGGGCTTTCCGCTGTACTGTCCGTCAGCATATACCAGTTGCAGCACATAGTGCTCGTCCGGTGATACAATCCAATACTCTGGGACACCAGCACTTTCGTACAACTTGCGTTTCGTCTTGAGATCATGGTCCGAATTGGACGGAGACAAGATCTCGATTACCAAATCAGGGATCCCTTTGATCTTAGTTGGAGTCAATATATGTTTGCGTTTGCTCGTCACGATCACCAGATCGGGCTGTACGATATCATGAGCCGAGAGCTGTAAGTCGACTGGTGCATCGATCACTTTTCCTAGTCCCTGAAGTTCGATCTGCGTGTACAGTTGGAACTGAATGTGCCGTGAGACTTCCTGGTGGTACAGATTGGGGGCGGGGTTCACAAAGTGTTCTCCTTCGATAATTTCGTGCCTCTTGCCGTCAAACGGGATAGCAGCATAAGCCTCATAATCCCAGAGGGTTGATGGGCGTTTTTCGATGGTCGACATGAATTCGCTTCCTAATTAGCTGAGACGCTCAGTCGGTAATGTTCAGTAATTATACTAGGTCATGCCGAGTCGTGACGGAAGTGGCTTTGGTTTCTGCGCAAGCCAATTCTTCCTGCCAAGCTAACAAGAGTCTGCTAGTTTGGAAGCAAAGTTATCGCTCCAAAGCAGTGAGAGAGTGATTCCGGCGAATCGAATCGGCTTGGTTTCGGGCAATAGAATGCCTAAACCGCCTTGCGGAATCGTTCAGGGATGCGCACCACTGGATCTCCAGGGATCATTCCTGGTTTATTCCAGGCATAAAATGGTCGATGCCAGGTTTGATAATTGCGAGCCGTCGAGAAGTATTCGTCACCGTCAACGGGTTGGCTTTCGGCAATGATCTGGAACAGTTTTTCGCGTCGCGACAGGTGTCCCTTCCAGCCGGTAGCCAGTCGATCACGGTCCATCGTCTTGCCCGTCGCCAATGCATAGTCCACCATTCCGAAGTGGAATAGGAAAAGATGGCTATCGATGTGAAAGTTATGGCCTTTGATTCGATGCATTCCGGACCCCCAGGTCAGTGGTCGAGTCGTAATGCAGGGCTTAGTATATCGTGACGAAACGTGGGCGAATTGACGCTGAGCCAAAAAAGGCTGTGAGGGGTCCAGCGGCTCCTCGATGGCCAAATGCTGCCCCACATCCAAACCAAGTGCTGAAACCGATGCTGGTAGTTTACGAGAACTCAGATACTCGCGCAAATCCAAGTTCAATTCTGGATCAACTACAATGAACTCATCCACATCCGTGGCGATGGCTATGTCAAAGTAGTAATACAAACCTTGAGCTATCTTGGACATGACTCGCGCTCGACGTCGCATCGCTTGGACCCTTTCCAAAGGCTGATGCGGAAGGCGGATGATGTTCACGCCCTGTGCATTGTCGGGAACTGGCTGGTCATGACCGTCCAAAACGACAAACAGATTCTGACGCCCCAGCGCAGTTCCGTAGTGCTGAATCCACTTATGAAGAAAGATGCGATCATTGCGCACAGTCGTTAATGCGCAGATGTTCTTGAGGCCATTAGCAACAGGCGATACTTTTACTTGCGGTGCGATTAGCGTAGTGGTATTCATTTGGCTCAGGCCTCCATTTTCTGTTTCACTTTACAAAGCTATCTGTAAACCCATCCAACGATCAGCCGTAATGAGTCAGCACACGGTTGTGGGTGAACAGCCCGATGCTAGCGCACTTTCGGCTTTTGTTTCCAGGTAGCCTCTAACTTCTTGCATCATCCGTATAATTGTGACAAGTCCCTTCAAGGCTCAGACCAAAGCAACCGCCAGGCAGGCTCGTTCGTACTGGGACTGGTAGACAGTTGTTGGGTCAGGCCGAGTGTACGAATTGCTTCGAATAGAAGTAAGGCCAGTTTTTGCTTGCATTTTATGTTGCCAAGCGACGGCCGATTGCTCACCTTGAACTGAACGCACTCGAATAACGCAGCGGCGAATCAATGGAAATTGGGTACCTGCCTTGCTGCCGGGGGCACTGGGGTTGAACTACAGCAGTTCGTAAGGTACGTTACCCAGCCAATGAGTTCTAGGGCGGAGTGAAAGGAGTTCACTGGCATGGCATCTGCGATGGAAAACACCGATTGCTCGTACGTTGATTTTAGTTGTGTTCAGACCTACGTGATCAATCTGGACGATAGTCATGAGCGCTTGGCTCGCGTTCGAGACCAATTGATGGCTGCAGACGTCGATTTTAGACGGATTCAAGCTGTCGATGGCAGGAAAGTGTCTGCAAAATCTTTCTCCGAGTATGATGATCGGTTGGCGCGTCGTCGCTACGGCAGACCGCTGTCTGGTGGCGAGGCGGGTTGTTTCTTAAGTCACCGAAGATGTGTTCAAGAGTTCCTCAATTCGGAGTATGAATATGCACTTGTACTTGAAGATGACGTGTTTTTGCCAGCCAATTTGCGTCGAGTGCTGATGCGATTGGTCAACTGGCTGCATCAATCGCGCGGACCGCAATGGGACGTGGTGAATCTTGGAAATGCTCCTCGAAAGCTGTCGCAAGGCTTGACACGGCTGAAGGTTCAGCAGCAAGAACTTGAATTGCAGGCGGCCTACTATTTTCCGTTAGGCACTTTTGGGCTACTTTGGAGCCGCTCTGGTGCCAAGAGATTCTTAGAACAGACCCACACGATCTATGCTCCCGTGGACCAATTTTTACGAGACTGGTGTGCGGTTAGCGGCCAAGGATTGGCGTTGACCCCAGCCCTGATTGGCGTAGATCGCAGTCAAAGCTATATTCGTCATCGGTTGATCGATCGCATGAAGCTGAACCTGCTGTTTTATTGGGTCATGAAGAACGTGCGTTTGGCTAGAAATCACTACAATGCCAGAGCGACTATGGCACAGGCGACAGCGGTGCATGCACGCTTGCTGCAGACTGCCACGACAAGCGACTACATCGCTAGCGACGGTTCAACCGTTCAAACAACTAATTCTCCTGTCAACCTGCCAAAGTTGGATTCAGAAAACGTATCCAATTCGCGCAAGCGCTGTGCATAGAAAATAGAATAGACAGTTGCATGAATGAAGCCAAATCATTCAGCCGTCACGGACGCGTCGTCGACTGGCTGGGTTATATTGCTTTGCGTCTTGTGGTCTGTACCATTCATTGCGTTTCTTTGGAGCGATGTGACCGGATCAGTCGTATACTAGCGGTGGTGCTGGGCGACTGGACCACATTGCGACGCGATGTCATCGACCGCAATTTGCAGTTGGTCTACGGTCCACTCGCTAGGCCTCAACGCGGCTATCTGCGACGCCAAATGTGGCACCATCTCTTGCTGATGATCTGCGAGATAGCTCACGCACCTCGCAAAATCCATCGAACGAATTGGCGTGACTATGTTTACATGCGTGACAAAGATCAGATGATGCGGTTGATAGTGGATTCGCGAGCCAAAGTTCTAGTTACCGGGCACTACGGCAATTTTGAAGTTGCTGGCTATTTGACCGGTTTGATGGGCATTCGCACCTCAACCATCGCGCGACCGCTTGATAATCCGTACGCAAACGAATTCCTACTAGATTTCCGGCAGCGCTGGGGCCAAGAAATTTTACCAATGGATGGTAGCTCAGCGGCAGTCCAGCAGTTGTTGGATGCCAAAGGAAACTTGTCGATTCTGGCAGATCAGTTTGCAGGCAACAAAGGCTGCTGGGTGGAATTTTTTGGACATGTCACCTCGTGTCACAAGTCGCTTGCTCTGTTCGTGTTGTCGGCTCAATCACCTATGATGGTCATTTATGCTCGACGTCTGAGCCGTCCGCTACAGTTCGAAATCGGCATGACAGGAGTCGCCGATCCTGCCGTGCCCAGTGGCTGCCCTAAGCCAGTTTACCTTCAGTCCGTGGAAGATCTAACCCGCTGGTACAATAGCAAACTGGAAGAAGCGATTCGGATGTCGCCGATGCAGTATTGGTGGCTGCATCGTCGATGGCGAAATGTTCCTGAAGCGGTCAAGAAGCGTTTGGCTGCGCGTCAGCGCAACTAGGTTTCTGGACGATATCCGCCGCCTGGCAGAATTCCAGCTTCAGGAATTCGAGTGGGAGGCATACCTCCTGGCTGGAAGAATTCTTGCAGGAACCCTCCCGATTGTGGCGGAGGATACACCGGAGTTGGGCTGGTAACGATAGGGCCTGGTTGAGCTTGAAAAGTCGGGTCGATGGGGACCACGGCGGGTGCTGCAACTCCAGGAAGACTGCTAACCCCAGCCGTAGGGGGTAAAGGTGTGGCGACGCCCTGCGCGGCTTGTAGTCGCAAACTGCTGGCGCGACTTTGCAATTGTTCTGAAGTCATCACCTGCTGAGGAACCATGGTGACATCAATAATGCGTTCGTCACGGATCTTTCGCGGCCACAGAGTTTCAGACACAAAATCCAGCGGTGGCAACTGGTACCAGGGTGGATTAAACGTTCGCAAGACTTTTTCCGTACGATAGCCGTCACGCACCACTTCGATCTCGCGAGTTCCATAATAGATGGTCGAGGTGGCGGTTGGTGAAGTACCAATATACTGCTTGTCCACGTAAACTGAGGCCCCCGGCGGCTGAGTGCGAACCGTCAAGCGGCGCCGAACGCAGCCGGAGCATGCCAAACTGATCGAAATAGAAAACAGGGTCAAAAGGCAAGCGTAGCGACTCATACGGATTTCGTCCCGTGGTAAAAACGATCGGCCAGGGAATAAACACCTATTTCTGGCGACCTTCGCCGCAGAGCCCACGCATAACCGCGTGTGAGCGCAGGTCTGCCGATTTCTGTCGGGTGGTTGCTGGGAAGTATAGGTAGCGGGCGTTTTCCACTGCCATACCAAAAAGTCAGCAAACATGTCGCAAAATACAATCAAGTTTTTTTGCGATTCGGTGGCGGAAAGCCAAGAAATTGGCCCGAAAGAAGCACTTGATCGTTAGTGTCTTCGAAAATTTCCCAGTTTTGTCCTCTTTTGCTGGCATTTTGGTTATTCCCGTGACTCCAGATGGTTGAAGAAAGGGTAAAATCCTATGTCCTTACAATCGTGGGCGGTTGCATCATTTCAACCAGGCTTCGCGTTCAGCACAAATCGATACACGAAAAAAACCGATCACGGGGACTCCACTCGCGGCCCGCCAAACCCCTCTACCACTGAAGTCGAAAAAATTGTCCGCCAATCCCAGCAACCCTGACCAGCAGAGTCGATGGAAGAGTACTGTCCAAGTGGCATCGCTATCGGATATTGGCATGCGCCGCGCCATCAATCAAGACTCGATGAAGGTTGTCTTGGCCGAGTCGGCGGCGGTATGGGAGCGCCAAGGTCATCTATTTGTCGTTGCAGATGGTATGGGTGCGCATGCTGCAGGAGAACTAGCCAGCAAGCTGGCGGTGGATCTAGTTCCACTGAACTATTCCAAATACCGCGACATGCCCCCGGCTGAAGCACTGCATCGAGCGGTCACGGAGACCAACGCGGAGATCTATCGGCGCGGACATGCTACGATCGAATTTCGCAGCATGGGAACCACTTGCAGCACGCTTGCTCTTCTGCCCGAAGGAGCCGTGCTGGCTCACGTGGGCGACAGCCGTGTTTATATGCTCAGCGGCGATCGCATGTACCAGCTAACGTTTGATCACTCGTTGGTCTGGGAGATGCAAGCGGCTGGCCGCGTGTCCGAAGAAGCGGCGCGTAGCGGAATTATTCCTAAGAATGTCATCACGCGGTCACTTGGCCCCAACGCGGCTGTGCAAGTCGATTTGGAAGGACCATTTCCAGTACGCATGGGCGACCGCTTTCTGCTGTGCTCCGATGGTCTCAGCGGTCAAATTACCGACGAAGAAATCGCTACCATTTTGAAGTTGCTTCCGCCGCAAGAGGCAGCACAACTGTTTATTGATCTGTCCAATTTGCGCGGAGGACCAGACAATATTACGGCTTTAGTCATCGAAGCTACAGGTAGCGAAATTGTTTCGCAACTACCCAACTCGGTTATGCCAGAACCGGCCAATCAACACAAGAGTTTCTCGAGAGCGCTGGGAATAGTGGCTGGGGTATGTCTTTTGGCCGCAGTGGCTCTTGGACTTCTGGGGCAGTGGCCACTGGCCGCAGTCACGTCACTACTTGGCGCAGTAGCTCTGGTAACAGGAATTGTACAAGTCTACTGGACACCACCGGCCCAGCAGTCGGAAGCTACACGCTATGGAGAAGGCCCCTATCGGCAATTTCAAGCTAAGGCCGCCGAGCCGCTGTTTGAGCATTTAACAGCCACCATGAAGCAGCTTCGAGAGGCTGCCGAAGAACACGATTGGACGATCGCCTGGACCGAACTAGAAAAAGAGTTTTCAGAAGCTTGTCGCTTGGCTGACGCCAAAAACTACGCTGATGCCATGCGCAAACAGGCTCGCGTCGTGATCGAACTATTGCGTCAGATTCGCAATCAACGTGGTAATGCTAGCGATTCTCAAAGCGCTGGATAGACTAGTCTTCTAGGAATCTCTTCGATTATCTGCCTGGTTGTCGGCGTCCAATCAAGGCAACCTTGTCTGATCGACATGGTCTCCGCGCAGTTGACTTGCTAAACTCGGCCCGCCATGCAAGTCTTTAATCGCTATATCCTCTCCGAAATCTGCAAGTTGTTTGTGGTTGCCCTGATAGCATTCACAGCCGTGATTGTATTGTTTGGAGTGATGCAGCAATTGTTGCAACAGGGGCTGGGAACGATGGCCGTTTTACAGCTTATCCCTTACGTATTGCCCGTTTCACTCCAGTTTGCTTTACCGGCGACACTTCTTTTTGCCGTTTGCAGCGTCTATGGACGCATTAGCGCAGATAGCGAATTGTTGGCAGTTATGGCTGCTGGCGTTGCACCTATCAAGTTCATCACTCCCACGCTGATCTTCGGCTTGATCATCAGCCTGTTTGCCGTTTGGCTGAGTGATATTGCTTACTCGTGGGGCAAGCCGGGTATCAAGCGTGTTGTCACACATTCCATTGAACAGGTTGCCTACGGATACTTGGAAAGCCAAGGGGCCTATACTTCAGACAACGGTTTTTCGATCCACGTTCACGGAATTGGCCCCGACGGACGCGAATTGATTCTGCCCACCATTTCGCATCGATCCCACAAAGGTGGTCAACCCACCACGATCGAGGCCAAATCGGCTCGTATGCGAGTCGATTTGGAAAGTGAGGAATTGGTCATTGAACTGCTTGATTCTGTGGTGGCCATGGGCAATCAAGGGCCTCGCATGGACAAGCCGGGATTGTTTTCTTTTGCCATACCACTAAGCGATGCGACTAAGAAATCGACCGGCAAGGAGCCATCCGATTTTCCGATGCGACTGATGTCTATGGAGCGCCAACGGCAATATCAGGCCATTGAAGAGACGGAGGATCTGCTGGCAGCCAGAGCTGGAATGGCACTGGCCGTCGGAAAATTTGAATGGCTGACCGATTCCCATCAACAAGAACTTAGCGCCAAGGCCAATTCAGGACGACACCGACTGAATCGTCTTCGCATGGAACCCTGGCGTCGCTGGGCAGGTGGTTTTAGTTGTCTGTTTTTTGTGTGGCTTGGGATTCCTTTGTCGATTTGGATGCGTTCGGCAGATCACTGGACCAGCTTTGGAACCTGCTTTCTGCCGACCTTACTGGTCTACTATCCGGTTTTCACTATAGGACTGGACCATGCTCGCGCCGGCACTTGGCATCCAGCCGCGATTTGGCTGGGAAACTTAGCACTGTTTATCGTAGGGGCCTGGTGGATGCGACGCATCTACCGAACCTCATAGTTGTTGGGAGAGGGCTGTGATTTCCTCCATGCCGATCCGAAAAAAGATCTTGCTGAACATGATCCTGCTTAGCTCGATCCTGGTGCTGCTGACCTATGTCAGTCTGCAAGGCGTCTATGCCTATCGAGACTTGACCGTCGACATTGGAGCCCTGTCTTACGAGGTTCAGGAATTGTGGAGCCTTGGGCAAGATGTTAGCGAGCTGCGAAGCTACGTTCACAGCGGTCCTCTGAATGTTGTTACCGATGAAGTATCTGCCGAGTCACAATCTCTTGAGCTGTTACCCATGCGGATGGAAGGAACTTTGGCCTGGACTCAACCGGCCGCTCGAGTCAATTTTTTGAATCAACTGAACGTCGTTGAATTCAAGCTAAAGATGCACCGTAAGCGAGTTGCTAGCCACATTCAAGCTGATCCTCTGCTGGCCAGTAGCGCCACAGAATTGCAATTGGTCGACGAAATGCTAAGCAGCCTGAATCGAATCCAGCAGATGGAATACGAATACAAGGGCGGACGCAACGCCAAGCTGAATAAAATCGCGCAGCAACTGGATGACGTGGCGCTGGATGCACACAGCCTGTTTCAACTACTAACCGATCGAATGCGTAAGCTGCGGGCTGAAGTGCGAGCCACCTACAAGACTTGGTCCGTGATCATCATCTCGTCAGGTGTGGCACTGCTGCTGATTATGGTGTTTTCTTATTGGTTCATGCGCCGTCAGGTCGTGCAGCCTTTTAAGATTTTGCTCAGTGGCTCTCGCCGTATCGCCGCAGGTGACTTTGACCATCGAATCATCTTGCGATCTCATGACGAACTAGCCGAATTGGCAGATGCTCAGAACACGATGACCAGTCTATTTGTAGAAATTAAGAACAATCTGGACGAAAAGGTTCGAGAGCGAACTCAAGAAGTGGTTCGCAGTGAACAGCTTGCTAGCGTTGGCTTTTTAGCAGCCGGTGTGGCTCACGAGATCAATAACCCTTTAGCATCCATCGCCTGGAGCGCCGAATCGCTGGAAAGCCGTTTGCACGAACTATTGCATCAAGAAGATCGCTCACAGGAAATCGATCCTGACGAACTGAAGATCCTGAGCCGCTATCTGAAGAAGATTCAAGAAGAAGCTTTCCGCTGCAAGGGTATTACCGAACGCCTGCTGGATTTCTCACGCTTGGGGGAAACCCAGCGCAAGCAGCAGGTCAACATCTATGATAGCGTCAACGATGTGGTGGAATTGGTTCGGCATCTGGGCCAGTACCGTAGTCATTCGATTCGCTTCGAAGGCGATCAGGAGCTGGAAGCTTGGGTCAGCCCAACGGAGTTCAAGCAGGTTGTCTTGAACTTGTTAACCAACTCGTTAGATGCTTGCGAAGCCGATCAAGAGGTTTATTTACGTCTGTCTTGCGACAGAACTCATTTTCAGCTTATCATCGAAGACCAGGGATGTGGCATGACCGAAGAGGTCAAGCAGCATCTGTTCGAACCCTTTTTCACTCGTCGTCGCGATGGTCGTGGGACAGGCCTGGGTCTATCGATTACCTATCGAATCGTGCAGGATCACAGTGGAAATCTGGTGCCGGAGAGCCCGGGACCAGGGCAAGGTTCCCGTTTTACTCTGACCATGCCGCTGAATCGTAACTTCGAAGAAATGAATTATGAAAAACGCCAAGCCGCTTAACGGATTAAGTGTACTCTTTGCCGATGACGAAGAGTCGTTGCAGGAACTGATGAGCTTGGAATTGCCTCGGATGGGGCACACGGTGACAGTCTGTCCCGACGGCCCCACAGCCATCCAGCAGGCGCTTGCCAAAAACTTCGACTGTCTAATCGTCGACCTGGACATGCCTGGAATGAGCGGCATTGAGGTGATTCGACAGGTCAAGGAGCACTCGCCACAAACTGAAGCAGTCGTGCTAACTGGAAAAAAATCGTTGGAGACCGCTGTGTCCGCCATGCGCTTTGGTGCCTGCGACTATCTGACCAAGCCTTGCAGTTGGAGCGATATGCGCCAGTTGCTTCAGTCGATTCTGGATCGACGGGACCTGGTCCGACAGTTTTACGCAGCCAAACAGCGAATCGAAAAGGCCGGAGCCTCCAAAGAATTGGTGGGTACTCATCCATCCATGGGTGCCGTGCGTCGGCTGATTGCGAAAGTGGCTCCCACTCAGTCGACTGTCCTGATACGTGGCGAGACCGGATGTGGTAAAGAATTGATCGCGCGAGCGGTTCATGATCAAAGCCTGCGAGCTGACAAGCCGTTTGTGGCGATCAATTGCGGTGCGTTGCCTGAAAACCTGATCGAAAGTGAGCTGTTTGGCCACAAGAAAGGTGCTTTCACCGGTGCTGATTCACAGCGGGACGGTCTCTTTGAAATGGCCTCGCGAGGAACAATCTTTCTGGACGAAATCGGAGAGTTGCCGTTGGCCATGCAGGCTAAACTGCTGCGCGTGCTGGAAAGCGGCGAAGTGCGTCGAGTGGGCGATAATCAACCCTTCAAGGTCGATGTACGCGTTGTGTGTGCAACACACCGCGACTTGGAACAGATGGTCGAAAAAGGCCAGTTCCGCGATGACTTGATGTTTCGCATCAACACTTTCGAAATCCACTTACCGGCGTTGCGCGAACGCGTGAGCGACATTCCATCGCTTGCGATCCACCTGTTCAGGCGATTTCGTCAGGATGCTATCGACGACCATCACCTGTTCACCTCAGAAGCCATGGATCTACTGACCAGTCACGTTTGGCCGGGCAACGTCCGGGAGCTAGCTAACGTGATCGAACACGCATCAATTCTCTGCGAAACGCCTCCATTATCCGTCGAACACTTGCCGAAACATTTTACCGATCGACGCTTGCGAAAAGAATTGCGAGCGCTTGGCCCCATGTCGCTCAAAGAATTGGAACTGACCGCCATCTTGGAATCGGTCGCGCGTCACAACGGCAACAAGCAGGCTGCTGCCGATGAACTGGATATCAGCCTGAAAACGCTGTACAACAAACTGAACCAGGCCGAAGAGAAACAAAAGGCTTCGTAAAAGCCTTTGACAGTTCTGCCCGACCTATTGTCAGTCCAAGTAGGTGCTTTTGGTTGCCATGGAGCGATATTGCTCAATCAGTTCACTTGCAGTTGATTCGGACATCTTGCCGGCCTGAACCTGAGTAGCCAATTGTCGCCGATAGGATTCGGTCAATTGGGTGCAGTCGTATTGGGCAAATCGCATCATATCTTCAATGTTGCTGCCCTGTACAATTCGCGTGACGTGAAAGCGTCCGTCGCTGTCAATGGCGATGTGTGCCTCGTTGGGATTGCCAAACAGATTGTGATTGCTGCCCATCACCTCTTGATAAGCGCCCACCAGAAAAATGCCAAGGTAGTAGGGTTGATCCGGATTCCAGTTGTGTAGTTCCAAAGTGTGTTTGACATCTTTCAAATCCACAAAGCGATCGATCTTTCCATCGCTGTCGCAAGTTACGTCTACTAAAGTGGCGTAGTCCGTCAGCTTTTCGTTCAATCGATGAATGGGAACGATCGGAAACAACTGGCGAATCGCCCAACTATCCGGCGCTGATCGAAATAACGAGAAATTGCAAAGGTATTTTTGTGCTAGACTGCTTTTAAGCTGCTCAAATTCTTCATCGGAAAAGCTATCATCTTCCGCCTCGCGAAGAGCCCGATGGCAGATCTCCCAAAAAAGCACATCACCCTTAGCGCGATCTTCCAAGCTTACTAGTCCCAAATTGAACTGTATCTGCAGTTCGTCTTTCAGTTGCAATGCATCGTGATAGTACTCGACGTAGTTCTTGCTGGTCAGTGAGTCGCACAAATCCTTCAGTTCGGTGATCACCAAAGGGTCATCTGCATCGATATTAACCTCGGGTTGATCATCTGCAAAGGTTTCGATTTCATCCCGGATACATGTCACAAAGATGGCGTGATACGCAGTCATGAAGCGACCACTCTCGGTCACCAGATGTGGCTGAGGAACATTCTCTTCTTCGCATATCCACTTGAACGCATAGACTACGTCGTTAGCAAATTCTTGAACCGTGTAATTGACGCTGGAATCAAATCGAGTCTGCGACCCGTCATAGTCCACGCCCAAGCCGCCGCCGATGTCGACAAATTCGATGGCACAATCGATCTGGCGTAGCTTGCTGTAAACACGCGCCGCTTCTTTCATGGCGTTTTTGACCCGTTTGATATCTGTGATCTGCGAGCCGATATGAAAATGAAGTAGCTTTAACTTGTGCTCTAGTTTGGCATCACGCAGCATCCGCAAGCATTCAAGTATTTCCGAAGTGGTCAGTCCAAACTTAGCCGAATCACCACCCGAGGAAGCCCACTTGCCCGAGCCTCGCGAATAAAGTTTGGCGCGTAGGCCAACTTCGGGTGCCAAGCCCATCTCTTGTGATAACTTGATCAGCATTCGCATCTCATTTAGCTTTTCAACCACTACCACCACACGCTTGCCAGCCTGAACGCCTAACATGGCCGTGCGAAGAAAGGTCTCATCCTTAAAACCATTGCATAGCAGCAGCGAATTGTTGGGCTGTTCCTGAGCAATAGCTGCGTACAATTCCGCTTTACTACCGCATTCAAGCCCTACATGGCAGCGTCCCGCATCGCGAAGAAACTCCTCTACCACCTCGCGTCGAGGATTCACCTTCATCGGAAACAATGGAAAATGCTGTTTGGTGTAGCCATATTCCTGAATGGCGTTTTGATATGCGCTGGACAATGCTCGCAATTGACTGGTTAGAATCTGCGGAAAACGCAGCAGCAGGGGGACCTGCACGCGATGTCGAGCCAGCAGGTAGTCGACAATCTCTTTCAAATCAGCGTAGCGATGATCGCCGCCAGCGGGTCGCACAAGCAAGTTTCCGCGTGAATTGATGTCGAAGTAGCCTGCCGACCAATTTTCGACTCCATAGGCCATTTGAATACGCTGCAAGTGTTCTTCGTTCATTGAGGCTCGTACAAAAAAGAGTAAGCGGTTCAGCGGAAGGCAGATTTTATCGCTGATAACACTTATTTGGGAGTGATTATTGCTTCATTTGGTGTCAAAATAATCGAGTCGAATCGTCCAGCGTTTATCAAAATGCCGGATAGTCGTTTATAATGACCAAGGTTCAGCCCTGAAACTGGAAGTGGTTGGACGACCGGCAAATCAGACACTCAATAGGCAAACAGGACATGGCTAAGCAGTTCAGTTCCATCCAGGCAGCGGTAGACGCAATTCGTCGCGGCGAAGTGATCATCGTGCTAGACGCCGAAGATCGAGAAAACGAAGGAGACTTTATCTGCGCTGCGGAATTGGTGACTACCGAGACCATCAATTTTATGCTAAGCGGTCGTGGGCAATTGTGTTGTCCCATTTTACCCACGGCTTGCGAACGGCTGCAACTGCGACCTGTGGTGGAAAGCAACACGGCCCCATTGCATACGGCCTTCATGACACCCATTGATCATGCGGGCTGCAAGACAGGTATTACGGCTGCCGAACGGGCTGAGACGATTCGACTGATGGCAAGTTCTAATTCGACGGCTGCCGATTTTGTACGGCCAGGTCACGTCTATCCACTGCTGGCCCGCGAGGGTGGTGTGCTGCGACGAGCCGGACATACGGAAGCGGCGGTCGACTTGCCTCGCATGGCGGGGCTGGCACCGGCTGGGGTTCTGACGGAGATATTAGACGCTTCAGGCGACCGAGCCACTCGAGATGCCCTTTTGGAAATGGCCGATCGCCAGAATTTGGAAATCATTACCATCGAGCAGTTGATCGCTCATCGCCGTGTCAGCGAAAAACTGGTCACTCGATGCGCTCAAGCGCGACTACCCACTCGGATGGGAGATTTTGAAATCGCCGTCTACAACGTGCAGTATGAGACTCAGGAGCCGGTTGCCATCTTCATGGGCGACTTGACGGGCTCTGGGGCTGAAGCACCGCTAGTACGAATGCACAGCAGTTGTTTTACCGGCGATTTGATTCAGTCTCTGCGCTGTGATTGCGGTGATCAGTTGAAACAGGCTTTGCAGATGATCGCTGCGGAAGGTCGAGGCGTGTTGGTCTACTTGCCTCAGGAAGGACGCGGTATCGGACTGGCTCAAAAGATCCAGGCTTACGCTCTGCAAGAACAGGGTATGGACACGGTTGAGGCCAATCATGCTCTGGGGTTCAAGGCCGACATGCGAGACTATGGTGTTGGTATCCAAATTCTTAAAGATTTGGGCCTGACCGAAATTCGTTTGTTGACCAACAACCCCAAGAAGACCGAGGCGTTTAACCTGCGAGGCTTTGACTTAAAAGTTGTCGACCAAGTGCCCATCGTGTGCCAACCAAACCCACATAATTTAGCCTACTTGGAAACCAAGCGATCCAAGATGGGCCATCAATTGCCTATTCAGTAACCGATGGTCAATCGCGCAACGTTAACTGTTCAAACCAGCGCCTTGCTGCCTGAAGCGAACCAGACCAGTTCGGGTGTAGATTCTTTGGCACTGCCGTTGGTCAGGCCTTTGCGAATTGGCCCGTTGGCCATAGATCCGCCTATCCTTCAGGCTCCCATGGCGGGTTTCACCAATTTTGCATTTCGTCAGGTTGTCCGCGACTACGGCGGCGCTGGCCTGCAGGCGACCGAAATGGTCAATGCACGTGGGTTTGCCTGGTTGGATGATCACGCTCAGGAGCACCCCGACCGGTTGTGGGGCGTGCGCGATGAAGCAAGACCACTGGCTGTTCAAATCTGGGACAACGATCCAGAAGTCATGGCTAAAGTTGGAAGGCGATTGGTCGAAGAATACCGAGTGAGCGTCGTGGACATCAACTTTGGCTGTCCCGTAAAACAGGTCACCCAGCGGGCTCACTCAGGTTCCTACCTGCTGCGACATCCAGAGACGATGCACGCCATCATCAGTCGCTTGGTAAAAGCCTGTGCGCCCACACCGGTAACGGCCAAGATCCGGCTGGGATGCACCAAGCGCTGCGCCAACCCAAGTGAAATCGCGCAATTAGTCGAAGAAGCCGGTGCCGCTGCGCTGACGGTACATGGGCGAACCGCCGAGGAGTATTTTAAGGGCAGTGCCGATTGGAATCAGATCGCAGCCTTGAAGCAGCACTTGAAGCGTATTCCGCTGATTGGTAATGGCGATTTGGACAGCGCAGCCAAAGTGGTTCATGCCTTTCGCCACTACCAAGTTGACGGGGTGATGATCGCCCGGGCTGCTTTAGGCCGACCTTGGTTATTTGCTCAGGCTGCAGCCGCGCTGCGAGGCCAACCGATCCCGCCCGACCCGACCTTGGATCAGCAGCGGCAGTGCATGCTGCGACATTTTCATCTGGTCGTGGATCGATTTGGTCCTGCCAAAGGAACGCAGCTCATGCGAAAATATGCCTGCTGTTATGCGCAAGGCAAAGCCGGGGCACGCAATTTTCGATGCAACGTAGCCCACGTCGAAACGCCAGAACAATTCTACCAAGTTGTCGAAAGAGATTTCCCGCGAGAACAAACCGCTGTTTATTCGTAGCAAACAAGCGACGCAACATCCACCCAGCCCCGTCAGGGGCGAGATATTGGTAGGAAGCTGAATTATGGTACACTTTGACGGCTCCGACAGGAGAATACAAAGGCCAGAGCTACTGAGGGATTGTTTTGGCAAACCCACACCACTTGAAATGATCGATGAACAATGTCTGATTCGGACAATGAGATAGAGTACTTGAAGCAGTTTCCCGAAGCCGTAGGGGAGGATGCCAAGCGGCGACCTCATCCGGCTGACGAAGCCAGTGACGGGACACAGGCCAATCAGCGACGCAGTCATCTTTATGCACAGCTTCATCAGACCATCGATCGCTTGGAGACTGAGGGAACTAGCCGAGGCGACTTGAAAATCCTCAATCGAACTCTCAGTGAATTGGGGCACGCGTTCCAAGTCTTTCAGCCCTACCGACGGCAGCGCAAGGTGACCGTATTCGGATCGGCTAGAACGCCCGAAGGACATCCTACTTATCAACAGGCTGTTGAGTACTCAAACGCAATCGCGAAACACGGTTGGATGATTATTACCGGTGCCGGCCACGGAATTATGGAGGCCGGTCACAAAGGTGCGGGAATCGATCTATCCATGGGCCTGAATATCCACCTGCCCTTTGAACAGAGTTCCAATGAGATTATCGAAGGTGACCACAAGTTGGTGACCATGAAGTATTTTTTTACTCGAAAGCTGATGTTCGTCAAAGAGTGTAGCGCCGTGACGTCTCTGCCTGGTGGATTCGGAACACTGGACGAAACCGCTGAAGTCCTGACACTTCTGCAAACCGGGAAACAGACGATGCTGCCCGTGGTCTTGTTGGATGCTCCCGGCGGCGACTTTTGGCAACACTTTGGCCAGTTCGTCACCAAGACGCTGCTGGCTGATGGCATGATTAGCCCAGAAGATACGTCCCTGTTTTTTATCACCGACAACGTCCAGCATGCGATTCAGGAAACATTGGGTTTTTATCGAGTCTACCACAGCTTGCGATATGTAGGCGATGAATTGGTTCTGCGCATCAGCCAGCCATTGTCCGAATCGGATCTGGATGGTCTGAATAGTGACTTCTCTGATATTTTGGTCAACGGAACAATTCAACAGGTTGCCGCGCTGCCAGCCGAAAGCAATGAACCGGAACTGGCTAGTTTGCCGAGACTGAAGATGCTGTTCAATCGTAAGAGCCTAGGTCGACTTCGGCAGTTGATCAATCGCGTCAACGCCACCTGCCCTGAGTGTACTGTGCTTCCCACCACCAATTAAGCGGTCTGGCTAAGATTCAGGTTCTGGAATACAGATTCGATTGCGCTTATTCCAGAAACATAAGTCCGATCTTGCGCAGGAACTCTTACGCCTCTGCCTGCAGTAAAGGCCCCCGGGTGGCATGTGCCTCTACGCAAACTTTACTTGCGGCAAAAGGTCTCGCAGGACTGGATACGGGTGTCGTAAGCCCCCAATGTCAAATACGGACATTGACATCCAAATTCTATTGAACTAGGCTGTACCGCACCGATGAAAAGGATAGTCGATAGACGAAACCCGGCGGCAGTATAGCGGCGATTTGTGGAAGGAGTTTGGTGGACGATGTCCAAACAAATCTCAATGTATTTTTGTCTGTGCCTTCTTTGTTTTGCGGCCTCACTTAGTGCTCAGTTCGATTTTGAGAAGGCGCCCATCAACTATGGCGCTACCGATTCGAAAGATGCTGTTGCGCAACTGAAACAGCAGCTTGAGGCACAGACGGTTCAATTGGAATACGATGCCAAGTTAGGCTGGCTGCCCAGCCTTCTGAAACGCTTGGACATCGACCCGCAGTCGCAAGTGCTTGTGTTTTCGAAGACCTCGTTGCAGCTACAAAAAATTAGTCCGCGAACTCCTCGCGCGCTCTATTTTAATGATGATGTCTACGTAGGCTTCTGCCAGCAGGGTGATCTGCTTGAAATCGCAGCCACCGATCCAAATCTAGGTGCCGTCTTTTATTCAATCGATCAGACGGAAGGTCGACCAACAATTGTAGCTGATCGCGGTCAATGTCTGACATGCCACGCCACCAATCGGACTCAGGGAATTCCCGGTTATCTAGTTCGCAGTGTGTATGCCGATTTTAGTGGTAGACCGCGATCGGGCACGCGAACCTACGTCACGGATCACACCACCGAGTTTGACAAGCGATTCGGCGGTTGGTATGTGACTGGCAGTCATGGTGACTTGCGACATTTAGGCAATACGATCGCTGCTGATCGTGATGATCCTGAAAAAGTGGACGTCCAGGCCGGGGCCAATCATCAAGATCTTTCTTCGTTTTTTAATGTACAAAACTACCTGACACCCCACAGCGACCTGGTTGCTTTAATGCTCTTGGAGCATCAGTCTCAGATGCACAATTTACTGGCCCGAGCCAGCATGGAGACTCGCAGCGCGCTGTATCATGATTCGGGCATCAATCAGGCTCTGGGACGTCCTGCAGAAACGATTAGCGAATCGACGCAGCGTCGAATTCAACGCGCAGCAGAGGATGTAGTGCGCTACATGCTGTTTGCAGACGAGTATCCGCTTGCACATCCGGTTAGCGGAAACACTCCGTATGCAACCAATTTTCAAGCGCGAGCCGACGCTGGCCAACAACGCGACTCGAAGGGCAGGAGCCTGCGCGATCTGGATCTACAAACCAGGATGTTCAAATACCCTTGCAGCTACCTGATCTACAGCGACGCCTTTCGGCAACTGCCTAAGCTAGTATTTCAGCAGGTATGTCGCAAGCTGCACCAGGTCTTAACGGCTCCAGAGCCCGTCAGCGGCTTTGAGCGGCTGGCTGCGACAGATCGTCAAGCCATTCTAGAAATTCTTGATGAAACGCTGCCCGAACTTTTCTCCGACATTCAGTCGGATGCCCAATTTTCAGATGGCGGCTGAACGTAACTGTTTCGCGGCGCTCTCGGGCAGCAATGGATTGATAAAACATTCGCTGCCCCATTCAAAACCTGCTAATGTCGAAATTCGTGGAAACAGTTCGATTCGCCAGTGGATAGCCGAACTGCCTTGATAACCGCGTGGTGCGGTGTGGATTACAAAGTTGTAGGCAGTATCGGGGTAACAGAATTCAATTCGCCGAATCAATTCGTGCATAAGCCTGGACAACTGTTCTAAAGCTCTGTCTTCCAGCAATTCGAACTGGCTTTGATGCTGCTTGGATGTGATGGTCACCAGAGACGGCATTCGGCTAGCGAACGGGCAAAAGGCCACCAGATCGGCGGTTTCCTGAACGATTCGTACCTGCTGTTGCAATTCATCTTCCAGTGTCCTGCAGATCAGGCATTCACCTTCTTGGTTCCAGAACTGCTCCATCCGCTGCAAAGATCGCGCTACATCGGTTGGCAAAATGTTCGTTGCAATCAACTGTGAATGCGAGTGAACCAGCGAGGCACCCGCTTCTTGTCCTACGTTTTTGAACAAGACCGCATATTCGGCATCGCCTTCAGTCAGCCAGTAACGCAAACGATCTCGGTAGGCAGCGAATACTAGTCGCATCGTGGGCAAATCCAGTTCGGATAACGACTGTGCGTGGTGCGGTCCTTCGATAAATACTTCGTGTCCGCCGTTTAGTTCTCGCCTTCTGAAGAGATTCGTGGTCGGCTGCGCGCCAAGTTCGGCTGCCGAGGCAGACGTTTCGTTCAAGCGGTCTGGTGAATCAAGCCAGGCCGTCTGTTGATTTGCGTGGACCAGTTCCCTTATCCCCACGGCCTGACATTCAGAACTTGAGGCTTGGCAGTTCACCGCACCGCTTACCGCTGGGAATTTATTGGGGACAACTCGCACATGCCAGTTGGGCTGGCCCGCTGGCGGGTTACCGTGAACATAGCTGGCTACTTGAACTGGTGTATGAACTTCGTGGCCAAAACAAAAGGGGCAATGCTCCCTGCCAATCGTACGCGTGGGTTGACGCACAAAGTCGACTGGACGCGCTGTTCGCTGAGGAGCCATAATCACCCAGCGGTCGGTCAACCAATCATGGCGCATCTCACTGGTCGTAGGTTCGTCTCGTGAGGCTGCCATGGGTGGTCACTCGGGTTACATGATCATTCTTAGGTTTCGACCAACGGCTTGTGGTTGCAAATGGTCTTCAGATAAACATCCTTGTAGCGCTGGGCACTAGTTTGCCAAGACCAATCGTTGCGCATGCCGGTCTGAACGATTTGCGTCCATTGTGGTCGATAGTTCTGAAAAAAATCAAGAGCTTCTGAAAGCGCCCCGGTTAGAGCAGGTAACGAGTACTCGTGGAACTGGAAACCGGTAGCCGTACCTGCCTGAAGTGTTTCTTCGCTAGTATGCACAACAGTGTCTGCTAGACCGCCGGTAGCATGAACGACGGGTACGGATCCATACCTTAGACTGTAAAGCTGGTTTAACCCACATGGCTCATATCGACTTGGCATCAGAAAGATGTCGCAGGCCGCTTCGATTCTGTGGGCTAGACCCTCAGAAAACTCCAGACGCACGGCCAGTTGTTGCGGATTATTCTGAGAAATTGCTCGAAGCTCCTCTTCAAATCGTCGCTCACCGGTGCCCAAAATCGCCCACTGAACTGGGCGACTGCCAATCCAGTCCCTTAACAGCGGAATGATTAGATCCCATCCCTTTTGTCCGGCCAATCGACTAACGATACCAATCAAAGGCACCTCAGGATCTTGAGTCAAACCCAATTCTTGTTGCAAACCAACCTTTGCCGCACGCTTGCCTTCCTGCCAATTGTCCACGCCGTAAGTCCGAACTAAATGCGGATCACTTTCAGGATTCCAGTGGCTGTAATCGACACCGTTGACGATACCCACTAGATCGGTTCGTCGCTTGGTCAGCAAGTCGTCCAGACCACATCCATGCTCCGGTTGCGTAATCTCTTGAGCGTATGTCGGGCTGACCGTGGTCAGGCTATCTGCAAACACCAAGCCGCTTTTCATTAGGTTTAGGTCGCCATGGTATTCCATTTGCTCCCAGTTGAAATACTTCCAATCCAATCCGGTCAACGGCATATCCAAATGCCAAAAGCGACCTTGGTAAGCTAAGTTATGAATGGTCATTACGCTGGCGGCTTTTTCCATCCAGGCATAGTTGCCCAAGCGTGCGGACATATAGGCAGGAACTAAACCGGATTGCCAGTCGTGGCAGTGGACGATGTGAGGCCACAACTCCAATCGGTCGATTGCTTCACATGCGGCGCGACAGAAGAATGAGAATCGCTCGCAGTTGTCAGCGTATTCACCGTACGAATCAGCATATAATCCGCTGCGATCAAAATACTGGGGCTGATCGATCAGATAGACGTCGACGCAGCTATTGGGTAATTGTGTTTTTAGAATTCTGCAGGCAACATTTCGGTGTCCAATTGGAACAGTAAATGTTAGATTGGTGTTTTCTATCGGCAGTCCACACTGAAGTGCGCTTCGGTACGCGGGTAGAAACGCGTTACAGCGGCAACCTAGCGATTCCAATGCGGGTGGCAGCGAACCACACACATCGCCAAGACCGCCGGTCTTGGCTAGAGGCACCATTTCGCTGGATATATTCGTAACGTTCAGGCTCACGATGTTTCTAGATGCTTGCTCAATGATGTTTGACTCTGGTATCGTCCGAACAATCGGCTACGAAAGTGCTTCGATACCGCACTCCAATAGTGTACTCGGAAATTTGGCCGATTCGGAAAATTTGGAGTCGGAACAGGTTTGAAAGCAACAGGAATTTGGAATTATTTTGTCAGCAACCAGCGCATCCCTCTTGACCGTCAAAGTCTGAATAAAGTTTCTGGAACTCTCTTGGTCTTTGATATCTGTCTGAAGTATAATTGCTAGGCTGGCCCGCAGGCTGTCGCTTTTTTCGGCATTGTTGGTTGAGATTCCGTTCCGTTTTCCGAAAGCTCCAGTAGATGACACTCGCAAGTATTCGCCCTCGGCTGGCTGAAATGCGATTTCAACTGCTTGGACGGAACGTCCATCCCGAGTTGTTTCAAATCTACAAGTGCCATCAAATCCAGCGCGACAATTACCAGGCAAGAATCTGCATCAATTCGGATGGTCACTACATCACCTGGAAGTCTGGCAGCACAATCATCACTGAAATCGTAGCCGCAGCCACTCAGCCCTTGCCTGGCGGTGCCCGGATGTTAGATTTGCCGCTCAGCCAGCAACGCCCCGAAGCACTGGAATATCAAGGTTGTAGCTATCATTATCAGTTTCAACTGGAACGAGTTTCGGCCGAAATATTCTGGATGATTCACCAACAGCTCAGCCAGTCGGCTAGCAATCATGAATTGATCCAGATTTTTAATTCTAGCGGTCGATTGCCCATCGGTGGGCTGAGCTTCATTCACGTGGAAAGTCGCCTGCGAGTATTGCGAATCCAGGCCATACACACCTTTCCAGACGACTATGTGCTAGTCAAGACGCAGTCTAGTTTTGCCAGTGCTGCTGGCAAGGCAGCTTTGTAGAACCATTGTCCTCAATTGTTTGTAGCCTTTAAGGGACCGTTATATTCGATAAATAAACAATTGAAGACAATTATTCTACAAATCGAGAACGGCACGTCTTTCTTACTGGCTGAGCGTTCTGCGACATTGTGGCCCGACATCCTTGCTAAGCTTGGCTGCCCGGCGTATGATGGAACCCGTGACGGAGACGTAAGAATTAAGTAAACACACCGGGGCGATTTTGGTTCGGATGGACCTGAGATCAACGCCTCAACTATCACAATCTAATAGGAGAAAGTTGTAATGCGTCGAAGCTTGAGCATGTTGATGTTGGCTGCTTTATGTGTTGTCGGTTGCAAGCAGCCGACGGAGACGGTTCCTAGTGTTACAGGTGGTGATTCCAGCAGTGCTGTTACTGGCGATGCCGGTGCTGTAGATACCAGCAACGCAGCTCCACCAGCCGCCGATGGAGCCTCTGCGGCACCAGGTGCAGCCGTTCGATTTGTTGCTAACACCAAGCTGGAAGTTCCCGGAATGATGTGTCCCTATGGCTGTTATCCGGCTGTAGAGAAAGCGCTGGCTGCCGTTCCCGGCGTTCAAGGTGTCCAGTTGGGTGAGCAACCCGAAGGTACACCCGAAGGCGTACTGGCAACCAAAGTTGTTGAACTGAAAGTCGCCGACGGCTTCAGCGCAGAAGCCGCCCTTGCCGCATTAAAGGATGCTAAGTTTGAAGCCTCAGTGGTCAACTAACCAGTTGGCGACATCAAGCATTCTGATTTCACCCACAGCGAACCCAAAGGTTCGCTGTTTCTTTTTTGTAGTCGTTCACGTAGGTTGGGTGAAACAAGCAGGGCCGATACAAATGAGAATTCGACTTGGCAGTTTGTCGATTTTGAGCTAACCCCATCTCCACAAAATCGATTAGCCAAGCGCCGGCCCACCAGTAGTAGTGAATGGCTACTCAAAAATCAGCGTTCCAAAACTCTCCGGTCGGTGGAAGTCGGGCGTGGGGTGGTGGATCTTAGCCCAAGTCAGCCAGTGAGGGTGTGATGAATTGTCTGCGCACTTCTGGAAGTTGGCTTTCCAGCGGACACCGAGCGCAGGAGTTTGCAAATTCGGAAAATAGGTCTGCAGCATGGCAATCGGCAACCTGCATTCAACTGTCCAAACCGTTGGCTGCTCTATTTCAGGTTCCACGCGACTGGGTAACCCATGAGCGATTTCCATCTTTTGTATGTCGACCTCGGACAGTTGTACGGAATCCTTTCGCGGTGTTTTTTGAAAATGGAATAGTATCTTGCCGCTGCAATTCATCTCAAGATTGAAGTATCCTTCCGCAATGTCTGTTCCAGGCGTGAAGAAGAACTCTACGCAACTGTCTTTGTAGACGGCATCCTGATGTTCCTTGGCCACAGCACGGACGAATTGATCCTGCACGTGAAAGATGAATATCAGCGACTGATCGTCGTACACCATCTTCAATTGAGTATTCGGGAAGTGGGCTGGATATTCACCCATCGCATGGGTAAGCCGAAGGGCGACTACATCTGACCAGATAGATTTATCCCATTGTGAGTCGATATGGGCCGGCTTGCCGACTCGAGACACGCGATATTCGTATTGCTTCATCGTTGTTGGCTCAACTGGCTTGCAAGAAGCAATTTAGTTTAACCGGAAATTTTGCTGCCTATCGGTGAATAATCGGTAGCCTTTAAGAATTCTGACACTACTCCGTTTTCCACTGTCAGCGAACCGCCAGCTTTTTCTTCGGAAGCTTTGCGAGCAGCGATCCAATCCGAATCCTGCCGAAACGCGTCGAACGAAGCTTTGGCCGCGTCTATCGAAGTGTGCGACAGGATGTAAATCAAGGTATTGTCTGCTCCCTTTTGACCTTCCACCGGAGCCCAGTAAGCGACATTGGTCATGCCATGCTTCTGGAACAGTTTGCAGGTGTGGTCGCGAAAACGCGAGTGCAAGTACTGGAGATTGCCTGGAGAGGCGGTGTAGGTGCGAAGTTCAAAAGTTCGATTGCCCTGCGTATCCGATTTGATTTCAGGAGAGTAGTCGGTCGCTTTTAAGAATCTACTTTCCAGTCGCTTGACCAATTTCCCGTCAACCTCGCTCGCCTTATAAGCCGCCTGCCACTCGGGATCGGCCATAAAGGCTTTCCAAGAAATATCACGAGCCTTGCGATCCGGATAGGCTAAGAAGTAAACTAGTTTTCGCTCGGGATTTTCGATAGGCATGAAGTAGCCAATGTTCTGCATCCCATGTTTTTCAAACAACTTGCAAGTATGATTACGAAATCTTGCGTTGAGAGCATCCAACTTGCCATCGGCTGCGTAGTAGATTCGCATTTCGAAAACGCGGCTATCTGAGTCAGCAGCAAACGCAGAAATTGCAATCATGAACATAAAACCGAAGGCTAGGGCGGATGTCAGACCGGATACTAAGGACATGGAAGGCTCCGATTGGTACGTGCTGAGAACATTAAATGGAATCGAACAACTGGTCATTCTATTCAAATTACTCAACCATTGCGATAGCTAGTGTTTCCAAGAGAATGCCGCCCGGCAGTCATCAGAAAGCCTCCATAGTTGAAATTCTGCCTACGGCACCGAAAAAGAAAAGGCTTAGATCATGAGTGAAGAACTGGTTCCCATATTTCACGTCAAAAACGGTTACGAATCTGCAAAATGGTACGCTCGACTGGGTTTTGTAACGGAGGGCGACCATCGATTTGCTCCTGCGTTGCCTCTCTATCTGTTTCTGCGACGCGGCCTAAACGCTCTGCATTTGTCTGAACACAAGGGAGACGCTCGGCCGAATACTTTGGTGTACTTCTACGTGGACAATGTCGATGAGATTGCCAAAGAGTTTTGCGTGCCAATTGAAGATCAGCCTTGGGCAAGAGAAGTGCAACTGACTGATCCCGACGGCAATCGTTGGCGCATTGGGCAACGTCATGGTTCTTGACCAGTAGCTTGTAATCGCCATACCCACAAAGGCAATTCGGAAGAGGTCGAGTAGTCGGGGATTTGGTCGGGAGTACAATGTTCTTTCATCAGATCGAACCCCCACAATACGGCATGGTCATTCTCAAGCTGGTAGCCAAACGGCCTTCCACCCGATGGCATCATTTGATCTGGATCTAGTAGTTGCTCAGCACCCATATTCAACTTTTTTAATTCCTCTAGGCCCTCCGGAAAATGTCCATGTCGCATCTCGTACAGCCGCAATCCAATGGCTATAGCTGCTAAGCGATGTCCAATAACGTTCTGAACATGAGCTTTCGCGAATGAGTCAATAGACGGAGCCAATTCACTTGTCAAAGCGGCATCAAACTGAGTGATCCAGCTCCCAAGCCTGAGTTGCTGCAACCACATTTCATGCTGCTTATGGCCTTGCAAAAACTGATCAAGATCGTCCTGCGGAATATCGAGAATACGATCGAAAAGTTCAAGGCTATAGAGAGCATCTCGCGAACGAAATTGAAGCTGTGACAATTGCTGGCCGGGAAAACCAACCTGAAAAACCGACAGCACAAAAGCTCGCTCACCCAACATTGCCGTTTTCCACCCGGAACCGATCTGCGCTCCTTCTAACATTTCTATCAGAATTTCTATCAGATGCTTCTCGTTCAATAGATCCATTTCGATGCCAGTTTTAAGTAAATCTATCGCACTATTTCTGATTGCCCCTTTGATCAATTGGCAGACAAGCAATGCATCCTTGTCAATGACTGCGGCGCAGCCTTTCATGGCTAAGACGGACTCACTTAATTGATCTGCGTCACGATCATGCGCAGCCAATTCCCCGCGTAATCTCAGTAGACGACTGGCAGTTCGTAACGGTTGCTGATGACCAAAGATGTCTTGATTCTTATAATCCGAGATGAATCTTACCGTCTGGGCATCTGGATTCAGTTGCCGTAACGCGAGACGCTGGGCTTGCTCACTAAGTTCTTTCCAACGATCAAGAAAGCTACGTACAGTCTGTTCGCATGCGTATTGAGTATCGCTAGAAGCCGCAACTGGGTCGCCAGCCTCATCAGTTACCTGATTCTGCTGGGCAAGTTGATCCGGCCAAAGTTGTCCAGGCGCTGGAATTTCCCCCTGTATATGCGTTCCCAATGCAGGCACTTGATCAGATGCTTTTTGAAACTCCTCTGAACTTAAGCTTGCGAAGACGAGTAGCCATTCCTGTACGTGCTGATCGCTTGTGAGGCTGTTGATAAATTGCTGCATGCTTTCATTGTCGACCGGCATGCCCTCAGATCGCAATTGCGCGATTTTTATGGCAAACTGATCCCTTGCCGCGCGTTCTCGCAGGAATAAAGAACTCACCGCCACTACGATCATGAACAACGGTGCCCCAATGAGAATCGCCAGTGTCAGTTTGCTATCGCTGGAACCGAGCTTAGATGGATCTGATTGCACGGTGAACCCTCGCATGGACGAGCATAAACTGGTGAAAAGTTTCCAGATGTAGAAAGGCACTTCTCGCTGATCGCCGGTATTGTACGACCTGGAAATCGTACTCTTAGTTGTATGTGTACTCGAAACTGGCAAGAACATCGAGTAGGGGTAGGAACACGAGCACGAGTAGGAAACTTGAGATTTCCCGAGTGCTTTTTATCCCAACAGATCGATTTGGCTTGGTGGCTCATCAGGTAGCAACGGGGCAGGGGCCATTGATGGAGTAGCTTCTGGCGATGGAACGACTGCTGTCGGTTTTTGTGGCCGAGCGCGACGGCCTGTTAGTCCATCGCCTTGCCCCTGAGCATCACGATCTGAATTGCTCTGTTCCGACTTCTCGACCTGTGGCGCGAAGCCAACTGAGTTTTGGGTGTCGGGATGTGATGTTTCCTGAGCCGCCTTTGAGGTGGCTCCGGCCACACTGGATGCCAAAGATGTTGTAGGAATTTGCATTTTCTGGTTCCTAATCGATGTCAATGTATCTAAGCCGTCTTAAAAATCCTGTCTAGTTCAAGCGTGTGGAAACTGGGCTGAATGGATTGGGTAGTCGCTCGATGGCGTCTCGCAGTGGTCGCTGCTGGGCCACGTCGGGGAAAATGGTTTGAAACGTGTCTTCAAGCTGCGGGAATGGTTTGCGCTGCATGTTGGGGTTATCCAGCGTCCCGTCAACCTCGACCATCATCAGCGTGGCGAATCGGGAATCGGCTAGCAGCGGAGAAATGACGTTGCGGACCGGAAGTCGTCGTCCAACATAGGTGTAGAGTTGCAATTGGATATCACGCCGCAAGTTCGTCCAGCCTTCACCTCGAAGTCGTAGAACGTTACCATCGGCGGCAACCTGCAGCGGGATCTTGTCTCCATCGATTTGAAAGTTGATATCGGCGCGTTGGAACGCCGAAGCGTCGTCAGCACTGACCGATGTAACACTAAACAATCGCATCATGAAAGGCAATTCGTACAGTTTGGCGTCGGTCAAGTGAATGCTGCCACTGCCACTGTAGGTTTGCGGATTCCAAGGCACGCCACGGAAGTTTTGGAGATAAGCGTTGCACAACGCGTTGGGTTGGTCATGTGGCTTGCCTAGCTCCTGAAGCAACGTGCTCAAGTTAGCGTTCTCCAGAGCCGCATCCAGATGCACTTTGCCGCTATCCAGCGCACTGTAACCGCTCAGCTTAATCGTGCCAGCCAGCGCCGATGCGGTTAATTCGGTTGCCGAACCTTGCTGAGTACTTGGCAGTACTTTCTGAACCGCGTTTCCAAAGTACAGCTTCTCATCCAGGACGACAAACGGACCTTGCACGCTGGTAATGGGTATGTTTATGACTTGTAGCGCATCCATAGAAAGCTGCCCAGTGGCACTCAACTGCTTGCCGTTGCTGGAACCGCGAGTCCAAACGGTGCCTCGCATGGCTCTGACACGATCGCCGCTGCCCAATTGTCCATCCTCCACATCCAATTGGCAGTCCCAGGCGATAGCAGGCACAACGTGACGATCTCCAAAGACAATCTGACTGTTGCCTAAGATGCTGACGGGACCCTGAAAATTTAGTCGCTGCATCGATTCTTGAATGCTTTGCGGCAAGCTGCGCACAAGTTGTCCATCGACCAGCAAACGAGTGGACGGTAACCAGTTTAAATTGGCTTCCCAGCGCCCGTCGTCGCTTGGCCGGCAACTGCCAGTAACGGCCAGCAGCGTAGCGCCATGGTGTGCCGAGGCTCGATGAATAGTCACAGCTTGATCATCGTAAGTGACTTGGCAACTTACATCGCTTAACAAATACGGGAAATCCAGCGGCTGTAACCTGAGCGATTGACCGATCGTCGAACTGCCTCCGCAGTCCTCTTCGATCGTCGCTCGTGTTTGAACCAAGGGCTGCTCAGGCTCTCTCGCAATCGTGGCGGTAATGCGGTCGATAGACCCGGAAGGTTGTAGATGCGCCCATACGTTTTGCAACCTATCAGGTAGAGCGCGGTAAAGATCCTCAGCCACTGGTACCGCGTGCGCATCGAAGTCAAGTCGGAAGGGCATAATACCTTGCTTGACCTGTCGCCATGATCCGCTGCACAGGATGCGAGCGCTGTCATTGCGACCTTCGAATCCCTCTAAGTACCATTGATCATTTTGATTGTAAAGTCTTCCGCGAATGTTATAGACAGGGTAGTTGAATTTTTCGTACTGCAATCGACCATCATAGATGTTGGCATCGATCGTTCTCTGCCAGGTAGTCGAATCGCTAGAAGTGCGCTCAAATTTCGCCAGCACTAACTCGATGCCGCCCGTTAGATGCAGCGACCGAACAAAAGTCTCCGCACCACGAGTGGCCTGATTGCGTGGCGTCAATGCAGCGATCAGTTCCTGATCGATGGCGACGGTACCCAAGCTGCGACACTGTAGTTGTCCGATCCACTGCGATTTGTCTTGGGTTAGGTTCAAACTGGCTTCGACCGTTTGGCCACCAGCCTGGGCCAAAAGACGTTCACTGCTGAAAGTTCCATCTTGATATCGCACCTGCCCTTGGATATCGGTGAAAGGATACGGGAAAAGCCAGGGACGGGTGCTGACGGACTGGCAGGTGACCAACGCGTTTTGTTGCCAGCGCTGGCCATCGTACTTAAGCTGCAAATTGCCACTGACTCGCCCAGACAATTCAAGTCGATCCCATTGCTGCTGTAATTCTGATCGCAACGACTGATAGAGTCGTTTGTCTAAATCCAGGTTTTGTACTTGAGCCTGGATGATCATGGGGCTGTTCATGTCAAAGCCCATGATATCCGTGTCAATGGTCAGTCTGGCTTCACCACTGTGAGCCCGAGCGCCGCGAAGTTGTAGTAATGAATTTTTACAAAAGAACTCGCTGCTGATTTGCTCCAGCGGGTATGGCAATCGCGAATCCTGAAGTCGGCCGGATTGAATGCGACCTTGACAGGCAAATTCCATCGGCTGATCGGAGGCCTGAGCAAAGTAAAAGTAGCTGCAGTTGGCCTTGCACTCCAGTCCTGCAAGTTGATTGAGCTTGCCCGCAATGCTTGTCGGCAATCTGTCCATGAGACTTTTTGAAAACTGCAGGTCGGTAAAATCTCCCGAGATCTGCAGGCTATCCGAATGCGTGTTGACGACACATTCCACATTCAATTGACTCAGTAGTCCACTGCTTCGACCGGTGCATCGCGCATGAAACTGATGTGTTTCAGTGGGCTGACCAGAAGAGGCCAAGCTACTGGGCTGTGTAATCGGATCGATCGATGCTTTCAAGTCATGCAAAATCAATTCAGGCGAATTGGCCGAGGCACTTTGGCGAATCCTAAGCGAAGCACGCGAAAGTGAGATACTTGGCGGAGGCAGTTTGCGTTTGGGTTGTGGCTTCAATCGCTGCACCGACCAACCGCCGTCGTCCATAGGCCAGGCATTGATGTCCACGCCCACCAATTCGATCTTCTCTGCGCGAGCCGTCTGTTGCAAGAAGTGTGCTACATCCAAGGAACCTCGAACAACAACCGATTCGGCCGTGAATACAGGAAATCTTTGGCCATGAACGTCGATGGCGATATGCAAGTCGTTGGCGACGATGACTCCTTGACCGCTGTAGTCGACTCGACCAACAAACACACTAGCTTCGGGAAACAATTGACTGAGTTCTTTGCGGACAACGTTTCGCAGTTCACTGTTGAAGCGAAGGTAGAGCGCTCGATAGCACAGCACCGATGCCAGCGCGGCTAAGGTCACTATCAGCAACAGCGCTGGAGTGCTAGTCACTCCGCGTCGCATGCAGGGCAGGTCCGATGGGCCGTCGGCACAGATCGCATTTTCGACACGTAAACTCCGTTCCCTGCGCCGACCATAGACAGGGCAGCACTTAGTCGATAGACGACTTTCCAAAAGGCGGATTTGGCGACGATGAGGTGGCACAGGTGACTGTTTTAACGGTTTGAGTTTTGTGGAACCACTTGGCTACTTCGCAGCCTGCCAGTGCCACCAACACCAACATGGCTGGTTCTCGATAGCGAATCGATCCAACAAATACCAAATGCAAGGCCGTGAAGTAAAGGCAAGGCATCCAGCAAAATGCTATCATCCAACCCTTGCCTTCACGCAAATGCCAGCTTGCTGAAATTGCTAGCAACAATACACTGAAGGTGCTGATGGTTATTGCGGCTCTCATCGCTCCAGATGACAGATCTCCACCGTCAGGCCAGAGGCTCCAGGTTCGCGTGAACTTTTTGAGGGCCAAAACGAATGCCTGTTTGGGGTTTTCACTTGCCCATTGCAGGGCCAGCCGAGTTGCCCGCTGGTTGACTCGCCATTCAAACGTACTTTCCAGTGGTTGCGACGAGACAGCGTCATCTTGCCTTTGTTGACGCTCGATTTCCTGCATGAACCGCATGCCTTCATCGCTGGCCCCGGATGCTCCTTGGTGTAGACCGTCATAAAGGCTAGCACCCGTCTGCAAGGTTGTTGGAACAAATTTTCCAGTGATGCCAGCATTGCGAATCCACCAGGGGGCCATCGCCAGGCAAGTCCCCAAGATTGCAAGAATCGCGATTTCAAGATGCACTCTGCGGCGAGAATCCAGGGGCAAAGCGATGATGGCCACAAACGGTACGAACAAGAGCCAACTGGGGCGCGTCAGAATAGCCAGTCCGCCAATGAGACCACCGACCACGGCCCATTTGCGCCTGTTGAGCATTGAATGCGATTGATACGCAATCAACCAACACAGCAAACATCCCAACATCAGTGGCATGAACAGCATTTCGCTGAGCACTAGAATGCTCATTCCAATTGCCCCTGGATACACCGCCGCAATCATCGCCGCGATCAAAGCCCCCGTTGTTCCAGCGATTCGTCCAGCCAGAGCAGCCACCAGAGCTACGGTCAGCGTCCCCAGAGCAGCACCCAAGCAGCGAGCAAGAAACACTGCCTGGCTTGGCCAGTCCAGTTGAGTCAGCGGTGCCAGTAACAAAGGCAACAAAGGCGTGCGAAAAATTTGTCTCGGCGGATCGCCATACTGATAAGGTTGTCCCTGAGCGATACACTCGGCCAGCGCCCAGTAACCATGACTGTCACCCAGCCGAAAGAAATGATCCTCGTGTGAAGCTTGACGATGCCATGCAGCAGCCGCCAAGACACGCAGTATCAACGAAAACAACAAAATGATCGTCAGCCATCGGTAGAAAGAAGTGCGTGCAAGATCGATTAGCATCTAAAATCGCTTTGAAGCAAGATGAAACTAATCATGACTGGGCTTGATAAAATTGACAAAATCAAAAATGACCATTAACAAATAATCAATTTCTTATCCGTTCATCCGAGTTTGATTGGTAGCGGCAGACGCGGTCGGTTTGAAAATTGTCGCGGCTGAGTTGTTTGATGCAAAGCCGTACTGCCATCGGTTACTCCGAGGCAAATCCTAACAACTGTTTGGGGGTGGCCATTAGCAACCATTTTCCATCAGCAACCAGATTGCAACCATCAGCGATTAGCTGTGGCATAGGATATCGATGAAGAATTTGATGTGTAGCTGAAGCCAGTGTTCTGGAACCGGATGCTTGTGGGATTTCGGCTGAAAAGACAAGGATCTTGCCAGAGGTTGGCCAGTAAACTCGATCCCCCACCAAGGCTGCTGAACCTAGACCGCGCGGTTGTGGAAGTGCGTTAAGTGTCCCCGTTGTCGTTAGTGCAGGAAATTGACTGAGTACCTGGCCCAGCCGTCGGTCTAGCCAAATCAGGCGGTCGCCATTGACCAGAAGGCACTGACCAAAAGTGCCCACAATTTGGATAGCATCTTGTACGTCCGTTTCGTTGGTTGCCCAAACTAGATCGCCAGTCGAAGTGTCCAGAGCCATCAGTTCCGCACAATCTTGCGGTAGGCAATAGACCAGACCCTGGTTGACTAAGCAGGATGTCTCATCACGATATCTGAACCTTTGAGGTCGATACGGCTGCGTTGCGGCTCCTGCGACGCGCCGATAACTAACCATCCACTGTACTTGACCTTCAAACGGTTCAACGCAGGCGACCGTTCCCAGGTCTGTGCAGAAGTAGATCAGCCCTCCAGAGATGACTGGCTGGGCATTAGAAATAAGATTGGCCTGTTCGCTACCGGCAACCACTCCTGAGCCTAAGACTTCAGAAATCCATAAGTTCCTGCCGCTGAATCGATCGAATGCCGCCAGTCGACGGCGAACACCTGTTTGATCTCGTTGGGCAACCGACGTGATAAGCATTTGTTCGAAAACCACCGGGCAACCTTCTAGTTCGGCTGATTCAAACAGAGGTGGTGCAAGTCGTAGAGGAAAACCAGGCAACATTTTCCCTTGCTTGTCCAGATCCAAACCAACCAAGTAGCTAAGCGAACTGTCGTCGGTATTGCGAGGGCGCTGGACCCAGGCTGTGACGGGAGATCCCATGCGGGCATACAGATAGTTGTCCTCTATGGTCAATTGCCCTCTAGGAAACCCCTGAAATGGATATCCCTCAGGCCAATACTCTGACATTCCAGCATCGCTGCGGTGTAGCGCGTGATCGGGTCGTGGACTGGGCCAATTTTGACCATCGTCACAGCGAAATGCACGCAGGTTAGTAAGCTTATGGACAAAGGCCTGCTCTTTGTAGATTACCGGATGATAGGGCAACAAGTACTTTGTCTCTCCAACTCGAGGCCTGGACGCCGGGGTTGTGTCAGCCGAATTTTCAATCATCGAAAGCTCGGATTGCCATTTCGGCTTTTGATCCAAGTGAAAAAATTGACTTTCGGTCAAGTTCGATTGCCTTTGCCAGGAAAGCACATCACTAAGCGTGTTTGACAATCGCTGTTTCAACTCGCCATCGGGAAGTCTTTCCGTGAGCATCTGAGCCCAATCCGATATTAGCAAAAGATCGCTCCACTGAGGCGCGATCCCTGCCGCATGCAATTGTCGCGACAATACCGTTTCCATTTCAGCTTGGTTCGAAGAAGCGACGGATTGCCAGCGAGCGAGTACAATTGACGAAGCCGATTCATCGTGCTGCACCGCATGCCATACGCGGTACCAAGGCAGATCTATTTTGGGAGCAGAAGATTGCAGATCGGACAAGTTCAGCCTGGATGTCGATGGAAAGCCTAAGTCTAACAATTGACTGGCCGCCAAACTATGCTCGCGTTCCAAGTGAATGTCTACCAACAGCCGATAGATGCCGGGACCTGACTGCGTAGCTCCAAAGCGGGCAGCTACCTGCCTGCCTTGCTTCGGATCTTTGGAAAGCTGAAGCGACTTGTAGGCCGCCGCTGCCAGCGCATTCCATCGCTGTTCGTAAGACTGGCGCAGTTCCAAGGATCGGGCCAGGATGCGCACTCGCTGTCTATGGCACCAGACGCTTAAAGGGTGATAAACCTGGACTCGTTGCGTGCCAGCCATCTGAACAGGCCCCGCTGGGACCAATATGTGGCGCTGTTCAGCCAACCGTTCTAACTGCGCAATCGCTTCATCGAGTTGACCGGAGTTGACCAGTTGCTCAACTTGTTCTTGGGCAGCTTGATCGGCAGCGCTGATGACACCGATCGGTTCTGCAGGACTGACCTCTTGTCCTTGTAAGGAAACGCCTGACAGATTGCAGGCGAGTACAACGTAGACAGCCAAAAGAATTTGACGACCCGTCAACTTGACCAATATCATTGCGAGACCATGACTAATGAATTGCCTGATCATGCGTTGGCCGTAGAAACACCTATGAGCAGTTTAGTAGTACGGACGAATCATCAGGTAGACTAAAACACCGCTGACACTAACATAGAACCAAATGGGCCACACTCGCCTGGCAAGCCGTTGATGCTGAGCGTATCGTCCAGTTAGGGCCAAAAAACTTGTAAGCAAAATAAAGGGCAGGCTACCAGCCGCTAACAGGATATGAGTCAACAATAGTAGATAATACACGGGGCGAATCCAACCCTGGCCACCAAACGGAGTGTCGCCGGCAAACAGATGATGAAGTATGTAGGACACCAGAAACAGTGCAGACAGGATCATCGCCGTAGCCATGATCTTGCGATGCAAGTCCCAGCGCCCCGATTTGGCCGTCACCAGCCCTGCAACCAGCAGCAGGCTTACGATTGAATTGATTGTCGCATTAATCGCTGCGAACCAGTGAACGTTTAGGCCTTCAGGGGCAGGAATTTGAACACGGTTTAGCAATAGCACAACCAAGAACACGATAGTCGAAACTACCCAGATTGCACGCTTGGCTGCCGTTTCTGAAACGTTCAGCGTTACTGGAGGGAAAGGTTCCGGCATGATCTGTTAACTTTCGCTTTCTAACTGCTGATCTGTGGGCGAATCCTGGTCGTCAGTCGTTGAATCCTGGGTGCCGACAACTTCTTTGGGTGGAAGCCGACCGCCAGCATTCAGCATTTTTTGCACATCGGTCAATAACTCCTGCCAAGCACTCTCTTCCGGCCAGGCGTAACTTGCGTAGGTCTGTCCGATCGCATCCACCAAGATAAACTTATCAGCATGAAACCGACGATCGACCGGGACAAAAAACATTTCTGCGCCCACCCGGCGAATGTAATCCAGCGAGCCCGTCAGGAACAGCCACTGCTTCGGGTCGGCACCAAAACGATTGGCATAAATCGATAAAACTTCGGGTTGATCTACGTCTGGATCACAGGTAATGCTTACCAATCGGATGGGCTGTCCCGAAAACTTTGACTGTAACTGCTTTGCCAGTTCGTTTTGCCTGGTACAAATGGTTGGGCAAGTCGAAAAGAAGAAACTGAGTATGTACGGTTGACCTTTCAAGTCGCCGCTAGAAACGACTTTTCCTGATCGTTCTGTCAGCTCGAAATCGGTCAGCCAATCTTTCTCGCTACCCGTAGGTTGCCTGGAACCCGGGCTGATGCCGCGCGATGGGCTCGATTCGGCCGGGATCTGGTTTCCATGTTGATCTTCAACGTAAGCGGTCCCGGCGATGCCTGTCGATTCGTTTCGGGAGGTGCAGCCACCCATGAGTGCCAAGCCACAACCAATGCCCCAAAGCATCGGTCTGCAAATGCATAGTATCGCTCTACTATTACACAGTATTGGGCTGCTTGTGTGAGGCTTTCGTGAAGCGGGCTTAGAGCCTATCGAAGAACCATCTCCGCCGGTTCGGGGGAGATGGCAGGGTGAAGGGGTTGAATAGTTCGGAGGTTGGTTCGTCGTATTGGGACCGCTAGTCAACTGAAGTTTCCTTTTCTCAATTTTTCAAAATGGTAGCGCTAGGCACGAACCTTAGGCCAAATGCGATCATCACGCAGTTTCAATCAATTTGCTTGTCAATTTTAGTGAATATGGCAGAAATCGAGTAGTACCAAGGATGAAAGGGGGGGAGGGCTGTCAATTGTCAACTTTATGCCGCCTTGACTGGTCTACCGGTTTCACAATTCGAACGAGTCCTTAAACTATCGTGACACAAGACGATTAGCCTTGAGTGGGCTAACCATTTTATATTGTCCAGCCAATTCGTTTCGATGTGCAGCATTTGTTGGAGAAACGCTAAATGATGCAATTGGGTTTCGTCACAGCCATCTTGTCAGAACTTCCGCTTTCGGAAGTCATGGGGCTGGCCGCTGAGATAGGTTACGATTGTGTGGAAGTCATGTGTTGGCCACCAAGCCGAGCCGAGCGCCGTTATGCAGGCGTGACACACATTGACGTGACACAACTTGATGACGCAGCAATCCGCAACATCAACGACTTACGACAACGTACGGGAGTGGCTATCAGTGGGCTGGGTTACTACCCCAATTGCCTATCTGCAGATGCGGATGAAGCTAAGACGGCTACGGAGCATCTTAAGCGCGTCATGCAAGCCGCTCCTGCTCTGGGTATTCAACATGTCAACACGTTTATCGGGCGCGATCATCGACTGAGCGTGGACGATAATTGGCCTCGACTGTTGGATACTTGGGGGCCGCTAATGGAGTTGGCTGATAGCCTAAATTTGAAGATCGGCATCGAAAATTGTCCGATGTTATTCTCGCGCGACGAGTGGCCGGGTGGTAAGAACATTGCGACCTGTCCCGAGATCTGGACTCGGCTTTTCAAGGATCTAGGCAGTCCGAATCTTGGGCTAAACTTTGACCCATCTCATTTGGTTTGGCAACTGGTCGATTATCTGGCCGCGATTCGTAACTTTGGCGATCGAATTTGGCATACACATGCAAAAGACGCAACGCTGGACCGATATCGACTGGACCAAGTTGGGTTGTTGGCTTTGCCACCCGCGTATCATACACCCAAACTTCCAGGACTCGGCGAGGTGAACTGGGGAGCCTTCATGGCAACATTGATGGACGTTGGATTTCGGGGAGCGGTGTGTGTGGAAGTGGAAGATCGCGCCTACGAAGGCTCCCTAGAAGACCGCAAATCGTCTTTGATTCAGAGCTACCGATACCTAAAGAGTTTTTTACCCTGAGCCCAAGTATGAGTCTCCAATACACAGACTATTCCAAGATGATCGACCACTCTCTGCTGGTGCCCACCACTACGGTGCAGCAACTGGAAGAGGGTTGTCAGTTGGCACTGGCTTATGACGTAGCCAGCGTTTGCATCATGCCCTATTACTTGCGGCGATGCAGCGATATTTTGGCTGGATCCGCTGTAAAGCCAAGCACCACCATCGGCTTTCCCCATGGGGGACACTGCACACAGACCAAGCGTGCCGAGGCGTTACAAGCCATTGAAGACGGCTGCATGGAACTGGATATGGTGGTCAATATCAGTCAGGTTTTGTCAGGTAATTGGTCCTACGTCACCAACGACATAGCCGCTGTGATCCAAGTTGCCCATCAGGCTGGTCGTCAAGTGAAAGTGATCTTCGAGAACTGCTATCTGACCGATGAACACAAGCTACGCTTATGCCAAATCTGCACCGATTTGAAAGCTGATTGGGTCAAGACCAGCACCGGGTACGGCACCGGTGGAGCAACAATCGAAGACCTGAAGTTAATGCTGGGGGCGGTGGGACCTCGTGTTCAGGTCAAGGCGGCTGGAGGCTTGCGGGATTTCGCAAAACTGTCGGAAATCAGAAGCCTGGGGGTCACGCGGTGCGGCACCAGTTCCACAGCGACCCTGCTGAATGAGGCCCGACGAACGCTTCAACTACAGCCGATCGAATTTTCCGCCAAGCCGACTGCTGCTTCCAACTATTAAATCGTGTTGATGACTGTCCCGTTTAGGCTAGCGCCCCAATGTGAACTTGGGCAGTCGAACGATCTGGCCACCTTGCTGGGCCGATTGGTGCGCGCAAATACCGACACAGGTCCAGTTCGCGCTGGTCACCGCATTGGGCCAAGGATCGCGATCCTCCAGCAGAGCGCTAACAAATTCGTTGACTAGATGTGGATGAGATCCTCCATGTCCACCACCTTGAATGAACGACAGATGTTGAGCGTCGTGAATTTCGGATGGTTTGGTAAACCGCTGGATTTCGGCCGGTAGCAGGTGCGCAAAGTCGGGAACCTGAACCTTTTCTGGAATTTCAGGTTCCGGTTTCTTGGCGGTATGGATGACATGCGGCTCATTCTCGACCAACGTCCATTCAAAGCTCCGCTTGCTGCCGTAAACGTCAAAGCTCTCACGATACTGGCGAGCCACATCATAGAGGAATCGCCAGATGTGAGCGGTCAGATCGCTGTCCTTGATCTTGATGTGGCAAGTTTCCACTGCAAATCGATTGCCGGACTTTTGAGCAATGTCGTCGCGAACAGTTCCTGATCCAAAACAACTCACGTATTCGGCTAGACCGTCCACCAGCCCCAAACAAGGGCTGACCACATGTGTGGCATAGTGCATTGGGATCATCTTCTGCCAATACTCAGGCCAACCATCCATATCCTGCGGGTGAGAAGCAGCCAGGTGTTGAATTTTGCCCAGTTGTCCCTTTTGATACATGTCCTTAATGAACAGGAATTCGCGGCTGTAGACCACTGTTTCCGCCATCATGTACTTTAGTCCGGTTGACTGGACTTTTTGAACGATCTGACGACATTCGTCGATGGTCGTAGCCATTGGAACGGTACACATCACATGCTTGCCAGCATCCAAAGCCTTCAGTGACATCCAGGCGTGGTCGCTAATTGGACTGTTGATATGAACAAAGTCGATGTCCTTATCAGCCAACACTTGATCGTAATCGCTATACAGTCGCTGGATTCCAAACTGCTGACCACACTTGGACAGCTCAGCTTGATCGCGACGGCAAAGTGCCAGTACCTGAGTGCTAGGTAGGGCTTGATAAATAGGAATGAACTCGGAACCAAACCCTAAGCCAATCATGGCTACATTCAAAGGTCTTGCCATCGGCCTGTCTCCTGAAATTTCGACTGGATCAATTTGAGTAAACGTTCGCCAGCGGTTAGATTATTCTGACCGATTTTATCGCGATCGTCTATGCGGCTAGATCCTGTCGCCCGGACGTGAGCACAGTAGACGGCTGCGCCGACAGCAACTCAGGAACCTTCTGTGGCTGCGGCAATCGCAGTAGACGACGACCGGAATGCTGCAGCGCCTGAACTGCTTCGCCACAGCAGGACAATAAAAAAATTAGGGCAGCACTCCGTCCGACCGTTGAAATGGCAAACAACGTGTAGTATCCCAAACTGGAAGTTCCCATTTGATGCAGTAGTAATCCACCTAGCGTCGCACCGATGCACCACGCAGAGGTATTCGCCAGATTGTAAATCGTCAACAGCCTGACTCGACCAGCGATGGGAACCGATTCAAACAACATCAGGAAAAACCCCAATTCGTAGGCGGCCCAGCCAATGCCGCTGAGCGTCTGAACGCCCAGCAGCCAAAAGTAGTTTGACGAAACAATCCACAGCATGGGAGCGGGCACAATCAGGGCTCCACCCAACAACAACAGTCGCTGCGCGCCTTGACGCTTGGCCACTTCACCCCAGCGGGACAGCGCAATGATCTTGGCAATGAAAGCTGTCGCGATCAAAGTGGCAAAGCCCAGATAGCCGATATGCAAGTGTTTAAGCATGTAAGGCGTATAAAACGGTCCCGAGACCTGAACCATGCCTTGGACCAGCGCCAAATAGATGATTAGATTGCGAGCGCTGACGACCCGAGGGACCGCTGCTACGACACTTGAAGAGTGCGCAGGATTCTGTTCCAGTCTAGGCCGAGTTGTTTGGCTAGGCTTTGCCTGAGGAGAACGGTGCAAGGCCAACATACCAACTGAACACGCTCGCGCCAGCCATGCAACTGCAAAAAGGATCGCAAACGCATGCGTCTCCCAACCGCCATTGCGACTGAACTGCAACACCGCGCCAGCACCCAAAAAACCACAACACGTGGCTATCTGTGCTGCGCGAGTCCTACCGGCAAAGTAATTGGCACGAATCGGTTTCGGAATCAGCTTGTCGATCCAACTATTCCAGGCTGGACCGCCAGCCAGCCCACCAGCCCAGTAAAGAGAAGCACAAATCATCAAACCCACCAGAGTCATTTGACCATGGATAGCCGCGATGATCAGCGGAATGAAGGCGCAGCCCTGTAGGATCGAAGCTCCAACGACCCAGACCTGTTCGCTCACGCCCTTGCGCAAGATCCATGGTGAGATTGCTTGCAAAACCCCGCCGATCAGCAAAGGCAAGCTGCCCACCAGTCCGGCAGTAACTTCACCCAAGCCAACTGCCAAAGCAAACGCTGGCAGGTATGTCTCGCCGACCCCTACCATCACTCCAAACGAAGTTGCGTCCGCCGTCGAAACCCGCATGTTGTGCCGGAGTCGAGAAAGATGATTACCTAACATAGTTGTGCTAACAGAATTTCTTCAGAGGGATCACGTTGACCGATTAGTATTCAAAGTTGGTTTGAGTCAACGAGTGCTGTTGCGGCTCGGGCTCCTGCCGGGTTTGTCGGATGGTGCGATTGGCTACCTCGTCCAGCAGTTTCTTAATCGCCTGTTGAACAGGCATGGCTCCCAAATCACCGTCGATGCGATCTCGTAAAGCCAGCGCGTCGGCTTCCTGCTCTTTGGGACCAACAACAGCCATATAGGGGATCAGTTCCAGTTGAGCATCACGGATCTTGGCTTGAACCTTGGCACCGCGAGCATCCGTGCTAACACGTAGACCCAATGCGGTCATCTTTTGTTCAAGCTCGTAAGCATATTCGTTCGATTTTTCGCTTAGTGGCAGGATACGCACCTGTTCGGGTGCCAACCACAAAGGAAACGCGCCAGCAAAATGTTCGATCAGCATGCCGACGAAACGCTCCATCGAACCAAACGGAGCGCGATGGATCATGACGGGGCGGTGCATGGCGTTGTCGGGACCAACGTACTCAAGCTTAAATCGTTCAGGCAAGTTGTAGTCGAGTTGCACAGTGCCCAGTTGCCATTGTCTTCCGATGCAATCGCGAACCATAAAGTCCGCCTTGGGACCGTAGAAGGCGGCTTCGCCTTCGGCAGCCGTGTATTTTAGGCCGCTTGCATCTAGTACTCGGCGCAGTGCAGCTTCCGCTTTGGCCCAGTTTTCCTCGCTGCCCACATATTTGTCGCTGGCTGGATCACGCAGTGATAATTGAACTCGATAGTCGTTTAGGCCCACGCTCTCGAGTACAAAACGAGTCAGTTCGATCGTGTTTCGGAACTCTTCTTCGACCTGATCGGGCGTGCAGAAGATGTGCGCATCGTCCTGAGTCAATCCTCGAACGCGCAGCATGCCATTGAGTTCGCCAGTCTGTTCATGCCGGTAAACCGTTCCAAACTCCATCAGACGCAAAGGCAATTGTTTGTAGGAACGCGGCTGGGCCTTGAACATTTGGGCATGGTGCGGACAGTTCATTGGCTTCAGCAGGTAACGCTCGTGCTGTCGCTGCCAAGACTCTAGAATGTGAATACGATCTTCTACGGGTGCGCTCGGATTGTAATCAGGCAGATCCACGCCCAACACGGCAGCCGCATCACTGAGTTGCCGTTCGTCGGAAAGCGTCAAGCCAACTTCGGATCTCAGTCGGTCGATCCAGGCATCGATCAATCCACCCGCTTGCTCGCAGAACAGTGGAGGGAATTGGCTATCGCGGTAGTAGGGAAAATGGCCGCTGGTCTCGTACAATTCAACTCGGCCCACATGTGGACTAAACACGGGCTCGTAGCCGCGTCGCATTAGCTCTTTTCGCAAGAAGTCTTCCAGCATCACACGTACGCGAGCCCCCTTTGGCAACCACATGCAAAGGCCTTGCCCCACTTCGGGAGTGATGTGAAACAGGCCCATCTTTTTGCCCAGTACGCGATGGTCACGACGCTTGGCCTCTTCCAATTGATCCAAGTAGGCTTGCTGATCTTTAGGACTGAACCAGGCTGTGCCATAAATCCGCTGCAACTGCTTGCCTTGTGCATCACCTTTCCAGTAGGCACCGGCGACACTCAGCAACTTGAACGCCTTGATCTTACCTGCATCGGGAATGTGAGGTCCCCGGCACAGGTCCACGAATTCGCCTTGGCGATAGAATCCTAGTTCGTTGTGTGCGGCAAGTCCCGTTTGAATGTGCTCGACCTTTAGCCCTTGCTTCAGATCCTGGCAAAGCTGGATCGCCTTGTCACGAGGCAACAGAAACTGTTCAAAGGGCTCGGCTTGCTGAACGATGGCTGCCATTTCCTCTTCGATGGCCACAAAGTCGTCTTCGCTCAGCTTGTGAGTGGTCTCGAAATCATAGTAGAAGCCATGATTGATCGTTGGGCCGAATGCCAAAGAGACGCCATCAAACCGCCGCATCACCGCCCGGGCCATAACGTGAGCGCAGGAGTGTCGCAAGACATCTAACGACTCAGGATCTTTTTCGGTTAAAAGCTTTAGCGGAACAGGGTTAAGCTGAGTCAGATCGGCCAGCGGGCGGCACGCATCGACGATTTGATCGCCAATCTGTGCGGCAATGACAGCTTTAGCTAGGCGAGGGCCTATTCGACTGGCCACATCCATCGCGGTCGCTTGGTCTTGATGCTCGACGATCGAGCCATCAGGCAATTGTACTTGAAGCATGATGTCCTCTGGCTCCGCTGCACCAGGGGCAAACGGAGAACCTAAAAAAGTGATCTGGTTCATCAGTTCCAGACCACTGGAACTGAACCGCCCAACAAACGGCGGCATGCAGCTAGGAACTTTTATCGGCAAAAAGCCCCCTATCGGTAGAGTCTTTGCAACGAATAAAAGTTCACTCAAGAATGGCAACTCGGGGGACTACTGGCAAGTCCGAATTCCCCAGTAGGCAGATTTTTAGTCTAATACTAACCTGATGCCATGTTTTTAAGACTTCAATGAGGTGAGAATTTCGTGAACGAACCACCCACTATTAACGAAAATGATCGACTTCAGCCCTATTCGCCGGCTCAAAACTACCATCAGGCCGCAGTGCTTTCTACAGGTGGACAGCCGTCGAATGCCATCAAGCAGTCCGCGGGAGCCGGCAATCAGATCTCCGCCAGCGACTCGCTGCTGGACAATCGCTGGTTTATTCTGGGGGTCATATTCCTGGCCATGATGTTTCTCGGGCTACCCCTACTATGGCGGAGCCGAAGCTTTTCGCTCATAGAGAAGGCTATCTGGACTGTGGTTGTACTCGTATACTCAGCCGTTGTCATTTGGCTGTTCGTGGTCGTCATGAAGTGGAGCATTCAACAGTTCAGCCAAGCCTTTCAATAGGCTCATTCGAATGCAACGAGCAAAATTTACTTGAATGCTTAGGAGCAATGATGTCGTATCCACACATGTTCGTTCGGTCGTTTGTTTGCCTGCTGGCACTTGGAATCACAAGCAACTTGTCCGCACAGAAGCCTGTCGACGCTCCGGAGGCTGAAGTTGGTTCGGAGATCGTTGTTGAGTTGATCGAAGCCGGCAATGCACCGCATCGGCAACTTCGTTTTACACCTAAGCTAGGCGACAAGCTATCCAAAGTAATGTCGATGAAAATGAGTCAGGTCGTTACAGTCGGCGGACAACAGCCTCCTCAGGTGGAACTGCCAGGTCAAAAGATGTACATGGACATGGAAGTTACAAATGTTGACCCCAACGGGGATATTGATTTTCAATACAGCTATGTCGACATAGAAGTTGTGAGCGACCCGGACAATCCTTCGCCCATCGCAGCCCAGATGGAATCGATGCTTGATCCGATGATTGGTACCAAAGGGACAGCAACGATCACCAGTCGAGGTCTAACCAAGAAATCTAATTTGGAGATATCAGAAGATCTGAACCCCATGATCAAGAGCATGATTGACGGCATGAAGGACTCAATGAATAAGCTTTCATCTCCATTACCAGAAGAAGCTGTTGGTGTGGGTGGCAAGTGGAGAACCGTGCAACAACTTAATGCTAACGGAATCAGTTTAGAACAAACTTCGACATACGAAGTTACCAAGTTGGATTCAAGCAGTTTTACTCTAAGTATCACAGTAGACCAGCACGCTGCCCCACAGGAAGTCAAAAATGCAATGTTGCCTCCTGGGGCAGTGATGAAGCTGAAAACATTAGATACCAAAGGTGAAGGTACAAGTCGTTTCGAACTGAACAATATCTTGCCCAAGTCTTCGACGGTCTCGATGAATTCGACCACTTCCATGTCGATCAGCGTTGCTGGGCAAAATCAAGAAATGACAACTGATATGAATGTAGAAATGACATTAGACGACGCACCAGAAAAGCAATAACACGTCAATGGCATATCGAGATGACCGCAACGAGGCAAGTTCAACGGCCACCGCGTCTCCGGATGTAATTCCTCCGACACTTCTCACTCATACGTCTCAACTGAACGCCTTTGTCAAACCTAAGGTATTTCAGGTCAGCGACCAAGGGATCAAAGTTTGCACCGCTGACGGTCTACAACTTCAGTCGATTCCATATTCGACCATCACTAAGCTTTGGGAATACGACGGACTGGCAGCCAAGTCTTCCGATGGCCACTCGTTTCAAACTCGATACATCCGAATCTACTCCACAAAGAATCGCCCTGTTTACGTTAGCAACACCGCGAATCTCGGAACACCAGTTCAGCCATTTGTGCCAACTGCGAAGGATCAGAGTGAGCGATTCGACCAATTGTTACTAGAAATTAAGCGTCGCGTGGCAACGGCCAACCCGAAGGTTCGTGTCTACACCGGCTGGTTGACAGTGGTACTTGGTTGGGGCGTAAACGTCTTGATTGGTGCGGCAATGCTGGTCTTTCCTGTGGCCGAGTTCTTCATGGGCACTCGGCAAACCTTTGGCCAGTGGATGGAGTTTGTTGGAATCCTGGCCTTCTTCTGGTTCTCCGGAGCAATGTTGATTTGGATGGGTGCGGCGTTTATCGTCAGTTATTGGCCATCATCAAAACCGATCACCTCTGAGTTCACTAACTAATCGATAATGTTATTGACCTGTAGCCAATGGCGAGAAGGCTGTGAATCGGTATTGCGGTAGGATCGCGATAGTCCCACCGCAACCAGCGTCTCCGACTGACTGGCCATGCGAGATGCAAGATCAGCGATCTGCTGCTGGTTTGGTGTCGCCTGGTCTTCTAAGTAAAGCCGATAATCTGTTACTGGCACAGCAAAAGCCATGTCCCATTCACGAACCGCTTAATTTGCGAATCGACATTCCGCCATTGAGATTGTTGACTTGTGTAAAACCCTTGCCTTGAAGCCAACTGGCGGCTATGTGGGCTCGTTTGCCTGAGTGGCAAACCACGACCGTCGGTTGGCTTGGATCGAGTTCCTCCCAGCGCTGTGCGATTTCGTCCACCGGAATGTGGATAGCATCTGGTAGAGGCAGTTGCTTTAGTTCGTTCGCGTTACGAACATCGACCACTTGAAAACCGTCTAACCGTGTGTCGGCTGGTAGGAGCTGAGGATAGCCGGCTAGGTCGTTTTGAGCGACAAAAGCTGCCATGTGGATAGGATCTTTGGCGGAACCGAAGGGCGGTGCGTAGGCCAGATCCAGACCCGCAAGATCATCGATTGTGCCGCGAAAATGCAGCAACGTGGACGCTAAGTCCAGACGTTTATCGACTCCCTGAGCACCAACCGCTTGCACGCCCAGAACGCGACGATCATCGGGCGAGTATAGCAACTTCAAAGTCAGGTTCATCGCACCTGGAAAGTAACTGGCATGATGTGCAGCTTGAATAGTCGCACAGCGATACGCAAGTTGATTCAGCTTGCACTGACGTTCGCTTAGGCCGGTGATGCCCGCAGCCAAATCAAATACGCGAACGATCGATGTACCCTGTACAGGACTTAATTCCGGCGAGCAGCCACACGCTGCGTGCGAGCCAGCGACTCGGCCCGCTCGATTGGCTGGTCCCGCCAACGGAATGCGTAGAGAGCGATTCAAGGTTCCATGGTAATATTCCACCATGTCTCCGACAGCGTAGATGTTGGGATCGCTGGTCTGACAATACCTGTTGATTGTCACTCCTCCGCCTGAGCCGATTTGCAAACCTGCGGCCTGTGCTAATTCGATTCGTGGGCGAACTCCAGCACCTACGATTACTAGCTCCGAAGTCAACGTCTGGCCGTCAGCAAGTTTCAGGCCGGTTACCTGTCCCTGACTGACCTGAAGCTCCGATACACTGGCGTCAACTAGCACCTGCACGTCATTGCGTTCCAATTCAGCCTGGATCAGCTTGGCCATCTCCCAGTCCAAAGGTCCAAGCACCTGAGGCAATCGCTCGATAAGCGTCGTCGGTATCCCGCGTCTTACCAACTGCTCAACCACTTCCAAACCTACAAATCCGGCACCAATCACTGTGGCTCGCGACAATGTGCGACCCTTCATGTAAGCCAGAATGCGGTCCATGTCATCCAGCGTCCACAACTGGAACAGATTGTTGGCTTGTACATTGCAGAAATCGGGACGCAGGGGCTCGGAACCGGTAGCAAGAATCAGTTTGTCATAACCTTGTTCAAAGCGACTGCCATCAGCAGCTTGTCCACTGACCAACTTGGCCTGCGGATCGATCGACTGAACTGTATGCCCGGTGCGTACTTGAACGCGAAATCGATCCCAGAAAAGTTTGCTCGAGGCGACCAGTAGCTTGTCGCGATTTTGGATTTCTCCGCCCAGGTGATAAGGTAACCCGCAGTTAGCAAAAGAGACTACAGGCCCTTTCTCCAGTACGATGATTTCCGCGTTGGCATTGGCGCGGCGCGCACGAGCAGCAGCCGTTGCGCCTCCCGCGACTCCACCTACGATGACGATACGCAAGGGCTGGCCAGTCATGATTGGTCTCCAAATAATAGGTCAACATCACTCGCCAGCTTCCCGTGAAGCGGTCGAGCGAGTAAATCGATAGTATGCAAGATGCCTAACAGTGCTATCGGTAACCGGTTCGGCAATCGGGCTCAGCAAAAACAAGCACCAAAACTGCGAATCCACGAGCAGACATTCTGCACCAAAATCAAGATTTTGGTAAGCCGACTCCTCATCTGATAGTCACAGTTCAATCAGTCCAGATTGACGCAGCATTTTTGGTAAATGGTTTTTGAGAACACCTGCGACAAGTTTCCCCCAAGCCAAAGGTCTGCCTTGCCATTGGACTCGGCACCAGCCGTTCCCTTGATTCAATCGATTGGGTTGGAGACTCTGTCCAGTCATGTACCGGCGCGCCTCTTGGTCAGTCAGCTCCAGGGACAAGGCAGGTTTCAACTCGGGGTGCGACAAAACGGCGCTTCCATAACTGGGTTCGATACGCTGCCCTTTATCCTGGAACAGTGCAACGCTCGAATGAGCCATCGGTATCATCCAGGTTAAGTGCTGAGGAAAAAGAAAAGCTGAATCTTCCTTCTGCCAAACGATATAGTCTGTCACAGCGGGCTGTTGCGGCGAAAGAAACTCCAACTGCGACCAACGTCCCTTCCAAGGCTTCCAAATGCTTGAGTTAACAGGCCCTTTTCGACTATTGCTTGCCAGTGGCTCGTCTGCCTGGTTGCACTGCATGGCAACCGCAAAGGCACCGTCACACCGGTCGCGATGGGGCCACAAGCGATAGCTGCCGGGCAGAAGGGAGCTAGACCATTTTGACAGTTCGGCCAGCGGTGCGATCTGCCAGTGCGAGTTAGCCCGCAAAAAGTCTTCGATTTGATTTTCGTTTTCTTGGATTGAGAAAGTGCAAGTTGAGTAGACCAATCGTCCGCCGGGTCGAACCAGCTTAGAGGCAGCTTGCAAAATGCGACCTTGTCGAGCAGCGCTATGCTGGATTTGGGACTGGCTGAAGGCTGCCAGACTCTGCTTGTCTTTGGCCAGCATCGATTGTCCGCTGCAGGGCGCATCGACCAAGACACAATCAAATTGCTGCGGAAAACAGTTAGCCAAGAATTCAACCTCATGATTGGTTGTCATGTGGTTTCCCCAACCGCATCGGCACAACGCCATTTGTAGCAGTTCCACGCGACTACGAATCACTTCGTTGGCGACTACGAATCCAGTTCCAGCTAACTGCTCCAGCAGACCGGTCGCTTTTCCACCAGGGGCTGCGCAAAGGTCGCAAACTTGGTCGCCAGGTTGGATCTGGCAAAGTGTTACTGCTAGCATCGAAGCGGCATCCTGGACATAATAATCCCCTACCGCATGATTCAAATAGGCACCGGGTCTGACTTGCGGGTCAGTGACCCATCGACCGCGTGTGTGCCAAGGAACTGGTTCAACAGCAAAGGGTAATTGATGCGCAGGATTCTCGCTTCGCAGTCTCAAACAGCGCGGTGAATGTTGGCCCAACGAATCAATGAACTGACTCAGTTCCAGCCTATCGAGTCCCAGGCAGCTATTGCCCAGCAGGAACTGCCAATCAATGGAGCTAGCCCAATGGGTTGCCGAGACTGCCGTTGTTTGTTTTACCCTTCGGGTCATTTGAGTAAGCAAAAAGGTCTTGGTGTGAAATCGGTTGATCGAGCGGGAAGTCGTTCAAAACAAAAACAGCCCGCCAGTTTTCACTAGCGGGCTGTTAAATTGTAACGTATCTGAAACTGATCAGTATGAACTAAACCGAAGCTTAGCGAACATAGCTGGTAGCTTGGACGACACGTCGATTGCTTTGCAGGTAAGCACTTGGGTCAACTACTGGAGCTGGTGGCTGAGGTGCAGCTTCGCCAGATACTGCGGGAGCAGCGGCTGGTGCAGCAGGAGCACTGTTGCAGCTTGAGCATGTGTCGCAGCAGCCAGCATCGCAGCAACCAGCGTCACAGCACTTGTTGCGCTTCTGGAACAGGCGAGACAGCAATCCGCAGCCCTTCGACTTGCATCCGCTATCGCAGCATGGGTCGCTGCAAGCGTTTTCGCAACCGCAGCTTGGAGCAGCGTTGCAGCAAGGATCGCAGCAGTTGGTTTCGCAACCACAGCTTGGACCACGCAGCTTGCTCAACAGACCACAGCCTTTGGACTCACATCCACAGCTTGGCTCGCAGCAAGGATCATGGCAAGCCTTCTCACATCCGCAGCTAGGATCAGCGTTGCAGCAGTTGCTTTCGCAACCACAGCTTGGCTCGCAGCAAGGATCGCCACAGCCGTTGTCGCAGCAGCTATCGCATTTGCTTCCACAGCTCAACAATCCGCGAAGCATTTCTCGCTTCTTGGATTCGATCTTGCCCAACAGCTCCAGGATGGGGCGACGACGTGGCTGGCAGCATGGATCACATGCGGTTTCACATCCACAGCTTGGTGCAGCATTGCAGCAGTTGTTTTCACAACCACAGCTTGGTGCTTCATTGCAGCAATTGTTTTCGCAACCACAGCTTGGAGCAGCGTTGCTGCAGGGGTCACAGCAGTTGTTTTCGCAACCGCAGCTTGGACCACGCAATTTGCTTAGCAAACCACAGCCCTTGGATTCGCATCCACAGCTTGGCTCGCAGCAAGGATCGTGACAAGCGTTCTCACATCCACAGCTAGGATCAGCACTGCAACCAGTATCGCAGCAAGTGCTGTCACAGCCACAACCTTTCAGACCCAACATGCGGTCTAACAACCCTCCACCGAAGGTCGGCGTACATAGGCTAGCGCCTATAACAAGGGTTCCGATCAAATTGTTCCATTTCATCGATTCTCAACTCCCTAAACGATGAACCGTTGTTGATTAGCGCGGCTGGCCGAAATGGGGGTGGTGGCCGAGACCGGTTTCGACGTACGAAGTCGCCGCCGAAATCGCCCTCTGACCGGGTTGGCAACAAACAGGTCGATTGAAGGACTAGATTCAATCTTTCCCGTTTCACTTCGTGTGCCGATGTCGGATGCAAAACTCGAGGTTAAACCCTCGCACTTTGCTGACACACCCAAGTTTCTGCCTGGGTCTTCCGCGCCAAAGGCTGAGACGAATCATTCCCCGATTCAGTAATCTCAACCCTCGACTCAGGCCGCTACGGTCGAGCCTTTACCACCTGAGTCAGCATCAGGTATCGGTAAGTCCAAAAGCAAAGGTTGAGGCGGCACAAGGCATTTTGGAGAAACGAGTTACGGCAATTCAATTGGTAGTTTTTAACCTGCGTAACTCCTGGCTGTTCTGGGTAAAATGTAGGGCCGGCAAGGTCGGTGCTAACCCCTAAAGTCGCTGGCTGATTCGTCCTGGTAGGTGTGCGCATGTTTACTACAGAACGCCAAATGACAAGCCATAACCCCCCTTTACGGAATAGGCTGATCGGTGAGAATTATCGGAAGAATCGCTATGGTTTTGCCAGATTAACTGGCTGTTCGGGGGGAGCGATCGATTAATGACCGCAGGACAACCCTATATTTTCGTAGATTTTCAGCAATTGCCGAAAATTGCATGTCACTGCGGCGAGGCTCGACGCGCTTTGTTGGATGAGGCCAGCGTTCCCTATTCGTTGCACGTAACCTTGATCAAACAGGATACGGTAGTCCACCACCATAAGGTGACTACTGAAACTTACTTCATCTTGGAGTGTGAAGAGGGAGCATATTTGGAACTGGATGGGCAGCCGGTGGCTGTCAGACCCCATTCGGCCGTAGTGATCAGTCCCGGGACCAAACATCGGGCAGTCGGAACCATGAAGGTGGCCATCATTGCTACGCCTAAATTTGATCCAACGGACGAGTTTCTGGAATAACGAGGTAAAATCGAGATGAAGCGTGAAGTTCAGGCGGCGGGATTAATCCTACTGTCGTTCTTGTCGGGAATGGTACTTACGGCAGCCACTAGCGGATGTGACGCTCAGCGGACTCAAGCCCAATCCTCCGCTGGCCAATCAATCCCACAATGATTGGATCACGGCGGTTTTAATCTATTTTTATCCCCCGTGTGAAGCAGCAGCCTGGGGATTTTCCTTAACGTAGGGTAAGCCTATGCCCAAAACTGTTCTGGATGTCGGCAATTGCGAACCTGACCACGCTTCGATACGCCACTTGCTGACGCGGCATTTTGGGGCTCAAGTTTTGCAAGCTCACGGAATTAACGATACTCTTGAGCTGCTAACCAAGCATCAAATTGATCTGGTCTTAGTCAATCGAAAGCTGGACCAAGACTACTCCGATGGCCTGGACGTTGTGCGCAAGATCAAAGCTGAGACTCAATTTTCCAGTGTTCCCGTTATGTTAGTCACCAACTACCAGGAGCACCAACAATTGGCGATCGATGCGGGGGCTGTGCAGGGATTTGGCAAACTGGCTCTTCGATCACCCGAGACTCACAGCAGGCTAGCGGCGATTCTGGTTGATTCGGACCGGTAGCCTGTTACGCGCAGTCAAGAAATGCGGTCTCAAACGCCAGAGGTGGTCCGCAAGAGTTTGCAAGCCAACATACGGAGGGCTGCGACTGTTTGCCTCATTGCGGTAATTCAGAAGTGACTGCAATCTGTAAGGCTTCGTTTTCGAATCCTGCTGGCATTTCGCGTTAACGGTAGATGTATTCTACTGGGAAGAATCGACGATTGATGGAACTCACCAAGCCCAAACCCTGCGTGCCGCAATGGATCGCAGCTTGTATGCTTGTGCTGACCGTATCAGGCTGTGGTACCTCGACCATCGAATTTGGCGGTGACAAGATCTTTTCGGAACGACTTGCTATCGAACTTGGACAACCATTGCCAAGTCAAGCGCTGACCGATGTCCATGATGCGCTTCGATCTTTGTTTGGTACCGCCAATCATCCCGCGTTACCCATAATGACGGGCCCCGAGGTCGTATCGTTGCCGCTACTGGAACGGGCTGCTGGAGCTGTTTACAGCGATCAGCAGGACAATCACTATGGCCTGTATCGAAAGCACTGCATCCGTTGTCACGGCACCTCTGGTAACGGTCTAGGGCCAGCCGCACGCATGCTAAGTCCCTATCCTCGCGATTTCACGCTGGGCAAGTTTAAGTACAAGTCGACACCCATCGGAACCAAACCAACAAGGCGAGATCTGATGCGCACACTGCAACAGGGGATTCCTGGGACCAGTATGCCAAGCTTTAATCTGTTGAAAACGCAGGAGCTAGAAGCGCTGATCGACTATGTGATTTACTTGACAGCTCGTGGCGAGACACAGCGGCAACTCCTGGAGAAAGTAGCATACGAATTGGATTACGAACAAGGGGAAAGACTGTTTGCCCGAGAGCTAAAATCTAGCGATCCCGAAACCTGGAAGCAGCAATACGAACCGCTAGAAAATTTAGCTGCCGCGAAACTGTCTCGGTGGTCGGGAATAGAAGAATCATTGCCTTCGCCGCAAGCGGACGTTCCCATTTGGAGTCGCGTTGATTCGACCGACGGCGTTGGGCAGCAGCAATTGATGGATTCAATCAACAGAGGTCGCGAACTGTTTACAAGTGAGGTTGCCAGTTGCTCGAAGTGCCACGCGATTGATGCTAGTGGACAAGGTACTCCTCGGGACTACGATGACTGGACCAAAGACTGGACGACTAGAGTTGGTTTGAACCCTGCAGATAAGAACGCTATTAGACCGCTATTGCGATCCGGCGCACTTAAGCCCGTGCCGCTGGCACCTCGCAATCTGCAACTGGGAGTATTTCGGGGCGGCGGCCAACCTGAAGAACTGTACCTGCGCATCGTTCATGGCATCGAAGGAACCCCCATGCCTGCGGTCGCGTTACGGCCCGCTGTGCAGCAGGGGCTAACCACAGCTCAAGTTTGGGATCTGGTCAATTATATCTGCAGTTTGCAAGGTACTTCCCATTTGGTTCAGTTGGATGGTCCCGCATCAGGGCAGGGGAGTGTACCATGACGGAAGCACGGCCTGCCGGCGGTGGCAAGGCGGTTGATACCTACAGTCGCTGGGTTCATCGCTCGGCAGTAGCTCTGACAGTTTCAGTGTTTCCATTGATATGGGTGGGAGGGCTGGTCACCACCTACGGAGCCGGGATGGCGGTACCGGATTGGCCGGGCACGTACGGTTGGAACATGTTTCTTTATCCACCCTCTACCTGGTTGTATGGGGGTTTCGATCTCATGGTCGAACATGGGCATCGGCTTCTAGGTTCACTCGCCGGTCTGATAGCCATTTTGTTGTTGGTCGTGGCCGTGCTTTACGACCGTCGTCGTTGGTTCAAGGCTTGGTGTGGACTAGTCTTGCTGGCGGTTATAGCGCAAGGGGTTTTGGGCGGAGTTCGAGTATTGTTGGACGAGCGTGTTGCCGCGCTGATCCATGGCTGCACCGCCCAGTTGTTTCTGTCGATGGCCACAGCCACAGCCGTGATGAGTTCCCGATGGTGGATAGTGGGCAAACAACAGTTCGCTGTTCTGCCCGCTGAGGTACCCGGAGTTGGCAAAGGACTGGTGCTGGCCAGTACGCTGCTGCTGTTGGTTGCCTACATGCAAGTAATAGCCGGTGCCCACTTGAGGCATGTGACAGGAGATGTTTTACCGGGCCGTTTTATGGGTTATGTTCACATCCACTTGTCCTTGGCGGCACTTGTATTGTTGGCAACCTTTTGCAGCACTGTGATGGCGTGTCGAGCACACCGACGCTTAGGGGGTGTCAAGTGGCCGGCTTTGCTTATACTTGGAGCAGTGTGCGTGCAGCTTGGCCTGGGCTGTGCAACTTGGTTGGTGAACTACGCCTTGCCTTGGCAAGAGTCCATGCCTGGACTGGCCGGGTATACGATCCAATCAAAAGGCTTTTGGGAAAGTCTGATCACTACGGCGCATGTCGCCACAGGCGCAGTCATTATCAGTTTGGCAACGCTGCTGTGCTTGCGCGCTTGGCGAGGCAGAGCGTGGATGCGAGGTAAGTTAACATGAGTTCCATTGCAACGGTGGCGATCCCGACCTATCGTCAACGCTTGAGTTACTACATCGAACTTACCAAGCCCAGAATCTTGATCATGATTCTTCTGACGGTTGCCATGGCATTTGTTGCCGTGCCAACAACGGTCAGCTTGTACACGTTGCTGAACGCTTGCGTGGGGACAGCCTTGATCGCCGCAAGTGCCAGCGTTCTGAATCAATGGCTGGAGCAAGAACGCGACAAGTTGATGATGCGAACATGCAAGCGTCCATTGCCATCGGGACGAGTGGCTTCGAGCCAAGCTGCCTGGATGGGATGGGCATTGGTAATTGTCGGAGCCGTCTATTTGGGTTACTTCGTGAACTGGCCGACACTCTTTTGGGGCCTGTTAACCTGGGGATTGTATGTTTGGGTTTATACTCCACTGAAGATGGTCAGTTGGACCAACACGCTAGTGGGCACGATTCCGGGTGCTCTGCCTGTTTGGATGGGTTGGACGGCTAGTGGAGGGTCTGTGCTGGAACCCTATGCTTGGGTGTTGTTGGGCATCTTGGTCGCTTGGCAATTACCGCATTTTATGGCCATCGCAAAAATGTATCAGCCGCAATATGAGGCGGCTGGGTACCGAATGATCACCGTTACCGATAAGACTGGACGCGGAGCAGCTTGGCACGCCATGCTAGGCGCTATCGCTCTTGTGCCTCTGGCTTTCTTAGCCATTCCACCAGTCAACTTTTGGGCTGGTCTACTGTGTGCGTTGATCGTTGGATTAGGTGCCTGGCAAACCAAGGTGGCGTGGCGGTTTGCGATCGTACGTGATCATGCGACGGCACGAGCCATGTTATATGTCAGCTTGTTCTATTTACCGCTGACCATGCTACTGATTTCAATCTCGTTTTGGGTAGGCCGCAGCTAATCGATCAACTCGCGCGGAACTATTGGAACTATAATGGTGGTTTCCGGTAGGTAACCAAAATGGCTCGCAAGAAAAAATCTAATTCAAGTTCTCAGGCTGCCAGCCAATTAGCGGATTTACAGCCCAGTGTAGCAACCACAGATGAAATGCCTGGGCGGCAGAGTTTCTTAAATAGATTGGCACCAGTTGAAGTCGCAACTCAGTCAACGCGTCGACAGCTTTTGGCGACTCTCTTGTTGGCAGCTTTGCCTTGGCTAGCTTACATTCCGCTCTGGCAGGCAGGTTTTATCTGGGACGACGACGCGTATGTCACCGAAAATATCCAGATTCGCACGGGTCAAGGATTGTATTCGATATGGTTCGTTCCGCGATCGATACCGCAGTATTATCCTTTGATTCACACGATGTTTTGGTTTGAATACCAGGCCTGGGGACTGAATCCACTGGGATACCATCTGGTTAACGTCGGGCTGCATGCATTGAGCAGTCTGTTGCTTTGGCGAATCCTGTTGCGGCTGAAGGTTCCCGGTGCATGGTTTGCGGCTTCGCTGTTTGCAGTTCACCCGGTCATGGTGGAGTCGGTAGCATGGGTCACCGAGCGTAAGAACGTATTGTCTCTGCCACTGGCTTTAGCATCCATGATCTGTTATTGGCGATATCGACCATCATTAATTGAGGAGCAACGGCGGTTGTGGCACGATTCAGAGGGTTCTGTCTGGTATTACGCCGCATCCTTTCTTCTTTTTGTTGCAGCCTTGTTAAGCAAAACCGTGGTGTGTACTTTACCTGCAGTACTTCTGGTCATCGAATGGTGGAAGCATGGCCATATTCAGCGGCAGTCTGTGGTGCGAATGGTTCCTTTTTTTGCAATCGGAATATCGCTAGGTCTTATTACTGTCTGGTTGGAAAAACATCATGTTGGAGCGCAAGGGGCGGAGTGGTCGCTATCCATCATTGAACGAGGCCTGTTAGCCGGGCGTATCGTCTGGTTTTATGCAGGCAAGTTGGTGTGGCCCGCTGAGCTGATATTCTTCTATCCACGCTGGGCCATGGATGACAGACAAATTTGGCAGTACCTGTTTCCGATCTCTGCTCTTGCTGTTCTGGTCGCACTGTGGAGCGTTCGTAATGTGATAGGTCGCGGTCCACTTGCGGCGGTACTGATTTTCGTAGGTGTGCTTTTCCCTGCCCTGGGATTCTTCGATGTCTATCCTTTTCGCTACTCTTATGTGGCTGACCACTTCCAATACCACGCCAGTATCGCATTGATCTCTCTAATAGCAACGATTGTGTATCAAGTAGTGACAAGACAGAGAAAACTTCCTCAACGGCAAGCGACGGTAGTGCTTTGGATGGTAGCTTCAATCAGCATTGTCTTTTTATCGACTTTGACCTTCCGTCAAAGCAGAGCCTACCATGGGCTGGAGAGTATCTATCGAGATACGCTTGCCAAGAACCCGGCTGCATGGGGGGCGACTTCGAACTTGACAGATCATTTTCTGGCTTTGAAACGATACGACGAAGCTATTGCGGTTGCGGAAGAAGGATTGGCTGCGTCGCCAGAGATAGCCAGTACACATAATACAATGGGGGCAGCTTTGCTTACAACATCTTTATCAGGGGTAATTGATTTACCAACTGTGGAGAAGTCCATCGGTTATTTTCGTGCTACCTTGCAAATTGAACCCAATTATCAAGAGGCTCTATTTAATCTCGCTACTGCTTTGTCGTTGCTCGATCGTCACGACGAAGCGATTACTCATTATAGATGTCTCTTAGAGATCATTCCTTCGGACATTGACGCGCAGGCGGGTCTAGCCAAGTCGTTGATCGTGACTGGGCATATGGATCAGGCAATCCCGATACTCAATTCGGTGCTTACCAACAAGCCGGATGATCCAACAGCATTACATGGAATGGGATTGGTCAAGGCACAGCAGGGGGCCACCGATCAGGCGATTGAACATTTCAAAGCAGCACTAAAGGGTGACGAAAACTTGATTGGGGTTCGTTATGATTTAGCCGGCGCACTAGTGGCCAAAGGGGAATTGATCGAGGCTCGAGATCAATATCTGGCCGTTATCAAGAATCAGCCATGGAATGCAAGAGCGCTCAACAATCTGGGAATTGTCTATATGAATTTGGATGAAAAAGGGCAGGCGATCCAGCACTTCTCTCAGGCAATAGCCCAGGACCCCAGCTATCAACAGGCCCAGGATAATTTGCAGCGTGCCCAACAGTTACTCAGCAATTCAGAACGCAAGATCCAGGATAAATAAACCGATGAAATTGGTAGTTGTCTTGCTGGTTTCAGCTTGTCTAGCTGTAACAATCAACGCACAAGAGAAGATCTGCGAACCTGCGGTGGTGGCTCAGAGACGTCAGCAGGCTATCGACAAATGGGAATCGGAAATTGTGGCTCTGGAACAACTGGATCGAAGCGAGCCTGACCCCGATGCGCCCATTCTCTTTGTTGGTTCCTCAAGCATCCGCTTGTGGAAGCAGATCAAAGAGGATCTAGCACCATGGCAAGTGGTCCGCCGTGGGTTTGGTGGAGCCACATTCTGCGATCTAATCGTGTTTGCTGATCGACTACTGAAACCTCACGATTATCGAGCTTTAGTAGTGTTTGTAGCCAATGACATCAGCGGCTCAAAGAATGCTAACTCAGAAGACCGGTCACCCGAAGAAGTGTTAGAAATGTTTCGATATTTTGTGCAGTTGGCCAGACAGCACAAGCCTGATCAACCCATCTTCTTTGTATCGATCACACCGACCAGCAGTCGTTTTCATGTTTGGAGCCAAGCCAATCGAGCCAACGAACTGATCCGGCAATATGCAGATTCCGACGAGCTAATTCACTTCATTGACACCCGCCAATATTTTTTTACTTCAGAAGGCCAGCCGGATGACTCTCTTTTTGTCAAGGATCGGCTGCATCTGAACCGCGCCGGATATCAGCGCTGGGCCAGTATCATTCGATCTGCACTAGAAAGACATTTGCTGTGACATGGTGCTACTTGTCGCCCTCGACTTCCTGAAGCCAAGCGGTAACCTCTGCGTCGCTGGGCATTCTCCAGTCACCACGAGGCGACAAACTGACGCTGCCCACTTTGGGGCCGTCCGGCACACAAGAACGCTTGAATTGATTGCTGAAGAACCTTTTGATGAAAATTGCCAATGTGTGGCGGATTTCATCGACATGATACTTCTTTTGGAATTCAGCGAATTTCGCCAAGTGCAAAATTTTGGCTGGGGAGGCTCCAAAGCGTAGCCAGTGGTACAAAAAGAAATCGTGCAGTTCGTAGGCTCCCACGCTATCTTCTGTCTTTTGAATGATTTGGCCGCTGGGCGAGGCAGGAAGTAGCTCTGGTGAAATCGGCGTCGCCGCAACGTCCATCAAACATTCTCTCACCGGCGACGTAAAATGGTGCTCAGCAAGATACTCGATCAAGAATCGGACCAGGGTCTTAGGCACAGACGTATTCACGTTGTACATCGACATGTGATCGCCGTTGTAGGTGCTCCACCCAAGTGCCTGTTCGGAAAGATCTCCTGTTCCCAAGACAAATCCACGGCTCATCAGCAGTAGCGTACGGATGCGAGCTTGCACGTTTTCAAAGACTAAGTCGTTTCGCCTCTCAACGGTTAAACAATCTAGTTGCATTTCAAACTGTGCCAACGACAATCCGTCTATGGCAAGACCAAACGGCCGATGTTCGATGCTTTGATAGGTGTCTAGGCAAAGCTGCCTAATATCGATTTCTTGGGAATCCGTCTTTAGTTCGCGCATCAGCGTGCGGGCCGCAGCAAGGGTTCGATCGGTGGTCCCAAACCCAGGCATGGTGATGCCCAGGATACGCTGCAATGGCCAATTGTTTTGCTGGCAGGTTTTCACCGCAACCAGCAGAGCTAAAGTGCTGTCCAGACCGCCCGAAACACCAATCGTTAATCGCATGTCCGCAGGTAATCGACTGATTCGTTTGGCCAGAGCAGCGGTTTGAATTCCAAGTATCTCAGCACAGCGCTGATGCAATTCCTCAGGCTGATTAGGCACAAACGGTCGTCCGCTGATATACCGCAGGGTTCCATCGCAGTTGGTAGCGAGCGGTTGCAGGTGGATGTGGCGGAAGTTTGCTTGAGTTCGACCAGTGGCCATTTGCCAACTGACCGTCATTCGCCGGTCGTGAGCCAGTCGCTGCAAATCGATATCAGCCGTGGCCCAGGTATCCTGCACAGGCTGCTGGTTGGAGTTGCCCACACGCATCGATTCGGCTAGCATCGCTCCGTTTTCTGCGATCATGCAGTGCCCGCCAAAGACCAGATCGGTTGTCGATTCACTTGGGCCAGCGCTAGCGTATGCGTAGGCAGCCAGACAGCGTCCTGACTGACTCTTGACTAGAGTTTTTCTCCAATCGGCCTTGCCTACCAGTTCATTGCTGGCCGACAGGTTCAAAATCAAATTGGCTCCGGCCGCTACCTGCCGACTGCTGGGTGGGATCGGCATCCACAAGTCTTCGCAAAGTTCAATACCGATTTTCAGATCTCCGCAGGTCACCAACAGATCGATGCCAAACGGCACACAGCCAAATTTGGGCAAGTTGACGGTCGGTGGTTCACTGCCATCGGCTCCAGCAAACCATCGGGCCTCGTAGAACTCCTGATAGTTAGGCAGAAATTGCTTGGGCACCATCGCTACCAATCGTCCCGCCTGCAATACAGCCGCTACGTTGTACAGTCGATCATTGGCTTGCAAGGGCAGTCCCACAACGATGATTTGCGTGGAATCAGTGGTCGCTTGCGCTACGACATCTAACGCCTGGAGACAGGTTTTTAGCAGAACATCTTGGCCGAACAGATCGCCGCACGTGTATCCGCTAAGCGACAATTCACCAAACACCACAACAGCACTGGATTGGTGCCTTTTGATCGCAGCCAGAGCCGCCTGAGCATTGGCTATGGGATCGCCCACTTGCGTCGGATGACTAGCAGCGGTTACGCGTACAAAGCCCCAGTCGTGCATTCAGTTCTCCTAAAACGGGTGGTGCTGGTCGGCTGGTAATTGTCACTCTTTTAGTCAGACTTATTGGCTTGGCTGCAGGTTCAGCAAGTTCAAGTCAATTGCGGATGACAATCTACTTCCTGATCCTGTTGGCCTGCTGGGGCTGACTACCTGCAGGCGACTTGTCCGGGCTGCCATTCGCCTTGACCTTCTTAGCATCTGGCTTGCCACCGATTTTCTTCTCTGGAAGCGACAGAGGCTCAACACCGGTCACTACGATGGACTGAGCCTTGATAAGATTGGGCTGCGCAGCGCGGCTCAAGCCGTGAACCAGAACGGAATCTCCGGCAGCACAGAAGGTAGCGTCAGATCCCGCAACATGGATCTGGATCTCCGAGTCCAACTGGACGATCAGCGGTTGCAACCCGGCCAACACCTGAATCTTGTCGCCCTGCATATTGGCGATTCGACCCACCACTCGAAATTCTTGAACCGAACCAGCGGTAAGACCCTTCAGCGGATTGTCCTGTGGCTGAGCCTGTTTGCCCGGTTGGCGACCAGCTTTGTCACGTTTGGCCTTGGCTTTGTTCTGCACTTGGTTGGGATTGCTGGCCGCGTATGGCGCTGGATCGGTGCCATCTTGTTGAGCTTCAGAAATTACCGGGTAAATTCCAGCAGTCTGGGCACGTAGCTCTTCCTCCATCATCAGGCGATCTTTTCGTGGTGTGAATATTTCGATCTGTTTCAAAGCCGCTTGTGGATTACCGGCTTGGTCGAATTGAGCGGTAAAACGAACCATCATGCCAGTGCTGAGGAACTGCGGCGAGGCCTTGCCTTCATATCGAAACGTGCCAGCAGCCTGATCCAAGACCACGGCATAATCTTGCTGGTCGTCTCCTTTGACCTTCAACTGGTAGCCATGCATCCCCAGCAGGCTGCCCTTGAGTTCCACCGAATTCAGCCCGTTACCATCCAATTGAGCCAATACCGGAAATGCCATTCCAAGGACTGCAATTACCGCTAATTCAAATTCCCACCGTTTCATTGAACTACCTGATCCGTGTACAATAGTCTTTTCAAGCATTCAGCGTTGGGCTTCTTTGCTGGACCGGCCCATCATCGCCCGCAGCTCGTTAACGGTTTATTGTAACTAAAACTGCACAATTCAGATCACCTTCGACCACTATCTTCGATTCGATCCCGAAAAATAGTTGATTATGAGTACCAAACCTAGGCGAGTGACCACACACAGTCTGTGCCAGATGAAGCACAGTGGTCAGAAGATTAGCATGCTGACGGCCTACGACTTCACCATGGCCAGCTTGCTAGATCAGGCGGGAGCCGACATCCTTTTGGTGGGAGACAGCCTGGCCATGGTGGTTCAAGGCCACGAAACAACCATCCCGGCCACGATCAGCCAGATGGTTTATCACGGAGAGATGGTTGCCCGAGCTGCCCAGCGAGCCATGGTGGTGGTCGACCTGCCTTTTCCTCACGGGCAATTGGGAGTGCGCGCTACCTTGAAGACGGCTGCAAAGGTGATGAAACGGACCGGCTGTCACGCGATCAAACTGGAAGGCGGCGTAGAACAGGCCGAGACGATTCGGTCTCTGGTGGCTGCCGGAATTCCGGTTATCGCTCATGTCGGGCTGAGACCGCAGAGCATCCATGCCCTGGGCGGCTACCGGGTTCAGCGCGATGGTGGGCGGTTGTTGGGCGATGCGCGAGCAGCCGAAGCTGCCGGAGCATTTTGCGTACTGATGGAGTGTGTGCCCAGAGAGCTAGCCAAGCAAGTGACCGAAACGCTGGGCGTTCCGACGATCGGGATCGGAGCCGGTCCAGACTGTGATGGACAGGTTCTGGTTACTCATGATATTCTAGGATTGACACTGGGACGAGTTCCCAAGTTTGTTCGCACACAAGTCAATCTAGCCGATCAGATCAAACAGGCCATCGACCAGCATCAAGCTGCAGTGCGTGATGGTACGTTTCCGAATGATAGCGAATCATTCAACTAGGAAAAGAATTAGATTGCACAACTGACCGCAAAATCACTGGCCAACTATTCAAGGAACGCACAAATGACCAAGTCCGATTCAACCAATCGATCATCGCAAACGCATCCGCTGGACAGCATGGACGATTGGGAGCAGGATCTCTTGGAGCGTTACCCGGAACCACAATTGGCGCGAAGCCAAAACGTCAGCCAGCAGACCGACAATTTTCGCAATTATGCTGCGGAAGCTCGACCCAGCGTTCGCGAATTCTATCGATTGAACCATCGTTATCAGACTGTCGATTTTGTACGTGGCAAACACGCCGAATTTTTGACCTTGTCTCGCCGCAGCATGGGCATCTGGGAGGCCATGGAATATCTCAATCAACTGGTTGACGACAGTGATCCAGACATCGACCTTCCCCAGATCGAACACTTGCTGCAAACCGCCGAAGCCATCCGTGCCGATGGCCGTCCGGACTGGTTTATTTTAGCCGGACTAGTACATGACTTGGGTAAGATCCTGTGTTTATGGGGCGAGCCGCAATGGGCCGTAGTGGGCGACACCTTCCCGGTCGGTTGTCGATGGAGTCCTAGAATCGTTTATTATGAAGCATTTGCCGATAACCCTGATCGGCAAGTCGAACTGTTTCAAACAGAAAACGGCATCTACCAACCCGGCTGTGGTTTGGATCAACTGATGCTCAGTTGGGGACACGACGAATACATGTACCATGTGGCTCGTGACTATCTTCCAAGTCCAGCCCTAGCCATGATTCGCTATCACTCCTGCTACCCCATTCACCGCGAGTCAGCCTACGGGCATTTGTTGACGGACGGGGACGCTGAACTGCTCAAATGGGTCATCGACTTCAATCAGTACGACCTGTACACCAAGCGCGATCAGCGCATGGATGTCGCCGGTTTGCGGCCTTACTACGAAGAACTAATCGCCCGCTATTTCCCGCCGACGATAAACTGGTAATCACCAAAATGCTTGTCAGCCCGATCAGCCGGAGTGCGTTAGCACCCGGCTTTTGATCACCTCTGCGTCCTCCTTTACTCTGCGTTTTAATTTTTCCTTAATAGTAGCCAAGTAGGGTGCGTGCAGAGGTCCGTGACGCCGGTAGATGGGTCACTAAGAGAGTTGTTGACCGTAGAGTGATACTGACACGATGTTGGTTCTGACCTTGTAACGCACCACTGGCTTTGGATGGGACGAACCAACGCCCCGGTGATCCGCACGTGGTGTGTTACGTGATCGCTTCGTTGCAGCCCGGTCTTTTTCCGCTGCTTGCCACAAGTTACAAACAATATCGAACGTTCCACCTCAAGCGCTCTCTGCACACACCCTACGGCTAATTTCCATGAAAGTAACGTACAATCATCGTTACATCTTGTCGCCGGTGGCTTTGGTTAGTGCCATGAAGGCGGCTTCGAGGTTGGTTTCGGCTTCGGCGAAGCGTTTGAAGCGGTGGCCGGCTATGGCTAGCTGCTGAGCCAGTAGGCTGTAGTCGTGCTGGCCGGGCTGTAATGTGACTTCAAGCAGATCAGCTTTCATGTCAACTCGCTCGACCATCTGAGATGTCTTCAGGCACTCAACTAGCTTCGACGCAGAATTCAAATCTGTCGGCATGATCTCCAGTACGGTTTGAGGTCGTACCGTTTTGATCAGTTCGGTGATGGGGCCGTTAAATCCCATCTCGCCACGATTGATGATGCCTACCTTGTTGCAGATATCGGCTAGCTCGGGCAAGATGTGGCTGCTAACGATGATCGTCTTGCCCATCTCGCCAAGTCGCTTGAGCATATTGCGCATTTCAATCCTAGCCCGTGGGTCCAGGCCGCTGAGCGGTTCATCGAGAAGTAGCACTTGAGGATCATGCAAGAGGACTCGGGCCAGTCCCAGGCGCTGCGTCTGTCCACGCGACAATGTGTTGGCGTATGCGTCTCGTTTGAAATTTAGATCCACGACCTCCAGCATTTCGTCACAACGCTTGCGCCTGTGTGCTCCCTGAATTCGGTAGGCGGCCGCAAAAAACTCCAGGTACTCGATGACAGTCATGTCATCATAGACGCCAAAAAAGTCAGGCATAAATCCAACTAGGCTGCGGATCTCTTTGGGATTGGTGTAGATCGATTGATCACACACGTAGGCTTCCCCGTAGGTAGGAGTTAGCAACGTGGCGATGATGCGCATGGTGGTGGTTTTGCCTGCTCCATTGGGGCCGATAAATCCAAACAGGTCACCTTGATGTAGATCCAGGTCGATGCCACGAATAGCATACATGTCGCCATATTTCTTGGTCAAATTGACGGTCTTGATCACGCTGCTTAAGCCCTTAGAAAAATTCGCGATAGTTAGTTGACAAAATGCTAACGTACAGCACTCTTGCTATCCCCACCGATCAATTGCCGCTACGCTTATGACTGACATCAACCGGAATAAATATCCGACACCAAGAAAAATCTGAACCGACCTGAGTCTGAACCGGCTTATCCGAATGATGAAGCTTGATGCGAATATTGGGATGCGCATCGTCCAAACGTCCAAGCAAAACGGCACAGTTGGATTCCATCAGATTGCTGCTATCAAGAATCGGCTGATAGCGATGCGTGAGTGAAGTGTAATTCTGTCCCGACGCAGCACGATGGAACATCATCAGCTCTAAGACTCGATCCAGTTGCCCGCGCTCAGCGGGGTTCCATCGAGCAGAAGTCAGCTTGCCATCAATCTCCTGGCGCCGGTTGAGTCGTCGTTCCAGGTCGCGAGGGATAATTTGCGCAGACAGTACCGCTCGGTCGCCAGCAGGCATTTTCCCCTTCAAAGGATAGATCCAGCGATGGTATAGCAGGAATGTGTCTCGCAGATCAACGCTCAGCGGATTGACCACTTCGCCTTCCAGTTGATCCAGCCCAGGCATCTCCCGTAGGCTCGACTGCAGCTCAGGCGTGATCGCTTCCGTCCAAGCTGCATAAAAGCGCTTGGTTCCAGCAGCGGGTACACCCACGCCTGAAACCACCGGCAGCAATCGCTCATGCTGGCCACTGATGGTATAGGCCGGCATGGCTCGGTCCAGTTGCATTTGCGATTCTAAGCCGCCCAGTCCGTTGCCTGGTAAACCTTGCCAGTCCAGCATGCAGTCGTTAGGTTGCGTGGGAAAATTGGCTTGGACATCGATTTGCCGAGCGCGAGACGAATAGACATGACTCCACAGGTGCCCATCGATGCGGCCCGTCTGCGCATCGACATCGACGATGCGGGCTGTATTGACGATGATCTGGTCTGGTCTAATCGATCGATGGTAGGCGACCAGTGCTGCGCAGGCCGCCAAGCCCATCACGCCAGCGATCAACCAACTATGATGAGGCCGCTTTAGCCAGACTACCGAGATCCAGTAATCCACCGGACCGATCAGAGCCAAAAAAAGGACCAGTAGCAAAGCGATCTGGCTGAAACCAACTGTCCGCACGTTGGGAAACTGTTCCAGATTTGCGCGCAGTTGCCCGGAAACGTCAGTGTAGCCTATAAACGAGGAGGTGCCAGAGCCAGCGGTTTTGGACTCAGTTGTCGTGCGCAATGGATCCCAGTAGGCGGCAACCAGCTTTTCCCAAAGCAGCCTGCGATGTTTCCACTGAGCGAAACTGGGATGATCCAAATCTGATGCGATTGTCTGCACCAACCCACGGCCATGCAACTGGCTGGTCCACCATGCAACTCGCTGCCCCAACGAGTCCGTTAGGCTCAGCTTCACCTGTCCGGTCAGTTCCTGAAACTGGCAGCAGGGAAAAGGCTGTAAGGGCTGATCCGTGGCTACTAATGATTCAAGTGAAGCGGGGTTGCGAATCAGTTCGGTGCCCATGGGGCGCCCTGGTAACCACTGGGTCAGCAAGTCAAATTTCTGCAGCGGCCAGTTTTCATTAGAAAGTGAAAAGACGCAGCCACCGCCGCGGCGAACCCATCCATCCAGGGCGGACCACTGGTCCTGATCCACGTTATCAAGCAAGCTTGGACTGGCGGTCGAAAACACTACCAGATCAAAAGCTTGCAGTTCGATCCAGTGCCTGGGCAGTTCGTCAGCTTGCTGAACCAGCACTACAGTCAGGTTGGTTCGGTCGCCTGCCGTGCTGGTGCGAGACAATTGATCAACGCCCATCGCTGAACCGACGGCTAAAAACATTGGTTGAGTGGCATCCAATCCCTCGGTGTCGGCCAGCAGCCTATCTTGACGTGCAATCTGTTGCCCATCGCCATCTTTGACAGCGGCGCTGATCAATGATTGCCTACGCCCGATTTTGACCAACAATTCGATTGGGCCTGACTGCGTTTTTTCCAAGGAGCGGCTATAGACTACTTCCACTCCATCGCCATCAATCGTAGCGACCTCCACGGTAGCTGCTTTCTCTTTTAGAGCGCTAGGCAGGTCCAGACGCACTCGACATGTGTGTCCCAGTTTCCAATATCCGCCGATGCCGATCTGCTGAATCAGGGGTGGGTGGCCCGTTGGTAAATCAGCCCTGTCCCCGGCGATTGCCAGTGGCGCAGTCCAAAATGCGATCGGCACAAGAGCCCAGACAGCAGCAGGTATGATTGCCCTGAAGAACTTCCAGGTCCAAGGCTGCCAACTGAGCATTATTTCACTCCTTCGACCGAGCCCAGTCTTGGTGCCATGTGAAGTCGTAATCGTTTAATCAGCCAGTCGTTTGTACTTCAAATTGCGGAAATGGACAACGCTGTCTGGATCATGCGCCTGAAGAGCAAAAGTGCCTTCGCCCAAACGTCGTTCAAAGTCTTTGGAAAACGCTGGCTTGTTCTCGGGTTCAGTGTAATCCACCATCGTTTTGCCGTTCAGGATCAACTGAACACGACGTCCCGTGACGATGATTTCTTGGGTGTACCACTGATCATCAGTGACGCTGTGATCAGCCAATTGGTTGGCCGTAATGTCTTTCACCGCATAGATGCCACTGGTCTTCTTTGGGTCGCCCTGGCTAACATTCACCTGACACTCGTAACCATACTTGGGCCATCCGCTCTCTTGGAATTTCGTATGGAAGTAGATGCCTGAGTTGCTTCCCTTGGTGGTCTTTACTTCTGCGGTAAATTGAAAGTTCTTAAGTGGCTTTTCATCGGCGATGTAGAACAGGTGAGATCGCGGACCCTGGCAGGTAATCGTCCCGTCCTTGACTGACCAGCTTTCCGCGTTTTCGTTAGCCTTCCATCCGGCCAGCGATTTGCCGTCGAACATTTCCACCCAGCCATCCTGCTGAGACTGACCAATGCTGGTCAGCGCGAGTACCAATCCGAGACTAAAAGCCGTCGAGCACGTTTTGAACATAGTATCAATCTCCACTTGATTTTTTCTGGTTGTAGGTTGGTTAGGTCACAGCAAGGGCATGCGGGATGCCTACTGGATATGAGACATGCGGAATATTGACCGCAGGAGGGCTAGCATGCGTGTTTTTTCAACATTTACTAATCAAAAAAGGCCAAGTGCGCTGAGTCCAGTCGCACTTGGCTTTGGGGTATACGCTAACTTGGAACGGAACCTACTTTCCGTCTTTGTCGCCTCCAGGCAGCAGTTTGGCCTTAATGCGATCGCCGAAAGTCTTGTGAGCTTCGTCACTGCTGGCTTCGCCTTCGACCTTCTTAAAAATCTCCTTCAACCGATCCGCATATTTGGCTTGGTCCTTTTTGAATTCAGCGATAGGAAATTCGTCCTTCTCCAGCGCCTTTTGAAGCGCTTGGCCATATACATTGCGAACCTTTTTCTTGTCCTCTTTTTCAACGTGACAAACGTTGCACTTGGCGTCGCCAACAAGCGTCTTGAACTCTTCGCTGGCATCATCGCCAGCGTAGACCGACTTAAAGCTATCTTGAAACGGCTTGATCGCCCAAGCGGGCGAGGCAACCATCAACAAACAGCCTGTAAAGGCGAGCACTGGAAACAACTTGAGCATCAAACTTTCTCCTTGGTGTGAAACAGAAACTCTCTGCAGAACGATTCTCGCAGATACACTGTCTACGAGTAATCCTACGTAACGGTGGGGAAATTGGAATGGCGAGCAGCCGATTTCTCAACGGCATCAGGTGAACTAGTTTGAGCCATAAACTCCAGAAAATCAAGAGGTAGAAGTCGACTTGCGCTCAGGGATTTTACCGACTTCCCGAGAATTTTAGACGTCATAGTCGGCTCACAATCTCAAAACCCAAGGCTAAAAGGATCATCCAGCTAACGCCAGCCAGATGGCCAGCAGAACTGTTACTGCGAGGTGGCACCACGAAAGCCAGGCACAAAATGAGACGGCATCAGTTGAAAGGCTTGGACTCCCGTGTTGGCAAAACCGTCACTGTTGGTGATCGGACTGATCCAGCGAACCAGTCTCTCGTTGCCCCTTTCCACAAACCAATTCTGTACTTGGCCATCTTGGAAGCTCAGCTCTTGGTTGCGAAGCTCCGACTGAACTACCTCGCACAGTCGATGGGTGGCTTGATCATACGCGTTATTGAGTCCCTGTAGCAACAACAAGTCGGGATGCGATTGCAGCATTACCGACGAACCAACCACTGACAAATGCGGAACTCCCGGACGAGACCAAAAGACACAAGCTTGGCTAGTGCGACTAAAGCCCACCATGGGTATTCCTGTGCCTTGATGCTCCAGTCGCCCAAAACCGGTCGCACAAGCAAACGTTGATCGATCACAAAACATTCTCACAATCCGCTCGGTTCCCAAGTTACCAGTGGCTGCCGACAGGTCGAGGGCTCGCCCGCCCAAAGCTACTAAACTGTCGCTGACGCTAACCTGTATCGATTCTCGATCCAAGGCGTTGGTCTGATTGATTCGAATCAACCCGCAGGCTCCGCGTATGAAGCTCTCTTGCAATGTCAACGTAACCACCGCAGTGGCTGCGTTATGCGTTTTGTTCTGCGCGGATTCTTGTTGTCCCTGCCCACCGATACTCATCAAGTGTACCAATTCGGGTCGATCATTACTGACCGTCACTTGGCAGCGCCGAAGTTCAACGGAAGAGTTGCCGCTGGCGCGCAGGATTGTTCGTGGTGCAGCGGCGGTCTCCGTCAGAGCTACGTGCAAGCCAATGCCTTGCAACACCAATTTGGAGTTCTCCACTTGGATGGCACCACTTTCGGATGAATTGCCACTCCAGAGCCCTCGTGCTACTTCGATTTTAGCCAGCTCTTGTTGGCTACCTCGCACAGTTACCTCTGGGTGATTTTCCAGGACCAGTGGTCGGTCCAACCAGATACTGCCGCGAACCTCAATTGTGGCTGGCACGCTCTGTGTACTTAACCTACGTACAGCTCGATACAATGACGATTCCCAGTCCTGGGCCGCAACGTCCGTCGGCTGAACCGTAGAAACGACGATCACGACCGGCTTGGCTGCCGAAAGAGATTGAACAGTTGCAGTATTGGCTGCTAATTCTACTGAGCTGACCGATCGCTCCTGGTCTGGGACACTGGCATCCGGCGGTCCGATTGACGGATCGAGACTGGAACCACTTTGCTGACTTGCCGAGGGCAAGAGTGGGGAGGGCAGGGCGGTATCTTGGCTTGTTGCCGGGACCGTCGTCTGGAATGTGGGTGGAATGACGGGTAATACGGATGGTTGCAAGCTTGGGCTATCGATCCCGTCACCAACAACTGGCTGCTGTCTGGGGGTGGGTTCTGCCGGTAATATTCCGGTAGACAGTTGATTCTCTTCGGGTTGGATCGGAACCCTAGTAGGATTGGGTTGAGTAATGATTGTTGCCCGCGCGGCGCTTGCTGGCAAGTTTGGTAATGCACTTGTGCTGGCGGGGCTAGTCAGAGGTTCGCTACTGCTGAGCGGCTTGGCCTCTTTCGAAGGAAAGTTGATGTTTGGCAAGGCGAAGAACCGGGACGACGACTGAGTCTGTAACCAAAAAGTGCTGCCCAGTAAACAAGCGATGGCAATCAGCCATGGCGCACTGGCTTCCAGGATGGTGGGTTGAGCAATCGTGGAACTGAGCGAAAGTGTGGAGGGGGCCTGACTTCGTGGTAGATTCTCCAGTTCAGCCAACACCTGAAGGTCGTTGACCAGTTCAACGGGTCGTTGATATCGATCGTTAGGACGTTTGGCCATCAACTTCATCAAGATTTCGTAAAGTTGATCGCTCAGATCATCGCGCCAACCGCGTGGATCTGGCGGTGGCACACTACCATGATTCAGAAGTTTTTGCAGCGCCGTTCCATCTGGAAAGGGAGGGTTGCCTGTCAACATGAAAAACAGGCTGCAGCCCAACGAATATAAATCGCTGCGGACATCCGCATCGCGCGGATTTCTAGCTTGCTCGGGCGAGATGTAGTCGAACGTTCCTAGCGTGATGCCGCTGGCGGTTTGATCGCCAGTCGATTTTTCGGTAGATGTGTCCCTGGCTAACCCCATGTCCACCAGCTTGGCCTTGCCACTTGCGGTTACCAGTATGTTCGATGGCTTGATGTCGCGATGCACCACGCCTCGCTCTGTAGCGTGTTGCAAAGCTTCTGCTACTTGTCGAGTAAAAAAGACAGCATCGTCGACCGACAGAGGGCCTTGCATTTCGACCAAGTCGCGAATGTTCACTCCGTCAATGAACTCGAATACGATGTAGTTCCACTGTTCGGACTCGCCGACATAGAAGACTCGAGCGATGTTGGGGTGATCCAAGCGAGCGGCTGCCTGAGCTTCCAATCGAAATCGGCGCAGAGCTTCCGGGTCGCGGCGCGCTCCTGGCATGACCTTGATGGCCACTTCGCGATTGAGTCGCTGGTCCAGACCGCGAAATACCGCCCCCATCCCACCGCCGCCGATCATCTGCTGGACGGAAAAATGATCCAGCACTCGGCCCTCCAACATGGCAGCCAAATCAGCAAGCGGCATCTGCCGGTAAAACTCTTCGGGAGCAGCCACCGGTCGCTGGCTGATGATGGTCTTGTCCTTCTCGATGTCCCCGCCACCGCCCGAATTGGGCAAATCTATCGCAGGCGCTTCCATCACCGGCTCAGGCGATCGAAAGGAATGAGTCGCCGAATCACCGGCAGGAACCTGTTGCCACATCGGACGAAACGCCGATGGCTCCGCCGCCGCGCGAGGCAACGGGCTACCCTCTGGATGGCTGCTTGTCGATTCTGTCGCTCGAGAATCCACTGACTTCGCTACCTGGCTGTAATATTAGAAAAACTGATTTCGGTCGGCCAGAACAAAAGGATGTTCAGGCTTCAGGCTATATTTATAGGATAGATAGCGGGCCGCCTCAGGTCAAACAGGGAGAGCCGCGTGACAGCCAAAGTGGGAGGCACTAGGGTGTTTCAGGGATTTGTACTTGGATATTTCGCCCGACGACTCGGACGTTGAATTTATCTACGCCCAATTTGGGGTTATCCAGCCAAGTTCCGTCCTGAAGCGAGAACCTCCAGTGGTGCCATGGGCAGGCTACCGCACAGCCTTCGACGTAGCCTTCAGCTAAGGATGCACCCTGGTGAGGGCAGAAATCGTCGATGGCATAGTATCGACCCTCGTGCAAGAAAACCGCGACTAAGCGCTTGCCGATCGGAAAGGCACGCCCTTGACCCTCGGGAATGTCTCCTATCTGAGCTACCGTTACAAACTCCGGCTCGGCCGGTAAATCAGGAAACAACGGTAATTGGTCCTCTTGATTCATTCTTTGAGTTTTTATGCCAATTGGCAGCGTCCCAGTATGATTCATCCAGCAAGTCGCACCAGCGGTCACTGGCTATGTGATTTCGACGGGCTTGTTCAGGATTGGCACTAGAGCACGAGACGATGTCTTGGATCGAATCTGTTTGGCCCAGGCGGCTGCGTCCTGTTCAATCGGCGGCCAAGTTCCATAGTGGGAAGGCAGCACCAATCCTGCGGAAAGCCACTGCGATGCTTGCACGCTGTCCTCAGGTCCCATGGTAAAAAGATCTCCGATGGGCAGGATGGCAACGTCCAGTCCATCGCTCGCATACAACTGCATGTCAGAAAACAATGCAGTGTCCCCGGCAAAGTAGATGCGTTTGCCTTCAACTTCCAGCAGATAGCCTCCTGCGGGGCCTCCGTAGCTGCCATCTGGCAACTGACTGGAGTGAATTGCGTGAGTCATCTTCAGACGCCCGAAAGGCATGCCAACAGCACCGCCGATATTCATCCCTAGTGTGTTTGCTACAGAATGCTTCTCGGCAAACCACGTGGCAACTTCATAGCTGCCAACTAAGGTTGCTCCGCAGCGATTGGCGATCGCGGCAGCATCTGCTACGTGGTCAAAGTGGCCATGGGTCAGCAGCACATAACCCACATCGACCTCATCCACTGGATAACTGGCCGTTGGGTTCTCCTTCAGAAAAGGATCGACGATGATCTGATGCTGTTGGGTTTGGATTAGCCAAGTTGCATGTCCCAACCAAGTCAATTGAACTGACATCTTTAGCGTCCTAAGTTTCGATTCATGTTTTTCTTGTAGGCTTCAACCCCCGGTTGGCCGTAAGGATTCAGCCCCAACAAGCGGCCTTCGACCACAGTGGCCAGCATCAACATTTGGAAGAATTGCCCCATGAAGTACTCGTCCACACGCGGCATGTAAAGATTTGCCGTGGGCCGTCCATCATCACGAAGCGCCTGATTGGTCCCGGCAATGGCTGCTGCCATGATATCCGGCAAGGTCTTGTTGGCAATATCATTCAGGCAGTCGGGATCGGTGGACCGTCCCCCAATAGGCAGCGGATCATAACGATAGTTTTCTACGATCACGTTGTTGACCATTTTGTCACGACGACCTTCCTGGTGCTGTTGGTGCCGCGAATGCAGGTCTCGAGTATTGACCGTAGTTAGCGGCATTGCTCCCATTAGCTGCTTGCCCAGGCTTTCGGCCAACAACTGATCGTACCACATCCCGGCTGTCTCCAACGCTTTACTCCAAACACTCAGCAAGCGGACGTTGGCACCACGCTTGACCTCCATCAAATGATTGACGGCCGTGTATTGCAGCACAATATTTTCGGCGGCTTTTGCGGTGCGAAAGTGTTCGTTCATCGCACGGGCACCTTCCAACAACTTCATGACGTTGATCCCCATCAGCGCTGCCGGAACCAAGCCTACGGCTGAAAGAATAGAGAATCGTCCACCGACTCCATCGGGCACAGGGAAGATCTGATCGCAGCCTAGCTCAGTTGCAAAATCGAGCAGTTTGCCGCTGTCACCAGTCACAGGAATCAGTCGATCACGCAATTTGCCTTGATCCTTGCCGCAACTGACTTCTAGCGCTGCCAGGAATTGCCGAAAGGCGGCGGCCGTTTCCAAAGTCCCGCCGCTCTTGCTGATCACCACCAACCCCCAACTGTCGTCAATGGACGTCGAGGCGGCTTGGCGATCGGCACCTAAAAGATGAAGTAGCCCCTGTGAGGCATCGTTGTCCACGTTGTTGCCTTCGAAGTAGATCCTTGGGCGACTACCGCGCTGACCCCGTGACAATTCGTTGAAGTAGGGCTGGCAACAAGCGTCCATCAGCGCTCGCGCACCCATGTAGGATCCACCGATGCCTAGAATGACCACACGGTCCACTTGAGCCATCAACTGTTTGGTCTTTGCCAGAATTCGCGCCAGTTCGCTGCTTTGACGATCCGCCTCGTAGTCGGCCAACAGTCTCTCAGGTAGCAAGTAAAATCCAGCGTCAAGCGGCACTTTAGACTTGGGTATGGTCAGCTCGCCGCTGAGCATTTGTACGTCGGTAAGGCACACATCATCACGAAGCTGTTCCAGTTTGTCCCCCAAGTTGGAAACCTCAGTTGGGTCAATCCCGGTGTCAGGGATGTAAGCGCCTTGAGTGCAGTAACGAAGGATTTGAGACATTTAGACTCTCAAGTAGAAGTGGTTTAGGGTTGAAGATTCCAGTTTTTCGCCCAGTTTTGGCTTGGTTGATTTCATGTAGCAGGCACAGTCCGTGTGCCGTCCGCTCCGACAAATTCCCTAATTTTTCGAGACTTCTCGCCAATCGCCGGTGCTTCGAAAGCCTCTAAACTTGAATCAACGGCAATGTGTTACGGCGCACGGTGTGTGCCTACTACTTTGTTTGTGTGCCTACTACTACAAAATCAGCCTTTGCGGTTTACCACCGGCTGGTTGGCCGACGGAGCCTTCAAGTTACAGCATCTTGGCCTGCTGTCCTAGAGGTGGCGATCAGCGAGAAGTGTCGCATTTTCGCGACCGAAAACCCGATTTCGACAATTCGGCAGGCCCACGCCCCGAACTCGACTTCAATTCTGGTGCGGATTGGCATAGAATCTCAGGCCCCTGAGGATCGCTTTGCCACCTTTTTACTATGGAGAATTTGATTCCATGGATACTAAAGATCGAACTATTTTTGTAGCCGCTCTAGTTATCGCCGGAATTGGCGGGCGTCTGCTGCTGACCGGCCTGCCTAATTTTGCCCCTGTCGGAGCGTTGGCGCTGTTTGCAGGTGCCTCGTTTTCTAACAAACGGCTAGCCTTCACGGTCCCTTTGGTAGTGATGCTATTGACCGACTGGGCCATCGGCTTCCATCCGACGATGCTGTATGTTTACGCAGCAACCGCAGTCTATGTTCTGTTAGGGCAATTGGCCGGCAATCAACTCAGGCCCCTGCGACTGGTTTCAGCCAGTCTAGCTGGGTCGGTAGCCTTCTTTTTGATCACCAATTTTGGTCACTTCATGGCTTTCTACCCTATGACCCTCAGCGGCTTGGTGGAATGTTACACTTTGGCCATTCCGTTTTTCGATAAGACGCTGCTCAGCGATCTAGCCTTCGGATCAATCCTATTTGGATCGCTAGCCATCGCACAGCAATTCTGGCCTAGACTTCGCCCTGCACCGGCTACGATTAGGATCAGATAATACGAAATTGCAGTCGATTGCACACCTTCGGTCTCAGGTTGGAGTCTATTGCTTGAACTCGATTGCCCGGCGGTCTCCGGCGGTGGTGATGTAGGCGATTAGGTCTCGCAGTTCGTCGGGGCTAAGTGAGTCGATCAGGCCTTCGGGCATCTGAGATACCTTGGATGGTGTGATCGATTCGACGTCTTGCTTGTTTAGCACTACCGGCTTGGCGTTGACGTCGGCTAGGTAGACGTGAAGCTCCTGGTCAATTTCTACGGCGCGGCCCACTAGGATTTCTCCGTCGGCGGTGACTACTTGATGAGACCCGTACTGATCCGAAATGACGCGGTTGGGCTGGACAATAGCATCGACCAAATCGGTAAATGAGAATTTCTTGCCTGCAGTAGATAGATCTGGGCCGATGGCCCCACCTTCACCGGCAAGACGATGACACTTGGCGCAACCGGTCGCATGATACAAATTGCGTCCTTTATCAAAGTCTCGTTTTCTCAGCTTCTCACCCAGTTCGGCAACCGCTTCGGACGTGGTCCACTTGCGCCCTGGGCCTTTTGGCGGAGTGGCTGCAAACGGAGGAGCCAGCAGTGTGTGATTGACTAGATCTTCGACAGCCAGTTTTTCGGCTTCGGTGCAGGTCAGCAAAGCGTCCTCGCGAAATTGCTCTAAAAATTTCCCGTAACTCGCTCCGCCGGGATGCTTGGCTGCTTCAATGAAGAAGCTGAAATAACGACGCCGATCTTCAACGGACCAGCCCACTTTGGCATTGCGAAGAACAAAGGCAAAGTGAATGCCACGCACTGGCGGCATATTGGCCAGCATACTGCCCACCGTTCCACCGTAGCCTTCATTGCGACTGACCAGGTAGCCCCAATCGGGCACCGGTTCCGCACCTAACTGCTGCATTAAATCCAAAGTCTTCTTTACGACCAGAGGCGATTCTAAATAGACCAGCAGTTGAACAACTTCCGCGTTGATCCAGTGCGACTCAGCAGGATAGGCCGACTGAAGAGCATCGACCAACTGCTGCTTCAGGTCAGGTCTCAAAGCCTGTCGATCCCTGTCCAATCGCGCTAAGGCGACTTGCAAAGTTCGCAAGGCGGCCAAGGTATCTTCTTCGGACAATTCATGATGAGCCAATCCAAGCAAGCGATCGACAATTCGGTTTAGGTCATCGGCCTGCCCCTGACGCGCCAGCGCTAACAAGCCATAAATCTGTGCGCGTGGCTGCGATAGGCTTAGCACCTGCTCGCGCCAACTTGCCACCGGTTGAAACTCAAGAGCGATACGAGCAGCGTAGCGGACGAATCGATCTGAATCGTCCAAGTGCTTCAGCACAGTTTGCATCTGGTCGTCAGACCAAGCGGTTGCCGATGTTTGGTGAAGGCTTTCCAGCCGATGGCGCAGTTGCCGTTGCCCGCTGCCGTCTTGGTTGCTGGCCTGAGCAGCTTGGGTCGATTCTTCGCCCTGATAGCTGACTCGATACAAGGAAGACTGTGTCCCCCGTCCGCCCGCCGTGAAGTAAAACGTTCCATCGTGACCTACCACCGCATCGGTTACCGGCAGTGGTGATCCCGTTACAAAGTCTTCAAACTTGCCTTGGTAGCTGGAGCCGTTGGGGGTCAATTGAACACTGTAGATCGTGCTGTAGGTCCAGTCGAGAATGTACAAAGCCTTCTGATATTTTTCCGGAAACTTGGTGCCATATCCAAACACGATGCCTGTGGGTGAACCGGGGCCGATGTTCATTGCTGGTGACAAGGAATCCGCATAGTATTCAGGCCATTTTCCAGTGCCGCTGCGCCATCCAAATTCACTACCGCTGGTCGCGTGTACCACACGCGTTGGCCGATACCAGGGGCTGCCAAAATCCCACTCCATGTCGGCATCGTAACTGAACAACTCACCATCGGCGTTAAAAGCTATGTCATACTGGTTGCGATATCCCATGCTGACAACCGTCCATTCCTTGCCTTCTGGATCGACGTTGCAAATCCAGCCTCCAGGAGCCAAAATTCCTGCCGCATGACCATTGGCATCCCATCGCCGTGGCAACAGCAAGTCTTCTTGCCAGTTCTGCGGTATGCGGCTGCCAGCCAGTTTTTCGGGCAACTTTGTATGGTTTCCGGCTGCCACGTAAAGCGATTTTCCATCCGGAGATAAAATGACGGCGTGCGGACCATGTTCGCCGCCGCCCTGCAGGGGCATGCAAAGTTGGCTGGAGTCGACCAGTCCATCACCGTTGTTGTCGGTAGCGCGATACAAACCCGATTTGCCTCCTTGATTGATTACGACGTACAGCGAATCAAAGGCCCACAACAGCCCTTGTGCTCCGGAGAGCTCCACTGGCAATTTTTGAACTCGAGTTGGCTGTTCGCCGTTGCCAGGTACGATCAGATACAAGCCCTCGTTCTTTTCATCGCTGGCAATCAGCCTGCCTGCGGCGTCGGTGGTCAAAGCGACCCAGGAGCCCATCGACTTAGGAACATCGAAGATTTTTTCGATCTTGAACCCTTCAGGCACACGAGCCTGATCAGCCGGTTGCGGAACGAACTCTGTCGTGGCTGAGGTATTCGATGATTCGCCAGACATGGCCGAGGAACAAAAAGTTAGGCTCAATAGACTAGAGGCAGCCAAGGCTAGGGTCATGCTCGGGTGGTAGAACATAGGGATTCAAGTCCTAAAAGGCGGGAGATTTTGAAGGTGGGAATTGAGGCTGGCAGGGAGTCCACACCGGCCAAGGGAAACCCACCATTCTACTCGGCAACCGGCCAAATTCAAAGTCAAGGCTCTCACAAATATCGACCCTCTGACGTGCATTCGGATGCGACAATGCCCACTGTGCGAATGGCAAAGAAGCGTCATAATTTTGGACGAAACGATAAGGTGGCTGTGGTCGAGTTAAGACGGAACCACCAATGCCAAACACAGTTATCTGCCAATAGAAATGGATCATCAATCAATGGATATGCACACTCTGACGCGCCAACTGCAACTCAAAAACAGCAGCAAAATCGTGATGCTGGTCGCTGACGGATTGGGCGGCTTGCCATTGCAACCGGCTGGCAAGACGGAATTGGAAACTGCCCAAACGCCCAACTTGGATGCACTGGCTGCCAAAGGCGTTCAAGGGCTGTCCATTCCGGTTAAGCCGGGCATTGCCCCCGGATCGGGCCCTGGGCACTTGGGACTTTTCGGCTATGATCCGCTGCAATATCAGATCGGGCGCGGAGCGTTGGAGGCAACAGGAATTGGCTTCCGCCTACAAGCCGGTGATGTGGCCATTCGTTGCAATTTTTGCACTCTGGATGCTCAGGGTAATATCTCGGATCGCCGTGCCGGAAGGATTTCGTCCGAAGAAAGCGCTCCGCTGGCCATTTCGCTGCGCCAGGTGAAGATTCCTGGTGTGGAAATTTTTGTCGAGCCAGTCAAAGAGCATCGTTTCGTAGTCGTACTGCGTGGTCCTGGACTTGGCGGTAACGTGAAAGACACCGATCCACAAGCGGTGGGCGTTCCGCCGCTGTCACCAGTGGCCGCTGAGGCTGCCAGTCAGAAGACGGCTCAGGTGGCCGAAGAATTTTTGCGACAGGCCAAAGAGATCCTCAAGGGACATCCCAAAGCCAACTTCCATACCATGCGCGGATTTGCTTCACCGCCAGACATGCCCAGTTACGAAGATGTCTATGGACTCAGGGCGGCAGCTATCGCCGTCTACCCCATGTATCGCGGATTGGCAAGTTTGGTAGGCATGGACATTGTCGGTCAGGCAACCACACTTGAAGAGCAGATGCAGGTACTGAAGCAACATTGGAATGATTACGATTTCTTCTTTGTCCACTTCAAGTACACCGACAGTACCGGCGAGGACGGCAATTTCGAAGAAAAGGTTCGCCGCACGCAGGAGTTAGATGCTTGCCTGCCGTCGATCACCGCACTCAAGCCTGACGTGCTGATTGTTACCGGTGACCACTCGACACCTGCTTATCTGAAGAGCCACAGTTGGCACCCGGTTCCAACGCTGCTTGTGTCGGACTGTTGCCGGCCCGATCCACATACCAGCTTTGGCGAGACCACCGCAATCACAGGAGGACTGGGGCAGTTCGAAGCTAAATACCTGATGCTGCTAGCACTTTCCAACGCTGGTCGCATGGGCAAATACGGTGCTTGAGATCAGATCACAATCTTATCGGCTGGGCGGTAAACGAAAATCGATGGGCGATCAGCCGGTAGTGCCCTAGATTACGAAGATTACTTTTGCTGGCTTCGCCAATACGCTGCTTCTTCTGGCAAGCTGGCAGCTTCAAAGGCAGCAATCAGGCGATCGACGTTCTCTCGCAACAGCCACTTCCTGACCGGCTCGCTCAAATCGCGAAGCGGATGACTCATTTTTTCGTAAGACTGCTTGAGCAAAGGCAGGGCTGCATCATGATCGCCTTGTGCAAGGAAGACACCGCCCTGAACGCTGGCTGCGCGCCAACGAGTCCAGTTGCCGGGAGCAAATTTTTGGATCAGCGCAAGTCCTTCCTTGATGTGTAAGGCCGCATCAGCCACTCGTTGATCGCCCAGTTCCGCATCGGCTAGTGCGATCAGCAGTACGCCTACTGAGGCTTGTGCGGTAGCGTTACCTGCTGCGTCCGAATCAATTGCTAGTCCGCGATAGGCGATCTCCAGACATTTGCGGTAATGCAGGATTGCTGCAGGGTATTGTTGTTGTTGGTGCTGAAGAATTCCTATACCGACTAAGGTTGGCAGGGCACTGAAACTGTTTTCTCCCTTGGCCTGATCGATGCGACTTAGCAACTGCTCGAAAATTGCCAGGGCTTCCTTAGGTTCGTTCAGAGATCGAGCTTTGGCCAGGGCGTTGATCGAGGCAAATGTGGCATCGTTGGACTCGCCCAAAACGCGTTCACGCACTGCGACAACCGAAGTTAATAATTGAACTGCCTGATCGCTTTCCCCTTCGGATTCAAGAGACACTGCTAGTTGATGCATAGTCTCCAACGTCGAAGCATCCTCTGCGCCCAGGGTCTTTTGTTTTCCGTCGGATGCTACTTTCAGCCAACGAACCGCCTGAGAGTATTCTGCTAAAGCATGATAGGCCTGCCCAAGAGCATCAGCCACATCGGCTACCTCCTCTTCGTTCGAAGGTAGACCGTCAAGACGCTCGGCTAAAGAATCCAGATCCGCCCTAGCTTCCACCTGAAGCGATTCATCGTTTGACTGTCCAATTCGCCTAACCGCGTTTTCAACCAGATTGCCAAACGACCGCAAAGTGTAAGGATGCACCGCACCCAACAACCGGGTCCGCTGTCGCACCACACGTCGATAAATTTCCACCGATTCTTGAAGCTGACCTACCTGGGACAAGCACCACGCGAGTTGATGTAGGCGATAGACTTGGTCTGTATCTTCCTGTCCCTCGCTGACCGCCATGGAATCCACCAAGGTTCGCAAGCTGGTGATCGCCTGTGCGTAGTTCCCGCCACTCAGGTAGGAATCGGCCAAGTAGGTGTCGATCTCAGCAAGTTCTTCAGTAGGAGCGTTCAGGGCCGCGCGAGCCTGACGCAATTTTTCTAGCCAGGGGACGGCCTGCTCTTGTTTTTCTAGGTCGAACATGACATCGGTCAAGAGGTCAAGCGTTACAGCGACCTGCGAGCTGTTGGGGCCATAGATTTCAAGCTGCCCTTTGGCCAACCGCTCAAACGCCTGCTCGGCCGCCGGAAAATCACCGGCCAGGTAATACGCTGAAGCCAAGTCGCCTAAGGTACTCAGCGCATGTACGCTATGCTCACCCAGTTCGTTAGTTTGACCAGCCAGCGCACGTTGTAACAGTGGGATTGATTCTTGATAGCGCTCCATTCCAACAAGTGTCCCTGCCAGACTGCGAATCGCGGCAGCTTGCTCGCCATTGGGTTTTGGCAAGGATTCAGCCCAAGTGCGAAGCTTTTGCAGCCACGGTTCAACTTCTGTTAGTTTATCTTCATCTCTGTAGACTTCGGCCATCGTGATTTGCGACCAGGCAATGTCGGAGTCCGTCGCTGTTGACTGCTCAACATTCCGCATTTGTGATTCGGCTTCCTGGCTACGGCCAAGCTTTACCAGCGCCCAGAGCAACGCGTTGTTCGCTCGAACTCGCAGCGTCAAACCTAGTTCATTGGACCTGCTCGCAAAGCCCTCCAAAGCCGCTTGAGCCAATTCGATCGCAAGTTCGTATCGGCCTGCCTGATTGCTCAGTTCAGCCAGAAGCACACGAGCACCAGACATCGAATCGTTCAGTCGCAGATCGGATTGAACATCGGAATCAATCACTTCTCGCAACAGTTTTTCTGCCTGATCTAATTGTCCAAGCGCTTGCAGCGACTGCGCCAAATAGAGTCTCGCGTTGTGAGTGTCGATATGATTGGGTCCCAGTGACTGCTTTGCCTGCTGAAGCGTTTGTTCCAAGAGTAACTTGGCCTCTTCATGTCGCCCCAGCCCGCTCAGAATGCCGCCGGTATGGTACTGACCTACTAGAACATCTCGGTGATTGGCACCATGAACCGATTTGCTGGACTCTGTCAGTTCTTGAAGCTGCTGCAAAGCCTTCACCGGATTACCCAGAATGGACTCCAACAGCGCGCGATCCGATCGGGCCGCTAATACACCGGGATGTTTGTCTCCCAACAAGCGTGCTCCGCGCGGTATCAGGTCGTCGTATAATTCTTGCGACTGAGCGTATTGTTCGGTGAAGTAAAGCCGCTGAGCAAGCGCAATTTGTGCCTGCAGGGTGACCATATGATCTGGCCCAAGCGACTGCAATGTGCGATTGCGCAAGTCGCGAGCTAAAGCGATCGATTGGTCATATTTCGAAGCATGGTTCCAAAGATCGACTAAGAACGTTTCGCATTCCAACGTATCGGCATGGTCGGCTCCTAGCGTCTCACGATAGGCGGTAACAGCTTCCTTCAATAATTTCTCAGCATCATCATATCTGCCCTGTGCGGTGTAGAGCCGGGCTAACTCTGTCTGGGTTTCCAATGTTTGGCGATGTTTGTGCCCCATCTGGTCCGTCATCTGTCGCCAAACAGGTTTCAACAATTGCTCGGCCTGGGCATAGTCGCCAGCTTGAGCTGCCGCAGCGCCCAGATTGGCCCGAGTTTGCAGGGCGGATTCTGCATCAGCGCCGGCGTTCTGCTGGAACAAGGCCACCGCTTGCCCCAGCGCCAGACGAGCTTTTGGATACTCTCCTAAATGCCGAAAGGCGATACCAACCGTCTTTAGCAATTCCGCCTTGACCATCGGTTGCCGTTCAAACTGTTTGTCGATCGAGTTTGCAGCGCGCTCCAGCACCGTGCGAACTTCCAATCGCGGATTGGGATGTTCGCGCGGTGAAGCCTGTGACAGAAGATCGTCGTTCAGAAACTTGCTCACGGCCAGAGCCACAGCAGCTTCTTCCTGGGCCTTGTTTTGGGCGACCTGCAAATTCTCGTTTGTCAATCGCAGCGATTCCGCCAGTTCAGCCAGTCGTTGGTTTTTGTCTCGCAGCAGAACTGAAAAGCCTGCAAGACCGGCCAGGCTTGCCAACACGATCACTGCCAGAGAGGCTGCCAGCGTTTGGTGTCGCTTGATCCATCGCCGCATGCGTTCCGTAGGCGATTCGCGGTACGCCGACACCGGTTCATCGGCTAACCATCGCTCCAAATCGTCAGATAAGTCCAGGGGCGTGGCATATCGATCTTCGGGCCGGGCAGCCATCGCTCGCAGGCAGATGGCCGCTAGCGGTTTGGGAATCCAAGCTGCAGCTTCGCGAGGCGGTGTGAAGCGGTGATCGCGAATTCGCTGCAGCACTTCATCCAGCGTAAGCTGCTTGCCAGCTTCGTGAGTGATGATCGCCGGGTGGCCAACCAGCAATGCGTAAAGCGTGGCTCCCAACGAGTAGATATCGCTGCGGTGGTCGATTTGATCCGTTTCCCCAGCGGCTTGCTCGGGGCTCATGAAAGCCGGTGTGCCCTTGACGCTACCCTGATAGGTCATTTGAGCGCTGGCTGATGAAGGTCTTAGCGGCTGGTCAATGTCTTCGACTGTATAGAGCGTTTCCAGTTCACTGGGATTGACTGCCGGCGCGGGGGTTTTTTCTGCGGGCGGTTGCAACTCGGATGGCCGGTCACCGGAACTGCCGGCCACTGGTCGGGTTGGTGGATCGGTCAGCTTAGCCAAGCCCCAATCGACCACCAGCGTTTCACCAAAAGTTCCCAGCATGATGTTGTCGGGCTTGATGTCTCTGTGCAGCACGCCGCGACTGTGCGCGTAGGCAATGGCTTGACAGACATCAACCATGCGACCCAGCAGTTTACGCACGGAGAACAGTCGCTGGCTGAGATCGGTTTGGTCGCTATACAATGCACTGATTGCATCGGCCATGCTTTCACCACGTACAAACCTCATCGCATAATAAGGTTGTCCGTCAGCCTGAACCCCCAAGCCGTACACAGGCACAATCCCAGGATGCTCCAAACCACCGGTAATCTCTGCTTCTAAAATGAATCGCTGGCGCGCGTCTGGATCAACTGCAAAACGCTCTTGGATTTGCTTAAGCGCCACGTGGCGATTCAGCTCTTCGTCCATGGCCAAAAAAACTTGACCTAACCCGCCCTGAGCATGTGGACGCAACTTGCTGTAACGATCAGCGCGGGCTGCTGAATGTTTTGTGTCGAAAGGTGATCCTGTTGGAACTTCACTTTGCGACTGCACGAGTGTTGACCACAAGTCATTACCGACAGTCTTTTGTAAAGTTGCCTGTAATGGTTGAGGCAGCGCCGATAGGGCCTGGGCTGCAGTCCGCTGATAAATGGTTCCTATCGTATCGGCCACCGAACCCTGATGCTGTTTCAACTGACCCTGAGCGATTTGCCGAAGTAACTGGACAGTGCTGGGATCTATGTGAGCCACTCGCTGCACGATCTCGTCCAAATCACAAGTCGGCTGGCTGGCCCACTGTGACACGATTTCAGAAAGCTCTTGACTGCTCAGCAGGCTAGCCTGATGCGCCAACAGCGCAGCAATCAGTTTTTCGTTGGACTGTTCGGGCATTCAGACTCTCAAGTTGAAACAGGTTGCCTGCGGGTGATCGTCAATCGGAACTACTTCAGCACAATTTTTCTATTTCGACGCAAGTTTATCAACCGCGTTGAATTCACGGCTTGGCTGACGCAACTGGGCGACGCTTAAACTCAATAGCCTCATGCTGGGTTCGTCTTCCGGATGCTCTTTTAGTATATCACCTAAAATTCTGGTTGCTTCAGCGAATCGTCCTTGCCGATAATCGCTTAAAGCAGATTCGTAGTCGCGGCAAAGCGACCCCCAGTTTTCGGATTCCTGGTGTGCCAATTGCATAACGGCGATGGGTTCATCAATGCCCTGAACTTCGATAGTTGCCAGTTCTCGCAAGGGGAAGGCAGTTTCGCACTGACTGGCAGTCGCCTTGGATACCATGCATGGCACACCAAAATGCTTGGTAGCACTTTGTAATCGGCTGGCCAGGTTAACCGCATTGCCAAACGCACCATATTGAAATTTTTTTTTCGATCCAGTGTTGCCCACAGCAGCCAGTCCAGAATTGATGCCAATGCCGATGCGAAGGGGCTGATTCAGAGTGTCATGCCACTCTAGGGCGACTTCTGGAATCAATCGCATGATCTGCTGGGCCGCTCGTAGCGCACAGGCAGCATGATCGGCCCGTGGCTCGGGAGCACCCCACATGGCGAACACTTCATCGCCCACATAATTGACTACGACCCCAGAATGTTCTTCGATACAGCGGCTGATCATGGTAAACACATCTTGCATCCAGCGTATCGTGCGACTGGCCCCCAGGTGTTTGGATATCGAACTGAAACCTCGAACATCACAAAACATCAACGTCACTTGCTCCTCTTTGGGTTCGAGCAACTGAGCGTCGGCAACGATATGTTTAGCGACCACGTCCGAGAAGAATAGCTCCATCGAACTGCGTTGCCGCTCTTCGGCTTGGCGTGCCAACCCAGCAGCGATGGCACCTGCTAGGATCTCTACCAATTTCGCTTCGATGTCCAATCCTCGCTTGGTCAACTCGCCGGTCCAGCGGTCGCCATACATAACGCCGATCACTTGACCCAATTTATTTAGTATCGGCGCGCAGATCGCCTGATGTAAATGTTGAACCGATTGTCCTAAAGAGCCAGTGTCCCCACCAGGTTCAAACAATGTCGTGGATGCCGTGTGCTGAGCGCTGGCGATGATCGAATCGCTGATGTTGGGCGCGTGCAATGGCGCGCGGCTAAGGCTGGTCTGCGCAGGTGCGGACTGGCTAGCGCTCTCCAGGTATCCTCCTGAGCTGCTTGAACGGTCGCGATACGCCTCGGCGCGACAGATACGCTGGCCGTCTGAAAACAAAAACACGACGGCCCGGTCTAAATCGGCAATGCGCAATGCTGCGACGGCCCCGGCCTGAAAAAAGCTGTCCGATGTTGCGCTTTCGCGAATTACTGGCAACACCTGCTGCAGCAACTCCAGCGTATCAGCAGCCGTTGACACATCCCATCCTGGCCCTTTCTTTAACGATAATGGATTGGCAATCAGCGAAGCCAAAGAGACCGCGTCGGGATGCAGCCCGCGACCGCCAAGAGTTCGCACAATCTCGGAACCAGTTTCAGTAGCTACCCGTAAGCTAACGCTGGGTGTAATTGCGATAGTCGCGCTGGAGAGAATGGGTATCGAAGCGCCTGGTCGTAGCGCCGGCAGTCCCTGTATCATCAGGTCAAGACGTGGATTGACATTGCGAAGCAGTGGCTTTCCAAGACTATCAACAGTCAGTTCAAAATACCGACGAGGAATTTCCCGATGATCCAGCGAGGCCACAATGGCGCGGTTACCTGCCGCTCCAGAGAAATGTCCAGCTTCGGGCTCGCCTTGATCTTGGCGTCCCACGCTGATCGGAGTCTGACAAGTCCAGCCTTGGGTTAGCTTTCCATCAACGCACAGTTGTAGATTTAAAGTAGCCATGGTTCCTCGGTTGGGTCCTAACTTGTCATCAGTCGGAGTGCGTTAGCAACCGGTTTTCGCAGCACCCCGACACTAATGCTAATCGCTAGCTCGCCCAGCGGCTGATTGGGCAATTTATTTACGAACAGTTGCTAAGCAAGGATCGGACATCGCGTTTTGTTGGAATCCTCGTTGGCGGAGTAGGCAGGCATCACAGCGTCCGCATGGCTGTCCGGTAACAGGGTCGGGATCATAACAGCTAGATGTAGCTGAGTAGTCCACGCCCAGCTCCAATCCTCGCGCGATGATTTCAGCTTTCGTCAGTGAAATCAGCGGTGTGTGTATTTTGATCAGCCCGCCTTCAACACCAATTTTAGTTGCCAAGTTGGCCATCCGCTCGAATGCTTCAATATACTCCGGTCGGCAATCAGGATAGCCGCTGTAATCAAGCGCGTTAACACCGATAAAAATATCATGGGCTGCGATTGTTTCGGCGTAAGCCAGCGCAAGGGATAAAAAGACGGTATTTCGAGCTGGCACGTAGGTTACCGGTATTGAGTTGCCAATCTCAGCATCGCAGTTGTGCTTGGGAACCGCAATCGAACAGGAGGTCAGCGCCGATCCGCCAAACTGGGCTAAATCGATATCCACGACGAGGTGTTGGTTCAAGCACTGAAGTTTGGCTTGCTGCAACGCTCGGTCCAGTTCCACCGTATGACGCTGACCGTAGCGAAAGCTGATCGCATGCACTTGATAGCCTGCCTGCCTTGCCATGGCAAGTACCGTAGCCGAATCCAAACCACCGCTCAGTAACACGACGGCTGACTTTTGATCTTTAGGCACTGGACGATTTTGTAGATTCACCCTTGCGAACTCCGACACTCGACTCTACTGCTCATCATCATCATCTTCTTCTTCGTTATCTTCATGATCAGCTTCTTCTTCATTTTCATCCTCGTTTTCAACATCCTCTTCAACTTCGTCCTCCACTAAATTTTCTTTGGAGTTGCGGAATCTTTTGACGCTCTTACGCAAGTCCTCGACCATCGCTCTGAGTGCGGCCACGGTATCGGAATTGCTGTGACCTGGAATGGCCCGAGTCGTCTGTTGCTGAAGAGGCGATGATGGGGTCACCTGAGTTTCCGTTTGTGCTCGCATGCGTTCCTGTAGAAGGCGACTACGATGCTCCAATTCGGCGACTCGTTTTTCTAACTGCTCGTTGGCCACTACAGCGTCGTGCAATGATCGCTGGGATGCCTCCAATTTCTCTACTGTGATTCGCATGTCGGACTCCAGTTGAGCGACTCGCTTCTGAGCCTTGACCTGAATCGCTTTTATTTGCAACTGAGCCCTCAAGTCAGCGTTCTCTTCGATCAACGCGATTACTTTCTGCACCCAAGGCGAATTCCATTGGGCGTCGTCGTCACCCGGCTCAGACACGTTGGTGCTGGCCAAAGAAACCTCTGTTTTTTGGTGAGGTGGTGCCTCAGTCGCCGATTCAATGCCACCCAGGATCAACACCGGGCGACCGTCGCCAGGAATGGGTTCCGGCAACGGCAAAGGCGACTGAGCTTTCAAGTTCGAAAAGGTTGACAACCCGCCGGCCAGTATCCACACGGTGAATGTCAATAATTGGAGAAGATCGCTTTCCCGGAATAATCCTTTGACACAAGTATTCATTTTGCGACTCCTGAAAGACTTGTCGGTTTAGTTAGTGAGTGCTTATCGCGTGGCAACACCAGTCAACGGAAAAATGCAGTTGTCAGGCAATCGTCCAATGACGACAATGCACCGCCATTATACAACCGTCTGACAGGCAGCGAACCATGGGTAGTGCCTAGGGCAATTGTGGCCGAAAAAGCTGAAAAGGACATTTCTGATGCAAACTTCCACCGAAGGAACTCAGCCATGACAACAATTCAAGTACCGACTAGGGATCAGATGTCTGTCGAAGACTGCTGGGATTTATGCAGTTTGTATCCTTCGGTCGACGCTTGGGAAGCTGATTTCCAGAAGTTGGAAAAGCTAATTCCTGGATACGAGACATTTCGCGGCCAGTTGGCAAGCAGCAGTAGGTCGCTGGCCGACTGCTTGAAGTTTGATCGTCAGGTGGAACGTTTGGCCGAGCGACTAGGAGCCTACGCATTTCTCCGATCCGCTGAAGATCAGGCCAATCAAGCGGCTCAGGCGCTGGTTGCCCGATTTCAGAACCTTTCGGTTCGTGCGAGTCAAATGGCTAGCTACCTAAGGCCCGAGGTACTAGACATTGCGGAGGACAGCCTGTCGGCATTTTTGAAAGCTGACGAATTGAAGGAATATGAACTTTTGCTACAGCGCATTGCCCGCTACCGACAGCACACGCTAAGCGATCGCGAGGAGTCGCTGTTGGCGATGCAAGGTGAAATGGCACAAACCGCAAGCAAGACCTTTCGGCAGCTCAACGATGCCGACTTGAAATTTGGCACTTTGATCAACGAGCACGGGCAGACGGTCGAGCTGACCAACGCCACCTTCAGTCAGTTGATGATCAGTCCAGTTCGCGAGGTGCGTCGAACCGCCTTTCACCAATACTACAAACAATTTGCTGCCCACGAAAACACGCTGGCTGCAACGCTCTCTGGCAGTATCCATACAGACGTTTACTATGCGCGAGCCAGGAACTACGGTTCCAGCTTGGAAGCTGCCCTGTTTCCGGATAATGTTCCGCAATCGGTTTACGACAATTTGATCTCGACCGTACGACAGCATCTCCCGGAAGTTCATCGCTATTTTGATTTTCGGCGACGAACGATGAAATTAGATCAGATTCATCATTATGACACCTATGTTCCACTATTGGCAGACCTGGATCAAGATCGCACATGGGATCAGGCTGTACATACTGTGATTGAATCGCTTCGGCCACTTGGCGAAGCATATTGTCAAGTCTTGCAGCATGGGTTGCAAAGTCGTTGGTGTGATCGTTATCCCAACCAGGGTAAACAAAGCGGGGCCTTTAGCTGTGGAACTTTTGATGGTGATCCGTACATCTTAATGAACTACAAACCCAGTGTGCTAAACGACCTGTTCACGCTCGCACACGAAGCGGGACATTCGATGCACAGTTATTGTTCAGCCAAGAATCAGCCGTTTCAGTACTACAATTACACCATCTTTGTAGCCGAGGTGGCCAGCACGTTCAATGAACAACTGCTCACGCACTATCTGCTGCAATCCACCTCAGACGATCGCCTGAAAGCCTACTTGATCAATCATGAAGTGGACAGCATTCGTGCCACCATCGTGCGCCAAACCATGTTTGCCGAGTTCGAGAAGATCACGCATGAAATGGCCGAGAGCGGCCAACCGCTGACGGTCGAGACCATCAAGGAGGTCTACCGTGGATTGTTGAGCGATTACTTTGGTCCGGATTTTGTCATCGACGACGATTTAATGCTCGAATGCTTTCGCATTCCCCACTTTTATCACGCATTCTATGTTTACAAATATGCTACAGGTTTGGCTGCAGCCATCGCATTATCGCGCCGAGTCCTGGGCGGCGGTAAGCAGGAGCAGGGAGACTACTTGCGATTCCTGAGCAGAGGATGTCGGCAAGATCCACTGGACCTACTGCGCGACGCCGGAATCGACATGTCACAACCGGAGCCAATCCACACAGCCTTGACACACTTTACAACACTTGTTCAGCAGCTTGAGGAGTTGTTGCCGTAGAGTCTATTCGCAAGACGCACTGGCCTCTCACTCGACAGAAATTGGCAAGCTAGCCGTCCACGGATTTCAACATGCGATTCATGATTCGGGTGGGAATACTCTGGGTGCCAGTGAACGCTTAGATTTCTAGCAGTTGCTGGAAGAGAGTTTCCAATTTTCTTGATTGATGGTCGCGGCTGTAGGTGGCTATTTTCTCTAGGTCAGGGCTAAACCAGTCTGGCTGGTGACCTTCAGCAACTTGAAGTATCACCTGCTGGATCATTTGCACGTCGTTGCCTACGGCAATGCCACACCGCGTTGCTCGCAACACTTGAGCGGCATCGGTTGCATCAGTGTCTCCTACATCTAAAACGGGTCTGCAGGCAGCAATGTACTCGAACAATTTGCCATGCAGAATCCCCGGCTCGTTGGTACCCAGCAGCAACAGTAGCGTTGCCTGACTCTGTGCCGCATGAGCGGCGGATCGTGGAACCTGGCCTGGTAGCCGAGCGATGTCACGCAGTCGGTAGCGATCCAACTCGGCGGGCAGATTGCCCAGTTTGTCTCCCAAAAAATGAAGTTCTAATCGACTGGTCTCTATTTGCTGGCAGTCAATCAGTCCACGGACAGCTTCCAGCAACGGCTGAACGTTGTACTGCTTATAAATGGTACCAGCATGCACAATGCGAACCACGGGATCGTTGGCAGGACCAGGTGGCAATGGGAGAATTCCTTCGTGTCCATTAAAGATGACCTCAACGGGAATTTGCGGCGCCAATTGCTTTAGAGATGTCTGAAGTGGTGGCGAGACGGTTGTGATCAAGCTTGCACGCCGCAGCAGCCTACGTTGAAACCACTCGAGAAACCACCGAATCGCGGCTTTACGATTTCGATAGGGATTACCCGTCCAGAGGTCGCGGTAGTCAACCACCCAACGCGCCTTCCGATAGAATGCCTTGGCAATATAGCCTAGCAGGACGGTCGAGACAGGGCTGTAGGTCGAGATAACAATGTCTGGTGCCTGAGGCCGGACAAATCGAATCATTTGCCAAAAGGCTACGAAAGACCATGTCAAGCGCTGAAGTCCGTACAACGGACGCCGGAAGAACGACTTGCCGCCGTAGCCCCATCGCTTTGCCAGCAGATAGTCAGCTTCCACAATGCTGACTCGTTCGTTGAAGTCTGGCACCTGTAGTGACAGGGGGCCGTGATAGGGATACTTCTTGTTGGTGAAGACGGTTACCGAGTGTCCGGCCAGAGACCAGTCTTTGGCCCATGCGGCCGGACGCGACGATGCGATGCGATTGAGCGGCGGAAAGTACAGGGCTATGATCAGGATTTTCATGCGCAGTGCAACTAGTTTCCGCTTGAGGGCTTAAGGATGTCGCTTTACGAAGCTGTTGGTTTCAGCACTTCAAGTAGCCTGCCGGGGCTGCCCATGATGTTGTAACCCGAGTCGACATGTAAGATCTCGCCAGTTATCCCCGAACTATAGTCGCTGAGCATATAAGCTCCGGCGCGTCCTACTTCATCGTGAGTGACACAGCGTCCCAGCGGAGCCACGTAATCATAATACTTCTGCATATCGCCAACTCCGGCCGCCGCTCCGGCAAGCGTCTTTAGCGGCCCCGCACTGACGGCGTTCATGCGATAGCCTTGAGCACCCAAATCATAGGCCAAGTAGCGAACCGTGGCATCCAGTGCCGACTTGCAGATGCCCATAACGTTATAACCGGGAACACATTTCTCGCCGCCAAAGTAGGTCATCGTCAGCACCGAAGCGCCCGGATTAAACAGATGTCTGGCTGCATTGGTCACGGAGATCAAGCTGTAGACGCTGACATCCATGGCTAGTTTGAACCCGTCGCGGCTGGTTTCAACCGTATCGCGCGACAAGTCGTTGCGGTCTGCAAAAGCGATCGAGTGAAGCAAGAAATCGATCGTGCCCATTATTTCATGAACCATCTTAAAAAAGTCAGCGATTTGTTGGTCGCACTGCACATCCAGAGGTTCCAGAAAAGCGGTTTGGTCTGGATACTGATCCACGCACTTGGACACTCTCAGTCGATTCTTCTTTTTTTCGTCGTCAGGGCGGTCAGGCAAATGCGAAAAACCACAGATCCCTCCCTGATGGATGATCTCCTGGGCGACAGCCCAAGCGATGGAGCGGTCGTTGGCAACGCCCAGAATTAGTCCGCGTTTTCCTTCAAATAATTTTTTCATGCAGCTTGCCCTTACTTCTACAAAAGACTGTCTCATGCCAGGATTGGCCTCCCTATTGTCGAGAACTTAACCTGTTTGCCAACCGTGCTTCCGCAAAATATACCGCTCTTGACACGAGTGGTTCACAAAAAGGTAAACGTTCACGCAGGTTTGTAGGGTGGGACAAGCGGGGCCGATGCAAATAGGTATTCAACTCTAACTTTCGTCGATTTTGAACAAGCCCATTTCCTAATCAACCCTTTTCCCAGCGCCGGCCCACCACGGGCATGAATGGGTACAAAATAGGAGGTCCTTTCAACCATGCAAACCGAAGTGCCAGACTGCCGAATCCGCGATCTCAATCAGGCCCCCATCAACCCGGATGGTCAGTGGGTGGTCTACTGGATGACCGCCTTTCGACGAACTGATTTCAATTTCGCGCTGCAATATGCGCGTGATTGGTCGCTGCACCTGGGCCGACCGCTGCTGGTGCTGGAAGGCTTGCGATGCGACTATCCCTGGGCCAGTGATCGCTTTCACAGATTTGTGATCCAGGGCATGTTGGACAATGCAAGTGCGTGTAAGGCGGCGGGAGTAGCCTACTATCCTTACGTTGAACCGCAACGGGCAGCAGGGCGAGGATTGCTTGAGGCATTAGCTCAGAAAGCTTGTTTGTTCGTGGGAGATGATTTTCCCTGCTTCTTTCATCCTGGCATGTTCCGACGTCTGGCCGATCGCTTGTCGTGCCGCTTGTCAATGGTCGATGCCAATGGACTGATGCCGCTATCCCAGGCCGATCGAACCTTCACCGTGGCACATTCCTATCGCCGCTGGATGCAGAAGACTCTGCCTGACCATCTACAGAGCTCTCCCGAGTTGCAGCCGCTTGCTGGTAAGTTGATTAGTGATGCGTCTGGCTTGTCTTCGTTGCCCAGGTCCATCACGGACCGATGGCCCGTGGCTTCGCTGAGCCGTCTGGCTGAACCCGGCGGGCTGTCTGAATTACCCATAGACCATTTGGTAGCTGCGGTCGAGCTGCGTGGTGGAGCTGTCCAGGCACAACGATTGCTGAAACAGTTTGTTCGCAACCGCCTGGCCGGGTACCAGCACGACCGTAATGAACCAGACCTTGAGGGCTCAACCGGGTTGTCCCCATACCTACACTTCGGACATTTGAGCTGTCATCAACTGTTCTGGGAGATTATGAAGCAACAGCAGTGGAACCCTTCACGGCTGGCTGGTCCCAATGGCAAGGTGGAAGGCTTCTGGGGAGTCGACCCAAACGCGGAAGCTCTCTTGGATCAGCTTTGCACCTGGCGCGAGATCGGCCTGAACATGTGTTGGCGAGAACCCAATTATGATGCGTACGATTCGTTGCCCACTTGGGCTTTGCAAACCCTGGACGATCATCGCCACGATCCGCGAGCGGTGGTTTACGATCTAGATCAATTGGAATTCGCGAATACTGGAGACCCTATCTGGAATGCGGCCCAGCGCCAATTGCTGATTGAGGGCCGAATGCACAACTATTTGCGTATGTTGTGGGGCAAGAATATCCTGGGTTGGACCAAGTCACCCGAACAGGCACTACAGTTCATGATTGAGCTGAACAATAAATATGCGTTGGACGGTCGGGATCCGAATTCTTACAGCGGAATTTTCTGGGTCTTGGGCAGATATGATCGCGCCTGGGGGCCTGAACGGCAAGTCTTTGGTAAAATCAGGTACATGACCAGCCAGAATACAGCCAGGAAACATGCGCTGCGTCAATATTTGGCCAAGTATTCGACACTTACCTAAAGACTTTGGATCGTATGACATCGCTTCTCCCCTGTCATCAGCCGGAATGCGTTAGCACCCGGTTTCTGCGGCAACCGGGCGCTAATGCGTTCCGGTTGATTTGGCAATTAATTAATGAATGTTTGATAATTCACCGGCCGGCTTGCGCCATTCCGCTACAAATCACCTTTCAAAGCTGCATAGTGGTAGTGACCGGGTGGCTTGCCGCTTGGTATTGTTTCCAGGCCACTGTTTTTGCCGAAGACGGCCGACCGGTTGTCGGCGATATTGTAAAAGATGAAGCTAGTCAGACCGGTCAGGTTGCACAGTCGGCAGATTTGCTTGAGACTCAGCAGCGTCCGAACGTCATCGTGATCTTGACCGACGATCAAGGTTGGGGCGATCTGTCGTGCCACGGCAACACCAACTTGTCGACGACTCATCTGGATTCGTTGGCGCGAGTGGGTGCAAGATTCGATCGATTTTTTGTGGCTCCAGTTTGTGCGCCGACGCGGGCTGAATTTTTGACGGGCCGCGCGCATCCTCGATCGGGTGTCCTTGGAGTCTCCGAAGGCAAGGAGCGGATGAATCTGGATGAACGGACCATCGCCGAAGATTTTCGCGCTGCCGGATATAGAACCGCTTGTTACGGTAAGTGGCACAATGGCACCCAGTATCCCTATCATCCATTGGCTCGCGGTTTTCAGGAGTTTTATGGCTTCACAGCGGGGCACTGGGGCCATTACTTCGATCCGCCACTGGAGCACGATGGTCGCCGAGTGAAAGGGCAGGGGTATTTGGTAGATGATCTGACCGACAGGGCGATTCAGTTTATAGAATCGAACCAACAGCAGAATTTCTTTCTTTATCTTGCGATCCCAACACCTCATACGCCCATGCAGGTGCCCGACAAGTATTGGCAGCGCCACAAAGATCGAAAGTACAGCATGTCAGCGCCCGAGGAAGAGGGGGAGGATATCAACTTTACGCGCGCGGCCATGGCCATGGTGGAGAATATTGATGATAACGTTGGAAGAGTGCTAAATCGGTTGGATCAATTGAAGTTGTCGCGTCGTACCATCTTAGTTTTCTTCAGTGACAATGGTCCCAACAGTTATCGTTGGAATGCCGGCATGAAGGGCCGCAAGGGCAGCACTGACGAAGGTGGTGTCAGATCACCCTTGTTTATCAGTTGGCCTGGAAAAATTCCATCGGGCAAGCTGATTCCTCAGATATGCACAGCGGTGGATTTATTGCCAACTCTGGCCGATTTAGCAGAAGTTCCGCTGACAAAGCGGCAGCCCTTGGACGGAGTCAGTTTAAAGCCGCTTTTGTCGGGAGAAAAAGTAAGCCTGGGCCCACGAACTATTTTTTCGCATTGGTCGGGAATGATCAGCGCTCGCACTCAGCAATATCGCTTGGATGCCAAAGGCCATTTGTTTGACATGGTTGCAGACCCCGAACAAACACGCGACTTGTCGGAGCAATTGCCTGAAGTCACCAAGCAGTTGTCTGCTCAGATCGATCAGTGGAAACAAGAGGTGCTGGGAAGTCGTGTCAATCCGCTCAGGCCGTTCACGGTGGGACATCCAGATCGTCACGAAACAACCTTGCCCGCTCGAGATGGCATTCCACGTGGTCAAGTTCGACGTTCATCCAAGGCACCCAATTGCTCCTACTTCACCGGTTGGACAGATTCTGGGGATACCATTACTTGGAAGGTTGACGTGCTAGAAGCTGGGCGCTTTGCCGTAGACATGTACTACACCTGTCCCGAATCCTCAGTGGGGACACAGATTGAACTGCAAATGGCTGATCATATTATCAAGCAAGAGGTCATTCTTGCGAACAACCCCCCGTTGATCGGTAGTCAACAGGATCGAGTGTCGCGAACGACCGAGTCCTACGTGAAGGATTTTAAGCCCATGTCGCTTGGCGTCATTGAATTGCCCTTTGGAACTGGTTCGCTAACCCTGCGAGCGCCAGAAATCGTGGGTACCGAGGGAGTGGATGTTAAGATGCTGGTACTGCGACGAGTGCCCTGAAGGTCATAAGCCATGCTGTCGATCGAACAAACGCGGCAACAACTTGTTTTAGAAACGCGGCAAATCGTACGGTCTGCGAATCGAACGGTCCGATGGTGCGCTGGCTTACGGTGGCTGACTGTAGTTCTGGCAACACTACTTGCTCTAGCCCTTTTTGATTGCCTGCTGCGACGCGAAGAGCTTGGAATGCGTTGGCTGCAGTTATTGACGTGGTTGTGTGTAGCCGGCTATTGGGGTTATCGATGGCTGTTGCCTTCGTTGCGTTTTGCGGCGACACCCATCGATTTGGCTAGATGGATCGAGCGGCAACGGCCCGCGCTGGCGGGGCAATTGTCAACGGTACTGGAGTTATCTCAGATTGATCCGCGTGATCATCGCTTCGGCAGCGGTAGCTTTCAGGAAGCGGCGCTGCAACAGTGGACTCAGTCATCGCACGTGCAGTCCTGGCAGGCTCGCGTTGATGTGACACCGGTGCGACGTGCTGCGGTGACGTTTCTGAGCGTTGCCTTGCTAGCAAGTTTGTTCGGCATCGTTTGGCCAGTAGAAAGTGGATTGGCCTTCCGACGCACCCTGTTGCCCTGGGCAGCCAATCGCTGGCCTCAGCAAGATCAACTGCAACTTCACTATTTGCCAGATGCCGTGGGGCACGGAGCGGTCGTTCCGCTTAAAATCACTGATACAAAACCGCCGCTTCCCGATTTGGTGCAGGTGCAGTTGCGCTACATGGATGCGGCTCAGGCCGAACCGCTTGCGATCACCGCGCAGCGTTTGGGTGATATTGCAGTCGCAAATTTGCCGCCACTGAATCGCGACGTTCAGGTGCGCGCGATCGGCGGAGATGATCATTTGATGCCTTGGCGGACTGTCCGTGTCCTTGCAGTCCCGGTCTGGAATAATTTTCGATTTCAGGTAGAGCTGCCAGGATACGCGCAGAACTCGACGGCCCGTTCAATAAGGATTCCCGATGCTCAACAGTTGAACTCGGACGGAACCTACCGTGTCCCGCGTCAGCAACTGCAGGTCCTGGCAGGCAGTCGAGTCCACTTTCAGGGAGAATTGAACCAATCGGTTCAAGCCGTTAAGTTGCTGCCAGAATCCGAAACGGTGCGGTCAGACCAGATGCGGCAAAACGTGCAGAGATCCGATGCAAACCAGGACAGTTCTCAGAACATTTCAGCCGAATTGGATTCATCGGGCAAGGTTGTATCGCTGCAGATTCTACCCAGTGCAGCTTGGGATCGAGCGCCAACTGCACGCTGGAAATTCCAGTTCCAGGTTGATCAGCAGACAAGGTTAACTTCGGGGCAAGGCTGGGGTATTGAAATCCAGGAGGATCAAGCCCCTGTGTGTGAACTGGATGAAGGGCTGCTGCCCAGTGTGGCCGTAGGTGGGCAATTGAATTTAGTTGGCATGGCAAGCGATGATTGGGGGTTACAGCAGGTTAAGGCCAAAATGTCGTTTCATTCTCGACCGGATTTAGAATTGGAATTGCCTATTGCAATCCAACCCCCAATTCACGAATGTCCGGTTCGTGTCGTCTGGGATTTTCAAGTGATGGCCGCTGCGCAAGGTTTAACAATTGCACCGCAGGAACAAATTCGGATCTGGCTAGAAGCAAAGGATCAACTGGGGCAGGTGGGGGTCAGTCAGAAATTGCGGCTGACCGTTGAAACATCTGCTCGCCAATTGGAATTGATCGCGTCCAAGCAAACTGTCTTAGGTCAGAAGCTGCGTGAACTACAGGACGCACAGCAATCAGGCCAATTGGCCACTCGGCAATTGGCGCAGCAAATCGCGGGGGCAGACAATATCGATCAGGCGACGCGGCAATCGATTCAGGATACACTGTCCGGTGTGATGCACTTGCAGCAAAGTGTTCAAGAGCAGTTGTTTGATTCGCAGCAAAGTGTCCAGATGCAACTGAAGCAGATGTTGGAAGCGTTGGAGTCAAATCAACTGACCGGCTCTGAATTAAACCAACATTGGCAAGCACTGGACAAGATGCTTCAGGAGCAAGCAGAAAATCCCGCACGGCAGGCCTGGGAAGCGGCTCAGCAATGGCAGGCCGAGCTTCAGTCTACCAACCCAAACATTGCCAGCGAAAGTCAGAGTGATTCTTCTGCAAGTCGCTTGGACGCGGCTCAAAGCCAGTTGCTTCAGGCCCTGCAGCAGTTGGTCGATCGGCTGAACGGACAAGAACAGTATGGAAGGCTGCGTGGGCAGCTAAGCGCGGTGGCTACGGCACAAAAAGCGTTGTCTGAAAAAGTGACTGATTTACAAGTTGATCTATCAGAATTCGGTGATAACGTGTTGCAGTCGCAATGGAGTCAAATGGCAGATCAACAACAACGGTTGGCAAGCCAATTGGAAAATTGGATCGGACAAGCGCACGTTATACAAGAATTCGGACTATCCGATTCTCAAAAGAACCGATTGCATTTAGCGACGGATGTCTTGATCGATGGCCAGGCGATATCAATCGCGCGAGAGGTCGGTAGCAGTCTGCAATCCAGAAACTGGAGTCAGTCAGTGGATCACCAGAAACGGCTGCAGAGCAACTTGCAGGCAGCTTTAAAGCATTTGGGTGATTTCGATCGTTCCATGCAGCAAGGTTTGGATTCCGCGTCGGCTGAGTCAAGTGACAATCTGCGGCAGTTGGATCAAATCAAGCAAACTCTTGGACGATTAGTATTGATGCAGCAGGAGTTAATGCCGCAATACAATATTCTGGCCGACCGGCTACAGCAGTCAGTCGAACCACAGGAGTTTTTAGCATGGTCCGGTCCGCTGTTGCAGCAACAAGATGCCGTGAAGCAAGAATTGCAAAGCCTATTGGATTCGATCGAAGGCCTGGCAACTTGGGATTGGTTGGGTCAGCAGATTTTGCAAGACTTGACGCGAGCCATCGCGGCGACTCAGCGGCAACGTGTCAACCCTGACGCGATCGACGCTGCGGAAGGTGCTTTGCGAAAAATGTCCCTGGCGGTCGAATCCTTGGCGCAGTCCATGCAAGCTTCGCAAGTCGCTCTGCAAGAGTCGAAGCCGCAGGATTTCAACGAAAATTCAACCGATACCGATCAGTCTGAACAGCAGTGGAACTCGCCGGATATGGTCAGTTTGATTTTACTTCGCAATCTTCAACAAACTCTGCAGGAACAAACAGCCACATTAAGTGAAATTACCGATGACGCGCGACGCCGAATCCGACAAACAGAGTTGATTCGGATGCAACGTGAACTGGCGGTCCGCTTGGAAGAACTGATTGTTCGATCTCAGTCGGCCAGTGCCTCCGCAAATAGCGAACAGTCTGAACCACAGAACGAAGTCCCGTGACACCCATGAATATCGTTTTCAAAATTAGTTGCACCACCTACCGGTTACTGATCGGTATTGCTTTGATCGTCCCCAGTTTCCCCAACTCGATTGCTCAGGATGACGGCTCTGTCCGGTCGTCTGACAAGACAGTTGCAAAACCAAGTGAATCAGAATTAACGGACGGCTTGTTGGAATTGCTGGATGTACCTGATGGTCAATCACAAACAGCGGTTGAGACTCGTGGCAGTTCCAGTGGAAAAAAGAGCCCATTGCACGGACCGACTCGTCGCTTGGAGGGACAAAGCCGAGCCGGCGGTGGCTTGGGTGCAGGTTCCATAGACGATCGATCGACCGATTTAAGAAAGCTGGAAGATCCGTCTCAACTGCGGTCCGCTGATTTTTCCGGCAATCACCCTCTGCAAGCGGTAAGTCAGGGAATGCGAACTGCAGCAGATTTGCTACAGTCCGGCCGATCTTTGGCCCAGACGGTCGAGTTGCAAGGCGATTTGCTTCGGCAGCTTGACCAATGGATCAGCGCCGTCCAGGAAAGTGCGGCTAGCCAATCCAATCCGCAAACGGAGCAGGAAAGGTTGTCTGAGCAACAATCGATCGATAATCGATCCGCGGATCAAACCAATGGCCAGGTCATGCCTGATCAGTCGAGTTCAGGTCAGGAAGTTTCAAACGAAACTCAGCAAACGGGCGATGATCAGCGTAGGCAAGACAGTTCAAGCGACTCAGGACAGTCCCCCGGTCAGTCGGGAACTGCCGGACCCTTGATACTTGATCCCAAGGATCCAGTAAGCCTGCAACAGGGCGCATGGGGGCATCTGCCAGCACAGACCAGATCGCAGATGCAATCACGTATGGTCGAGCAATTCTTGCCGAGCTACCGCGAGCGATTGGAAGCCTACTACCGGGCTTTGTTACAGAGGGAGTCCAAGCCGTGATGTTATCGCGACGAGCCTATTTGTCGACCAGCGGATTGTCTCTGATTGCGGGCGTTGGACTTGAGTGTCGCGCCGAAATGATTCCTGCCAGACGTGATTTAGACGAAAGTTACGATGCCGAAGTGGATGGAGCGATTCGCGGTGGACTGAATTTCCTAATTTCGCAACAGATCGACGACGGCAGTTTTCGCACTGCGGAGCAAGGTAAATGGGTAGGTGTGTGCGCGATAGCTGGGCTGGCTATGCTTAGCCGAGGAGTGCGATCGGGTGTTGGTCCTGCTGGTTTGGCTCTTCAGCGGCTGGCCAAATACGTGTTGTCGCAAGCTCAAGGCGGCGGTTTTATCAGCGCGGTGACCTACACCAGTCATGGTCCGATGTATGATCACGGTTTTGCGACTCTGTTTTTAGCGGAATTATTTGGTACCGATGATCAACTGGACGTGCGGCCAGCCTTGGCCAGCGCCGTTCGATTGATTCGCGACACACAAAACGACCAGGGCGGCTGGCGATATAATCCAGCACCCAAAGATGCGGACCTGTCCGTCACCGTCTGTCAGATGATGGCTTTGCGCGCGGCTCGTAACGCTGGTGTAGGTGTTTCTAAGGAGACGATCGATCGAGCGGTAGATTTTGTGCGGCGCTGCCAAAACCCCGACGGCGGCTACATGTATCAGACTCGCGGGGGTGAAAGTCGTTTTCCGCTGACCGCCGCCGCAATCGTGGCACTGTTTAGCGCTGGCATTTATGATGGTCAAGAGATCGACATGGCCATTCGCTACCTTCAGAATAATATGTCAGGCAACAACTCGATCGAACGCAATAACTTCTTTTTTTATGCACACTACTACTCCGCTCAAGCATTTTGGCTTCGAGGCGGCCCGCAATGGGATTCGTGGTACGTGGGGCTCAAACGCATCATCTTGGGATTGCGGACGGGACGTGGTAGTTGGTTTGATTACAATAGTACCGAATACGGTACGGCAATGGCCTGTCTGATCTTGAATATGCCAAGAACGACCTTGCCCATTTTTCAGCGTTAGAACTTGTCCCAGAAACCACTCCACCGCTTCGCGTGAGATTGTTCTGGGATAGGCGCGAATTAGAATCAATATTCAGGACATTTTCATGAGACTTTGGATGCCCTGTGCGACCTGCGTCTTGATGGTACTAGTGATCGCGCCTTGTATTTGGGCACAGCATTATCAGCTTGTCGTCCCAGGTGGTGACGTGTCGTCTCGGGCGCATCTTTCCGACCAATCGTTGGAAGTGACCGACGGGCAAGGTCAGGTTCACATCTATCAGCGTGACGCGGCATTTGATTCGGCTGACGGTCAGTGGCTGGCCTATCACAACCGACAGGCACAGCGAGTGTTACTGTGGCCATTTAGTCACCAAGGAAATTTGCAAATTGGTACTTGGCAGTCAGGAAAGATTCGCTTCAGTCGCAGTCGCATGCAGATTCAACCCGTTGGATCACAAGAACTTTCCGACACCGTAGCCGTGCCAAACAGCGGCGGTCAGCCCTCTACAGGTTCGATGGCTGATACGCGGTCGCAACCCAGAACTGGCCCAGTGCTGCCGTCGACGAGTGCTTGGAGTCGGCTGGCGGTAAGCGATTATTTCGCTCAGTTGCAAGGACGAACCATTCAGAATTTGCCTGGGGCTCAGCCTTTGCACCTGGTATCCTTTGATTCAGCCGGCGTGGGATGGGCCGTGGCGCAGCTTGGTCTGCGACTGGGTTGTGTCTCACAGGCTCAGCCTGAAACCATTTGGTGGTTAGCCCCGGCTGGTCCTGATCTAGTAAGACTGCAATTGCAAATCGATCAACAGGTGTGGTCGGTAGCCGCTACACCTGCTGGCGGGTTGGTTCTGTCCCTATTGGCGCAAGATGCAAGGCAACTTTGGCGAATTCGCCCCAGTTGGCTGGATGGTCAGCGCTACATTTTGGAAAACGCTTTTTATCCGAACAGTTGTTTGACACATTCCAGCAATGGCGATTTGACCATTCGACCTTGGGCGGCAGCCGTGAATCAACAATGGATTTTGCTGACGCCACAAGCCGTGCATCTGGACTTGCTTCAACCTTTTTGGCGCAGTCACCGCACGGAGGTCCGTCCCAATCCGCCTCAGCCACCGATCGAAATTGAATTGGTTAATTCTCACGATCAAGCCCTAATTACATTGTTGGGGCACCGAAGTGGAAACCGAGTTGATAAAACGATTCGAATCGAAGCCAAGCAGTCGCAATCGCTGCAACTGGAACGCGATCCAGGAGCAACACTGGTTGAAACCGTCGAAGTCTTGGGAATTAACGGGCAATGGCTACAGCGACAATACGTGACACCACTGCCTAGTGTCAGCCATTATGACCTGAGCGTCTACGAGGAATTCTTGCAGTCGATTGCTATCGACCGAACAGGCAAAAGTCCTAACCCGATTGAAGACGTAAACTATGTTCCCAGAGGTATTGGCTTAATCTTCTTGGCAATCGATTCTCAGTTGGCGACTAAAATGACCATTGATGTCTACGCGAAAGCTCAAGCAGCCAGCAATCCGGGAGCGGTCAGGCGGATGGACAAACAGCAATTGGAGAAACCGCCTCAGGATCCCGTCGAATCGATTCTGGAGGGAATTCAGAAAGTTGATCCGTCCGAGGACTCGCGTCGCAGTTTTTAGCCGATTGGCAAGCAGCCAGTTCCCCTGAACCATACCAGGGGCACCGTAACAAAAGGACGTTGCACCATGCGAATCACGAGCCACTATAGTGGAACTCGTCCGAGTTCCCTTGCAAACACTGTCTGTAGTGGAAGTTGCCCGAGTTCCCCCCAACACCCTATTACCCGAACGCACTTACGAATAAGGGAACTCTGGCCAATTATAGGGATCAGCGTGATCCTAGCATTGACATTTGTTGCCACGGTCAGCGCTCAGACTCAGCAAATCCTGCACCAAGCGGACCGTATCGTGCCACTGGCCTCGCTGGACAGTTGGAGCCAGCGAGGGTGGAAATTCCACGGCAACGATGGAGCGGTCTATGAGGCTCAGTGGCCTGTACGCTGGGGAGTGTTCCGAGGGATCGTTGGGCACCAGGCGGTGTGGCTGAGCGATGGAAGCTGGATTGCGGGTAAGATTTTTCTTGTAAACGATCATCACCTGGAGATTCGGCATGATTGGCTAGATGTGACGACCATTCCGTTAGCAGCGGTTCGTGCAGTGCTGCTTCAGCCTTCCGCATCGTTGCGAGATTGGATGGAGTGGCAGGTTCGCTTCCAGCAACTTCAAGGCGATCAGGACGTTGTATGGCTGGGCAACGAACGGCAGGTTGCCGGTGTGATTCAGTGGAGCCAGTTGTCCAGCAATGCGCAGAGCTTGACAATGACAATATCGAACCGAACACATGAAGTGCCAAGTGACCAGATCGCTGCTATTGGCATGAGTCCGGCGTTGTTGGAGCCGATTTTAGACAATCAAAAATCTTTGCGTATGGGGCTCGACGCGGGGACTCTGCTGAATGTAACGGATGTTGCCAGCGCGGGACAGCGGCTGACGTTCAATAGTTTTGCGCTAGGCAAAGTAACAACTTTAGAGTCGTCGCAGAAGTTCATCAAAGCCGTGAATTTTCTGAGCGCCGATCAGATACCAGGGGTGGAATTTCTGAGTCATCAAACTCCTTCGACCTACCGCTTCCTATCAGAAACCGAGCTGAAATTTGAACTGGGAACCAACCGTGGAGTGGATGGCGACCCCTTGCTGGTAGGCGGTGCGTCTCGCGGTGGGATGGTGTTTAGTGGCTTAGAAATGCACAGTTCTGCTCAGGTCGCTTATCGACTGGAGTCGTACACAGGCAAGCTACTAACGGAAGCTAGATTGGCTCATCCTTTGCATTCTTCAAGTCGTTTGGGGCACGTCCGCTGCAAAATTCTGACATCAACCGGAGACACTTTGCAAGTCGCCCAGGAATTCACACTGGGTCGTGGCATCGCCGATGTGCAACTTAAGACAATTGAAGTAGAACTGAATAAAGCCAAGATGATCGCGCTAGTTGTCGAGAAAGCGGAACAAGGGCAGTGGGCAGATCGCGTGCAGTGGCTTGACGCCCGTCTGGTTCGTTGAACTCCAGTCTAAGATTAAAGGCGTTAACTATCAAAAACCTGTGCTTGGGCGCTCATCAGGCCCCGCAGAAGGCAACTAAGGCAACTAAGGCAACTAAGGAAACGAAGCGAGGCAAGCAGCCTACGGGGGACACAGGAATGCTAATCATCACTGATCGACACTAATCAAAAGTGAGCATTCAAAGATTTGATCAGGCAGGATGATCATTGGATAAACATCGGGCGATCTTGTTGGCCGAAAACGGACAAGACTTTTCGTCACGTGTCTCGAACGACAAATGACAAAATCAAAAATGACCAACAACAAACGATAAATTTCTTATCAGCTCAGCCGATCCGATTGTTTCCTGAATGCCACACTTACGTTGCTCTCGGCTGGGTCACGTGTTTGTGAGCTGATTTGAGTCCCACAATCGAAGTACGCCAGTGGCAACGGCGATGATGTCTTGGGGATTGATTATGGCTGGAGCTTGGTGAGTGTCCAGGGGTTGGACGAGCAGGCGTCCGTTATGTGCATGACAATGCCCAATCGCTACTGCACCTGTCACGGCGGTGGTTGCCAAGATGATTTTTCCGGTCGCTGGCTGCTGGCCTTTTCTTAGGATCATCAGATCGCCACACTGTATGCCTGCGGAATTCAAACTGTCATCGGATACTTCTAGCAAGAACTGATCACCGGTTCCCAGACTGGCTAGCAGGTCCACTGAACGCAGCGCTTGTTGGCTCACCCGAATTTCGGCTCGGCTTATCGTTCCGTTAACGGCCAGTGCCCAATCGGGTCTGGGTAGCGGTTCGGTTAGTTCGATCGCGCGGCTTTTATTGGCCGAGCGGCGAATCATGCCTTTCTTTTCAAGGGCTCGCAAGTGGCACATCACACCATTGGGTGATTTGATTTCCATGTGTTGACCAATTTCGCGGACCGTAGGACCGTAACCGCGCGCAATCATCTGCTGGCGGATGAAGTCATAGACGGTTTGTTGCTGTTGCGTCAGGCCGTGCATAGAAGAAAGCTAGTCTGATTTGGTGTTTACGTTATTTAATTGTCGGAATCTTGCTTAAGCGCCAACAGTTGATCGCGCTCGGGCCGCTGCTTGTAGTGTTCATCCAGCGGATAACAGCCGCTGACCAGTCCGTTGCGTGGCGCCGTAGTGCAGTCGCTAAAGGTTCGGCAAATCAGTTTTCGTGTGGGTTGCTTGCCAGACAGCGTATCGGCAGGCAACGTAGGATAAGAAAGAACCATCCGGCCCAATCCTACCAAATCGACCAGGCCGCCGCGAATGGCCGCTTGAGCAACCAGAGGCAAATGTTCTTGCAAATAAGTGTAACCAGTACCCACGATGGGAAGTGTGGGGAACGCTTGTTTCACCTGAGCCGTAGCACCGATCAGTCTGGCAACTCCAACCAGGGGATCTTCAGGTGGCAGATAGCCGTCGCTAGGAGGGAACAGAGCGGGGCGCTGGATGTGAGGACAGTAATAGGGGCTGCCGCAAGTCACGTTCAGCATGCTAACGCCGGCCTGTTGCAACATGCCAATCAACTTCAGCGGTTCGCTCAGGTCGTACTTGGAAGGATCGTCGGGATGAACTCCAAAGCCAAAGTGATAAGGCTTGGATGGATCCCAATCCATGGGGCGTCCTTTTTCGGTAGCCGACTGGTAGGGAAGAGTATCAAAGATGCTCAGTCGCACGCCGATGGCCAAGCCTGGGCAGCTTTCACGCACTCTCTGAATGGCGGTCAGGAGAACTCGTGAGCGTCCCGTCAAGTCGCCTCCAAATCGACCTGGACGGCTTCTCGCACTCAGGAATTCGTGCAGTAAGTATCCGTGACATGCTTTGATGTCCACAAAATCGAATCCTACACGCTGGGCCAACTGAGCAGCAGCAACGTAGTCGTCAATCAACATCTCCAATTCCTGGTCAGTCCAGACGCACGAATCATCCGTCGAGGCGATGCCGAATTTTTGATCCAGTAGCGGATGGTGATACGCAATACGCGGCTGCCAGCGCTTGTGACTTTCAGGTTTACAGAATCGCCCTGAGTGGGTCAGTTGTAGGCCGACGACCAATCCGTCTAGCGAGCCGAAGTGGTGCAGGTGCGATTCTTTGAGGGTTCGCAGTAGAGCCTTTAGTCCTGAAGCATTACCGGCTGTGGCCAAAGTCTGATTGGGATTGGCGCGTCCATCGGGACGCACAGCCGCCGCCTCGCCACCCCAAATCAGTTTGGCACCACTTTCGCCGAACCGCTGCCATCGCCTTAAGGTGAGAGCCGAAGGAGATCCATTGGTGTGGGCGTCCCAACCTTCCATCGGATGAATGCACCAGCGATTGCCAATCTTTAGCGACCCAACCTGAATTTCCTGAGCCAGCGGGGAACCCAGCTCAGCGGACAGAAGCTCAGGATCACAGGGGATCTCGACTCCCAAGGTTGATAAGTGCTGTTGTAGCTGTTCAGTCGTTCGTAGTTGGGCGACTCTAGGGTATTGGCTCATCGAGTATCCAGAGATAGAAATTCCAGAAGGCAGCGCCGTAGTCCTGGATCATACCAAATCAGACGCTGATTGGGCAGGTAGCCAGCACGCCTTGCCAAGCGGTAAGAGCTTTAGGCTTTGTTTCTGAGGCCGTCAATTGACAAATTTGTGTGGTCACAAGCTTCTAGCTTGTGAAGGAATTGTTACACTTCTTCGACAAGCTAGAAGCTTGTCGCCACATTAGAAACAAAGCCTAATACTCGCGTGTCGAGTTCGCTTAGTGAGCAACTACTTCCAATTCGATTCGGGCGGAATAAAATCATCGATGGCAACCAGTTCACTGCCCTGTACGGTTGCGGCAAAGCGAATTCCCAGCAGGTTGATTTGGTCGGCAGCTTTTTGCAGAGGCTCTCGATTGTTCAGCTTCAGCTCGACACCGGCAAATACGGCCAGAACATCTTCCAAAAGTGGTTGATTCAACTTGGTTTGAGCTGCGGCTAGTCGTTTTGCTGCACGCGAGGCCCGTTTGGCTGCGTTGACACCGAAATCAGCCTTTTCAGTGGCCCCAGCGGTTGCCCGCAAACTGAATTCCAAGTCGGCGATCATGCCTGCAACGAACATTTGTCGCAATCGTTCGCGACTGGACTTGTCGTTGGTCTGTCCGTTGGAGCGGACGAAGTTGTGACGCAGAGTCCCTTGGGACCAAGAGACAAATTCAAAGTCCAGGCTGCCAGCGATATGGCCACCCACGTTGACCAATTTTTCATCGGGGACTGTATGGCAGCGGTAGCAGCTTTGAGCGATCAAGTAGACATTGACCGGATTTCGCATGCCACCGGCAATGCTGGCTCGCAAGCGATCGATGCGGTGCTGAGCGGTTTCGGTGTCTCGAGTTGCATTGGGGCCACCAAAGTCATTGTGATGGTCGATCCAGTTCTTGGCCGCTCCGTGACACGATTCACAGGAAATGCCTGAAAGCGCTTGGATCGAATGGTTGGTATCTGCTTGCATCGTGTAGTGACACTTGATGCATGCTGAGTCGTTCTTGAACGATTGGACACCCATGCGCGAAGCGATTGCCTGCGCTTCAGGGTTGCGATGCAAAGTCATAAACGTCATATGGTGAGGCGTCTGCTTCCATACGGAAATCTCTGAAGCATGGCACTTCTGACAGCTTTCGTATCCCACCACTTGATGCGGGTCCAAGTGGACTTCCAAGTTGGCGTTGCGTGGATCGGAATCGTCAGCAACAGTTTGGGGAGCGACAAAGCAAAAAATGGCTGTAATCAGAAGAAGTCGATTCATCTTTGGGCATCTATTTAGGGAAAAACTGGAGCGAACCTTTCACGGTTCAAGTTTGATGCTGCGGCTAATCGAGTCGCAATCAGCTACCAATCGTCGTTGATGCGCCATCCGCCGCAGATACCTAAATTTAGGTCATGCGGTTGATGACATCCCGAAAGATTGACATATTTTAGATACTGTTAGGGCAGGGCTGGGACACGGCAATCGATTTAATAGTCACAATCGTAACTAGGCGTCAATGATCACGTCGGATTCAGGTCTCGCAATGCAGGTCAGGCATTCACCTTCACCAAGGCAAATATTCACCTTGCGATCATAGCGGACTGTGCCTTGCAGCAATTGGACTCGGCAGCTTCCGCAGGCACCGCTCAGGCATCCGCTGGGAATCATGACGTCATTGGACTGAGCTAATTCCCAAAGACTGGTTTCCGGGTTGTCCCACTGAGTTTCGATTTGGCTGCGCTGGAATTTTACTTGGTGGGCGTTTGAGTCTTGTGTTTGGTCGGCTGCCGGCGCCGTGCCCGAACCAAATGATTCCCAGTGAATTCTTGTTTCGGGAACGCCTGCCGCGCAGAGTTGTTGTCGCATCAGGTCCATCCAGGCATCAGGACCGCACATATAGTAGTGGGCATTACCAGGATCACATCGAGCGGCGATCGCGGATGAGTCGATGCGACCGGTACGAATTTCGCCAGGCAAATTATTGGGAAGCTTGGGCCGATCGATTGAATCGCGGCTGACGTATGTCACCACGTGCCCATTCGAACCGTTGTTCAGAAAGGAATGAACTTCAGGTCCAAGAGGCCAGTGTTGCAGATCTTTTACTTGATAATGCACGTCAACTTTGCGCTCGGGCGTGTGATGTCGAGAGTGCTGCAGCATACTGCAAATGGGCGTGATCCCAGCGCCAGCGGCCAGTAAAATCATCGGAGAGTTATTGTCGGGTGGCAGAAAGAAGTGGCCGCTGGGACCACCGATTAGCAGGCAATCACCATCGCGGATATTGTCATGCAACCAAATGCTCAAACCACCACTTTTGCGACTTGCCGCAAAATGTTGATCACTTTGCTGTCGTTTGACAGTGATTCGCCACAACTGAGAATTGGGGGCGATCGATAGGGAGTAGCATCGCGTGGTCTGGTAAGCTCCTGCCAAGGCTGGTCTGACCATCAGGTATTGACCAGGATGAAAGTTGGGCAACGCTTGGCCGTTTGGATCCACCAAATAAAACGATTTGGCATCCAGCGATTCGTCAACTACTTTCACGACTTCCATGACACGCCAACCTGCGGTCGAGTGCTTCGAGGCTGAGGCGTCTAGTTCGCTGCTGAATCTGGCAATTCTGGCAGCGCTGCGCAGTTTGTTGATCTGTCGCTGCTGCCTTTTACGAAAACGCTGGTCGTTGCGTTGAAGTTTGAATCCGCCGATAAAGAACTGGCCGGTCGATAGGCATATCAGACAAACGGCCAGCAGTAGTAGGCTTAATTGCATGGGTAACGGTCCCTAGTCATGTAATTTGTGTGAGAATTTCGCCTCCGGCAAGTTTAGGTTACCGCTTGAGAAATAGGAAAAATCGTCATCCCTATGGGCCTGCGCATTGACAAGGCTAGTCTTGAAGATTAGCCTCAAAACCCTTACAGGCAGGGTATGTGGCCCCGCCGCCTGCCGGAATCGACTGGATTTGATTTGGCTAGATGCGTCAGCGAGCACCCGGCAGTGGTCCGCTCATTGACGCTTCGAGCCCATGTGATTCGGTTGACCGCGTGTCCTACAATCCTTGTGTTCGTCATAATTCATCCATGCATGATTCATCATCTGAACTGACCGAAGAGCAAAAAATGGCTCTTTGCCAGCAGCGCATTGGTTACCAGTTTCGCGATATCACTTTGTTGCGATCGGCGCTGACTCACGCCTCTGGTGCCTCCAATCGACTTGCTTCTAACGAGCGCATGGAATTTTTGGGGGATTCCGTACTGGGATTTTGCATTTGTGAGTATCTATTTCGCCAGCACTTGGAGTATCTTGAAGGCGAGTTGACTCAGATCAAGTCAGCCGTTGTCAGTCGTCGCGTATGCGCCAGGATCAGTCATGCGCTGGGTTTGGATGAATGTTTGATCTTGGGACGCGGCATGTTGCAGGGCACAGGGATGCCCAAGAGTTTATTGTCCGATGTCTATGAAGCCATCATCGCAGCCATCTACTTGGATGGAGGCTGGGCAGCGGCCAGCGAGTTCATCCTGAGAACGATCGACGAAGAGTTGCGGCACGCGGTGGATGGTCATTCGATAGGCAACTACAAATCGGCTCTCCAACAGTTGACGCAGCGAGTCCAAGGATCTGCGCCCGTGTACCGCTTGGTGGCTGAGTCGGGGCCTGACCACAGCAAGATCTTTCAAGTCGCTGCCGAAGTCAAAGGCCGTCGCTATTCGCCGGCTTGGGGTCGCACTAAGAAAGAAGCCGAACAGCGCGCAGCAGGTAACGCGCTGGCGGAAATCGAAAAGCGAGAGCCTCCTTACACTCAGCCACTCAGCTAGGAACTAAGTATCCGTTCGTATATAAACATCCGAACTTGCCATCAGCCGGAGTGCGTTAGCACCCGGTTTTTTCGGCACCCGGACGCTAACTCGCTTGCGGCTGATTAGCGAGAAGTGCCCTAAAATTCCTGAATAATCTAAACTTCTTCTGGCAGCGGGCACTTGAACCCTTCGCGGTAGTTGCGAGTAAGCCATTGGTCGGCTTCACTATTGCCTACAAATGTCTCCTTCTGCGGATCGAATGTCAGTTCAACTCCCAGCGACATTGGGTACTTATCTAATTGAACACCGTTGGCCTCCAAGTGGGCTACGGTTCGATCCAGCGTGGCGCTGTTGTCGTCCAGACTCTTGATGCGGCTGAGAGCTGTCTTTAGTTCGCTGGCGGAAAGTAGATTTTTTTCGCCCAAGTAATACGAGATGTTGCCTAGGTGGCTGATTCCGGCAGACAAGTGACCCTCGCGAACATCCGCGTTCAGAAGACGATGATCTCGTTTTTCGCAAGCGGTTAAGAAATTGGTCAAGTGCAACATGTCGATGTTACGACCATGGAACTCCTTGATGAGGTTGAATTCTTTATCCATCGCGACACAGTGATCATAAGATCGTTGCACGACGAAGCCGTTGGAGCCGTAAAAAACGACACCTACTTTGTTTCCCGACGTGGAGCCGAACAATCGATTGAGCTGTTCATCTGACGAGTTGTCTACTCCTAAACCGCGTGTTTCAAATACGATGCACTTGTCACCGTAATTCAAAATGGTCACTTCCGTATTAGCGGTATCGCCAGCGTCTACATAATTGGGGTCGTTCCGTTCGGCTTGATAGCCCAGTCGACCGCCGTAGGTCACAATGGAGTTGGGGTGTCGATCAATGCCCAGTCCCCACCGGGCGACGTCGGTCTGGTGAGGCCCCTGATTGCCGAAGTCGCCATTGCCGTAGTGGCGTTGCCAGTGCCAGTCATAATGGAAGTTCGGGCGGGTGACGCGAGGCTGAGTGAACTCGGCAGGGCCACTCCACAGATCAAAGTCGATTGTTTCAGGTACTGGATAGTCGCCAATGGCCCCAATGGATGCTCGCCGCTTGTAGCAGAGCCCTCGCGCGAAGTTGACTTCGCCAATTCCACCTTCGGCAATGAACTTCACGGCATCGATGCAGGCATCGCTACTGCGGCACTGAGTCCCGACTTGGCACATGCAATTGTACTTGCGAGCGGCTGCGATCAAGGCGGCACCTTCTGCGATGTTGTAACACACCGGTTTTTCGATATAGGCGTGTTTACCAGCTTGCATAGCCCAAACGCCAGCCAGTGCATGCCAATGGTTGGGCGTGGCAACGGTGACAAAGTCGATCGACGAATCCTCCAAGAGCTTGCGAACATCGGCCACTACCTGGGGACGCAAGCCCTGTTTGCTTTCGATCTGACTCGCGCGCTTGTTGGCGATTTGCGAATCGACTTCGCAGATGTGAGTTAAGGACACGTTGTCAGTTTGCAGTAGGCCCTGGATGTGACTACCGCCGCGTCCGCCAGTTCCGATGACAGCTCCGTTGAGTTTCGAATTCGCCAGTTTGTTAGCGTCCGCCTCCTGCGAATGAACCGAGCGCATTCCAGAAAGTAGAGCGGTAACGGTAAGTGCTGAAGTGGCCTGCAAAAAATTGCGACGATTGCTGGTCATGTCGTGTGTCCTAGATAGTTAAAGAATTGTCTGATGTGAGGGGAGGTTGCGGCTTGGAGGTAGGTGTTCATCTAAGCAAGAATTGTACAATAGAAATGTTCTTGGTTTGAGGGGGTGGGTACTTATGAATCGTCAGCAACGAGCCGATTACGTGCGTGAGCGTCTGGGGCAACTGTATCCCGATCCGCCCATACCACTGGACCATCGAGACCCATACACTTTGCTGATCGCGGTCCTTTTGAGTGCTCAAAGCACTGACAAAATGGTCAATTTGATCACGCCCAATCTTTGGAAACTTGCAGATTCGCCTCAAGCCATGAGCCAAGTGGACCAACAGGAGATACTGGAGGTGATTCGTAGATTGGGCTTAGCCCCACGCAAAGCCAAGGCAATTAAAGAACTGTCCATCCAGTTGGTCCAGCAGCATCAGGGCAAGGTGCCGGCAGATTTTGAATTGTTAGAGGCGTTACCTGGAGTGGGACACAAGACGGCCAGCGTGGTGATGAGCCAAGCATTTGGAGTTCCGGCCTTTCCCGTGGACACACATATTCATCGTTTAGCGCAGCGTTGGGGGTTGACCAATGGTAAGAACGTGGTCCAAACCGAAATAGATCTCAAACGATTGTTCCCAGAGCACAGTTGGAACAAGCTACATTTGCAGATCATCTACTATGGTCGTCAGTATTGTACGGCCAGAGGCTGTGATGGAACGGTGTGCGAAATCTGTCGGACGGTCTATCCCAACCGTAAACGCCCAGTTCAAACCAAGAAGTAGGCAAAGTTACGATACAGTTTTCATCGAGGATTATCACATTTTGTTGCTGAGTAGATAGGGTAGATACGCTCAGCGGCACGAGTGAAATTGCTGCGAGTCAGCCGAGCAACACAGCAGAGTTCATCGCCGGCAGCGTGGCCTGGATTCTTTTGAGCAAAAAAAGCGATGTGTGGATCACGCAGTCGCTGGGCAGTGATGTCAGCCACCCCAGCCCGCAGCCGGTACTGATGCGACTGAGCCTGAATGACACCGGTGTTCGCATCGTAATGCTCTGGGTACAAATGCCCAGCCAGCGCGTCGATCACAGCTTGCACAGGGGCTGGCGTTGCCAGATCGTGCCTTGGGTAAAACTCTTTGAAGTACACCGGTAGAAAGCGATACGTCTTATATCCAGCGGCGATCAGAAACCACCACAGCTCGGTATGAGAGCATTGTCGCGGATCGCTCCGTCGATCCAAGCGGGCCGATGCGCTATTGGCAGCCCCCTGCAAAAGTCCACCACCCGCTGCTTCATGGTCTGTAGGTTGATCATGACGTGCCTCATCAGCCAGAGAAAACTTATTTCCACAGTCCCTGGCTGACACTGCGGATTGTGTTGCCACTGACCCCTGATCGATCAACTGCATGACCAATTCGCCCCAAGCGTAGGCCAGCGCCTGATCACCCCACTTAGCTCGATCGATAATCGTATACCCTGAAAACAGCGCCTGTACCGGGCGACCATCCACCTGGACATCGATCAGAGTCTGAGTAGAAAACCCACACAGCTCACCCGACTGCGGCTCAAGCAACTGAATCACCCACCGCTTCTGATTCAAATCCGCTTGAAACACCTGCGGACAAACATTGTCATAATGTCGCTGCATCAGCGACAACATCTTCTGTCGATCGCCGATTTTAAGATCAGAAACGCTGGCAATATTGCATTGGAGTCTCATAACTTGGCAATCTGAAGGGATGTCACGTTGAACTCAATTTGGGGCGAGCAGTCGTAGGGTGTGTGAAACGATCGTTTTCACATCAATTATACTTTGGCATCACCGATTCAGCAGGACATGGGTACTTGGCTTGAAGTATGGAACCGATCGTGTAACACACCATAGCACGTGACACACACAACGGACCAAATTCGTCCCGCAGCCAGGTGTGTTGCGCGGTTTGACTCTCGGTCATGAAGGATTTTCATTTCAAGACGATCGGACCTTGAATGAATACAATAACGCTGTCCAAACTGCTTCACACACTCTTCGATTAATGCATTGAGGATCCGCCTTTGTCAATGAAGCTTGTCGTTGCACTCGATGTGCTGGCTGCGCAGTCACTAGTCTTGACTTTTTTGGCGTGCTTCCGCAGCTAGCCGCTCTTCGATTTCACGTTTTCTGAGCATGGCTGCTTTCTTAGGATGCATTCCATTCCATGAGTCCCACCGAGCCAGATCCTTTTTCGCTTCGTCTAGTGATTCCCCGCGTTTCTCTAGCCAGTCAATCAACCGATAATATGATGGTCCATGAGGTGGTTGCGAAACCGCAAGGACATGAATCAATCTGGTCAACTGCCCATCACCATTAGATCGATAGTCTGCCCCTGCCTCAAGCAATTGAAACACGACATCGTACTGTCCTCGTGCCGCTGCATGCTTAGCAGGCGTACTTCCTAGACTCCAATGCTCTAGATCTACCCCCGCATCTATTAACATTTTGATACGATCTGATTTGTCTGGAGCAAGGCTTTCGACAACGGCATGAAGTGGAGTTGCATTAAATCGTCTATGTTCAAGATTAGGATCTCCGCCATATTTCATAACCCACGAGAAGTGTTCGGGAAAACTCGTTCTGGCTGCCAAGTGCGTTACTGAATCACCAGGGCTGATGCCGCCACGAGTATTAAACTCGCTTTCGACCTCCACGTTAGGATCGGCACCGAGTTGAAGCAGAAGCTTAAACCGATCGACCTTGTTATCTGGAAATGCCCACAATAGAGGCGTCATGTTACCGACGCCACGAGCGTTCACGTTAGCGCCTTGTTCGATGAGTCGCTTCATTTCAGCAAGGTCATTATCTTCAATGGCTTCACAAAGTGCAATTTCCAGGGCAGTCGAAAAATAGTCACTGGCTCGCCATTCACACTTCTCATGCCAGGTAGCGTTCGACCATGCATTGCGGCACCCTGGCAGTAGCAGCACAGCCAGAATTATCGCCGCCAGATTTCGAGTATGAGTCGAGCTTGTCAAGCGACTAGTAGCCACTACCTTCAACTCCGCTGTAGCCCAATAAATCCAGTAAAATGTTCCCGTTTCCGTCTTCAGTTACGAGGATGCCATATAAGTACGAACCACGAAAATGTGAGCCAATCATGCCATCGGCTCCAGCCACCGCCAAAGCTAAAGGCCAAAAGGTATTTATTGACGGGAAAGTAGCTGCCGCGATTGCAGCAAGTGCTACAGTATTTCCACCATCAACATGGTAGGGTCCATCCAAAGGGACACGATTGCCAAAATGGCGACCGGGGAAAGTGCGTCTCTGATGGAGAAGCGTCCTCAGAGTTTCTAGTCAAAAAACCAGATTATCTCTCTCTTGCTTTTCTTGCTTCAACCTCTTGCTTCCATTGCCGAGCAAATTGGGAAGGGAGCTTGGAAAAAGTCGCCCATCGTTTAAGATCCTCCCGAGCTGCATCTAGATCTTCACCATCTGACCGCAACCACTCAGTTAAGCGTTCAAATGAAATTAGGTATTCCGGAGGAAGCCTACCTAGGTCTTTTTCCTTTCTCAAAACCAAATGGATTACTCTTAGTAATTCGTCGTCATGATATGCTTTAGAGTCTGCACCTTGCTCCAACAAAAATATCGCAATATCAAATTTCCCACAAATAACTGCCGTAATAACAGGAGTACCACCAGCCCAACGCCCTTCGATATCAGCACCCTGCTTCAAAGCTAGCGCACATCGTGATTTACAGTCTTTAATGGGAGCTTCAATAATTGAGTGCAGAACTGGCTGATTGAAGCCATTACGCATGTTTGGATCTCCGCCATGCTTCATTACTGCCTCGAAATAGTTGGCAAAACGAGTCTTAGCGGACATAGTGGTGACTGAATCGCCCTTCATAAACCCACTCTGCACCCCTAGGTTATCAGTGATTTTAATGTTCGGGTCAGCACCAAGTTCCAACAGTAAATTGAATCTTTCAAACATCTCGTCAGGAAACGCCCACATCAGTGGTGTCATATTGCCTTTTCCCGTTGCATTGACATCAGCCCCCTCGGCGATCAATCGCTCCATTTGATAGAGGTCGTTTGCCTCAATCGCGTTGCATAGTGCGATCACCTTCGGATCTTCGAAGAATTTCTCGGCTTTCCAACCAAATTTCTGATGGAATGATCGATTGTTTAACATAGTACTTGCGACTTTTGATGGTAGTTCACCACAGCCGGCGAATAAGACCGCCATCAAAAGACATGCTTTCAGCAGAGATTCCTTACTGTAAAAAAAGCCTCAGAAATTATCGTAGCCATAGATATCCCATCCAGTCGTTTCATCGACCATAAGCCCGTAGTGGTAGTAGTAGGTTGTATGGCATTTGCCCATCAAGACGCCAGTTGCCCCAAGACTCGTAAATACAGATAGCCATCCGGATCCAGACGCCAGTCCATCGATTAGTTGCCCTGCGATGTTTACTGGCGATACGATTATTTGAAAATCCAATGGCCCGTCCATAATTTGTCTATACCCAATCGCGTCCTGGAGTGACCATATCGAGTCTTGGACAGTGCTTAGTATATCCCAATCCAAGTAGTAAGCGTCAATTAGTTCACTCGCGTTGTCATACCTAGCCAATTCAATTGGATTGCCTGGATATGGGTTGCCAAGTGAGGTTCTCTGAAGAGTGGATCGAAGCAATCCAGCGGCGTTGAACGTATCGGCACGAAATCCACTCACAACGGAAGCGGCACTTGCCAACCCACCACCGAGCGAATGGCCTGTGAAAACAGTATTGTTCTCAAAGTTGTCTAATACCTGAAGCACTCGTCCGATCCTCATTGCAGCGTCATACTGCACTGCTGTGTAAATCCACCCAGCCCTTGCCAAATGTCAACTAGCACGTCATGAACATCGTCGGTACCTGCGAAGGATATAACATACTTTCCCGACACGTGATCCCAGTACGCCAATGCCTTGAAGCCATTAATGCCGGATCCTTCGCCGATGAGAGCGTTAAGGTAGTCTGGAACCCCCAATTTCTTCAATTCCTGTGGCGACATAAGTTTCAAGGCATAGTTTGGTGCATCGGCCATCGCATAAACCTTCTCAGAGGCCATCGCGTTGCGAAGTTCCTCTTTGATTTGCAGATGCGGATAGAATGTGTCTGGTATTACGTGCATGTACTTAACTTCATCGTCCAGCAGGTCGTTTCCGGAAGCCACCAAAACAGCTTTGATTCGTTCATCAGGCTTACCATTGGTTTCTACATCTTCTTTCGTAGAATGGTTATCGTGAGCAATGAACGTCTCTAAATAGATGGTTAACGCACCACTAGCTGGGTCGTAATTCAATTCAGACAGTTCGTATTCTTCGCCATCCATTATGCGATTGCCGCCGGCGTTGGCTGCTTGATTCGAACGAGCAGGGTCGGCCTTGAACGTATTCCACAGTTTCAGCACTCCCGATTCACCGGCAATGTCATAGTCGAATCGAATTCGTATCGGTGAATTAGGGCTGATATCCAATCCCGGCGAAAGTTTCAAGCGGGCAGGTGTAAAGTGAGTATCTTCACGAGACAACATTTTTCCAATGCCGTATGGGCTATCTTCTAGATACTCTTCCCAGTCGTCGCCTTCGGGGTAGTTAAAACCATCGTCATTGTCGCTGTCGATGTCAAGATCCAAGCTAATCGAAGTTACCTGCACATAATCGAAGTGAACTAGAGACACCGAATAGCCTGGAGACCCAGATTCTTCTTCAATTTCTTCCAGCACGAGTACAAGTCCTGCGGCCCCAGAGCTTGATACGGATTCCATGTAGAGCGTGCCTGGCAGCGCATTTGCCTGCCAAGTAGTCTCTGGTTCAATCAAGTTATTTTTGGTGACAGAATCCCAAAGCTTGATACTTCCAGGCGAGTAATTGCCAGAAGGGCTGTTTCCAGTATTGCCTGAAATCCCTATTCGAAGCTTTTCGAGTTTTGACTGCGGAAGACCGTTCTGAATAAACGCCAAATTGACCGGTACAAGGTCGTTGTCCGCAGCCTGCAACGGTCCGGCGTCCAAATAGTCGGGCTGCCCATTAGTGTCCATGCAGGGCCAACGGCGCTGGCCACTGGGCAAAATGAACATGTTACGCTTGCGACCCAGGATGCGGCGCAAGACGGGCAGGCCGCGTCCGCAACTGCAAGGGGGTCCGACTTCGGCATAGTCGCCAATGTCATAGCGAATCAGAGGCATCGCAAAATTCTGCAGCGTTGTGATGACTACTCGGCCTACTTCGCCAAAGGTACGGACTTCGCGTAGTCGAGTTAGCGGTCGTGAGCCATCCACGCTCTGGCGAGCGTAGCTACGGTCTTCGTAGCTACCGTCGCCAGACGGTGGTGTAGATCCCAAGTTCTGGAAAGCGTAGTCATCTTGGAGAGACTGCTGTCGGAAGTGCTCGACCAGCGCGACGACGACCGACGGATAGGTCAGCAAGTAGTCCGGGTTTTGCTCAATCAGCCACCGCGCTTGCTCTTCGACGCTCGTATGGATATCCAGCGTTGCCGCTGGCCCGGTGTGGACGATGTCCAGAGTGCCAAGACCCCAGTTGTCGTTTGCGAATTCACCTTGTTCAGCACACGCGCGAATCGCGCACAGCTTGCCGCTATAGTCGCGCTTGGCCCACAAGTGTTGACGTAGCGTGCAGGCGCTCCACATCATCCTTGTGACGGTGGTACCCAGGGTCACTACCGGAGTGGCTGTTGATCCAGAGGTTGACGACGTGGAGATCTGACCATGATCGCTGCGCATTGGCGAGCAGTGAAGCGCTGTCCCCGCCGCTTGAATGTCATCGCGTGAAAGAAGCGGAATGTTCAGCCAGTTTTCGTAGCTTAGCGTGGATGCGCAGTTTAGCGGGGGGGGGCTTGTTGGATGAAATACGCGGGATCGTGCGTCAGGTTCCACGCTCTGGCGAACGTAGCCACGGTCACGATAGAAAGGCACGTGTTGGTAGGCGTGCTGGACAACGTGTTGGAGCTGCTGCCGCTGAAACTGTCGCAGCTTTTCCGGGGGCAGCCACTGAGATTGCTCAAGCTGGAACTGGACCGCTAGAAGCTGCGAAGCCCGTGAGGTCGGGATCGCAGGCCACGAAGCACCAGTGATTCGACTAGCCACGCTGAGCATGTGAGTGTTCCTCGTGCAGCGCAATCTATCCGACTGCAGAAGGACTGTCAAGGAAATTGCCGAAAATATCTTCGTAAGAGGTGTTTAGCTTTCTGTGGAGAATACTAAGTCGCCCAACTAGGACACCGTTCTCTCTGGCGACGTTTGGGTTCAGGGCTTGCTGAAATGGAAGTTTGGACCGTGCGCATGAAGGCGATGATGCAAAAAGAATCAGAGCCGCGCCCAAAGAATTTAGCGACGCCCACCTAAGAATTTTCTGAGAGCCTCGGAAGCTGCATCACGAGAGTTAGCGGTGCTGGGCTGGTTGGACACGGGAGGGAGCTTGCCGGGTTTACCCTTGGCCGGAAGATCGGTGTGAGTGTCCAAATCGGATTTGATTTCGGTTATCGTTTCATCCACGGCGGCGGCAGCGGCGATCTGGAAATTGCGAGTGTCCGGCTGCAAACCATGGCGCTCAAACGTGTCGGCTTCTTCCAGCCACAAGCTGACATCGACCTCTTCGCTGGCTGGGTGGCTGCTTTGAGCGGTCCTTTCGGCGGCCTGTTTAACGCTTTTAACTTCCTCTTTTTTCGTGCTGGCCAATCCAGCAGCCACGATGACGGCAATGAATTCAAGATTGCCAATCTTGATTCGGTCTCCATCTTTTAGCAGCTTAGGCTTCGTTGCCTCCAGCATATGATCATTGACCAAGGTGCCGTTTCGACTTTTCAAGTCGACTAGCAGGAACCGGTTGTCCTTTTGCACGATAGCGCAGTGTCGCCGACTGATGGCATCGCTCTTGGGACGAAGATGACAGCCTTCACTGCGCCCAATCATGAATTTGTCATGATTGATCGCGATCAACTTTCCAGCGTGTCCCCCGGAAAGAACCTTCAATTGCATTTGCATGTTGACCCTCACCCATGTCACCAAAACAAGCCTAAGCGTACTGCATGATTGACAGTGCTAAGGCCTGTTGCCATGTTTTTGCTGTGGAATTACATTCCGAATTCAACGAACATCGCTGATTAGAATAGAACGAATCCTGACAGGTGGTTCCACAATCATGAAAGGGGCACCAGGTGAATGATGGGAATGATCGTTTATAAAAATCTTTGATCGAGCTGATAAGAAAATAATAGATAGGGGGCTCGAATAAGACTATCTATATTCTACGAATCCATTTTTCACTTGCAAGACGAGCGTGGGTTTCTGGACAAATCTTCACCCAGGTTTCACTCGGCTTGGCCTGGGTAATCTCTACCGAATACTTCTGTTGGATAACCACCAAAAGGGACTGGATCAAGCTAGTTAAGTTGTCATCGTCTACCGTAATTAATAGTTCATGCAGCCCGATCAAACTAGGTGCGTGGGGGCTTCGAGCTAGCAACAGACTACCGTGCTGCAACACGGCGGTCCCAAGGCGGCGCTGAGCGCTGCCTAGAACTTTATGCCCGTCGACTACCACATCCCCCGATTGGCGTCGCTCGAAACATAGAAAGCTACAGGAGGCAGGTCTTTGATCGCATTGGACCTTGCTAGCCCACTGCTGAGCATTCAGGCCAAATTCTTGCAGCCAGCGGACAACCACTTCATGAACGCAGTTGTATAGACCTTCTGCCGCACCAATCGTCTTGCCGCTTATCGACCTATCGCCCGCGAGGCTAATTGAGTAAGTCCAGTCATGATGGTGGACGATTGCCCCACCACCGGTTGGGCGCCGGACTACTGCCAAGCCTTGAAGCGAAGGGCAACTACCAAGGTCGCCATATCGCTGAAAGTAGCCTAAAGACACAGTCGGTTCCGACCAGTGATAAAATCTAATTCGGGTTATGCCATCAATAGCGGTTTGTTCTAGCATGGCCTGATCGATGGCCATGTTGTCCACGCCGGTACGCGGTTCGTCTGCAAGGAATAATCCAGTTGACATCGGTTAAGCCGACTACTGAGAGCATTGTCGTTGGTACGCTGCGAAATCCAACAACGTCGAAAGTTCTGACTTATCCGCTAATCGCACCTTCAGAAGCCATCCTTGACCAAACGGATCGGCGGCCATTTTTTCCAAATCAGAGACCAGTTCGTGATTCACCTGGACGACCTGGCCGGACACTGGGCTGTACAGCGGGCTAACCGCTTTGACCGATTCGACCTCGCCAAATTGTTGGCCTTGAGTCACCGAAGAACCTGCCTCGGGCAGCTCCATAAAAACTAGATCGGTCAGTTGCTCCAGTGCAAAATCGGTGATGCCAATCACAGCCAGTTCTTCACCTCCTTGGTTTGAAAGTCCAACCCATTCGTGAGAGGTGTTGTATTTGAGTTCTTGCGGATTCAAGTGAGACTCTCCTGTTTCAGATTATGTCGCAACGACACGGGTAACAAACTTGGATTTCCGGCTAACAGGTGTTGGCGGTATGGCTAACAGTGTAACCGCCAAAGCGCTAACGAAAACACCTGATCAGAATGAGAAACGCTCAACTGGCCCGATAAAACGGCAATTTCATGACCTCGGCAGACACATCAGATCCGCGAACGTCCACGGTTACCTGTGTTCCCAGTGAAGACATCTGGGCAGGCAGATAGGCCATAGCGATGGGTTGCTGAAGAGTTGGAGAGAAGGTGCCGCTGGTTACTTGTCCTACGACTCGGCGGTCGCTATCCAAGACACTTGCCCCTTCGCGTGCGGTTCGTCGTCCAGACAGCTTCAAACCGACTCGCTGGCTGATAAGTGGTTGAGCTATTTTGGCGGCCAGAGCACTGGCCCCAAGAAAATCGCGACCTTTCAAGTTGACGGCGAAGCGCAAGCCTGCGGAAAAAGGGTCAATCGACTCAGACAATTCATGGCCGTACAACGGCATGCCTGCTTCAAGTCGCAACGTATCGCGAGCCCCCAAGCCGGCAGGTTGAATGCCATGATCCCGACCCGCCAACATCAAGTTGTTCCAAACTCGCTGCGCGTCCTCGGCACGCACGATCAGCTCAAACCCGTCCTCGCCGGTGTAGCCGGTTCGGCTGACGATCGTTGGTTTGCCCATTTGATTGGTCACAGTGGCCTGGTAGTATTCCAAGCGGCTAACACGATGCGCGTTGTCAGGAAACAATCGCTGCAGAATGCTAAGCGAATTGGGTCCCTGCAGCGCCATCATGGCTGTCGCTTCAGTTACATCGCTGATCGCGACATCTGGAAAATCTGCCAGGTGGGGCTGAATCCACTTCAGCACCTTCTGGTGATTTCCTGCGTTGATGACCAGAAGGTAAAATTGCCTCCCGCTTGGACTCTCCAAATAAGAAACCAAGATGTCATCTAAAATCCCGCCATCCAAGTTACACAGCAACGAGTAGCGCACCTGACCGGGTTGCATGTCGCCCGTGCGACGGGTCAGTAGGTGCTCTAGCAATTCAGCAGCGCGAGCGCCTTCCAATCGGAGCCGAGCCATGTGGGAAACATCGAATAGTCCAGCAGCTTGCCGTGTCGCCTGATGTTCTGCGACGATCGATCCATATTGCAAGGGCATCTGGTAGCCAGCGAACTCGGCCAAACGAGCCGAATGAGACTGATGCCAGCCGGTAAGTGGAGTTGTTCGTAGCGTAGTTGACGTTGGTAGGGTATCCGACATATCGGTTCCAAGGTTTTTTTGCAGTACCAGCAAAGAGTCTTGACGGAGTTTTCTGAACCTCGGCCAGTTGGCTGTCGTCCTGGCTTCTCTCGCCCTTTTATACCTCAGACTACCTAGAAAGCGAATCCCGAGCAGGCTCGAATCGGCGATAGGTAAAGTACGACGTTTTGCCATCAACCACTTAAATTATAGCAGGCTGATAGTTGTCAATTTGCAATGCTTGCAGCAGGCAAGATTGCCAAGATCTTCGCTTGAAGATCGAAACTCTTAAATCAAAGTCACAAAACAGGTTGATCCGTCGTTAACAAAAAGGACGAACCAACAGCCAGAAAAGATGTCTATTAGTCAGATAGCACGGGAGCGGACTTTCCCGGCATCTTCCGTTATTGCTTGATTACGGCAAGGATTTTTCCCTTAATGAGTCCGTAAAAATATTGGAGAAGAATCGGCTGTATTTGCGGTAGATATAGCCGATGAAAAGTGTTAACAGAACGCATTGACTGTCAAGTGAATCGTTCTTATTCGTCAGAATTGTAGTTTGATCATGTTTACTGTTACGCCAAGCAAAGCCAAGGCAACTCGCAAGCCAACCCACAAATCCACAGGATTGGGGTACGCTTTTGCAACGCTTGGGCTAAGGGCTAACGAAGCTCGCGTCGACGCGATCCGCAAAGCCGCACAGGCTTCGGCCGTAAGGCTTCAGGAGCTTGCGCAGGACAGCGATGAACGCATCGACTTGTTGAGTGATGTGGCGATCAGCACCTATCGATTGCTGGACCCACGGCAGCGCACGCATCGTATCGAGCGGATTCAATTGTGCATTGTCAGCGAACGAAGTCGGGAGCTAGTTCAGGACTCGCGGCGTTCATGGCTAAGCCATTCTGACGGCTTTGATCAGAGTGTTGATGATAGCCTTCGGAGCGCTTGATCCAGGGCTGACCGCACCTGACTGTCGGATTCAACTTGACTGGCTCGCCTGAGTTGCTGATGGGCAACCGTGCCACCTATCTGACCAAGGGCCCATGCTGCACAGGCACGTAGCAATGGGTCTTGGTCGCAAAGCATTGCGGACAGCGGAGTGATTGCCGCGTGCAATCGTTGAGCGCCAGCGACCAGCGCAGCGTTTCTCACCATGCCTCGACGTCGCGATCGCCACAAGGGCGTAGACCGGAAGCGACTGCGGAACATTTCCTCGGTCATTTCCAATATCTCTATCACGTTCAGCTCCGCGAATTCCGGTTTCGGTTGCCAGACGGTGTCGTCAGTTACTTGGCTTTTGCGATTCCAGGGACACACCTCTTGGCAGATATCGCATCCGAAAATCCACTGGTCCAAAATGGCTCCGATCTCAGGCTGGATCTCTCCGGGAGCCTCAATCGTCGCGTAACTCAGGCAGCGATTAGCGTCCAGAACGTAAGGAGCAACAAAGGCTTGTGTTGGGCAATGATCCAGGCAGGCTGTGCAAGTACCGCAGTGCTGCGTTGTCATGGGTGAGTCGACCTGAAGAGGCAGGTCGGTCAGCAGGGCAGCAAGAAAGAAGTAGCTACCCCATCGACGGTTCAAAAGCAACGTGTTCTTGCCCACCCAGCCAAGGCCAGCGGCCTCAGCAAATTCACGCTCCAGCAGTGGGGCCGTATCGATCACGCCTCGGACTCCGGCACCAGGACACCGCTGAACCAACCACCGCTTGAGCGATTTGAGTCGACCGCGAATCACATCGTGGTAGTCATGCGACGACTGAGCGTAGCGTGCCACGCGCGCCCGTCCATTGGCCAACGCCGGATTGTGCCGCTGTTGTTCTGAGAACAGATAGGGTGTCCCCAGCATCAAAAGTGTCCGGCAGCCATCCAGAATGTGGCTGGGATGCTCGTAGGCGGCGCGTCGGTTTTCCAGGTATTGCATCTGGCCTGCATAACCGTTGTCCAGCCACTGCTTCAGATGAGATAACCGCTCTGGCGTAGCGGCGGGAGTGACTCCAGCCAGCGAAAAACCCAGCTCCGAAGCCTGCTGTTTCAAGTGTCGAGTCAATTCTGGCCAATCGGCTTGGGGCTGCATAATCATTAAAATCGGAATTGTCTGAGGAAATGTCAGGATACTTGAACGGCTGGATGATTGACTATCGCGACGGCCCAATTAGCGTGGAATCTTGAAGTCCCAGCATGACCCGATCAGGTTGCGGCTGGCACCAGTGTTCTCTGAATCCTCAACTTGACAATGTAAGGTCTCCCACGATGAACCGATCGAAACTGATTTTGGCTTCGATGTTTACGCTTTTGACTTCCACTTCGGTGTCTGCGACTGACGCCGGCAGCCTGGCGATGGCCTGGATGTTTGGTTACGGTGGTTGGCATCAACGGCCCATGGTGATGAACAACTATACTCCACCCTATTTCTCGATGCACCCGCCCGTCTACTATGGTGATCGGTACTATCGACCTTATGGTGACAGTCCCTTCGCGTCGTGGCCCCAGTTGCAGCCCAATCCAAACTATCAGCCCAGTCTTGGAGCGAGTAATTCGATGTCCCTGACGATCGAAAATCCGCATTGTAACCTACATGCCGCACCCAGCGTCTCCACAACGCGACCCGAAGTAGTGCATCATCCAGTTCGGCCGCTGACGATCGACAATCCGTACTTTGAAGCAGCGCAATCTAAATTCACGGCAACCGGTTCGCGTAATTAGACCACAATCCAAGCCACTAAGCCACTCGGCGACGCTGTGGTTGTGGCCTGATCTTGATTCACTCAGGAGTTGTCGTTGGTCGATTCAATTCGGCTGACGACAATTCCTTCGGATAAATGAGTGGTAATTTTCTGCCCAACCTGCACTTGTTTGTAGGACCTGATGGTTTGCAGTGATTCGCCCATAGTGGTCAGGCTGTAGCCTCGCTGCAAGACTTTCAGCGGCGACAATGCCTCGGCAGCCCGAACCAATTCGCTTAGTCTTTGTCGACGCGATTGCAGCAGCCGTTGAGCCGCGTTTGACAATCGCTTTTCCAATTCGTCAATCTGCTGTCTTCTGATTTGATGCAGTCGATGAGGTCGTGATAGTACAGATCGATCCGAAAAACCTGTCAGTTGTTGTTTGAGTCGTCGCACATGATTGTAAGGCGCCTGCTGGATTCGCTGACGCCACTGGTCAAGTAGCCCCAGTAATTCGCTTCGTTTGGGCAGTACCAAACCGGCAGCTTGTGAGGGTGTCATCGCCCGTGCGTCGGCGGCCAGATCGCTTAGTGTCACATCGATTTCGTGCCCCACGGCTGATACGGTGGGAATCTTGCAATTGGCTAAAGCCCGCACGACGACTTCTTCATTAAAACACCAGAGGTCTTCCAAGCTACCGCCACCGCGACCCACGATCAATAGATCCAGGCTGGGCGAAATCCGCTGTGCTAGTTCAATGCCGTGAGCAATTTCCTTGGCCGCTTGTTCTCCTTGGACGCGTGCTGGGATGATATACAAACGGTAATCTTTCCAGAGTGGCTCGGCGGACTGAAGGAAGTCGTGGATAGCCGCTCCGCTGGGGCTGGTCACAAATCCGATGCGACGCGGGAACTTGGGCAGGGGCTTTTTTCGATCGGCGTCAAATAGTCCTTGTTTGGAGAGTTTCTTGTGCAGCTCCTGAAAAGCCAATTGCAAAGGACCGATACCTTTGGGCTGCATTTGATGGATGACGATCTGGTAGCTTCCGCGCGGCGGATAGACTTCCACAGATCCACTGCAGACGACCGATAGGCCGTCTCGCAAGGTGATCTTCAACCGTTCTGCCGTCGATCTCCAAATCACAGCCCGCACCTGGCAGCGATCATCCTTCAGCGTGAAATAGATGTGCCCACTACTGGGGCGACTTAGATCGCTGATTTCGGCTTCCAACCAGACTCGCGGCAGGGCCGTTTCGACCAATTGTTTGAGTATCCAGTTCAGTTGCGAAACGCTTAGCGGATCGTCCGCATTCTGTCCTGGGCTCTTTGAGATATCTGGTTCATCCCGCATGACGAACCTCGCACCGGCCACTGATCGGCTCTATGTGTTGGCTGGTGTTTGCCATAGAGCGACCGGCCATGTTATCACCGGTCGAATCAGGCAACTGAATTGGATAATCATCGATTTGCGGTAGGCGTTGTGGAGCATTTTTCAGATGGCCAGGGCCATGTCGGTAGAGGGCTTCGTTTCCGGGTAAAGTACATCGTCCCTCGGCCCAGTCTTCAGCCAATTGGGTGAGTCCAAGAAGTTGCTGCTGTATCCACAGTCGATGCTGCTCCAGTTCCTCACGGCTCAAGTTAGCGGGAACCTGGATGCGGGGACTGACAACAACTCGACATCGACTAAACGGACGAGGAATCGCAAATTTATCCCAAGCGCGATGCACTCGCCACGGACGATCATAGGCGATGCCCAGCGCGACAATGGGAATTTGCATACGGCTGGAAACGTACACGCAGCCCTGGGCCACTTGGCGGCGCGGACCGCGCGGGCCATCGGGAACAATGGCAAGACTCATATCCGGGCTGCTGTCCAGTAGTTTCCGCAGCGCTAAACTGCCGCCACGAAACGTCGAACCGCGAACTACCTGCATCCCCGCATAACCGGCTACGTGCGATAGTACTTCGGCATCTCCATGTTGGCTCAGCAGCATAGTCAGTCGGCAGTTAGGTCGAATGTAGATCGGTAGCGGGATATACTCGTGCCAAAAAATGTACAGAGCCGGACCGGCAAAGGCATCGTCACCAGGATCTGCGTTGGCAGCTTGACGCCACATCCGCATGTGTAGAGTATTCATCCAGGCAGTCATCAGTTTGATCAGCACAAACCCGGCTGTGCGCAGCAGCCAGTTGGGAACCTTGCGCTTTTTCGATTTCCTTCTCACGTTTTGATTCATCAGTTGAAAAACTCCCCAGTGGATTACCACTGACCACTGAAGACTTCGATGGCCTGTCCAGTCATCAAAACGTGGCCCGAATCCTGATCCCACTTCAGCCGCAAATCGCCACCCAGCAAATGGATCAGAACTTCTCGTTGCGAATTGCCCGTGAGAAAACCGGCTACGCAGACGGCGCTGGCTCCAGTTCCACAAGCCCAAGTCTCTCCGGAACCTCTCTCCCAAGTCCGTTGCCGCAATTCGGTGGGCGAGATCACCTCAACGAATTCAACGTTGGTTCGCTTGGGAAACCGCGAATCGGTCTCGATCAAGGGTCCTAACTTCAAGACCAGATCGTCGGTTGCCCGAGGAACAAAAGCGACACAATGTGGGTTACCCATCGAAACGCAGGTAACATTCAGCTTGTAGCCCGCGAATTCCACAGGCAGACCTATAACTGTATCGGAGGACAATTTCGTGGGGATCATTGCGGCCTCCAGGATCGGTTTTCCCATATCGACCGTGATCAATTTGGCTTTCCCGGATTCCACCTGCAGTTGCAATTTCAGCACGCCATTGCCCGTTTCAATGGTCATGTTTTCCTTGACAGCAATCGCATGGTCATAGACATACTTGGCCACACAGCGAATGCCATTGCCACACATCTCACTTTCGCTGCCATCGGCATTAAACATCCGCATCCGCGCATCGGCCACGGTACTGGGTTGAATCAAAATCAATCCATCGCTGCCCACTCCAAATCGACGATGGCTGATTTTTTGAGCCAGCATGGCGAGGTCTTCAGGCAATTGCCTTTCTTCAAAACAGTTGACGTAGACATAGTCGTTGCCTGCGCCGTGCATTTTCGTAAATCGCATGAAAAGTAATTCTCTTCGGAAAATTGAAATGACTGTGGTACCAAGCCACCCATTTTACCGCAGGCTTTAGGGTGAGTCTGCGCTGATGTCTTGATTACTCAGCAGATCCTGCCTTCGTTGAGCGGTCCGCAGTAGTCGTTGCTGCTCTCGCCAGGCAGCTATCTGTTGGTGATTGCCGCTTAAAAGTACTTCGGGAACACAGTATCCACGAAAGTCGCGTGGGCGGGTGTACTGTGGGAATTCCAGTAGATCTGAATCCGTAAACGATTCCTGCTGGCAACTTTTTTGGTCACCCATAAACCCGGGTACCAAGCGAATCACCGATTCGACGATGGCCATCGCTGCGATTTCGCCCCCGTTGAGTATAAAGTCTCCCAGGCTGATTTCTTGAGGTTTCAATATGTCGATGACGCGCTGGTCAAAGCCTTCGTAGCGCCCACACAGCAATAACAGGCGTCGGCAATTGGCCATTTGGCGAACCATGGGCTGCCGTAGCGCTGTGCCCTGGGGCGTCAACAGGATCAGCTCGCCTGGGTCATCGGTCATAGCCCTGACCGCTTGAACGCAGTCGACGACGGGCTGCACCTGCAGTAGCATCCCTGGCCCACCGCCAAAAGGCCTGTCGTCTACTTTTTGATGCTTATCCAAAGTCCATTGACGGATATCATGAGTATGGACTTCGATCAAACCTGCCTCGATGGCCTTGGCTAGCAAACTCTCGGACAGAAAGCTGTCAAAAATTTGAGGAAATAGGGTTAATATGTCAAAGCGCAACATCTGTTTTCGCTGTGAAATGCCTGGGGTAGCTAGCAATGCCTAGTTTCTAATGCCTATCAGTGGAGCCGCAAGGCTTGCGCAGCCGATATAATTTAACGTGTGTTTTGAAGTTCAGCAGCCTTAAAACGATTTGGCCAGAATTTCTCTGGTGAATTGCTTGGAGCCAGTTGTGTCATCCAGCCTACCATCCTATTCGCGAAGACAGATTTCGACAGGTGCCACCTGGCGAGAATCGGTTTACGACTGGTTTTGCAACTGGGGGGAATTGGCTATCGAGGTCATGACTACCTTGGGTGACATGGCCCAATTTACTTGGCAGGTCATGGTCTGGCTGTTTACGGCCAAGCCATGTAAGGGAACGATCCTGCCCAATTTTTATCATGTTGGCGTCTTAAGCCTACCGGTGGTTGCTCTGACCGGCACGTTCATTGGCATGGTGCTGGCTGTGCAGAGCTACGAACAGTTCAAGAATATTGGGATGCAGAGTCGCTTGGGGGCGGTCATCAACATGAGCCTAGTGCGGGAGCTAGGGCCGGTATTGGCTGCGACCATGCTATCCGGACGAGTTGGATCGGCGATGGCAGCGGTACTAGGTACCATGCGTGTCACCGAACAGATCGACGCGCTGACCAGTATGGGTGCAAACCCCATTCACTACCTGGTGGTACCGCGTTTTTTGGCTTGCCTGTTGTTGATACCTGCACTGACCATCATGGCCGACTTTATGGGTATCGTTGGCGGTTACTTTTTCAGCACCACTGTGCTGGATATCGACCATTACCAATACTTGAATAACAGCCGGAGGTTTGTTCGCGGTTGGGATTTTTTCATGGGGATCTTTAAATCGTTTTTCTTTGGTGCCACCATTGCCATCGTTAGTTGTTATCGTGGTTTTCACTGCCAGGCTGGTGCGGAAGGTGTAGGCCGCGCTGCGACCGCCGCCTTTGTGATCAGTTTTGTTGTCATTTTAATTGTCGATTTGATGCTAAACATTCTACTGGATGCCACTCATGCGGCCATTTGGTCCAGTGGTGCCAAGTTGATCTAGTTCAACACGGCGTAGCCTTACAAGACACAGAGGATTTTTACTTGCCAGTCAGCACGAGCCGACAAAGTATCTCCATCGAGCATCGCACTGAAAGTGGCGGTGGAGTGGTCGAACTGCGCTCGATGACGTTACAGTTCGCTAAGCAAATGATTCTGAATCAAATCAATTTGACGATCCCTCGCGGTCAGACTGTTGCAGTGATTGGTGAAAGCGGTTGTGGCAAAACCATGCTGCTCAAGACTATTGCTGGACTGATGCAACCTACCAGTGGACAAGTACTGTACGACGGGGCGTCTTATGATCAGCTTGACGACAGGTCGATGACTCGATTGCGTCGCAAGTTCGGCTTTGTATTTCAAAACGCGGCTTTGTTTGACAGCATGACCATTGGGCAAAACGTTGCTTTTCCGCTCATCCAGCACAGCTTGGCCACAGGCCGTGAAGTGGACCGTATCGTTGTCGAGCGCTTGGCTGAGGTTGGCCTGCCTCCAACGGTCATTCCCAAGCGGCCCTCACAACTTTCCGGAGGCATGCGCAAACGGGTAGGTCTAGCTCGAGCACTGGTGCTTGAGCCTGAACTGATGTTGTATGACGAGCCGACTACGGGTTTGGACCCAATCATGAGCGACGTGATCAACGAATTGATGTTGCGGACTCGCCATCATTTAACAGTAACCAGCATCATCGTGACGCACGACATGAAGACCGCTCGCAAGGTCGCAGATCGAGTGATTATGTTGTATCCGTTTTCACGGTTAGCCCCTGGGGAAAATCAAATCATCTTTGATGGGACGCCTGATCAACTGGATAGTGTCAAAGACAAGCGAGTGAAGCAATTTGTGGAAGGCGAAGCGGGTGAGCGGCTAATGGAGATGCAACGAGATCCCTTTGAAGGCTTTGGTGAAACGCCGTTTTTTGCTGACACTGTGGCCGTCAAGCAGCATCAGCAGTTTAAGAAGCCTTGAGCGCCTGACCTGTGATCCACTACTCCAGGGTTTCGGAGAACGAGATCAATGGGTGGGCGAATTGGTTTTTTGGAAAGGTAATTTGCCAAAGTTAGTAACATGAACGAGCAGGGTTATAAATTTGGAGTGGGAGTATTGGTTGTGGCCTCGGGGGTCATTGCCGTCATTCTGATTTTGTTTTTTGGGGCAGCCCCAAATTTATTTTCTGATCGCTATGACGTGACGATTCGATTTGATAGTGCCCCGGGAGTCACTACGGATACCCCTGTTCGCAAGAGTGGTGTGCCTATTGGACGAGTGAAAAATATTCAGTTGTTGGAAGATGGGGTTAACCTGACACTGGAACTGGACGGGCAATACAAAATTCGAGCCGGAGAGTTGCCTCGTATTGGTAAGGGCTCGTTGATCACCGGAGATGCAGTCGTAGAATTCATTCAGCCCAGCATGGAGAGCCTGGTAAGCCGATTTGATGGGATCGGAGGTTCGCCATCCGATCGAATACTGGACGCGAACGAGAGGGCTGTGGCCGAGTCGCTTTTGAAGCAAGACGACTACTACGCAGGAGGCCTTGTTACACCTGATCCCATGGAGGCACTGCTGGATATGCAGTTGTCGTTCACCAAGACGCTAGAGTCTATCGAATTGGCAGGCAATCAGGTCAATGGACTGGCGGGTGATGTGCGTACCATGCTTAACGGTGGCGACGGCCAGTTTGGTCGGTTGGCTCAAAAAGCTGAACTGACGATCGACAACTTCAATCAAACGCTGACAACTTTTAATCGTCTGTTTAGCGACTCGCGGCTTGAGTCGACGCTGGACGTGATCGCCACTCGACTACCCGAACTGATCGGCGAAGCGGAAGGGGTCATGCAACAGACCAGCAGCACACTACGATCCTTCGAGGAGGTGGGACAAGCAGCGGGAAAGACCATGCAAAATGTCGCGGCTTTTACCGAACCCTTTGCTGACAAGGGAGGCCAGTTCATCGAGCAGGCCGGCAAGTCGCTTGAGAATCTAAACGGTCTGGTGGGCGACTTGCGACAACTTAGTGGTCGCGCCAACCAATTGCTCGGTCAGGTCAATAGTGGCCAAGGCACCTTGGGTAGACTGGTGCAGGACGACGATTTGTACTATTCCGTGGTGAATACTCTGCAAAACATTGAAGTGGTTACTCGGCGCCTGCAGCCGATCATCGAAGACGCTCGCGTGTTTTCCGACAAGGTTTCCCGCGAGCCTTCCAGCCTGATCAATCTGCGAGGTGCCATCACTGGCCAGCGCGGTGGCCTAAAATAATGTGCTGTTACAGACATATTACGAATTTTGCAATAACGCCACCACGCTGGCTGCTTCGTAATTCAAGTTGGTTGATACGCTCTGCACGTCGTCGTGTTCTTCCAGGGTTTCCAGCAGTTTCAGGACGGTCTTGGCTGTTTCGACATCAACATTCACGGTCATCTGAGGGATACGTGTGACTTGACTTAGTTCTACCGCAATGCCTGCTTGATCAAAGGCGGATACCACTTGGGATAGGTTTTCCGGCGCGGTGATAATTTCGATGCGGTCTTCCAATAACTGGACATCTTCAGCGTCATTCTCCAAGGCGATCTCCATGACGCGATCTTCGCCAGCCTGTTGGGAATTGATGATCAACAAACCTTTTCGATCAAACAGATAGGCCACACAATTGGATCCGCCCAGCGCGCCACCGTGCGAGTCAAATATCTTGCGGATCTCTGGCGCAGTTCGGTTGCGATTGTCGGTCATGATGTCGCACATGACCGCGACTCCGGATGGACCATAACCTTCATAGACGGTTTCCTCCACGTCACCACCGTCCAATTCCCCCGTGCCCTTTTTAATAGCGCGTTCGATATTGTCTTTGGGCATGCTAAGCGATTTAGCGTCGATGATAGCGGTGCGCAGTCTCGCGTTCGAGTCGGGTTCGCCGCCTCCCAGTTTAGCAGCTACAATGATGGCTTTGGACAGTTTAGACCACAGCCGAGAGCGCTTGCTATCTACGGCAGCCTTGCGGTGGCGAATATTCGCTGAATGGGAATGACCAGCCATGAGTGATCGTCGGTAGAGCCCTAATGAAACGACATGGGAACGGAGTCAGAAAACTATCTTGGCTTACGATTGGGCGGAGCCGACTTGGCGGCAGGTTTACTAGATGCAGGTTTCTTAGCCACAGGTTTTTTGGCGGCACCAGAATCCGCTTTACCCTTGCTGGCTGCCTTGGGAGGATTTGCACTTTTGGGCGGAGCCGCCTTTTTAGGTGCAGGTGCTTTGGCCGCAGGTATTGCCTTCGCCTTGTCGTCTTGATCTTTACTGGGCGCAGTTGCTTTTGCTGAAGCTGCCGACTTTCCAGCAGCGGTCTTTGTTGGCGCGGTCTTGGTGGTTGCATCCACTTTGCTTGGCGCAGAGGCCTTTCCAGTGGGTTTGGAACTGACCTCCTTTTTTGCGGCCGCAGCTTTTTCGTCTGCCTTGGAAGGCTTCTTCGGTTCTGGAGCACCAGCATCTTTCAGGATTGCCTTGGTGTTCTTGGCGTTTGGATCCCCAGCGACCAACAAGCCTAGTTGGTGCAGGCATGATCCAAAATCAGCACCTTTGGCTTTGCTTATGGTACGTTCCAGTCCAGGCGTCTGATGTTTCTCCGCTTCAGTCGGCGATACGATCTCTAAGATCAACAAGACCTTGATCATGTTGCCGCTTACAGGAATGGAATGCCCGCCCAGAGCGCTTTGAGTTACGTAAGCTAAAACAAAAGGGGTCATGCCGCCCAGCTTTTCCAGTTCGGCAACCGCTTTGCCTTGATTCATTTTGATCAAGTCTTCCAAGTCAAAGCTATATCGCACCTCAAAAATCGACTGCAGGTTTTTCTTCAGTCGCATCGCCGCCGTTTTAGGGTCAGGCAACTTGCTCAAATGTTCCATCAGCTCGGTGACGGTTGTGACTCGAACTTCATTCCAGTCAAAAAATGACTCTTGCAAACGGTGAAAGGCTTCATCGGCAGAGTCGTAAGGTGCGTCTTCCAGACAGCACGCATAGATCAGATGCTCCAATACGTTGCGGTCTTTAGGCGTGGAGACTGGCGTGAAGTTCTTAGTCAAAACTTTCTGGAGTAACTGAATCCGACTGCTTCGATTTTTGTTGCTCATGGGATCACATTTCAATTTCAAAGATGCTCAAATTTAGTCTAGAAATAAGCGGTCTTGCGATGCCCGGCAATCGTCCGAGCGCTGCCCGGCATGCGTCGTATGTCATTGGACATATATTGGTGACGTCAATCCGATGTCGGGGGCACAGGTTGAATCACTTGGCGGCTGTCCTGGAGTTCGGATGGGGCGGTGACCGGGGCAGGGGGATTGCTGGAGTTGTCTGCGTCGTCACTCTGACTCAGTTCGGCCTGGCGAGCGCGGCGCTCCTGAGCCAGATCGAACAATATCTTGCCAACTTCCAAGCTCTTCTTTACCCCCTGATCTAGTTCAAAGGTCAGTCGGGGAGTGTACCGAGTATCGATGCGCTTGGCGACTTTGGATTGTAGGAATCCTGCCGAATTTGCTAGACCGCGCAGGCACAGTATCTGCTTGCCTTCGTCCCCCATGACGCTGACCAGCACTTTGGCGCTACGCATGTCGGGTGCAACCTCCACGCCGGTGACGGTCACGTGCTGTACACGCGGATCACGAATTTCGGTCAAAATGGCCATGCTCACGACCTCACGGATCGCTTCGGCGGCCTTTAATAATCGACGACTGGCCATCGTGTATTCTCCTGGTCGGGGCTGTTAATCAAGCTTCCGAGCGATTTCTTCTTTGCGATAGGCTTCCAGGATATCATCGGGTTTCAAATCGTTGAAACCGGCCAGGCGAATACCACATTCCATTCCGCGTGGAACTTCCTTGACGTCGTCCTTGTGTCGTTTTAACGAGTCCAGTGCATAATCTCCGATCGTGCGACCGTCGCGATTGACGCGAATACGGCAGTTGCGTTCGATGGTGCCTTGTGCCACCAAGCAGCCCGCCACAGCCCCCACTTTGCTGATGTTAAATACCGCTTTGACAAGGGCTCGACCCAATTCAACGATTCGCTCTTCAGGCCGCAATCGACCTTCCACGATGGCTTTGATGTCCTCGGCCAATTTGTAGATGATATTGTAACGACGAATTTCCACGTTTCGCTCTTCGGCCAAAATTCTCGCTTGTTCATCGGGAATGACGTTGAAGCCCACGATCACAGCCTGCGAAGCGCTGGCCAGAGTCACGTCGGCCACGGTAATACCACCGACGCTCTTTTGGAGTATCCTCAGATCGACTTCTGGGTGTTCCAGTTTGGAAAGCTCCTTTTCGATCGCTTCCAAACTTCCGCGAGCATCAGCGCGAATGATTAGATTCAGTTGAGCCTTCTCTTCGATTTTGCCTAAGCGGCCTGTTTGAAGAAGATCTTGAAACGCTTCGAACGATACTTTGGGTGATGTCCCCGATAGCGATTCGGCGCGAGATTGATGCTCGCGGCCTTCAGCCAATTGACGAGCCTGACCGATGTCGTCCAGTACATAAAAGCGGTCGCCAGCACCGGGAGCTATGTTAAGGCCAGTGACGTTGACCGGTACCGAGGGCCCAGCGGTCTTGAGTTGGCGCGTGGTGTTTAAAGTGTCGTAAAGCGCTTTGACGCGACCGTAGCTGGAGCCGCATAAGATTACATCGCCCACCTTAAGGGTACCTGCTTGGACGATCATCTTGGCGATCACACCCTTGTCCGACTGCTGTTCGGACTCAAGGCACACGCCCATTCCTGTCCGGTCGGCGTTGGCTCGGTAGTCGTTCAGTTCGGCAACGGTCAGCAAAGTCTCAAGCAATTCGTCCATGCCCTGGCCGGTCGTGGCGCTGGTGCGAACCACTTCCACATCGCCACCCCATTCGCTGGGCGTCAGTCCGTGCTCCGTCATTTGTGTCAAAGTGCGATTGACGTCGACTCCAGGGAGGTCGATCTTGTTCAAGGCCACTACGATGGGCACGCCAGCCGCTTTGGCGTGGCTGATGGCCTCTTCGGTCTGAGGCATGATGCCGTCATCGGCGGCAACTACCAAGATGGCAATGTCCGTCACATTGGCACCTCGAGCCCGCATCTCAGTGAACGCTTCGTGACCTGGTGTATCGACAAACGAGATCAGCTTGCCATCTTTTTCGACTTGGTAAGCGCGAATATGTTGAGTGATGCCGCCCGCTTCTCCTTTGACGATGCGAGTTCCTATCAGATAATCCAACAACGATGTCTTGCCGTGATCGACGTGGCCTAAGAAGGTTACAATCGGTGGTCGCGGCAACAGCGACTCGGGTGCGTCCTCTTGCTGTTCCAAACGATCGATCACATCCTCTTCCAGGGAACCGGCCTGCTTAAACTGGATTTCGGCATTCAATTCCATGGCCAGCATTTCGGCTAACTCGCGAGTCAGGTTAGCATTGATGTTCAGCATTTGCCCCATCTGCATCAATGTCCCCAGCACACGGCCTGTAGGTACTCCGGCCGCTTCCGAAAAGCTGCGAATGGTACAAGGCAACTCCAGCACGGCGCTTTCTTTTCTAGGTGCGGCTGTGTTGGTGCCTTTGCGAACCAGCTTCTTATATCCGCGCTGTCGACGATCATCTTCATCTACATCCAGTTGCTTCTGCCGTCGTTCGGCGCGTGCAACAGCGATACCTGCTACACTCTTCTTGGTCTTGGCATCATCATCTTCATCTTCTTTGTGGTGATGCTTGCCCTTGCGATCGGCTGCCGCTTTAGCAAAAACCTTCAAGCCACCTTCGGCTTGAGGAGCGCGTGATTGCGGGTCGCGCGACTGCGGGTCACGACGCCGCTGGTCGTCTCGTTCTTGTTTCTTCTGAGCCACCAATTGCTCGATGGGTTTCGCCTTCATGCCCTGCTTCTGGCCGGAGATATCGTCTTTGGTGAAGCGAATCTCTGGACGCTGGGGGGCCGGTTCCCGAGACTTGGGTGGCGGCAGTTGGGTAGACGATTTGGGAACGCTGGCCAGATTGATCACCGGTGCACGGTTCTGCAACGGACGCTTGCGCTCTTCGGTAGGTTTTGCAGTGCGTCCAACTCCACTACCGCCTCGCTTGCCATCCAAACTGCGAACAGGTCCGCGAGCGGCCGCCGAAGGCGGTGCAACATAGTCCTCACGTGAGATAGCACCCGGTGCAACATCCGACTGGGGCTCGGGTGCCGTTGGTGCCTCAGTTGCCGCTTCAGGCTGTGCAACGGTTTCGGGTTCGCCAGCCGGTGGGGGCGTAGCGGGACGATTGGTTGTCGGTGAACGCAGATCGCGTGGCTTGCCAATACGGCTCAGCGAACCGCCCAGAGGAGCCGATCGGACAGGCGCGGCATTGACTGTCGCTCCCTTGGGCTTCTCTGGCTCGGCAGGCTTGGCATCTGCACCCGCCAAATACTTTTGAACCCGCGCAATCTCTTCGTCTTCAAGGCTGGCAAGCGCTGAGCCTTTGTTGAGAATGCCTAGCTTGGTGCAAAGATCTACAAGCTCTTTGCTGTCGATGGCTAGCTCTTTGGCTAACGCGTAGATGCGTTTCGGCACGTGCTAAGGTTCCTGGGGAAGCAATTGTTATTGTGGTCAGGTCCGGATGGAACTATCCACCAGACATACTCAGTCGCCCAAAGTTGGTCGCCATGGCTGGCCGCAAGATCCCGTCAACCACTTCGCGGGTTGAAACGAGACTATTGGCGCTGACACGACCACCGACTGCACGTGGAGTGTCATCTACATCAATACCACCTCCTTGGTTAGGCAATGGTATCTCGCGATTGTGCGTCCAGCCGCATGATGCCGACTGAACGCGCCGACCAGACGCTTAATTCCGATCGGGTTCATCGCTGTTGTCCATGGGTTCCTCAAGTGTTTCTGTAGCCGTAGCATTGCCATCCTGCGGCTCGCTGGCAACCGCTGGCGGTGGCTTAGTTCCAGCCGAACCGGCAGCATCAGTCGAGCCAGCCTGGTTATTGGCTAGCTCGGATTGTTTCTTTTGTAATTTTTGTTGTTCGGCCAACCGCTCAGCCTCTTCGACTCGCTCGTCGGCTTGCTGGACGATCAGGTCCACCTCTTCGGCGCTGATGCCGCCCATCTCCATCAAGTGCTCAGGCTCGATCACTGACAAATCATCGTACGACAAATATCCCTGTTCAACCAGTCGTTGAGCCAAATCTTCGGTCATTCCCTCCAATTCCATAAAGGAGGTGACCGCTCGGTCGATTTGCTCTTCCAGTTCGGCTGTGGTCATGATTTCGATGTCCCAGCCCACCAATTTGCTGGCCAGCCGAACGTTTTGGCCGTACTTGCCAATGGCTTGCGACAGTTGATCGTCGCGCACCAGCACGATGGCACGGCCAATCAAATCGCACAGTAGCACCTGCTCGACTTCGGCCGGTTGCAATGAGGCGGGAATCAGCACTTGCGGATCATCGCTCCACCTGACGATGTCAATTCGCTCGCCAGCCAGTTCACTGGTCACATTCTTGATTCGGTTACCTCGAACACCTACGCAGGCACCTACGCAGTCGACTCGAGTATCCGAGCTGCTGACCGCTACCTTGCTACGCTGACCAGGTTCACGACTGATGGCTCGTACTTCGATCACGCCTTCTGCGATTTCGGGTATTTCTTGTTCAAACAGCCGCTGAACCAATTGTGGCTTGGTACGACTGAGAATGACCTTGACTCGATTGCCTGCGGACTTCACTTCGTACACAACAGCACGCACGCGATCGCCGTTATGATAGGATTCGCCAGGGATTTGTTCACCGCGAGGCAAAATAGCTTCGACGCTAGCAAGCTGAACCGTGGTCACCCCTCGCTCGCTGCGCTGCACGGTACCGGTGACCATCTGCCCTACTTGGTCGTGGTACTCTTCCATCAGGGAATCACGCTCGGCCTCTTTGATTTTCTGGATGATCACCTGCTTGGCCGTCTGAGCACCGATACGACCGATTTCAGCCTGATCCAGTTCATTGCCGTCACAAATGGCCGTGACGTTACCCGTTGCGCGGTCGATGCGCACGTCGACATCGGCCTCTTCGCCTCGTGAACGACGAATCGCCGTAACCAGAGCCGATTCAATGGCAACGAACACGATCTCGCTGTCAATATTTTTCTCGCGATGCAGCGAATCAACGATGCGTAGTAATTCGTGAGGATTCATAATGGCTTAGTAAGGGTTGGCGACGATCGCGGCAGTTCTGCGGCCTAAGTCCCAGACCGACAGGGCTCGACGAGCCTTAACGCCAGCGAAGCGAATGCGTCCGGAGATTGCTCGAAACAGCAAGTATTTCGAGCCATCCAACCCCAAGGCATCAGCGGATTCGGCCGACAAAACCCGCCCGTGATACCAGCAGATTTTGTTCAGTAAGACCAATATGTTACTTTTGCCCGCCCCAAGTGTCAACGCGAGGTAGCCCATAGTCGCGGATCACTCCGCGATCCGCAGGCGGTAGGCAGTGGGCAGTGGACGAAAATGTGGTCGGTTGCCCCAGCTCTCCCCAATTCCCCAATCCCCCCCAGTGAGCGGCATTCCGCCGATGCTCTTCACAATTCGTTGCCCTTGGCATGGCATCAACGCACTACTAGATCATTTCTGTCGGACAATCCCGAGCAATCGGTAGCGATTGTTACTTCAAGTTGGACCGCAGAGCGGTTCGTGACATTGAGATGGATGCGGAGCAATCCTCTACACTACGCTAGATGGTCGCCACAGCGATGCTGGCTGCTTGGCCTTGCAGCGTGAAGCTGCTGTGAATGAAGCCTTGCCCGGGTTGGCTGCCGCCCTGAGCAGCAGGCCAGGTTACACTAGCCATTGGTCTTTTCAGATTGCGAATGGGAAAAAGTTGCTGATGTTGCAAAGCCAACAAACTGCACACCAGTTCGATGGCACCACTGCCGGCTCCCAAATTGCCAAAATAACTCTTGGCGGCAGTAACCGGAACCTGGTAACCCAGAGAAACAAGAAGATCGGCAATGGCTCCAGCTTCGGCAGAGTCAGCCTCTTGAGTGCTTAGACCGTGAGCGTGCAAATGCCAATGCTGGCCTATTGCACCGGATGCTCGACTGTACGTGGTCTTCAGCGAATGACCAATGGCCTGTCGCAGGTGATCGCGCCCCGGTGCAGGTCCGGTCATGGATGAACTGAAGCCCACGATCTCGCCCCACAGCTTGGCCCCACGGCTTTTTGCATGTTCCAGAGATTCCAGCATGATGGCACCTGCGCCCTCACCCAGGACAAAGCCGTCACATGAAGCGTCGAAAGGTCGCGACATGGTGCTGGGGTCATCTTGATGTGAAGCGTAGGGCTCGGTTAGAGTCACATGCATGCTGCGCAGCGGGTGGATTCGCGTGCCAGTGGCACCGACCAGCATCACGTCAGCAGCTCCACGCTGGATGATCGAAGCGGCTTCCGCCAGCGACAGATTCATGCTGGCTTCACGCACGGTGATAGCGTTGTTTGGTCCACGAAAATCATTGTAGATCGAAACATGGCTGTTTGGCATGTTGGGTAAGTACTTCAGCAGCCACAGCGGATTGACCTTGGGCAACCCCTGGACCGGCCAGTCCGACACCCAGCCAGCCAAAAGGTCGTTTCCCGTTTCGGCCTGCTGTCGACAGTTGCGAAGTCCATCGGCAAATTCTTCAGGCCGAGTCAAAATATAGTCGCAGCCGAACAGGCAGCCGCAGCGTTCCGGGGTACGATCTGCGGATAATCCACTATGGGTCAGCGCCTTCTGAGCCGCTGCCACACCCATTTCGATCTCGCGACACATCACCTTCATGTTCTTTTTGATCGATCGCTGCAACGACTTGTCCAGCGGGCCATAGTTCTCGATGTCGCCCGTAAAGTCCTTGACTTCAGCCCCTGCTTTGACCGGCAACGATTTAGTAGGCATGCCGGTGATGGGTGCAATACCCGAACGTCCAGCCATCAAGCTGTCCCAAAGGGTCTCCAAATCGCAGCCGATAGGACTGACCACACCAAGACCGGTGATGACAACGCGCTGAGTGCTCATGGCGAGGTATTCAGTGAAGAGGTGGGTAATAGGCTAAGAATGAATGTGTCTGGCAAAAGTGACAGTCAGATAGTTTGCCCCACGATGCAAGAACTGACAAGTGTAGCAAAAGGCATAAACCAACTCGATTGCAAACCCTCAGAAAAGAATGATCCTGGGTATCGCCCTTCCTAAAGCCGACGCCCACGACGACGTTGAGTAGTCTCGTACCAATCCTCCAGTGCGCTGTCAACCGCGACAGCGTTACCATCTTGAGTTTGTGGCTGCCGAGCGAAATAGGGAAGGTTTAGCAGGCCAAGCGAATTGCCCGCACTATACAAAGTACGCACACTCAACAAACCATCGGTTGTGGTGATAAACCACAGACCATAGTTTTGATCGGGGGCGACCAGCAGTCGCAGCTTACTGAGATCCGAAGGCAAGCCAATTTGAGCCGTCTGATCTCCAACTGGATTGGTGCGAAAATCAAGGTGCTGAACCTGTCCGGTGGCCATCGTTGGCAGCACGGGATGCTTAATTTCTTGGAAGTAGCCATCGCCATAGTGGGCGCTAAGACTCGATATCGGTACTGCACAATTCACATCAAGCGTGGTATCTTGAAGCTGCCAACCTGCTGCTCAATGGTTTTGAGGATGTCGGCTGCTGACGGCTGGCTGATCGCGGATTTTGAATTTTTTGGTCTCTGAAACAAGGATTGCAAGAGGATATGCCCAAGCTGATTATAGAAGGTCAAGCTCCTGTCGAAGTGGCTGCAGGTAAACGGCTCGTGCTAGCACTAACCGAAGACGCGGCCATCGACCAATTGCATGCCTGTGGTGGGAATGCTCGTTGTACGACTTGCCGCGTCGAGTTTGTTGACGGCGAGCCTGACCGCATGACACAGGCGGAAAAAAGTTGTCTGGCTGCGCGAGGCTTGAGCGGGGTGCGACTTAGTTGTCAGATTGCCTGTGATCACGATATGACGGTCCGAGTCATCAGCCGACTGGCTGGCAGTGGTCGAGCCGATCAGGGGTCGCCTGTCCGGCCCGAAATTACTCCCGAGCCGGTGTGGGATTCCCGCTAGCCCTTGCTGCCCAGTGGGGACAGTGCCCAGTAGGGACAGTGAATCGTACTCGTATTCGGAACTTCAGGGATATCCGAGCACGAGCACTATTTCATTGAGCACGAGCACTATTTCATTGAGCACGAGCACGATCACATCAAGCTGTCTTAGACTAGGCTGGCTTCTTTGGCATGTCGATGAGGTCGGTAGTATCCGATTTTTTCGAGCGCCAGATAGACTTCTTCGAGTGTCTTTTCGCCGAAGTTGGAAATGCTCAGCAGATCCTTAGGAGTGCTTTGCAAAAGGTCTCGAACTGTGAAAATGCCTTTTTCTTCTAAACAGTTCGTTGTCCGCACCGTCAGGCCGATTTCTGCGGTGCTCAAATCAAGCTGTTCACGTAGTCTGCGTGCCTTCTCTTCTGCTTGACTGATGGGAATGCGTGTTACTGCCATGTTGGATTCCTTCCTTCACACTTGAGCCATCGAAATGAACTGACCACTACCTATCAGTTCCAAGATGGCGAATAATATAAACAGAACTCTCAGGTCGCGCGTTCCTTCATCGACGCTTGACTAAAAAATTTTTTAAGATTTTTATGCTGTTTGCTAGCATTGCGTGAACCGTTAGGTTCTCGGAGCAATTGGCAAACAATTCGCTAACTGCTCTTAAGCTACGATCCAATATGTCGACAGAAAAACTTCTGATCAAACTGAACGACTCCCAGCGACTGGCCGTCACAACGATCGATGGACCACTACTGATCTTGGCTGGACCTGGAAGTGGCAAGACTCGGGTGATCACACATCGCATCGCCTATATGGTTCGCCAGGGCGTTTCGCCGTCCGAAATCTTGGGGCTGACCTTCACCAACAAGGCAGCCGGCGAAATGCGACACCGTTTGGTGCAGTTAGTCGGAGGTGGCCAAGTTTGGTTGGGGACGTTTCACGGGTTTTGCGTGCGTCTGCTACGTCGTTACGCGAGATTGGTGGGCCTGCCAGAGAATTTTACGATCTATGATGTGGATGATGCTTCAGCCTGTCTGAAGCAGGCGGTTGCCGATGCTAAGTTCGATTTGACGCACACCTCCCTGGGGCATTTGGCTCAGGGCATTGGTTTTTACAAGAATCGGCTGATCACACCCGACGTGCTGGAGTCCGAAGCGCTCAGCAGCAGCGAGTATCAGGTGGCGCAAGTTTATCCGTTCTACCAGCGATCGCTTCTGCGCAATGGAGCGGTAGATTTTGACGATATCCTGATGCACACGGCCTTGCTGCTGCGTCAGCATCCCGAGCTGCGCGAGCAGTTGGATCGCCGCTTTCGTTACGTCTTGGTAGACGAATATCAGGACACCAATCTAGCGCAGTACGTGATCCTCAGGCATTTAAGTGTCGATAGTCCTAACCTTGCTGCCACCGGTGACCCTGATCAATCGATCTATGGCTGGCGAGGTGCCAGCTTGAAAAACATCTCAAATTTGGAGCGAGACTACAGCGACTTGAAGATCATTCGGCTGGAAGAAAACTATCGAAGTACCCCAGAGATCCTATCGATAGCCGATTGTTTAATACGCAACAACGAGTACCGAAAACACAAGCAGTTGGTTCCGCTGCGATCGACCGGTCACGTTGTACGACTGGTCGTTTACCCTACCGCCAGAGCCGAAGCTGAAGATGTTGCTGATCAAATTGCCACACTGATACAGCAGGGAACACAGCAGGCCAGCGACTTCGGAATTCTCTACCGCACCAATGCTCAGTCACGACTGGTCGAGCAGGCGATGCTGCGAAGGCAAATACCTTATCAGCTCATCGGCGGCTTTCGATTCTACCTGCGCAAAGAGATCAAAGACCTTTTAGGCTATTTGCAGTTGGTTTTTAATCCTGATGACGACGTGGCAGCTCAACGGATTGTGAACTTGCCTCCGCGCGGAATCGGCAAACAGACGCTGCTGAAGTTGTCGCAACTGGCCATTGCGCGTCGCTTGTCTCTGCTGGAAAGTTGCCGAGCTGCGGTGGCGGAAAATTGGGGCTCCAAGAAGTCTACGACTGGCCTGCGGGAGTTTCTGCGCATCTACGATCAATTGGTGCGGCTGTCCACTGGTTCGCTTCAGGAGCTATTGCAGTCGGTTTTGGAGTTGACCGACTATCGAGAATTCTTGAGCAAACAGCGCAGCGACATCGAGAATCCGGGTGAGCTGTTTCAGAATATTGACGAATTGCTTGCCGAGGCCCAAGAGGTGGATGCACAGGTTCACGATGATCGACCCGCTTTGGAGCGGTTTCTGGAGTCGGTGGCGCTGCAGTCCGACACCGATCAGATCGAAAGCAACGGCGCCAAAGTTACCTTGATGACGCTGCATGCGGCCAAAGGGCTGGAGTTTCCATCTGTCTATCTAATTGCAGTCGAAGAGAATATCCTGCCACACTCGCGCTGCAAATCGGATCCCAGCCAGTTAGAAGAGGAGCGGCGACTTTTGTTTGTGGGGATCACTCGCGCTCGGGACCGTTTGCAACTGAGCTATGCCAAGTCCCGAGGTTTCGCTGGTTCCCAAGGCGCAGGCGTACCAAGTTCGTTTTTGATGGAGTTGCCCAGGCATGAGATGCAGGTTGTCGACCGTTGCGAATCGGACATTTTTGATGGGGATCAAGACAGGGATGACTTGTCCGAGTACTTTCATGACGATTCAGGCGATTTTGACCAGGCCGACCAAGATCCCTCCGACCAGACCGATGGCGTGGAATATGACGATCATTGTCAATTGCCGCCCGAAGAACTCAAACGTCGTCGCTTGAACAAGGTCCAGCGTCACAGCGGTGGGCAGTTGACGACCGGAGCCAAGCTGGCTGCCGCATCCGCCCGGTGGGGACGTTTTCGGCCGGGAGTCCAGGTCATGCACCCACGCTGGGGGGTAGGGCAAATCGTGACTGCTACAGGTCACGGGCCCAAGCGATCGGTTACCGTGTTATTTTCGGACAGTCAAACCGATCGAACCTTTCGATTGTCGCATGCCGAGCTGGAATTTGTCTCAGAATAGTTGGTTTTTTGGGATTGAGCATTTTGGGCTTTGGCATTAGCATTTCGCCTTTCCGACACCGGTGGAAACAGGCAGTTAATGAATCGAGATTAGTAATGAAGGCAGACATTCACCCCAAATATCAGCTAACCACGGTTACGTGTGGCTGTGGCAATACGTTTCAGACTCGCAGCATTCGGCCCGAGTTGAAGGTCGACATTTGCAGTGCTTGCCACCCGTTTTATACCGGTAAGCTGAAGTTCGTTGACACGGCTGGCCGCATCGAGAAGTTCCAGAACAAGTTTGCGGCTGGTACCTATGCTAGCCTGCAGAAGCCCAAGAAGGGCAAGAAGTAGCTGCCAACTGCTGATCTCCAGACGCAGGGCAACGTGCCTTTCAGAGAGAGCGGTTCGGCAGAAGCAATCTTTTGTGCATTCAGTAGCCCGCGTGGTCTCCATCACGGCGGGCTTTGTTTGTCTATGCACCTTATTGGAATTGAAAAGCTAAAGTCATGAATGTCCGCGAGGAACTCGAGTCCAAGCTCAAGCGCTTCGAACAGCTCGAAGCGTTGATGAGCAGCCCGGAGGTGCTTGCCGATTCCAACAAGATGGCCGCTGTGGCGCGCGAACACGGTTCGCTGGTCAGACTGGCTGGCAAAATCCGCACCTACAAAAAGCTGACTAGCGATATTGCTGGTTTGGTCGAGATGACTCAAAGCGCAGATGTCGAAGAGCGACAGATGGCTGAAGAGGAAATGCAGTCGCTGCGCAGTCAGCGCGAGCAGTTGTGGAACGAACTATTGGAGATGACCGTTGGCGGCGAAGATGCCAATCGGTCTCGATGCGTGATGGAAATTCGAGCTGGAACGGGCGGTGAAGAGGCAGCCTTGTTCGCTCGGGATCTCTACCAGATGTACACGCACTATGCCGACAATCGCGGTTGGAGATACGAAGTGATGGACATGAGCGTCTCCGAACGAGGCGGCTTCAAAGAGATTATTTTTGGTATGGAAGGTGATGGCGTCTATCGGGAGTTGCAGTTCGAAAGTGGCGGGCATCGCGTCCAGCGCGTTCCCGAAACTGAGACTCAGGGTCGCGTGCACACCTCGGCGGCCACAGTAGCCGTGTTGGCTGAGCCCGAAGATGTGGAAGTTGATCTGAAGAAGGACGACTATCGCATCGATAAATTCTGCGCCAGCGGGCCTGGAGGTCAGCACGTGAACAAGACCGAGTCGGCGATTCGATTGACTCACTTTGAAACTGGTATCGTGGTGCAGTGCCAGGACGAAAAGAGTCAGTTAAAAAATCTAGCCAAGGCGCTGCGCGTACTCAAAAGCCGAATCTACGACTTTCGGCGTCAACAGGAGTTGCAGAAGCAAGCGGATACTCGAAAAAGTTTGATCGGCTCGGGCGATCGAAGTCAGCGGATTCGCACCTACAATTTTCCTCAGAATCGATTGACCGACCATCGCATCAATCTGACTTTGTACAAACTGGATCAGATTGTGGCCGGTGATATGGCTCCTGTGTCGCGCGCATTGTTGGAATACGAGCGAGATCAGTTGCGGGGAGGAATGGAGTCCGAAGAATGAGCGCTACGGAGACCTGGACGATTGGTCGCTTGCTGAGCTGGACCGCCGACTACCTCAAGCGTTCGGGCTCTCAGTCGCCACGTCTGGATGCCGAAGTGCTGCTGTCGCACGCGCGGGGTTGCCAGCGTATCGAGCTTTACACCGCTTATGAAGATCAGCCTTCGGAGCAGGTTCGAGCCGCTTTTCGGGAAATGGTGCGGCGTCGCGCAGAAGGCACGCCTGTAGCTTACTTGGTGGGCTTCAAAGAGTTTTACTCGATGACCTTTGAGGTCAACCCTGATGTGCTGATTCCGCGACCTGAGACCGAACATTTGGTGGTGGCCGCACTGGACTATGCTAAGTCGGTTTGCCGTCCTGGAACGCTAAGGATAATGGATGTTGGGACAGGCAGTGGCGCAGTGGCCATTGCGTTGGCTAAGCACTTGCCAGACTGCCACGTGACTGCAGTCGATGTTAGTCAGGCAGCGTTGCAGGTGGCTCAGCGCAACGCTCAGCGGCACGCCATCGGTGAAGATCGCATGAGCTGGGTGCAAGGGGATCTGCTTACCTGGTGCTGCGAAGATTTGAAGTTCGACTTGATCGTAAGCAATCCGCCCTATGTGTCTGAGGACGAGTTTGCACAGCTTGCCGGCACGGTGCGAGACTACGAGCCCAGGTTGGCGCTTGTGGCTGAGCAGGGACCGTTGGAGTTGCTGCGAGAGTTAGTACGCCAGTCCGCGTTGCATTTGGTTCCGGGCGGGCAATTGTGCTTTGAAATATCGCCCATGCTGGCCGGACAAGTGGAGGCGATGACCGGTGGCGAGAGTTACTGGGGTCCGCCCGAATTGATAAAAGATTTGTCAGGGCAGGTTCGAGTCGTACTCCTGAAGCGTTCTATTGAGGAAAAATAAATGTTACAAATGGACAAACTGGTTTCGCTTTGCAAGCGTCGCGGCTATATGTTTCAGTCCAGCGAAATCTATGGCGGACTGAACGGTTTTTGGGACTATGGACCGCTGGGTGTCGAACTGAAGCGTAACGTCAAAGATGCCTGGTGGCGCGACATGGTCAGCGGTCACGATGAATTGACTTGCCTGCCTGGTGCTCCCAGCGAATACGAGATGGTAGGGTTGGATTGTACAATCATTATGCACCCTCAAGTGTGGAAGTGTTCGGGCCACTACGATCTTTTTCACGACTACATGGTTGACTGCAGGCAGTCTAGAAAGCGTTATCGTCACGATCAGGTGCGAGGGCGATGGGTCCAGGCCAAGGGGCAGAAAATTTTTGTAACCACTATGGCTGAAGCCGAAAGTGAGGATGAAGACACGCAGCGACGAGCGCTCAAGTTCTTTAATCTACGAAGCAAAGATGCCGATCAATTGACCTGGGACAGCGCCTATCACAGCCTGAATCAGATCGATGAATTCTCGCAGGTACTTGCTCCGGATGCCAACGAATTGGGGACATTAACCGAGCCGCGTGAATTTAACCTGATGTTCAAGACCTACGTCGGTGCGCTGAGCGGAGAAGAAGGAGCGGCTTTTCTTCGTCCGGAAACTGCACAAGGCATCTTTGTCAACTTTAAGAATGTCGTTGATAGCTCTCGCGTCAAGTTACCGCTGGGCATAGCTCAGATCGGCAAGAGTTTTCGCAATGAAATCACTCCGCGCAACTTTACGTTTCGTTCGCGAGAGTTCGAGCAAATGGAGATCGAATTCTTCTGCAATCCCCAGTCGTCCAATCGGTGGTATCAGTTTTGGCGCGACCGACGCATGGCGTGGTACACCTCGCTGGGCTTGTCTGGCGAAAGATTGAGACTTCGAGAACACGCTGTTGACGAACTAAGTCACTATTCAACGGGAACGGCGGACATCGAGTATGCGTTTCCATTTTTGCCTGCCGGTGAGTTTGGTGAACTGGAAGGTATCGCGCATCGCGGAGATTTTGACCTGCGCAGTCACATGGAAGGCAAGTTGGACGAGAAGAGCTGTCCGTTGCAAGTTCAACTGGGCGAGGATGGTAAGCCCAAGTATCGTGGCAGCGGCAAGGATCTGAGCTATCGCGATGAACTCACCGGCGAGCGTTTTGTGCCGCATGTGATCGAACCTTCGGCAGGCGCCGACCGAGCCACTTTGGCGTTTCTTTGTGAAGCCTACAGCGAAGATCAGGCACCTGATGAGTCTGGGCAGATGCAGAGTCGCGTGGTGTTAAGGCTGCATCCGCGTCTGGCACCGATCAAGGTGGCCGTCTTTCCGCTGGTCAAGAAAGACGGGATGCCCGAATTGGCTCAGGAACTGTATCGCGCCCTGAAGAAAAAGTTTACCACGTTTTACGATGAAAAAGGTGCCGTGGGCAGACGCTATCGTCGTCAAGACGAAGTGGGGACGCCCTACTGCATCACCGTCGATGGCCAGTCGCTGAATGATCGGACGGTTACCATTCGAGATCGCGATACGCTTGAGCAGGTGCGAGTTAAAGTGGATGATGTGGTCAGCGACATTGAGTCGCGGTTGGGGTCTTGATCGTTTGCTTGTATCCATGCCAGAGCTACGGCATAATGAACTCGGTAATGGCTGAGGGGCAAAGCCGTTAAGGGTTTTCATTAAGGCACAAGCTTTGCTTAGTCCCCTCTCCAACGGCTTTGCGGAGTTATAATGAATCCCATGACGGGAGTTGACCTAATGATTGGCATCGAAAAGGGGTTGTTTACCATGATCATTCGACTGACCAGTTTCTGTTTTGCGATTGGCTTGATTGGTTTACCGGCTCGGGGGCAAGAGCCGCGACTGGTCGATTTTCAGCAGCACATCCAGCCGATATTCCAGCAGGAATGTTTGAACTGCCATGGTCCCAAAGATGCCAAGAACGACTTTCGTGTAGATGACCGCGATAGTTTGTTGGCCTATATCGAACCAGGCAGTCCTTCTTCCAGTTCGCTATGGACCGATTATCTGCGAACCGATGACCCCGAAATGCTGATGCCTCCAGCCAGTGATGCTCATCCCGGTGGCCTGGCCGCAGGCGAATTGCTATTGGTCAAGGCGTGGATTGAAGAGGGCGCCGAAGGCAGTTGGGCCAGTGAGGATGCTCAGCAGGCGATGCAAGCGACTCCGGATGCTAGTGCGAGTAAAGCTGCCAAATTGTGGTCGTTCCAAGGGTTGTTTCATCCTGCCATGGTACATTTTCCAGTGGCTTTGCTGTCGGTATCCGCTCTGTTTGTTTTGCTCTCGTTTGTCAATCGTACTTCTTGCGAACCGGTGGCCTTTCACTGCTTGTGGATCGGTGCCTTGGGAGCGGTGGCTGCCTGTTTGACCGGTTGGTCCTACGCAGTTTACGAAGGATACGGGAAAAACATTGGATTCGATTTGGCTGCCAGCGCGCTGGATCGGCATCGATGGGCCGGAGTCTTTGTTGCTCTGTTTTCGTTGCTAACTTTGCCGCTGGCCGTTAGTGTCCGAAGGAATGGCAGCATCGGCAAGCGAATGTTGTGGCTAATGGCCAGTTGCATTGCGGCCGGAGCCGTTTCGGTTGCCGGTTATCAGGGAGGCGAGTTGACTTACGGCGAAGATCACTACATGCGCTACTTCGAACAGTTGTTCCCGCCAGCGGATGCTCAGACGCCCGACCAGCAAGCTGGCGAAGAGCAAAATTCCCAGCAATCTGAGACGCAATCGCCTGACGAAAAAACAACCGAACCGTCGACAGCCGAAACAAAAACGCCATCGCCAGAGACTGCCGACTCTTCGAGTACTCCTGATAGTCCCCAGGCAGAGGTAACTACTCCCGAGCCGACTGAGCCTGCCAGCCGAGAATCCTCTAGCGCCGAGTCAACCTCTTCAGAACCTTCAGTCGCCGAACCATCCGCTACTGAAGCTCCTGCGCCAGATGCTACTGAACCGCAGACGCCTACACCGGAGTCAGCGTCCCCAAACGCTCCTTCTCAGCCAGAAGCCAAGTAGACTGCTGAGCGGTAAACGAGGAGCGTCAGGAGATTTATTATTTGTTATGACACTTCTCGCTAAACGCCACCCATCGCTTGGCGCACTGGAGTCAGTACGCGATCCCTGACTTCACTCAGTGAACCTTCCACAAAGGCCCCTGCCGCCGCCTTGTGTCCACCGCCGCCAAACTGCCTAGCCAATGCGTTGCAATCCACCGCGCATCGACTGCGAAAGCTGATCTTAAATCCACCGCCAAGTTGTTCTACAAAAATCACAGCAACTTTAGTCCCGGCGACAGCCAGAGTCAGATTAATGGCATCTTCGGTGTCAGGCGGATTGGCACCTGTTTCTGAAAAATCTTCTTTCAGCACGTAGGTGTGAACTAATTGCCCCGACATCTCATCGGTGGTTCGCGAAAGAATGCGACCTCGAAGGCGAACACGACCAATCGTATCGCGTTCATACAAATCGCTGTAGATTTCTGAGGGCACGGCTCCGGATTGCAATAGTTCGGCCACCACGCGATAGGTTTCCGGGGTCGTCGAACTAAAGCGGAACCAGCCCGTGTCTGTTGCTATGGCTGCGTATAGGGCTGTAGCCATACTCTTGTTGATGGGAACCTGAAGATGCTTGGCCAGTTTGGCAACTAGATGACCGGTCGCTTCAGCGCTGGTGTCCTTGAAGAACTCGGTCCCCAGATCGTCCTCGCCAACATGATGATCGATGCACAGTTTTTTGCCAGGGAATTGTCTCAGGATGTCGCTCATCGCTCCAAGCTGAGCCCAGGCGCTGGTATCTAGCACAATGAAGCAATCGGCCTGAACGTCTTCCGGTTTGACATGTTCATGGATGACTTCGATGATCTGCGAAGGATCAAGGAAAGACAGCGTCGGTGGAGTTGGGTGGCCGTTGACAATACGAACCTGTTTGCCCAATTGTCGAAGAATTCCCAGCATGCCCAGTTCGCTGCCCAAGGCATCGCAGTCGGGTCGAATGTGGCTACAAAGAATAAAGCTTTTGCAAGAATGGATACGCTGCGCTAAGGTGCTAAAGTCCAAGGACATCGTTTTTTGTCAGTTTCTAATGAAAGTGTTCTAATTCTAAAGAAAGTGTTATAACGAAGTATTCAAGTAAGGACAGTTCTCGCTGATCGCCGGAATCAGCCAAGTAGAAATACTCGGGAATCCTAAAGCTTCATACTTGTACTCAAACTTTGGCGGTACTCGTACTCCTGCTCGAATATGGCCTTTCGCTAAGACATAGGCTTTGCTTTGTCCCCTCTCCACCGGTTTTGCGGGGGAAAGGGCAGGGTGAGGGGGCATTCCGCAAATTCCGCAGGACGTATCCTGACCCAAATCCAACGGTCGAGCAACCACATGGCCCGTTTCGAGCCCATAAATTAGTCCGAAATATTTGTAGTATGTGCGTCGTCTTGGTTACGAAAGTGGCGTGGTCTGTGCGGCATGCTCTAGGTCTAGTTGGATTTGCTGGCGAAGTTCGTCCTTTGAGTTGAATTTGCGGACTTCACGGATTCTTGCCATTAAATCGCAGTGCAATGGTTGATCGTATAGGTCGCCGTCAAACTGAAGCAGGTGAACTTCGATTTTCGACGACTGCTCACCAAATGTCAGATTAGGACCGATGTTCATGGCAGCCTGATATTGCTGGCCACCATAATGCACGCGGGTGGCGTAGACCCCATGCGCCGGAACTAGGCTCTGGATTTGAGTCAAATTGGCGGTCGGAAACAACAATCGATTGCCTCGGCCTGCCCCACGAGAAACGATTCCAGATAACCGAAAAGGTCGAGTCAGCAGTTTATTGGCGGTTGCCACGTCGCCTTCGGACAACAGGGCGCGAATACGAGTGCTAGAGATCATTTCAGACGAATCGTTGGCGGCTTGAGCGATCTGCAATTGAACTGTGTATTGTCGGCACAGTTGCTCCAGCACTTGGATGTCGCCGCCACGATTTTTGCCAAAACGAAAATTCGGACCTTCAACCATCCCTCTCAGACGCAGCTTATTCACCAGAATCTGTTGGAAGAATTGATCCGCCGATAGATTCAGTAGTTCTGGGTTGGTGGGCAGAACGATCAAACCGTCCACTCCCAATTCGGCCAGCAGTTCTGCTCGCCGAGCTAGCGGAGTGATGGGGGGCAGGGTTGGACGCTCGGGGTACAGCACGGACATAGGCGGCGGATCAAAGGTCATGACGACTGCCGGACCGTCGATCGACCTGACAAGCTGGATCAACTGGCCGATCAACTGCGCGTGCCCACGATGGATGCCGTCAAAGTTGCCCACTGCCACCGCGCCAGCCTGCAGAGTCGTTGGAATCTGGTTGTAATCGTAATGGATAGGAATCATCTTGAGATTGGGCAGGGGACGATGAAATAGTAGACCAAACACTGTCATCGAAACCTGAGTTTCACGCAAGGCCGGACAACCCTTACCAGCCGCACAAAACAGCGGAAGAAGTTGCAGAGCAGGGGGGCGTATCGCTTGATCCGGTGAATATCATCGCAAACAATAGATAACAACTTCGCAGACACTTGCCAGTCCATTTTGCTGCCCATTGCCATCACTATGCAAAGAATGATCGTCAGCTTGACCCTGGTTGGCCAATGGCTAGTGTGCGGCTGCGTGGTACTTGCGCAGGAAACCTTTATCGTCGAACTGCGAAACGGTTTGCGATTGGGGCCGGGAACTGTCGAACCCACTGAGACGGTGAGTACCAACATCCTCCAGCGTCCAACTGCAGGTCAGGTAGCCAGTCGGCCCATCGATGTCTTGAACGATGGTCTGCGCCGAACCTACTATAACGCCTCGCCCCGCAATGTGATCAACAGTCAGGCTATGGCCATCGATCGATCGACAACAATCAATTTTCCTGCGGCAAACGAAGTGAACAAAAGCGGGGCTGTGCAGTCTTTTTTAGGGATCGATCAGATCTCCGGGTTCAATATCAACGGTCGCCGGACGTTGCATTTTCGAATGGCCGACAACGAACGAATGACCGTGCTGCAGCAGATCACTGAATTGACGCCTCAGTATGCCAAGCTGGAGATTCTGCGAGGTGCTGATCAGCGGTTTGCTTGGGACTGTCGCGAAGCGTTGACCTCCATACCCAGCGACGAACTGAATAAGATACTAGAAAACACGCTGGACTTGACTCGTTCTAGCGAGTGGCTTCGTCTGTACTCTTTCTACTTGGAAGCCAAACGATTTCGAGACGCCAAAAGAACCATTCAGCAGGCGATCGAACGTTTCCCAACCGAACTGGGCAATCGCGTGAATTTGATCGCTCAAACGGAACAACTGTTGGCCAATCAGCAATTTGAGGAAATCAACCTGCGGCGTGAAGCCGGGCAAACCAAGTTGGCATACGCACTGCTGAATGCTTTTCCGCGAGAATTGATCGAGACTCAGCTTAAGATCAAAGGCGAATTGGATCAGTTGTCGCAGAATTTGGAAGTGATCGGCCGGTTAACCGATTTGCTCAAGCAGCGAGTTGCCAAGCTGCCCGAGCCAGATCAACAGTTGATCGCTGCCGTGGTAGATGAAATCTTGGGCCAGATCAATCTTGATTCGGCTGTACGGCTGGATGACTTCATGCGACTGGCTGCCGATCCGGCTTTGGCCGATGACAGCGCAGTGGCTTTAGCGTTGGGAGGCTGGTTGTTAGGGCCTGGCTCGGGTGTTCAAAACTTTGCTGTGGCAAAATCGCTGATTCAAGTTAGACAACTGACTCGCGACTATTTGAACACTCCCTCGGCACATGAACGAGCGACGATCCTTAGCCAACTGCGCAGCCAGGAAGGCGCGCAACCTGAGTTGCTGGCTCGTATTCTGGCTGTCATGAGGCCATCGCATGAACTGCCTGAGCATCGACCAGAGGAGCCTGAGGGTTTTTATAGGCAGAGCGTGTTGTTAAGTGGCGGCGGCTCGGTTGAGTACACCGTGCAGTTGCCGCCAGAGTATGATCCAAATCGCAAGTATCCCTGCATCATGGCGCTGCCCGGATCGATTCGCGAGTATCAAGCCAATTTGCCGATCGACTACTGGTGTGGCAACGTTGCTCAATTACAGGAATCGGTTGCCAGGTTTGGTCCCGCGACACGTATGGGTTACATCGTGATTTGTCCCAGGTGGATGCTGGACACTCAAGCCGGTTATCAATACACAGAAGCGGAACATGCGAGGGTGCTGGCTTGTTATCGCGACGCATTGAGACGCACGAGCGTCAACACGGATCGCGTCTTCATAAGCGGGCATTTTGAAGGTGCAACTGCGGCCTGGGACATCGCCCAATCGCATCCCGACTTGTGGGCCGGTGCCGTGTTCATCTCACCGACAGCCGACAAGTACATTCCATTGTATCACTCCAACGTTCAAGCTGCCAAAGAGTCACCGACGGACATTCCGCTAGCTACCTACATCGTTTACGGCGAGATGGACGGAGTGCGATTGAACAATCCAGGCCTAGGCGTGACTGCGGATCGTTATTTGAAGAGCCTACAATACGACTGCGTGGTGGTTGAACATATCGGACAGGGTCGCGGCCTGTTTTCCGCTGAATTGCCTAGGATCATGCAGTGGATGCAGCTTGCCGGTAGGCAGCGTCTGCGGTCTCCTCGGGCACTGGATTTCGTGACGATGCGCAGCGGCGATCGGTTCTTTTATTGGTTGGAGGCAGCTCAGTTAACGCCCGAAGTGATGACCAATGCGTTTGAACTGGACCCGGCACGCGATGCGGCGCGGCGCGGGAAATTTGAAGCGATGCTTCTGGACCAGGCTCTCAACGGTGTGCGTATTTCTAAGATCCCGTCGGTGGACCGATCGGCCCTTTTATGGCTGACGCCTCAGATGGTCGACTTTTCTAGAGAAATCACCGTAGTTTTCCGAGGTAAGACGATCAAGTACAATCTAACCCCGGATATCGAAGTGATGTTGGAGGACGTTCGGCGGCGCGGGGATCGTTTGGGAGTGTTCTGGCAGAAGCTGGAACTGGGTGCCGGCAACTGACAGAACCACTGACAGCGCCATATCACGCCAGAGTAAAACACTTCCTCAGCAGAGGAGCGATTTCGCGTCGCGCTCGATCTGCCCATTCCTTGCCAAGTAGCGAACTAGCACACCTTTTCCCTTTGATTGACAAGCAATTATGAAATCGCAGCCAACGGTCATTCTCTTTCGAAAATCTGGTTTGTTTTTGCTCACTGGTTTGTGTCTGGCGATCATTGGAGTGCTTGGGGCCGGATGCGGTCGGTCACCCGAACAAGCCGGCACTAGTGCAGCTTTATCCAAGAAGCTTCGCATCGCGGTCATTCCTAAAGGAACGAGCCACGAATTTTGGAAATCCGTGCATTATGGTGCTCAGCAGGCTGCTGAAGAACTAGGCAATGTCGAAATCATTTGGCGTGGACCAGTAGTCGAAAGTGACACAGGCAGCCAAATCGAAGTAGTCAAAAGCATGATTACTTTGGGAGTGGATGGAATTGTGTTGGCACCAAATCAGAAGGGTGGATTGGTGGATGCGGTGCAAGAGGCTATCGACGAGGGAATTCCAGTGATCATCTTTGATAGTGGCTTGGATTCCGGACCTGAGATTGTTAGCTACGTAGCGACCGACAATTTTCGTGGCGGTCAGTTAGCGGCTGATGAAATGGCCAAAGCCATCAGCGGCAAGGGCAATGTTGTTCTGCTCAGGTATCTTGCCGGCAGTGAAAGCACCGAGCAGCGCGAATTGGGTTTTCTGGATGCGATTGCTAAATATCCCGAAATCAAAGTAGTTTCATCGGATCAATATGGGGGCGACAATGCGACCAGTGCTAAACAAAAGGTCGACCAACTGTTGCAGGTTCATCAAAAAGATTTGTCTGGCATCTTTGCTGTCTGCGAACCTAACGCAAACGGAACTCTTGAGGCACTTAAGAATGCAGGCGTGGATCAGCAGGTTCGCTTTGTTGCCTTTGATCCCAGCGATGCGCTGATTGAAGCCCTGCGCTCCGGTTCCTGTTCTGGGATCGTATTGCAAGATCCGGTTCAGATGGGGATGCAAAGCGTAAAAACGCTAGTGGAATCGCTACAAGGTAAGACCGTACAGAAATTCATCTCGACCGGCGAGTCCTTTGCAACGCGAGAAAACATGGATTCGGAGCCTATCAGCAAGCTGCTCAAGCCACCGTTGCAGCAATAATGGTTTGTCTGCCAGTGGCCACAGAGTACTGATTTTCGCGGGGGTCGATCCATGAGCTCCATATTGTTGGAAATTCTAAACGTCAGCAAGCGTTTTGGACCAACTCAGGCATTAAGCAGTGTCAGTCTGGACGTACGCTCTGGCGAAGTGTTGGCATTGATCGGAGAAAATGGAGCGGGCAAGAGTACTCTTCTGAAGGTGCTTAGCGGAGCCCATCGCGCCGATCAGGGTGAGCTGCGACTGCAAGGACAACCCTACTGTCCATCTGGCAATCCACATCAAGCGCGTAAAGCAGGTGTGGCCATGATTTATCAGGAGCTGAGTCTAGCGCCAGATCTATCGGTCGAAGACAATATTCTTCTGGGCCAGCCATGTCTGCCTGGCGGAATACTTTGGCGGTCTGGTCAGCGAGCCCAGGTGCGTGAGGTCCTGGCTGCGGTGGGACTATCCGAACTTTCGCCGCAGGCTATGGTCGGCGGGCAGTCGGTAGCAACGCAGCAGTTGATCGAGATCGCGCGGGCATTGGCCAGTCAGGCTCGGATCATTTTGTTCGATGAACCCACCAGTTCATTGCCACAAGCTGACGTTCGCCGATTGTTTTCGATCATCGACAAGCTGAAAAGCCAAGGGCTTGGCATTGTCTATATCAGTCATTTCTTGGAAGAGGTGCGCGAGGTTGCCGATCGTTACTGTGTGCTGCGCGACGGCCAGCAGGTAGGGCAGGGCGAGCTGAAAGGTGTCTCGGACGCACAGATCATATCCCTGATGGTTGGACGGGATGTTCGCGAGTTGTATCCCAAAGTGCCACATGAAATCGGGGAAGTGGTGGTCGATGTTCGTCACCTGTCTGGTCGATACGCTCCACGCGATGTGAATTTAGAGCTGCGACGCGGAGAGATTTTTGGATTGGCAGGGTTGGTTGGTGCTGGCCGTTCGAAGCTGCTGAGGTGTTTGATGGGACTGGAACGTCAAGTAGCCGGCGCTGTGCAACTGGACGGTCGTAATCTTCCTTCAAGTGTCGGCGCTCGAAGGCGGGCAGGTATCGGATTCTTGTCGGAAGATCGCAAAGGCGAAGGCTTGGCTCAGGACTTGTCCATTGCAGAGAATGTGACCATGGGCAATCAGAGTCGATACAAAAAGTATGGTTTTTTGAAGCTTCGGAAACGCGAGCAAGCCGTGCTTCAACAAATTCAGCAGGTGGAAGTTAAGGCGAGAAGTGCAGGTCAGGCGGTGGCCGAATTGTCTGGCGGCAATCAGCAGAAGGTGGCTCTGGGTCGCATTCTGCACCAACGAGCGCAGGTATTGCTGCTGGACGAGCCGACCAAGGGGATCGATGTGGGAAGTAAAGCCGAGATCTATCGCTTGATGGGTTTGGCGGCTGCCCAGGGAAAAACCGTGGTCTTTGTTAGTTCTTACCTGCCCGAACTGTTAGCGGTTTGTGATCGCATCGGCGTGATGGCTCGCGGTAGATTGATACAGGTTCGCAGTGCAAACCAGTGGACGGACGAAGAAATCATGCGCTGCGCGATTGGCAACGACTAAAGTTATTTGCTGGTTGGCACCACTTGGATGAATTTTGGTTGGGCTTTTTGATTTTTTGCGATTGTGCTGTGAAATGAAAAATTCAAACTGGACTTTCAAGTTGTTGCTAGGCAGCCAGTTAGGGCCTTTGTTAGCGCTGCTGGTCATCGTTGCGATCTTTGCCATAGCCGATCAAGCCTGGGGAGAGGGTAGCTTTCTCAGTTGGCGCAACATGCGGGTGCTTTCCAGTTCTGCCTCGCTGATCGCAGTGCCCGCATTGGGAATGACCATGATTATTATTGCCGGAGGCATCGATTTATCGGCTGGTACGGCGTTAACGCTCAGCGGTACGGTGTTGGCAGCATATCTGAAACACTACTCGGCGACCGCAGCAGACCCAGGTTTCGCCTATTCCATTGCCTGCGGGGTTGGCTTGGCGCTGTTAACGGGTTGCCTTTGCGGTTTATTCAACGGGGTTTTGATCAGTGTGACCCAAGTGGTACCCTTTATTGTAACCTTAGGAACGATGACGATCTTCTTGGGCATAGGCCAAATCATCGCTCAAGAGTCGACCGTCTACGCACCGGCAGATCGAATTCCAGGCTGGCTGCAAAACTTAAGCGTTACTGGATCGAACCCAGACAAATATTTGTTGATTCCCTATTTTCCCTCCAACGCAATTGTCGCGATTTTGTTAGCCTGTGTTGTGGCGGTTGTTTTGCGCTACACCGTTTTTGGAAGGAACCTTTTTGCCCTTGGCAGCAATCGCTCGACGGCCAGGCTGTGTGGTATTCCTATCACATTGATGCAGATCAGCGTCTATACGCTCGCTGGCCTGTTCTTCGCAATTGGTGGATTGTTGTACTTTGCCGAAGTCAAGAACGGCAATCCGCCCGATGGAGCTGGAAAGGAGTTGGAAATCATTGCAGCGGTCGTTTTGGGCGGAGGCAGTCTGAGCGGTGGGCGCGGTTCAGTTCTTGGATCGGTCATTGGTGCGTTAATCATCGTGACCATTCGTAATGGTTGTACCCTGCTTCAGATTCCCAACACGTATACCTACATCATCATCGGCGTTATCATTATTGTGGCAGTGATCGTCGATCAACTGCGCAGCGGATCGCCTGAGTGGTTGTTTCGGTTCTTGCCTACCAGCAACCGGTAGGCGGTCCATGATGTTTCCTGGCGGAGAAATAGGGAGTTGAGATGACAAGCATCCAGCGCACGACAAGTTGCTCGAGATACGCCGATACCGTCGTTCATTTTGGGGTAGCCCGCTGGGTGGAAGTTGCCAGTGACGCTTCGCTGGATGCCGCTGGTCAGATCCAGCAGATTTTCAATCAGATCGACCAGGCATTGTCAAACTGGGGGATAGGCCGGGACCGTTTGTTGGAGGTACTCATTTTTCTTGAACATTTAGATGATGTTCCAGTGCTGAACTCGGCTTGGGACAGTTGGATCGATTCGCAGCATCCTCCGATTCGCGCCTGCGTTGGAGCCAGACTTCAGGCTGGTTTGCTGGCCGAATTCATCATTCACGCCGCCGTGTAACGTTTGCAGTGCGGGCCATTGGCCACATCAAGGATCGTATGATGGCCCTGCGCCGGCTCACCTTCCGGGTGAACAGTTCTCAGTTTTTTTGCTCAAAGCCCTTGTCAAAGGCCATGTTCAGTCAACTATAACAGTCGAAACCAAGTTCTAGAGTTTCATTTACGTCCAGTACTGAACAATACAGGTAACTTAGGAGAGTCGATGAGTCGTCCCACCAATTTGGCGCAGCTAAAGGCAAGTGGCTGGAATTCCAAGACCGTTAAGCAGGAAATACACGACAACTTTGTTCGCATGTTGTCCCAGGATGAGCCTTTATTTCCGGGTATCGTGGGTTATGAACATACGGTGATCCCTGAGATCAATATCGCTATCTTGGCCGGTCATGATATGTTGTTTCTGGGCGAGAAAGGGCAGGCCAAAAGTCGGTTGATGCGCGCGCTCGTGCAATTTCTGGATCCTTGGGTGCCCTATTTGGATATCCCAAGTGTCCCGATTCACGAAGATCCATTGCGTCCGATTACAGGTGCGGCCAAAAGATATCTGGCCCAGCACGCGCCGGAGGAAATTCCCATCGCATGGTGGGCTAGGGAAGACCGTTATACGGAAAGGTTGAGTCCGGGAACTAAGTTTGCCGACATCATTGGCGAGATCGATCCATCGAAGCTAACTGGCGGTGTCAGCATGAGTACGGAGGAGGCGCTGCACTTCGGTTTGATACCTCGAATGCACCGTGGGATTTTTGCGATGAATGAACTGCCCGAATTAGACGAACTGGTGCAGGTCGGGCTGTTCAATATCTTGGAGGAGCGTGATGTGCAAATTCGTGGCTATCCGGTCCGCTTCGACCTGGATGTCCTGATTCTGTTTTCTGCTAACCCAAGCACTTACAATCGAAGCGGCAAAGTGATTCCCCAGTTGAAGGATCGCATCGGATCGATCATCCAAACTCATTATCCCGCAGATCGTGAGTTGGGAATCGAGATTCTGCAGCAAGAAGCCAAGCTGGACCTTAACGGACCCTTTAGCGTGGTGGTACCCTACTTTATGGCGGAGATCATCGAAGAGATTACTCGACAAGCCAGACGTAGCAAGTATGTCGATCAGGCGTCAGGGGTGTCGGCGCGGTTCAGCTTGGCAAACTATCGCGCCATGATCGCCAGCGCTCGGCAACGTGCGATCGTGCTCGGCGAAACGCCTGCCGTACCGCGCATCAGCGACCTGGGGCATCTTTACGCATCCAGTTTAGGAAAGCTGGAATTGGATCTGATGGGCAGTCACCAGATGTCTGAGCGTCAGGTGCTGGACGCAATTATAGCAGAATCGATCAAGGTGGTTTTTCAGCAATACGTCGAGCAGCATGGCCTAGAGGAAATCGCCAGCGTTTTTGCGAAGGGCGTACGTGTCGAGGTGGGTGACATGTTACCCAGCAGCGCTTATGCAGAACGATTGCAGGCGGTGCCGCCAGCTTGGGATCGCGCTTTTGAGGTCAATGCAAGTGAGCAGCCAGCAATGCGAGCGGCCTGCGTCGAGTTTGTTCTGGCGGGTCTTTATGCCTTGGATCGAATCAGCCGCAGTCAGCAGTACGGACAAATCTACTACGAACTTTAGCGACCTTGTCTCATGTTGATCGGCTTGGAGAAATGTAATGACTTCACGAAAATCGAAACTGGGCGGTGTCGTTCACACCTATCAGAAATATGATCCTGGCAAATTTCCCAGTCCCACGCAGCCGCCACCTGACCTGGTGACTCATGCTTTTGAACACGCCTTGATGTACGGGGAATATCGTGAATTGACTGAGGAGGAATTGGCACGCGCTATTCAACTGGATCCCGAGCAACTGGCCAACCTGGGACCCAGTATCGATTATCTCAGGCAATTGTTGGAGCAGCGCAAGCGTAAGATCCTGGAGACCTACGAAACTCGCACAGTGCTTTCGCAGGCTAACCAAGTCTTTCAAAAATCGGCTAATCGAATTAAGCCACCGCCAGCCCTGCGTACTATCTTTCACCGAGCGGTCAAAGAACGACAAATCTACTTGCTTGAGCGGATTTACTACGAAACAGGCGACGATACCAGTGAGTTGGCGGGACAGGTCGTTGGGCTGATCGATCACCTGGGCAATTTGTACCAAGTCGAGGAACTACACGCCAAATACACGTTTATTGGTAGTCAATCGCTGTCAATTCCAGAGGCGCTGGAGGTGAAAGAGGAGCTAGAAAAGATCGATGAACTGCTTAAGCAACTGGCCGAAGCTCAACAGTCCGCTCAGATTGGCATCATCGACATGCAAACCTTGAGCGAGTTTGCAAGTGCGGAGGACATGGGGTCGTTGGAGTCGCTGCGGCAACAGATCGAGAACCTGGTGCGTGAGCTGGCTGAGCGACAGGGCTTGGATCGCAGTTCTGGGGGTGGCTTTCAGTTGACGCCGCAGGCTTACAAATTATTTCAAGGCAAACTGCTGCAGCGCATTTTTTCCAACTTACAACCCGGACGGTCAGGGCGCCATGCCGGACGAATCGTTGGTGAAGGAAGCGTCGAGTTGCCTCAGACGAAGCCTTATGAGTTTGGGGATAGCTTGGCGAATATGGATACGACTCAGACCGTGATTAACGCTCTGCTACGACAACCGGATAGTTCCTCGGTTAGGCTCAGCAATGCGGATATCGAAGTCCATCGCACACGGAATTCGCCCAAGTGTGCTACGGTGGTCATCATGGACATGAGCGGATCAATGCGTCATGATGGCCAGTACATTAATGTCAAGCGAATGGCGTTAGCGCTTCAAGGATTGATCACTCGTGAATATCCAGGAGACTTTTTACGCTTCATCGAAATGTATACTTTTGCCAAGTTGCGTTCGGCCGGTGAGATCATTCAGCTAATGCCGAAAGCGGTAACCGTTTATGATCCAGTCGTTCGTTTGCGCGCGGATATGAGTCGCCAGGACATCAGTGAAATGCAGATTCACGCTCACTTCACCAACATCCAACATGCCTTGCGACTAGCCCGTCAGAATTTAGCTACCGTTGACACTCCGAACAAGCAGATTATCCTGATCACCGATGGCCTGCCTACTGCGCATTTTGAAGAGTCCATGCTGTACATGCTCTACCCACCCGATTCCAGAACGGAGCAGGCTACGTTGCGCGAAGGCGCCTTATGCCAGCGCGATGGTGTTGTCATCAATATGTTTTTGGTGCCCAGTTGGTCACAGTCGGAGGAGGATATTCGATTTGCGTACCGATTGGCAGAGAGTACACGCGGGCGAGTCTTTTTTACAGCCGGACGAGACCTAGATCGATTTGTTGTCTGGGACTACATCGACCGCAAACGAGAGATACTAGGGTAGCCAGAGTTGTTAATCATGTATCTGACTAACCCAATCCGATTCCGTTATTCCCGCAGATTTCCAGATTGGTTCACGTAAGACGAGTTGGTCCAATGCAAGATACGAGCGACATTGCGAAACGCAAACAAGTTATCCTAGCGCTATTGCAGTTGGTAGCAGTACTGATCTGCTGGATGCCGGTTACTTTAGTCTTGGCGCAGGAGTCTGCCACCCAACATGAGCCGCGTTGGTGGAAAGGTAACTTGCACACGCATACTTTTTGGAGCGATGGAAATGACTTCCCAGAGATGGTAGCCGGTTGGTATGCCGATCACGGATACAATTTCTTGACGTTGACGGATCATAATGTGCTTAGCCGTGGAATGCGTTGGGTCTCAATCGATCGAATCATCCGCCAGACCGATTCCGAAATCATGGACCGCTATCGCGCTCGTTGGGGTGATGCCTGGGTTGAGGTTAGGCAGACTGAGGAGCGAGAGGAAGTGCGTCTGAAACCGCTGGACGAATTTCGCTGCTTGCTTGAGCAGGCCGGACGATTCATTATGATCGAGGGTGAAGAGATCAGTGATCGAGCCGAAGGCAAGCCGGTGCATCTGAACGCGACCAATCTGGAGCAAGTTTTGTTGCCGGCTGGTGGCACCACCGTGCGAGAATCGATACGTAACAACCTAAGGATGATGTTGGTCCATCAAGATAGTAGCGGCAGACAGGTTTTACCTCACTTGAATCATCCCAATTTTGGCTATGCAGTGACAGCAGCCGATTTGGCAGTGGTTGTTGAAGAGCAGTTCTTTGAAGTTTACAACGGGCACCCTGACGTTAACCATTTGGGAGACGAGTCGCATTTGGGTGTGGAAACCATCTGGGATGTTGTCAACACAATGCGATTGCTTCAGTTGGATGCTGAACCCATTCTCGGGATCGCTACCGATGACAGTCATGAATATCACGGTCGTCCCGGCTCCAGGCCGGGCCGTGGATGGGTCATGGTCCGATCGCGGTATCTGACGCCAGAGCATTTGATATTGGCGATGAAAGCGGCAGACTTTTATGCCTCAAGTGGAGTTGTGCTGGATGATGTTGTCTATGATTCCCAGCAGCGTCGATTGGATTTGACGATTGCCCCGACAGAGAACGCGACCTTTGAGACTCAGTTCATCGCCGTGATGAAACCCGAAAAGCCGGTTGCTGAGTTGGAGCAAAGTGGATCAGCACGGGACCAGAATGAATCAGGGTCGCAAGAGAACTTGCCAAAGGCTCAAGTCGTTGCGACTGTGCCAGGGCTAAATCCCAGTTACCAATTGACCGGTGAAGAGTTGTACGTACGCGCCGTAGTCAGCAGCAGCCTACCGCCCGTTGATCCCGTATTCGATGGCCAACGCCAACAAGCCTGGACACAACCAGTCGGCTGGCAGGTTGGCTCAACTAATAACGACCGCGACTGAGTGGATTGAGTTGCTGTGTTGAGCTGCCGGGTGCCGGGGCACTTGCGACGCGGCCGGTTGCATCGCCTTTGTGTTCAATCAGCAGTAACGCTTCGGCGCGATCGCCTGATCCGATGGGAAGGATTCGATCTAGTCCCAGAATGTTTCCTCCTTGGCCTAGCAGCGTGTTGCTGGGGGCACCTTGCGGCGTGGCAACGATTCCACAACTGAGTATCAGCACTTGATCAGCGGGCCAAGTAAATCGCTCATGCAATCGCCAACTGACCATTTGCGGGATTTGTATTTGAGTGCTAAAGGGTTGCCCAAGTGCCGTCGGCAGATCCAAGTTGACGTTGCTCAATCTTTCCACCTGATCGATGTCGCATTTGACGGCCAAGTCAACCGTCTTGCGATCGACTGTCAGTAGTGGACTTAGCTTCAGGCGGTAGCCCTCTTTGAGTTCTCCAGTGACCGGCATGTAAGGCGGGTAGCCACCGTTTACCGGTTGTTGATTCTCGACGTAATTGCGACCGCGCAGTTGTTCAAAGCTTTGCGACTGACCGTTGTGGACCACGAGGTCCACCGCGTTGAGTTCTCGAAAATCAGGTCGACCTCTCAGTAGTGCTAGCAGCAATGCTGAGTTCTCTTTGGAGACCAAGTAGGCTTTTACGCCAGGGGACTGCGCCTTCTCGCTGCGCATCAAGCCTTGAGCCCGAGTTCGCCAATTGGGATTGCCAATAGACATCAGTCTAGCACCATACAACTGAGTGGCCGTGGTTCCGTTGACAAACCGCTCGTGGACACGCCGAACCACTTCGTGCATTTGCTCGTTATGATAGACTCGCAAGGTGTCTCGATCGGCATTCAAAAAACCGAAAGGTTCGGTAAACCAAGCGTCGGTTCCCGTTTCGCGAAGAATCCAATCCACGATGGCTTGGTGAGGGCGATCGACTTGATTGAGTTCCTTGGTATAGGGACGTAGGTCATACTCCTGCCAGTACTGGCCGGCGCTATTGGGCAATTGGGGCACAGGAGTTCCCTGGCGTGGGCGAAGACCGTCAGGCGCAGATGCCGTCCCGCCTCCTTGCAAGCTGGACGCATCGTTCTGTGCCATCAGCTTTTCGGCTTGCGACCAGGAAAGTAGCGCCCAGCAGATTACTGGAAAAACAAATCGATTGATCTTATGCAAGACCGTCATGCGCAGGGCCCTTCATCAAAGTCCGCTCAAGCGGAGATTGCTCCAAGTTAAATTGACAGCGGCCTCTAGCTTATAGGAAATGGGCTTACCAGCAGCCAAGGTCAGAATCCAAAGGGGGTTGGTTCATTTTGGGCTAGAATACAACAATATTGCCTGGGGTGAGGCCACTTTTGGGAAGGATAAAGCTAGCGATAGGTCGGAAAATTTGCGGTCAGCGCCGCATTTTGATGGCTGCAATTTGACAAAGCAGGTCAAAATTGGCAGACTATTAACCAATGAAAGCAATCCACTGATTGCACAAGTTGTGTTGGGAGGTGCTGATGGACGATTCTTCGACGGTAAAATCCGATCAGGACGCCATGGATGACGATGCGCTCCTGGAGCAAGGCAGCCGCGCGCTGCAGCAATTGACCGCGCAGGCCGAAATGGCTCGGGCCGAAGCACGGCGTGCGGAGTTGGAATGGATTCTACAGCAGGCACGCAAGGGACAGACTAGACATCTTCGGCAGTGGCTTCAAGTCAATCAGCGACTTGTCACCGTTGATCAAGGCATCCAGCTCTCCATGCGACAGGAAGTCGCTGAACAACTGGGCACGCACTCGTCTCAACATTTGGATCATTCGACGGACTGGCAGCAGTATCCTTCCGCCGCAGTCACTGTTGCTCCCCAACCGATATCAGCTCTGCAAAGTTCCGATACCTCGATGCCTATTGCCAAAGTGGACGCACAAGTGCCATGCGACCCGCAATTTAACTCTGAGGGTTATCCTACAAAACCAGCCGATCAAAAAGCGCAAGGGTCAAGAGTTGCATCGCAGCCAACCACAGACAACAAGCGCTCAGCAAACAATCTAACTCAGAAAAATCTCCAGCGCCCCGTAGGTGCGGGCAAGGTCAGTCAGGCGAGTAAGGTCAGTCAGGCGAGTCAGCGCCAGTCAGGCTCTCGGTCCGCTCCGCGATTCACCATGCCGACATTCGAAGCGGTAGCGCCTAACAAACGAACTCGTCGGCTGGGCGGGATCGTAGTTAGTATAATTGCGCATGTTTTATTGGTGTTTGCCTTGGGGTTCATCACCATCAAATTGCCGGTGGATGGATCCATCTTTGCACTGGAGGCAAGTAGTGAAGCAGAATCGACATCCCAGGATTTTGAATTGAGCAGCCCGGTCCAGGTTGATCAGCCAGCCGAATTGCTTGAGCCAACGCAGTCGATGCAAGAGAGCAATTTGGCTGAGTCCTTGTCGGATTTTGGTGAGCCGGTATCGGAAATGATTGGCCAAGCTTCAGCGGTAAGCTCGGCTAATCAGTTGAGCAACCGATCTGCAGTCACCGCAGTCAGGTCACAGCCGTCCAAAAATGTGGTGACTTTTTACGGAGCTGCGGCTACGGGAAACAGTTTTTCTTTCGTTATAGACGGTTCAGGCAGCATGCGAGGTGGTCCTTGGGAAGCCGCACGCAACGAGTTGCTTCGTTGTATCGGCGCGCTAAAGCCAACACAGCGATTTCACGTGATTTTTTTCAATAAAGAGATCTCAGTCATTCCAGACCCGGAGGGTGGCCAGCCAGCAACAGCAGCTTTATACGCAACGCCAGAGAACAAGATGCATGCCCAGCGCTGGTTGGAGTCGCTGCAGATCGCTATCGGAGCACCACCCATTGATGCTCTAAAGCTTGCACTGGAACTCGAGTGTGACGGAATCTATTTCTTGGCAGATGGCGAAATGTCCGACAATGCGGCCAAGCGACTGCTAGAGATCTTGCGAGAAAAAAACCGCACCGATGATATCGTGGATGGCCAGATCGTGCTGGTCCCCATTCATACGATTGCTTACTATTCTGACAAAGGCTTGGCAGTCATGAAAGCCATCGCTGACGAAAATCGCGGCCAGTTCGCCTATGTTCCCAAACCGGGCAAATAGGTTATCGAATGAGGGATAGTTGTTGAGTGATAACACCGTTACGTAAAATTGCCAGTATCTTGAAACCTTTCATCGTAGCTGTGTTCGCCAGAACGCGGGACGTCTTTCGGAATCCCCCACGTTCTGGCGAACGTAGCTACGTAAAATGCTTAACGGCGTTGGATGAGGGGGCTTCTTAAGAACCCGCTTATTGGCTTGATTGCAAATCATGGTAACAATGGTAGTTAGACTACTGCGTTTTTAGCCGTGATCGAGTTCGTCGAATTGTAACTGTCATGCGGCTACAAATTTTCCAGGAAAGTGCATGCCAGGCGATGGACTTAAGGAATACCTACGAAACCAAAGGAAACAGCATCGACCGCACCGTTGCTTTTTTGGTTAGTCTAATCTGTCACACGCTTGTGCTGTTGTATCTAGCCTGCTGGGTCTTCGTACATGGAAGTTTACCAAACGGTCCGGTATCTGTTTCGTTCATCGCGGATGCCGAGCAAACGATGGCGAGTGTCGATCTTAGGATTGAACCGGTTGTGGTGCCATCAGACGAGGTCGAAGCACAACCTGTCAGCACATATCAGGAATATGAGTTCGACTTTGATCCACAGGTCCATGGCGCTGAGGTAGACTCGAGTTCTGCAAATGCCTCGCTGACTTCGTTGGCACTCAAAGCGGTGGATGGCTCGGTAGGCAATATACATGATCAAGAGAAGGGCAACGGTGCAACGTTTTTTGGAAGCTATGCCGCCGGTGAGCGATTTGTCTATGTGTTGGACAGCTCCAAGAGCATGGAGGGTAAGAGATGGTTGTTGGCACGCAGGCAGTTATTGGAAAGTCTCAAGGGGCTTTCCTCGGATCAAGAATTCTTCGTGATCTGCTTTGACGCGCAGACGACTCTGATGTTTAACGAGGTGCCGCAGAAGGCCGCGTTTACCAGAGCCAATCTGGAGACTCAGCGACGTTTGACTCGCTGGCTCAATTCTCGAGTGCTAGGGGAAGCCACTATGCCTGCCGAAGCATTGGCTTTTGCACTTAGTATGCGGCCGGACGCGATATTTATTCTGTCCGATGGCGAACTCATGGACAACTCGGTGCAAATGCTCAGAGTGATCAATGTAGATGGACCCCGAGGAAATAAAATCCCGATTCATGCCGTCCACATGTTCGGCCAGGCAGGGCGACAAACACTTCAGCAGCTTTCACGGGACAATAACGGAACCTTTACTTTTGTAGCCGATGGCAACGGCGATTTCTTAAAACAAACAATTCACCCAGATTGGTGATGACAACGACATTCAAACTCCAAATGGATTGGGTGCAGTGATAATGCAAGGCGATAGCTGTGAACCTATTTCAGAAACCTCTTCACCGCTTCGGGGGAGAGGGCAGGTTGAGGGAACGGTAAGACTTTGGGCAAGTCGCTTCATATCGCTAGTTGCTGTGGTCATGATGATGATTTCTACAGCCAAGGCTAGGGAACTGCCCAATATCGTGATCTTTCTAGTGGATGACATGGGTGTTATGGACTCGTCGGTTGCCATGTTGACAGATGCGATGGGCAAGCCACAACGGCATCCACTGAATGATTGGTATCGAACGCCTAATCTACAGCGATTGGCGGATCAGGGTATTCGCTTCAGCAATTTTTATGCGATGAGCGTATGTTCGCCGACGCGAATATCAATCATGACTGGTCAGAACGCTGCGCGGCACGGCACGACCAACTGGATCGATCCGTTGCAGAATAACGCTGGGAAGCAGGGACCTACCGACTGGAATTGGCTGGGATTGAATCGCCAAAGTGTCACGTTGGCCGGTCTGTTGCGCAACCAAGGCTACCGAACGATTCATATTGGCAAAGGGCATTTTGGTCCTGATCAGCACGAGGGGGCTGATCCGACTAATCTTGGATTTGAGATCAATATCGCAGGCGCTGCTTGGGGGCAACCGGGCAGCTATCGGGGACAGAGTAACTACGGTAGGAATCGTCCAGCTCCGAACTCGATTCAGCAGACTGTGCCTCACCTGGAAAAATATCATGGCACTGATACTTTTTTGACGGAAGCTCTTACTCGGGAGGCTTGCCAGCAACTGGAACAATCGGTGGCCGAGCAGCTTCCGTTCTTTTTACACTTGGCTCACTATGCGGTGCATTCACCCTTTGAGGCGGATGCTCGGTTTATCGACAATTATGCCCAGGACGGTAGGTCTCTGGAATCTCAAGCCTTTGCTAGCATGATCGAAGGCGTTGATAAGTCTCTTGGAGATTTGCTGGACAAACTAGAGGAACTTCATGTCGCCGAGAAAACTCTGATTTTTTTTCTGGGCGACAACGGAACAGATGCGCCACTGGGGCATCAGCACGCAGTGGCCTGCGCAGCACCGCTGCGAGGAAAGAAGGGCTCTCACTACGAAGGCGGAATGCGTGCGCCGCTGGTTGTGGCCTGGGCCGGGCCTAGCTCTCAGCAACTCTGCCAGCAAGCTGTTCCAATCCAGGCAGGCGCAGTGCAATCGCAAGTTGCCTCAGTGGTGGATCTTTCTCCAACACTGCTTGGATTGTCTGAAGCCCAGAATCCAGTAGGTCACATCGTGGACGGTCGGCCCTTAGATCGATTATTGTCCGGTTTGCCCGACCCCGATCGTCCTCAACAGTTTTTGATGCACTACCCGCATGGGGTACACCGAAGCAGTTATTTTACTGTTTGGCGTGATGGTGATTGGAAATTGATCTACCACTACTTCCCGACCCAAGTTTCGGGTAATTCGCACTACCAATTGTTTCACCTAAGCCAAGACCCAGCCGAACAAAACGATTTGGCTACTAGTCATCCTGATCAGCTACGCCCGATGGTGGAGGAATTACAGCGTCAACTCGCATTTCATTCCGCGCGTTACCCCATCGATATTGAAACTGGCAAGCCGGTCATTCCGGTTGTTCCGCCGCCCGCTCATCGAGTTCCAGAATCCAAGTAGGCACGCCAGCCTTGTGGTAAATATTCGTCAGGACAGCGATGCAACCTGATTTTGCTTGGGCTTGCAACCAATAGTCCCCCGTCGGCGAGAATTTACTCTTTAGAAACGGATCAGCTGCTCCCTGGCGGCTCTGCTTAAGTTGAAAGCTTGTCGTTGTCTCAAGTCGCGACTGAAGCCACTCGAACGGGTGGTTTTTGGTGTCGTCAAGACGGTCGGCACTTTCCATTCTACGGCAAATTACGTTATACCCCCCCGGGGGATGCTGTGTCCCTGGCGAGGGCCTCCCGGGGGTTGCTGTGTCCCCACCGAGGGCTGCTTCCCCACCGAGGGCTGCTGTGTCCCTGTCGAGGGCTGAATCCACCCATGTGGGCGGTTCGATGCAGGCCGCTTTGTCCACATGGTAGGTAAGTCCAGTCCATGGCAACTCACATTGAGCCCCGTGGGATACAGCGTCCCTCATGGGTTGTGAGTCCGTCCCCCGTGGCAAGCAGTGTCCCTGTTGAGGCCACTCCAATTTACTGACTAGAAAAGCTGTACATCGTTGTCCCGTTAGGCTGCTGTGTCCCTGGTAAGGTGAGAGTGGGCTGTGTCCCTGGTGAGGGGAAGGCGATGGAAATGGTCAGATGGGGGAGGTTGGGGAACTTTCCAGGGCAGCGGCCCCTCCAAGCGTTTGCTAGTCAGTGCGGGTTATTTCGGTTAGTCGTTGAAACGGATTTGCAAGGGTCATTTCGAGTTTTTCGATTGGTCGCTTTATGCCTGCAGGAATCGCAATTCAGTCGTCTACGAAAGCACAGTTGTTGACCGTTCGTTGAAATCCCCATATTCCCAATTACAATCCAGTTCTGTCTGTTTATTTTTCCCAGTTTACCCAGACACCCAAATGGTGGGTTGGTAGGTCTGAGATGTTCGGTGTGGTCAATCAATTGACTTGGCTGCACGCATTCATCTGACTTGTCCGGCTTCCCATTAGTCTCTGCCTTCCAGCAGTACTCCGTTGAGAGGTTTTTTCATGACCATTGGTGGTTTTCGTAGTTTGCGTTCCCGGCTTGCCCCAGATCGTTCATCTCGACGAGCGGTGGTGCGTCAAGTGCTGCTGGAGTCGCTGGAATCGCGACAGTTGATGGCGGTAGGTCCGCAGCTAATTGGGGTTCAGCCTAATTCGGCGGCGCTTCTGGAAGGCGGCGAGATCCTGCAGGTGTCTCCGCGCGAGCTGGTATTTCGCTTTGACGACGCAGTTGGCCTGGACCCTGACACCTTGTCAGGCATTCGCGTGATTCGTTCGGGCGCAGACGGTCTGTTCGAGCGCGCTGCAGTAGCTACTGACTTCGGTACCAATGGCCAAACTCTAGTTGAGTTTTACGCTCAGCAAGTGGGCGAAGCAGGCAATGGCATCAAGCTGGATTTTTCGCGTGCCAGCAGAACCGATAATCGCTTACCTCGTGTCACCGTCAACGGCCGCACGGTGAACATCGAACTGAATTCAAATCCACAGTTGCAGACTCGAGTCCAAGATCTTCTGCAAGTCTTCCGCCAAGAAGGTAGCAGCGCGGCTAGTCAACTGGTCTACGCATTACGCTTACGTGGTTCCGATACGATTGCCATTGCTTCAACAGCGGATGTCAATTCTGATCTGGTGCTAGCCGGTGCCGGTGCTGCTAAGGCGAGTACGGATTTCGGATTAGGAAGCGAAGTATCGGTTCAGTTTCTAGCACGCGATCCAGGCAACTCCGGAGTGGGAACTCGCATCACGGTAACGTCTCGCGATCGAGCTGGAGCGGCTAGCCCGATCGTGACGGTTTCAGGCAAGAGTATCAACATTGAAGTCAACAGTAACTCGCTATTCCCAACGACATTGCAAGAGTTCATCAATGCAATCAACTCAGCAAATTCTCCTGCCTCGAATCTAGTGGAAGCAAAGCTGATCAGTGGTACCGGTACGACTAAGATTGGCAGATTGCCTTTGACTTACTCTCCAATAACCTTACGCGGTGTCAATGAGACAGAGATCGTTCCTGGTTATGTCGGTTTCGGTGACAGTGATCGAGAGGTGGTGTTGCGATTCGCCGAGAGTTTACAGCAGAGCCAATACCGTATCGATATCTTGGGTCAGGGCCTTCGCGCGCTCAAGAACGTTAACGGACAGGCATTTAACGATGGCGTTTCCCGCTCCATTCTATTCGGGTTGAATACAGCCGCACGAGTAGAATCGATTGTGCCTCAGCCAGTGACTCGATCGGCAGGAGGTTTGGTGCAACAACGCAACCAAATCGATATCTACTTCAACGAGGATGCACTGATCGATCTGAATGACATTGCAACAGTAAACGGATTGACCCTAACCGCATTACTGGCGTCTCGAAGTCCACTGTTCATTCAGAATTCAGATTCGATCGTACTAAAATCGGGTGGTAGTCCTAGTGTTCTCGACTCGAATTTTTATCAACTGATCCACACCAACGAAACATTGGACACTCGTGACGACTTGGTGTTCAAGCCCAGCGCAGTTCGTTACTATCCCGATGCCGGTAGAGTCAGCCTGATTTACAATCGCAATCTTGACGAACTACAGCACCCGACCACCAGTGCCCTGCTGCCTGCGGCTGATTTGCGACTGCGAGTTGGCACAAATGAATCTGCCCCATTGCCACCTGTCCAAATCAATGCATTGGCCACAGATGCTGGTGATCGATTTGATCACGCAAGTAATTTGTCAGGCCAGTGGAATCCTGGCGGCGTAGGCTCACAATCCGTACTGATCGATTCCTTGGTGCGCAACACGGCACCTTATGTTTTGGATTTCCCGGGCGGAAGCGATGAGCCTGGTAATCGTCGAAATCGATATCAAGATAATCTGCGTTTGGGTGCTGACAGCGTCGATGGTCCCAGCACGTTCTACTACAATTTTCAGCGAGAGCTAGGAACGATCTCGGGTTCGACGACCATCCAGTCGGTCAACGCCATCACGGAGCAGCAAAAGACTCGTGTGCGTGAAGTCTTTGCTTTGTATGAGCGATACTTGGGAGTGCGCTTTGTCGAGACCCAAAATCTGGGTTTCACCGTGGGAGTGGGGGATATGCGAGCTGTCGTTCCCTTTGAAGATGTCATTGACAGCGGCGCGGATGGCGTGCAGGCAATCAATCAGCCCGGTGGCCACTACTACAAGGCTGGCAAGTTGACAAATGGTCAACTCGGTACGGTGATGGATGCCCAGGATTTCAGCACTCCATCTGCCAATGTCTATGGAGGCAATTTCCAGCGGGCGGCCATGCAGGCGATTGGCCGGTTGCTGGGACTTGGAATGGCAGACGAAGTCGAAGGGTTCACGGTGATGTCGTACAATGGTGCGGTGATTCCAGGTGTTGGAACCGATATCGTTTTGCCTGGTGATGTTGACATCGTTCATGGTCAGTTTTTGTACCGACCTGACAGCAAGGACATCGATCTCTATCAGTTTAGACTTCCAGTTGCCGGCCGGATTTCGATCGAAACGTTTGCTCAGCGAATGTCGGAAGCTAGTCTTTTGGATACCAACATTCGACTCTACCAACAGAATTCAACTGGCGGTTGGGACGAAATCGCCGCCAACGACGACTACTACGGCTACGATTCGTTGGTGCAATTGGATTTAGAGCAAGGTAATTACATCGTCGGCGTAAGTGCTTCGGGCAACAACAAATACGACCCAACAATATCCGACTCAGGGTTGGGCGGACGCAGCGATGGTCGATATCAATTACGCATGGATTTCCGTCCTCCCGCTCAGGGTGTGCTGCGGGATGGAACAGGCAAGGCCTTTGATGGTAACTCGAGTGGCGAATCCGGGGGGGTATTCAACTTCTGGTTCCGTCCAGCCGGTCCATCCAACACTAAATTTGTCGACAAAATGGCCAGCAGTTCTGGCAATGGAACGATGCAGTCGCCGTATCGAACCATCAGTAGCGCCTTGGCTGCTGCAGTGCCCGGTGATGTCGTACGCATCGTTGGCAATCCTGGAGCCGATGGTTCGATGACGACGCTTGCCGACAACTTGGCATACGAGATCGGTTTTAACAATTTAGGGCAGCCGCTTCCCGACGGTGCCACACTGGACGTGCCACGCGGCGTTTCAGTCATGATCGATGCGGGAGCCATCCTAAAAATGAAACGGTCTCGTATCGGTGTTGGCAGTTCAACGCCCAGCGTAGACCAAAGCGGTGGAAGTTTATTAGTTTTGGGAACTCCAAAACTGACCACGCCCGATGGTCAGGTCATTCGTGGTGCCAACAATCAGCCTATAGCCGGTAGCGTCTACTTTACCAGCGCAGGTGATCAGGCGCTTGGCAGGAATGCAAATGTGTCGGTTGTAGGTACCAATCCGATCGCCGGCGACTGGGGTGGAATTGATTTCCGCAATCGAGTCGACCAAACTGATGCGACACAGATCAACAACGAGGCTCAGGGACAGTTCCTGAATTGGGTCTCGCATGCTGATTTGCGTTACGGTGGCGGTCAGGTAGTGGTCGGTGGTGTATCTCAAGTGGTCACACCGATTCAGGTCGTCGACTCGCGTCCAACCGTTGGTAATTCCATCATAACTCGCAGCGCTGATGTTGCGGTAAGTGCCACTCCGGATAGCTTCCGAGAATCGAATTTTCATTCACCTTCCGAGCAAAAGGGTGCCGCCACACCGTTTAGCGTTGACTATGATCGAGTTGGCCCAGCGATTTACTTTAATCGAATCGTGGACAATGCTGTCAACGGAATGCAGATCAAAACTCGAACGTTGCCAGTCTCTCAACTTGAGTACATGACGATACCTGGGCGGTTCGACGACACCGATATCGTGCATTACCTGTCTGAAAACTTGGTGATCGCTGGTAATCCCGGTGGGCCAACGCTGGTCAACGAGACCGTATCGACCACGCTGGTTGGGCTCAGTTCTCTTGCCCTAGGCACTTTGCCTGCCGGAACGTATCGTTACCGGTTCACTCGAGTTGTCGATGGAGTTGAGCAGATGGCCTCCGAGCCAACGCGTCCCATCGTCCTTACTGCGGCAGGTTCCGTTGTGATCAACAATATTCCTGTCGGTGTCAATCGAGTCTACCGAAGTACTAATTCGGGCGGCGGTGCGTACATTCTGGTGGCTACTCTTAATGGTAACACGGCTAGCTACACGGATACAGGCACTAACCAGGCAGCTACATTGTTGGAAAACGCCGCCAAGTTCAAGTCTCGCCCCAATGCCAGGTTGAAAATTGATGCTGGCACCATTGTCAAGTCGCAGTCAGCATTGATTGAAGCAGCGATGGGAGGTCAGGTGATTGCCGAGGGTGCTGATGGAAATCCAGTGGTCTTCACTTCGATACGAGATAACAGCCGCGGTGCTGGAGGTACGTTTAAGTCCGTTGCCGGGTCACAAAGCGTTTCACAAGGTGATTGGAGCGGTATCTTTGTTGGCCCGACCTCCAAGGGAAGCTTGGATCACACGGTCATTACCTTCGGTGGTGGGACGTCGAAGGTGGATGGTGGCTTCAGCGATTTTAATGCCATCGAGGTGCATCAAGGCGATCTGCGAGTGACCAACAGTCGTCTGGAGCAGAATGCAAGTGGTTCGGTCACCACCAGTGATCCGCTACGCGCTGGCCACAATTGGAATTCCCCTGCCACAGTCTTTGTGCGTGGTGCTCAGCCGATCATTGCTGATAATATCATTCAAGATAATGCAGCCCCGGCGATCAGCGCAGACGCCAATGCATTGAACCATCAAATCATCGTCGACAATGGCCGCAGCAGCGGGCGATTGGATCGAATCGAACAAGTGGGAAACCGTGGACCACTGGTCGTCAACAATCGCCTGGACAACAACGCCATCAACGGCATGGTTGTACGCGGCGGTGTGCTGACTACCGAAGGTGTGTGGGATGATACTGATATCGTGCACGTGGTGCAGGACGAGATCATCGCTTCCGATCACAACCATTACAGCGGATTGCGACTAACCAGCAGACATGGACAAAGTCTAGTAGTCAAGCTAAAAGGGGCTCAGGCAGGTTTTACAGCCAAAGGATTGCCTTTGGACAACGCCAATCGAATTGGAGGTTCGATTCAATTGGTCGGACTGCCAAATTTTCCAGTGATTCTTACCAGCTTGGAAGATAATAGCGTTGGGGCAGGCTTCACGCCGACTGGCGTGCCTCAGCGGGATACTATACCGTTCAGGGATGTTGACGCAGTTTTGCCAACAGGACCAGAAGTCAATAACGGATTGTTAATTGATAATGATGTTCCTGTGACAATTCCAGGCTATTTCGGTTACGAAGTTGGCGCTGGTGGAGATTCGGATTTTGGTGGTCGGGGAGGCATTACAGCCCAAGGCAACACCCGGCTATTGATTGATTCCAACGTAGTCTTTGGGCATACCAATTACGTCGATGTTGGCGGCGATGGTCAAGCAGTGCGATTGGCGTCAACGACCATTACGACTCAACCGTCTTTGATTTCCCCAGACTTTGTGGTCAGCGAGGGTAATTTCCAGGGAGCAGGAGGTGTTGTCAATTGGCGAGTCGAAACATGGATGGATAACGGAATTGGACGACTGAACAACCGTGTCATTCTTTCAAGTGATGCTCCGTTGGGCAACCTCCGCTTCATCAATTACTTGGATGAAGATGTTGAAGGTGTGAGTGACGATTTGATGTACACGACGGGTACTCCAGGCCAAGCAGATTTCCGGGTATTTACGCTGGATGGGCCGCAGCGCGTGGGTTTTAATCATGGCGGTTTTTATTCGACGACTCAAGGATTTTTAGAAAATGCCTCGTACATAGGTTGGGCTGCGGATGAATTTCCAAGGCTACGAACTGTGTTAACAGGTGCTGGTACTCAGTATAGTTTGGCAGGTAACATCAACACAACCAACCTGATTCCGTTTGTCGATGGCGAGCTGGGTGATGTCTACGGTTTGGCAGACATAACGACGGCCTTTGCGTGGGACGTCGAGGCAACGGCGACTCGCTCTGTAGTTACGTCTTTTTTGGAGTTGGTTTCACGTAATCCTACGACCGCCGCCGCAGCAGGTGACTGGCGAAGTCTGCGTTTGGATACCTTTAGTAATGACCGCAACGTGGCGGTGGTTAGCGAAAACGAGTCGACCGGTTCTTTGGCTGCAGGCAATAACAATTCCACCTTCTCGGCTCAGCACCTGGGTTCTCTAGCTGTCAATGAAAAGAGTGGCGATGAAAACACACGACTGGGCTTTCATGTCCGAGGTGCCATTTCGCGACCCAATGATGTGGATGTTTACTCATTTACGGCCGCTGCTGGCACCGAAGTCTGGCTGGATATCGATGGCACCGACAGCTCTTTGGATACGGTGATCGAACTGGTGGATGCCAATGGTGGAATATTAGCGCTATCGTCTAATTCACTCGCAGAAGAAGCCAATCCAAGTCTGCTTTACCGTGAGGCCAGTATGCCGCCACGTAGCGTCAACCCGCTGCGCAAGGGGCCACTGGAGTTTGGACTCAAGAGTGCACAAGGTGTTGCCAAGGATCTGAACAGCACCAACCCATGGGATGCGGGCATGCGAGTGATTGTGCCTGGTCAACCAGGTGCTAACAGCCTGTATCATGTTCGAGTTCGCTCGAGCAGTCTCAAGGCGGATGATCCGGTCAGCGACTTGCTGGCATCGGGATCGCCGGCTCAGGGCAAGACAAAGGGCAGTTACACGCTGCAGGTTCGTCTGCGCGAGGCTGACGAAGTGCCAGGTTCTTCAGTCAATTTTGCGGATATTCGTTATGGCTCCACAGGTATCGAACTGCGTGGTGTTCCCGGAAATTCGCCTCTGATTGGCGAGAACGTATCCGCCGAGACCAATGCTGATGGAAATTCCAACAATACCTTTGCCAATGCACAGCCGCTGGGCAATCTGTTGCAGACCAATCGTCAGGCGATGAGCATCGGAGGAGTGCTGGAAACAAACACCGATGTGGATTGGTTCAGCTTTGATATCCAGTACGATCGAGTCAACCTGAACGATATTCGCAAGTATTTTTCGACGGTGTTTGACGTCGATTACGCAGACGCCATCGGGCGGCCCGATGTGTCTATGTACGTATTTGATAATAGCGGCAATCTGATTTTGGCTGGACTTGGCAGCGCACTAGTGGACGATCAGGCCAATCCACTGGTGGCAGCAAGCAGTACGAATCTTGCGCAGGGGTCGTCTGGTCCTAAAGATGCGTTGATTGGTCCGGTGGAACTAGCTGCTGGACGTTATTTCCTGGCGATTACCAACGACAATATGGCTCCTGCCATCATGGACGCCTACACCAATCCAACGTCGCTTTTTAGTCTCATCCGGATGGAGCCTGGGATTCCGATCACGCAAGACAGATTGAGCACTTCTCCTACCAGTCCATTGTTTACTCTAAACAACAGTGCGAACCTTCAGGTCAACGCGGTACCGTTCCAGTTGCAGGATGTGGCGCTGTATGTATCTCGTGAGGGATTTAACGGTTTGAGATTGATCAATCCGTTTACCGGCCAGGAGATTACGACACTGGGCGACATGGGTACCGATCCAACATTTTTGGGTGACATAACCATGCGCACGGATGGGCGACTATTTTCCGTTGAAGGGATTTATGGTCCCACGTTTGGAGATACAGATAACCGGGCAGGACAATTGGTCGAGATCGATCCTAGCAACGGTGCTCGCACTGTGGTAGGTGCTGATTCGATACCCAACTATGATCCAGCAACAGTTCCGCGAAATCCTCATCAATTGACATCCAATCAAATCAGTGCCGTGACCTATCAGCGAACTGGTTTTGACGGACCGGAGAACGAAGCCATCTACCGTCTGTACTATGCTGTGGACAACGCGGTGGATCCGATTACAGGTCAACTTCGAACGGACACTTCGACGCTATTTCGAGCAGACCCAGCAAACGGCTCAGCATCCTTCGTGGAGAACGAACCGTTTGGGGCACGAGGCGCAATCTTTGATCAAGTTTTGGGCGACGTGGGTCGGACAACCGGCATAGCTTCACTCGATCTTTTTGCCGATGATGTGATCAATATATTTGACTTCAATCTTTACGGAGTTAGTGATACAGGATGGTTCTATCAGATTGATTCGTTCACGGGCCGCGCACTGAATCCAGTTTTTGTCGGAGCCGGTTTTAGCTTTAGCGGCTTGACGGTGGGGCCACAGCATGCAGAAGGTGGACGACTGTCGCGCATGTTTTTTGCCACGACAAATGATGGTCGTCTCGTGGCGCTGAATACTCAGGGACAGTTGCAACCAGTTTTTGCTAACGGAGCTACCGAGGTCACTATCAATATTGGCGGCTTGGGTGGAGTTGAGCCATTCCGATTTGTATCGGGATTAGCCTTCTCTCCACTTGATTTCAATCTGTGGCACCCGACCGTCAAGCGTGGTGGTGACGCAGGTCATGGAATACTGCCCACATCAAATGCCTCCCGTGATGCGACAGAAGGCGGCACAAGCCTACACTTCGGACTTGAGACATGGAATCGTCGCGACTTCGCACAATATTTACAATACGAATCGCCGGTTGATGCCCCGCTAGGCTCGCAGCACGGAGTCAAAGAACACTTCCATCTGGATTTAAGCTCCAATCCTCTGATTCGCAACAACTACAACTTGCCTGGTGGTGCTGCTGGGGTCTTGGAAAGCCATCCTTTCAGCTTGGCGAACGTCAATGCTGGTGATCGGCCAACCTTGTATTTCAACTATTTCTCTGCAACCGATGGAAGCAATGACCGACTGCGAGTCTACGGAGCCGGTCAAGATGGTCGGTGGATTCTGCTGGCAAGTAATAATCCGTCGGCTGACAGTTTTACGCCTTCCGCAACCGGGAATCCCGATACGCAGCAGTTATTGGATAATACCGATGGCTGGCGACAGGCTCGAGTGCCACTGGACTTGTTGGCTGGCGAGTCGAGTATTAAGCTCCGTTTTGAGTTCTCGACTTCAGGGTCATTGGGCTATGGCAATTCCGGTGGAAAGGGACCAGAGATCCGAACCATTCCAGGTAGCCAATTGTTGGATGGCCAGCGCTTGGTTGTTGGTGGTCAGACGTTTGAGATCGAGATGGGGATGTCTCTGGTTGTACCTGGCGGCTCTGTCATGCGCAACGGCGACAACATTACCGTCAATGGTGTACTGTACGTCTTCCATGACGGCACACAGCCTCCGCCTGCTCCAGCAGTTTCCGTTGTATTTAACGCTTCACAGACTGCTGAACAAATCGCGCAGATTTTGAGCACTGCCATTGCAGCCAATTCTCCTGGTGTGACCCCGCTGCGTTCTGAAAACCGAATTCAATTGGTCGGCGCGGCTACGGCCACCTTGGGTGCGGGATCAATCACACTGGATGGTGCATTGGGGGTCGGGGGTGTCAACACACCAATTCTTGTTGGCGTGAACATGACGGCAGCTCAGGTAGCTTTGTCGTTGCAGAACTCTTTGGCAAATCGATTTGCAGGAGGAGTCACCACTGCCTATCCGATACGCGGAGGCGACATCGTAGCTTTGACTGGACAACCAGCAACGCTTGGATTCGATCCTGGTCCGTTTGGTGGTGCAACATCGTTCATTGGTGGAGGTAGCTACAATAGTCCTGCCCGCGCTCAGGAAAACGATTTTGAAGGCGTCTATTTGGACGATTTTTTAATTGGTCTTGCTGGACGCGGTGAAGTAGTACTTGGCAATACTAGTGGTAACACCGATTTTATACCGGAGCCTCAGCAGTTCGTCTCTTCACCACCGCGCATCAAGCCATCCATTCTGCAGGGGCCTTACCAGGTAGAAATCCGTGGCGGTGCCGATATGGGCACGCCAACTCTAAGCGGTATCGCATTGGATCCAAGCAAGCAGCTTAATGTGATCGACCGCATGGCGCAAGGCTTCTCGATTCAGTTCCGTCATTCGAAAGACCTAGTCGCCGGTGATACGTTCACTGTTAGCGATGGCGTTACAACGGTCACTTTTGAACTGGATGATGTCAACGATCAACGTACCGTGCAAGCTGGACGAGTCGCTTTGCCATTCAATACAGCAGTCTTTGACATCAATAGTGGTTCTCACCAAGCCGAAACAGCTCAGGAAATAGCAGGCCGCTTCCGTGACTTGATCAATTCGTCGGTCATGCAGTCGATGTTAACAGGCGTTTCGGCTAATCTGCTGAATAACGATTTCTCAGGTCCTACCAGCGATACGGTGGTGATTTTTGGTGGCAGCGAAGTCCATGTGCCTTTCTCGGTTGGCGTCCGTATCGATCACCGCGAGCGTGGTGGTTCCAATCGCGAGCGCCTGCAAGGGCAGGTCGTGATCAATGCCACGCGAATCAGCCATTCCGCCAATTTTGGGGCTAGCGTACTCTCCGGAAACCGAGATGCATCGGGCGTGCCCAATCAAGGATCGGTTCGCAATACGGTAACCATCAACGAGCAGCGGTTGGTGCCGGGCGCAGTCATCATGAACAGCGAATTCTTGTTCAACGGCCAGGGTGGCATCAATGTTGCTGGGGACATCGGTGTTGCTGGTTTGTCAGCAGCGGCCGTGCCTTATGTTCGACTGGTCAACAATACGATCCTGGGCGGAAGTATCTCAACTGTGGGCAACCTGGTGCCAGTGATCCACGGCGGATTCGTGTTTGACATTGGCAATCTGGCCTTTGCTGATCAGCTTACCAGTTACAATCCCGGCTCTCCAGCTCCGATCGCTGGCCTGCAAGTGCCTTCGGCAGCTATCGGGCCGCCCAATTACGCTGGTGGCGGTGAACCCAGAGCAAATGAAGGAGCTGTCAGTCTGGGGCGTGGTGGAAGTATCATCTTGCAGTTCTCCAACAACTTCCTGACTGGTTCAGATGACTCTGATCCAGATCTAGTGGTATTCGAAGTTGGTAATTCAGAAGATGTACGAGTGGATGTGAGTGCTGATGGCGTGACGTGGACTAACGTGGGCATTGCATCGGCCAGCTCGCCAGCCATCGACATTGATCCATTTGGATTCAGTAGTGTGAGCCGGCTGGCGTTTGTCAGACTGACCGATATCATCACTCAGGGTGCTCAGTCAGGTGAATCTGTAGGTGCCGACATTGATGCCGTAGGCGCGCTTTCCAGTGTACCACGCGAACAGTTTGTTCCCGGCGGAACGGGTATCGCCATTGTAAGTAACGCTTCAGCAACTTTGCTGAATAACGTCTTGGTCAATCATTCCGTAGGCGTCAACGTAGATGCATCTAGCAGTTCCACCGTTCTAGGTGGAACCGTTTACCAGAATAATACTAGTAACGCGACCGGCGCAGTCGGAGTGGGGCAGTTTCCCTTGGTGGTTGGAAGCACCGTTCCACTTTTCGTTAGTCCATCAACTGGGAATCTATTGCCAGCAAAAAGGTCTCCACTGATCGATGTGGCCATCGATTCCATTCCGGATCGTGCCGGTTTGGTGTCGGTGAAAGCACCACTTGGGATACCCGCATCTCCCATCTTGGCACCACGCTATGACCTGAATGGACAATTGCGAGTGGCCGATCCATTTTCGTCTGGCTCCACGGGAACAGGAGAATCAGGATTCAAGGATCGAGGTTCTCAAGATCGCAGCGACACGCTGGGGCCGTCGGTGCTGTTGGTGCACCCGGCCGATAACGATGTGGCCGGTCTGGACGGCAATCCGGCAACTTCGGTCGTCGAATTGGTAGGGGCCACTTTGCATTCCTTCGATCTACGCTTGGTGGATGGGCTGGAGGCCAACCTGATCACCCCGGGTACAGGAATTAACCATCAAACAGTAACTTCAGCAGCCATACTTCTGTATCGCAACAATGTGCCCTTGGTGGAGGGTGTTGACTACCGATTTGGCTACGACACGACCAATGGCGTAGTAAGGTTGCAGCCTATAGCAGGTATCTGGCAGCCCCAGGGTGCTTATACGATCAAGTTTGTAAACGATTCGGTTGGTGCAGTCACTGCGCGTACTGGTCAGGCATACACGGATGGCGAGCAATTTGAGATATTGGACGCTTCCGGCAGACTGGTGAAGTTTGAATTCGACACGGGTGTTGTTGTTTCGATCCCAAGCAGTAATGGTACATCGGCCACCTTGAACGACGGCAGCACGTTCTTGATAGACGATGGTACCACCAGGATCACTTTCGAACTGGATAACAACAACACGTCATCCCCACAGAATCAAAGGGTGATTTTGCCGATCGATGCAACTTTGGCAGAAGCCACCGATGCGATTGTGGCGGCCATCGGATCGACTTCACTGCAGGTTACTGCCAGTAAGATTCGTGACGGACGACTACAAATACAGGGCTCTTCTTTGGTTCAGTTCCTTACACAAACCAGTGGTCTGACCTCAACAGGTCGGGCCGGAGTGCAGGGTGAGTTCGGCTTGCAGATACCAACCGAGGCTGGTGTTCCAGTAGGAGTTCAAGAGGGACAGCAGTTCATTATCGAACGCGAAGGTGTCCCGGTTACCTTTGAACTGGATTCAGACGGCAATGTTCAGAATGGCAACCGACCGGTCACCATTACCAACAACGCAAACACCGATCAAATTGGGGCAGCGCTGGTCAGTGCCATTCAGGGTGCCGGTTTGGGGCTGACTCCAAGCTATCTCGGCAAAGGCCTGGTTCGTATCGGAGGTAATTCATCCATACGACTTATCTTGACGAATACCGTTCTCAGACAGACTGGCATTGCAGGTCAACCGGCGGCGATAGCCATCGCGGTACCGATCAATGCGACCGCTCAGGGAATGGTCCAAGTGATTGCTCAGGCGATTGGATCGTCAGATCTAACGGGACTCACTCTGACAAGCTTTGGAAGTCGTTTGGTGATCGAGGGCGCTGTAGGTGTGTCAGGTACGGGAGCTGGCTTGATCGGAGCCGTGCGCGATCTGGCGGGCAATCCGCTGAAGGCCAATCAAGAAGATGGTTCGACCGAGATAACCATTTTTATGGGCGAGGGTGCCGATTATGGGGACGCACCTGCACCTTACACGTCGCTGCATGCGGACAATGGCCCACGCCACAAGGTAGTGCCTGGGCTGAGTCTAGGGCCGACGGTGACGACCGATGTGGATGCACGACTGTCAAACTTGGATCAAGACGATGGCGTAACGGTTGGCAATTTGTTCAAGGCGTTCCAGTCCAGCGCTCAAATTCAAGTCAACAACACGACGGGCAACCAAGCCTACGTCTCGCTGTGGATCGACTTTGATCGCGATGGCTTCTACTCGGATCTTGAGCAGGTAGCTGACGCACTGGCTGTCAGCACGGGAACTACCACGGTTTCCTTCTTGGTGCCCACCAATGCGGTGATGGGATCGACATACGCTCGAGCTAGAATCAGCACCGATGCGGCTGCCGTTTCTAGCGCACTGGGTGCTGCTCCCGATGGAGAAGTAGAAGACTGGGCTGTAGAAGTTAGATCCAATCCGTTCACCAATGCAACTTGGAACTTGGATGTTAACGCCAGCGGTCGTGTCTCCTCGATCGATGCCCTGCAGGTGATCAACTGGCTTAACGATCCGGCCAAGCCGAAAGATTTGTCGCTAGCGACGCCGACTTTCGCTCCTCCATACGTCGATGTCAATGGCGATGGACGAGTTACCGCTATGGATGCCCTGCTGGTGATCAATTATCTGAACGAACGGCCACCAGCAAGTGGCGAGGGCGAAATGTCGGTTGCAGTAGCCAGCTCTTCTGCTGAGCCTTTTGGCTTGTCAGGATCTTTGCCCGCGCAGCAGGTGGTCATGCCAAACCAGTGGGTGCCCACGCTGTTTGCTCAGCCGGTCAATCAGAATCAATCGGCTTTAGAGCAGCTTGGAACGACTCATGATTTGGCTTTAAGTACCTTGAATTCTCAGCAGACACCGACGACTCAGTGGCCTGCGCCGGCATCAGGAGTGGATCAGTTGTGGGCTTCGATAGGTGCAAGAGAAGCTGACGACCTGCTGGACGAGTCAATGGATGATGACCTGTTGGTCGATCTGCTCGGTTGAAAATCACTGAACAGTTTTCCACGCTAATGATTGAAGGGCAGCAATACCTGTGGGGACAAGCTTCCAGCAAAACCTGTGGGGACAAGCTTCCAGCTTGTCCAAGCTAATCAGCCCACCCTTTCCCAGCCAGTCAAATCGCAACCTGGAAGGTCGCGGCCACAGGGGGGAGTTGGGATCCTAAGGAATAGTTGGTTTGCGCATAGGCGAAATCGACCTTCCAGGGGCACTTTCTCCGCCAATGGAGCTGTCAAGTTGAGAATCGGCCAACGGCTAACTAGAGTGAAGTGAGGCCAAGGGGTCTGGATTGGCCATTTATGACGGGATCGAGTAGAATTCGCTGAGATGTTGGGCGACGGGCATAACTGATAGGCTTGGAGTAGCAACTGAATGTTCAGGTGGAAACGCGATCCGAAAAAAGATTCTAGGCCAATCGCTCGGCGTTTTGGGGTGTTTGAGTCGTTGGAATCGCGTCGCCTGCTGACCAACATGCCGTTTGGTGCTCAGCCGGGCGACACTGGCGAATTCATGCTGGGGACAATCGTGGTGACCCCGGTTTTTTTCGAAAGCAATGGAGTTGTTGATAGTAGCACCGAAAATTGGAATAGCGCTCACATTCAGCAGACTCTAGCCAAGATTGATGAAGCGCTGGATTGGTGGGTCACCTCGCTTCAAGGACTCAATACTGTTCATCAACTATCGTTTGTAGTGGATACAACGTTTGCGACGCAGCCTGTGCAAACAGCTTACGAGCCCATCAATCGCAGGTCTAACGATTACGAACTGTACGCCAACGAGTTTCTGCAGAGCCAAGGACTGGGCAGCGGCAATGTCCTGTCGGATGTCCGGGCCTTTAATCACGCTCAACGTCAGAAGTTTGACACGAACTGGTCGTTCACCATGTTTGTGGTCAATAGTCAGAACCAAGGAGATGGACTATTTGCGCCGGGCGGTTCATTTAATCGAGCCTTTGCCTTTGCGGGCGGCCTGTTCATGGTGGTTCCTTCAACCCGTCCAGCGTCCACATTCGCGCACGAGACTGGGCACATGTTCTGGGCGCGTGACGAATATGTGGGTGGGGGTTCTTATTACAATTATCGCGGATATTACAATTCCCAGAACGTTAATGCATCGGACAATCCAACTCCAGGTTTTGTTCAGCAGCCCAGCATCATGGCTGCCGGTACCTTGCTGTCTAATGCCTATCAGAATTTTACGTCGGCACCGTCCACTTTTGCACAGATTGGTTGGCAGGACAGCGATGGGGACGGCATTTTTGACGTTTTAGATGTGTCCAGCGAATTGACCGGCAACGGTAACTGGGACTTTGCTCAAGGCGTTTACCGGTTTGTTGGACGAGCTGAAGTGAAGACTTTGCCCAATCAGAACTCATCCGGTTCGGGCAACGATATCACACTCAATAAGATTCGGCAGATCGAGTACCGTATCGATTCTGGATCCTGGCAAGTGATCGCGCAGCCCAATGCCTATCAGGTGGATCTTGAGTTGGAGATACCGCTGACTCCGGGAGCCCAGCAAGTCGAACTGAGGGCCCGCGACTCGACAACCACCGTCACCAGCAACGTCTTTGCTGCCGTCCGCTCGCCCTGGCAGAATCCTGCGCGACTCCAGGATGTCAACGATGACGGTCGTATCTCTGCCATGGACGCTCTGCTGGTGATCAACGCATTGAACTCGTCGCATCCCAGCGATTTATCCGAAGCAGAGCCGCCCAGCCCACCGAATCCACCTTATATTGACGTCAATGGCGATATGCGGCTTACGGCATTGGATGCTCTTTGGGTAATCAATTATTTGAACTCTCAAAGTAACTTTCAGGCCGGTGGAGGTGGCGGCCCGTTCGGTGGGGAAGGGGAAGCCTTTGCCGCTCCACCCAATGAAGCGTTTTTCTTTGTGCGACCGTCAGAGCCAACGATCGAATCGCCCGGGATCTTTGCCAGCCAGCCAGGTTCCGGAACCGGCCTGGAAACCTCAGACCTCGAGATTGCAAGCGTCGCGTCAAGTCCACGGCTGATTCCACAAGTATCTGCTGACCTAGCTCTGGAAGGAGCCTTGGAAGAGTCTCTGGCTGATCCCCAGTGGCTTGATCTTCTGGCCATTTCCCATCTGAATTGCTGAGAAAAGCCGGTTAATTGC
>JBIIJD010000089.1:0-17313 GCA_044234105.1 Aureliella sp. | reverse complement strand
ATGCTGTGTCTGGCAACTATTGGCTTGCAGGCCGCAAGTGCTAGTGCTGCCAGCTACACGACCGACCCGCCGCCCGGAGTCGACCAGTTGCAGATCGTTTGCTCGCCTGACCCCGACGGTTTGCAGTCCACTGATGTCATGACGATCACGGTAACCACGGCTGGTGGCAAGCCCAGTCGTGCGGATCGACATTTGATGATTGCACTGAAGATTGGTGGTTGGAACACACCTGGCTACACCTACACAGTTCCAATCACGCTTTCGCAAGGTGCTAGTAAGGCTCAGGTAAAGCTGGTTTATACTCAGTTGGCTCGCGATTTTTACTGGGCAATCAATGTCTTGGAGTCGGGCCGCAGCATTCTGAAAAATTACTCGGCATCCGCCATGACACCTGTACATAACATGAACAACGCAGCGCAGCCAGTTGTATCTGTTTGGCTTGAGTGGGACGCCAATGCAAGCGGTTCTTTTGAACAAAAGAGGAATCCGGCCAATCAGTACACGGGCAATACTTCGCTTGGGACGACTGGCGATGAAGTTCCTAATCCTCGTTCACGGTTGTCTGTGCCTGAGTTGCCAGAGGATTGGCGCGTTTTGCTAGGCTTCCACGGCATATTGGCAAAATACGAAAGACTTGAGTCTGCTACGCCGGGCCAATTGCAATCGCTTAACGAATATGTACTCGCCGGCGGCTGTCTGATTGTTCAAGGCGAAGCGCTGGATCAGTTGAGCGGTGTGGATCGGTTATTGAGCGATCCGTCAGTCAAGCAATCAGAAGATCAGGCGGCTGATTTTCGATGGGGTGAGTTTCCCAATCGGATTACAAAGAACTCGAAAAGGGCATTTCCCGACCATCAGCGGTTGCATGGAGCAGGTGAATTATGCTTCGTCGATTCCAAAGCAAAAATGGATGATGTCTCGGCTAGAAAGTTTGTTGGTACGTCGATCACAGAAGCTGCTCGTTATTCGACCTTGGATGACCAGTGGTTTTGGAGAAATTTGGTGCAGACCGTTGGTAAGACTCCGGTAGGGGCTTTCATCGGCTTTGTTATTTTATTTGTTGGTCTAATCGGCCCAGGGTTTTTGTATCTAACCTATCGACTCAAGCACCGTACGCTCATGCTGTTGTTAGTTCCTATGGCTGCAGGAATCGTAACCTTGTTTGTGTTGATTTTTAATGTGCTGCGAGAAGGGTTTGATACGCACGGTCGCATCGTTTCGCTGCAAACGGTGGATCAGCATTCTCGGCAGGGCTTTGTGTGGTCCAGGCAAACCTATTTTAGCGGATCGCCACCGGGAGTTGGTCTGAAATTTCCTGCTAAAACTTGGCTAAAACCAATCGACGTTAACCCGACTCGTTCCAATTGGCAAGAAATGGCGTCCAGTATCGCGGAAATCCACACGGCTAGTGACGCAGTGCTGGTTCGTCGATGGCTTGCGCCAAGATCTCAGCAACAAATCCTGGTCGGGCATCCGGTGCATGATGTGGATTTGCCCTTTCAGGTTCAGTCTGCTGGCGGCAAGGTCCAGCTCAAAAACGTCGCTGCCCATCCTTTGGCGCTGGCCGTGTTGCGGACAAAAGGGCCAACCTGTTACTGGGCTCGCGATGTTCAGCCGAGTGAATGGACTGAACTTGCGGAAGTTGATTGTAGTGTCATTGAGCGAAAGTTGCGTTCGGACGGTGAATTGAAGTTGCCCGATCTGCCAGATGAAGTCACGGTCTCCGAGCGTAGTTCGTGGTCGCCTTGGGGCGGTAGTTGGTCTACCTTTAATTTTGATCCGCTGGAGTCGTTTTGGAAAAGCGGTTCGATGCTCGGCAGCATGCCCGAAAGCCATTATATGATCATTTCGCGTGAATCAGATTTGGTGGTCACTCCGTTTCCGGCAGAGTGCTTCCAGAAGGAAAATAATTTTCATGTGCTGACAGGAGCATATCGTTGGTGACCTTCGCTTCGCATCCGATGATTCAACTGCGCCGTTTGTTTCGCACCTTCGGCAATACGCACGCTGTGAACGATGTTTCGTTTGAGGTGCAGGCCGGTCAGGTCTTCGGCTTTATCGGCCCCAATGGCGCGGGCAAGACCACTACGATGAGAATACTTGCCACGTTGGATACTCCTGATTATGGTGACGCGCTGGTGGATGGTTTTTCGGTTATCAATGATCCGGATCGAGTTCGCAAGCGACTGGGGTTTATGCCAGACGATTTTGGCACCTACTCCAACATGAACTGTCTGGAGTATCTGGATTTTTTCGCTCGCAGCGCAGGACTGATCGGACGTCAACGCAGTCAAGCGATACGGCACACCTTGAGCTATACCGGCTTGGACAAGATAGCAGAAAAGCCCATCAACGGATTGTCCAAGGGGATGCGTCAACGACTCTGTTTGGGCCGTGCAATGATCCATGATCCAGCCGTGATGATTTTGGACGAACCTGCAAATGGTTTAGATCCTCGGGCACGCATTGAATTAAGGCAGATGATCCTGGGGTTGGCTGCGGATGGCAAAGCGCTTTTGGTTTCATCACACATACTGACGGAACTGGGCGAAATATGTGATGCACTTGGCATCATTGAACGCGGGCGGCTGATCGCTTGCGGAAAGGTTCAAGAGATCCTCTCTAATCTTCAGCCGCATTTAGACTTGCGCTTACAAGTGATTGATGGAGTCGACCGGCTTGCGGCTTGGCTGCAGAGCTGGCCGGGTGTTAGCCATCTAGTGGTCAGCCAGCAAACGTTGCAGTTTCAGCTTCATGGCGACGACTGTCCGCAAGCTATTGCAGGGCTGCTGCGTGCGATCATCCAGCAGGGATTTGACGTGGTTGAGTTCACTACCGATGGCCGAAGCCTTGAGGATGTATTTATGCAGATCACTACGGGAGCCGTTCAGTGACACGATTGCCGCCGCCCTTAGCGGCTGAGTATTCACCTGAGTTTGCGGTGGTAGCAAGTCGTATCACCGATCCGCCTGAATCCGGTTGGTTGGCCCGATGGCATCGCCTGAGCGAGTCAGCCAATCCAATTGTGGTCAAGGAAGCTCGCCAAGCGTTTAACTCGCGTCAATTTTCAGTCAGCTTTGGATTGACGATGTTGGCCACCGCTTTGTGGACAGTGACCTCAGTCGGCATGCAGTTGCCGAATATCTACTATGTCCCCGGCGGCAGGTTGGTATTGACGGGCTACCTTGTCATTTTGGCCTTTCCCATGTTGCTGGTCATCCCGTTTAGTGCCTTTCGGTCGATGATGTCGGAGACGGAAGAGCGCACTTTTGAACTGGTGAGTATCTCTGGATTGACGGCGGTTCAGATCGTGTACGGCAAGATGTTATCCGCTTGTCTGCAAATGGTTTTGTACCTATCCGCCTTAACGCCATGCATCGTGATTACCTACCTGTTGCGAGGGACGACGATAACGACCATTGTATCACTGATAGTATTGCAAGTGCTGATCTCGATTGCGTTAACGTCCGTGGGTCTATTGATTGCCACAATCAGTCGCGCAAAGATGCTACAGGTTTTGGCCAACATTCTGATCTTAGGATTGGAGCTGCTAGCGATGCTTGCCTGGTGGGGCTGGGTGGTAGCGTCATGGGAAGTGTTAAGTGCGGGAATGGAAGACGCGACCACCTACTTTGCGGTCGCCTTGGCCCTAGCGACGCTGGTCGCATGTGTTGTGATGGTCTGTTTAAGAGCAGCTAGCGCGGCCATCGATTTTCCCAGCGAGAATCATTCGTTTGCCTTGCGTATCCGATTTGCGGTCTTGGTAATCACACTCGTGTTCTGGGGGATGATGTTGACTCTGGTAACACAAGGGGAGGCCGGGGTCTTCTGTTTGAGCTTCATTGGCATGGTCTTCATGTTGTTCGGAGCCTTGGTGGCCGGCGAGCTGGGCGTGATGTCTCAACGAGCACAGCGAACATTGCCAAGGACGGTTTTAGGGCGAATTTTTCTAACTTGGTTTTTCCCTGGCGCCGGTCTAGGCTATATCTTTTTGTGCTGTCTGCTGGTCGCAGCGGTTTCGCCATGGGTTTTAGTCTTACCACTTGGGCTTGTCTCGCAAATGGGTTGGAACGATGCGGAACGTAATGCCGCTTGGGCGCTGCTGGTCTGTGCCTACTTTGTTGTATTCACCGGATCGACTCGTTTGATCATGTTGGCCTTGCCACGACGATTGAAAGCCAGAATTGTGGTGGCCTTCTTGATGCAATTGATTTTGGTCCTGGCGGGAATTTTTTTGCCCAACATATTCCTACTGCTGATTCAAGATTACTCGTACTACTCATCTTACGGTCTTATTCATACCATGGATGTGGTGGCTACTTTGAACCATTTAATGGACACCGGAATAACTTCCGAAATTGCTGTCACACTGGTCATCGTGCCCCTTCTCGGGTTGCTGATTTTCGGATTGAATTTAGTGCAGTGTTGTAGAGACGTTTTGCTGGTGCGTGTGAGTATGCCAGATCGCGTATTGGAAGATCAGTCGACAACCAAGCCGGAAGTGTCACGGGTGCTGACCAGCCCAGATCCCCTGGAATGACAGCCGTAGGATGGGTTTGGGAAATGTTGGCCGAATCGAGCCGCCGTCGGCTTGGATTGCCTGACGGTGAGTACGAGTTTTCAATTTACCAGTGGATGTTTTTCTATGAATCCTTTTTCTGACGATCAACCAGAACCAACGGAGCAGCCGCTCAGGGCTCGAGTGCCAGACCATGTAGTGGGAGGATGTTTTAGCACGGGCGTTATCGTAGTTGCCGCTCAGACCGAGTTCATATTAGACTTTGTGCAAAATTTGGGGCGACCTCATCAGATTGTGGCGCGTGTCGTCCTGCCGCACAGCGTCCTGCCTCAACTGGTCGACGCGCTTTCCAGAAACATCGCCCTGTATCGCGGTCGTTGGGGATCGTTGCCTGATCCCCAGTTAGTTGGTTCGCAGCCACAGCCGTCAAACGTTCCACCTGGAGCGGTAAACGCCGGAGCAGTAAACCCTGGAGCAGTTCCCCCCGGATTCGTCTCTCCGAGTATGGCTCGACCCGTGGAACAAGCAGCAGGCCCAGGCGAATATCCGCAGGCTCCACCATCGCCGGCAGACGCATCTTTGCGTTCAGGGATGGGCTCAGGTGTGTCCGATGCTAGCGGGCAAACTCCTGGCGGCCCGGCACCTACGGCTGGATCGGGATCTGTGGGAGAGCATCAACCGGCGCAGCCAGTGCGACAAGCGACCGCGCAAGAGATATACGATGACCTAAAAATCCGCGATGAACTGCTCAGCGGGGTCTACGCAAATGCTGTGATGATCGGACATGGTCCGCACGAGTTTAGCTTTGATTTTATCACCAACTTCTATCCGCATTCTGCAGTCAGTGCTCGCGTCTTTCTGGCCGCTGGGCAGATTCCTCGACTTTTCGATAGCCTGAAGGGAACCTGGGACCAACTGCGACATCGCAATCAGCCTCCCCAATAGTCGCTGACCGCTCCGCTGGTCATTTGGATATGTGTTGCTGACCGCTCCGCCGGTCAGATATCTTAACGGCTCCGCCGTGGACGATACCACTTTGCCGAGCTAAAATAAAAGTATATCAATTACAAACCCGGTAATTTCGGTAACCCGAGTGTGGACATTCGACAGGTGTTTCAACTGATAGTTGATCTCTATTAACAGGAGACTTCCTGATGGCGGCGCTGCGATACACCCCTGCTTATCTCATACCGTTGGCCGTAGTGACGGGAATTCTGTTGGGAGGTTGGTGGACTTGGTACACTCCCTTTCTGGTCTTTGTAGTGATTCCTATCATCGAAGTTTTGGCAGGGCGAAATCCGCTGAACATGGACCCTGACCTAGAGCAAAGGGCCAAAGAGCAGCGTCTGTACTCTTGGATTTTGTGGAGCCACGTGCCCTTGCAGATTGGGTTGACCTTTTGGTGTATGTGGGTATTGGTCAGTCGGGAAATGTCGTTGGTGGAAGCCATTGGGCTAATCGTATCACTGGGTGTGAGCAACGGTGGAGTGGGCATCACGGTGGCCCATGAACTGGTGCATCGTTCGTCACGATTGGAGCAATGGCTAGGACGCATCCTTCTGATGACCACTTGGTATATGCACTTTGCCATCGAGCATGTTCGAGGCCATCACGTGCATGTGGCCACATCGCAGGACCCAGCCACAGCACCGCTGCATACCAATTTCTACAGTTTTTGGCTTCGAACCGTCCCAGCTCAGTGGCGGTCGGCATGGCGATTGGAAGCCCGTCGCTTGCAGAAGCATGGCCAAGGCGTGTACAGCCTGCGCAACGAGATGCTTTGGTTTGTCTTGATTCAGGCAGCCTTCACTGGCTTGATTGGCTGGTGTTTTGGTCTACTGGGTGTCGTTGGCTTTTTGGGTAGTTGTGTCTTTGCATTCAGCTTGCTAGAAGCGGTCAATTATTTGGAGCACTATGGACTAGAACGAGCGATCGACCAGCGCGGTCGAGCAGAGCGAGTTAGCCCAGAACATTCTTGGAATAGCGATCATGTCGTTAGTCGCATGTTTCTGTTCGAGCTTTCACGGCACTCGGATCATCACGCGACCGCCTCTCGCAAGTATCAGGTTCTCAGGTCGTTTCAGGAGAGCCCTCAGTTGCCAACTGGCTATCCAGGAATGGTAGTGTTAGCCTTGATTCCGCCATTGTGGTTCGCCATCATGGATCCGCTTGTGGAGCGCCAGCGCCAAATGGCTGCTTGAAGCATAGCTGTTTGTACCAATCGCAAACAAGTGCTTTGTCAAAGGTGTTCTTGGGGGTTAGCTCATTGTGGTCGCGACCTTTGTCTTCTGTGGTCGCGACCTTCTAGGTTGCGAAGAGATTCGGCCCGTTGCTATGGACAAGCTAGAAGCTTGTCCCCACTAGTTAGCCAGTTGCTCTGGACAGGCTAGAAGCTTTGTCCCCACACAATTCGCCGTGATGAAGCATTAGTGAGCTTGACGAGCGATGCACTCGATCATGAACTCGAGCGCCTCGGCGTGCCGAATCGCCTCGGTAGCATCGCGGCCCCAAGACAGCAGTCCATTCTGCTGAATAATCAAACCAAGCAAAGGTTTGTTAGCATTCTGCAGGGTCGACCGAACTCCATCCGCCAGGGCGTTAGTGTCGCGTGAATTTTCCAGGATGGGCAGCCACAGCGTTTGCTCATGTGATGTTACACCCTCCAGCGCTGTGAGCACCTGAGAACCCTCGACCAGCAGGCCACCCAGGGCCGCCAATCGAACCGACAAGAAGTGAGTGGAAACGCTGTGCGTGTGTAGGATACATCCTGCGCCTGTCTGCTCGGCCAGTACACTGTACAGTCGAGCCTGAGAGGGGGGCGCAGTTGGTTCCGCATGGACGGGTTTGCCTTCAACGTCCACCAGCACAAAATCAACCGTGGTCAATTGACTTCGGTCTCGATGCTCGGCGATGGTCAGCAATTGCAACGGATCGTTTTGAGTGACCATGCAGACGTTGCTACAGCCGCCGTGGCACCAGCCTCGCTGCCAAAGACGATTGCCCAAATTGGTCATCTGTTCGATGTGGCTGGAATAGTTGTTTAATGGGGATTCAGGTTGGGTCATCGTAGAGCATTCGAAGGGTGACTTTTTTACGGCAAGTCGGTCAACTGTGCATGCGCGGCAGAGGGTTTCCTTGAGCGATGATGGAGGCTTCGGCAGCGGACAAATCATGAAGTCTTTGTTTGACGATGTCTGGATCCGCAAATTGCTTAGCCAATCGAACGTAGGTGCTGTGATGCCGGGCTTCGGATTCGAATAGGCTGGAGTAAAAACTGGTTAGCTCCGAGTCCTGAACATGATTGGCCAGCAGGCTGAACCGCTCGCAACTTCTCGCTTCGATCAGCCCAGCGATCAGCAGTCGATCCACGGCACGATCGGGTTCATTGGGCCGAACTAACAGCTTTAGCTCGCGACCGTAGTGTGCGGGTTGCAAACGTCGGAAGCGAATGCCACGGCGTTCCAGCAGGTCCAGGACCAAATGAAAATGTTCCAGCTCCTCCTGGACAATTTCGGTCATCTCTTCACACAGGCTATGGTTTTCAATATAGCTACCAAGCAGGCTCATCGCTGTGGCCGCAGCCTTGTGCTCGCAGTGGGCGTGATCGATCAAAATCTCCTCCAGGCCGGTATCGACCTGGTCCAGCCATCGTTGAGCAGTTTCACTGTGCAGGCTTAGCATGTGAGCTTCCTGAAAGTAGTCCAGATGAGATATTGCATAGATATGTCATTAAAGCGTGAAAACCCGAACAGCGAAACCACCCTAGATCAATCTGTCCATTCCGTAAAGTCTAGCTAAAATTGTGCCTTCCAAGGCCAGAAGCAGATTATTGGCAGAATAGAATGGAACTATGGTGTTGTTGTCGGCTACACAGATTTTGAAGAGATATGGCGACAGGGAGGTGCTGCGCGATACGGATCTCGATATACGCGCCGGCGACCATATTGCGCTGGTTGGACCCAATGGCGTTGGCAAGACGACTCTACTGAAAATTCTAACCGGCGAAATCTCAGCCGATCAGGGTACCGTCCAAACTCCCTCGCGCGGATCGATTGGCTACCTGCAGCAGCACCCTGAATTCAGTCAAGAAGAAACCGTCTGGTCGGTGGCTCAGGCGGCTATCGGCAGTCTGTCGACCCTGGCTCAGCAGGCGGAAAGCGTAGCCGCCGAACTGGCCCAAGTGCAGTGTGATGACCAGCGTCAGCAGTTGCTGGAGCAGTACGATCGTCTGCAAGCTAAGCTTCAACATAGTGACGCTTACAATTGGGAGCATCGCGTCCAGCGCGTCTTGCAGGGACTGGGCTTCTTGGAGACCTGGTACGACCGTCCCGCCCGGCAACTTAGTGGCGGTCAGCAAAACCGTTTGATGTTAGCCTGTCTACTGTTGCAGCAACCCGATCTGATGATCCTGGATGAACCCAACAATCACCTGGACATAGAATCGACCGAATGGTTGGAAGAGACATTGCAGAATTGGCCAGGCGCGTTCTTGTTGGTCAGTCACGATCGTTTTTTTCTGGACCAAGTGGCAACGTCCGTTGTGGAGCTGGTTCATGGACGACTGGATCGCTTTCGCGGCAACTACTCGGCTTATGTGCGTCAAAAATCTGAGCGACTGGAAGTACAGCGTCGAACCTACGAAAAGCAGCGCGAGGAGGTGGCTAAGCTAGAAGACTTTGTGCGCAGGAATCATTATGGCCAAAAGAGTACTCAGGCCGAGGATCGGCGGAAAAAACTAGAGCGCATTGAATTGGTCGAGCCGCCTCGCGAAATCCAGATACCCCATTTTCGCTTTCCGCCAGCGGCGCGGTGTGGGGACATCGTGTTGCGTGCAAGTGGACTTTCCAAGGCGTTTGACAGACCGTTATTTCAGCAGCTTAGCTTTCAAATCGAGCGAGGGCAGCGCTGGGCCATCTTGGGTTCCAACGGCTCGGGCAAGTCCACTCTGCTGAAGTGCCTTCTAGGGCAATGCGCCCTGGATCAAGGCCAGGTGGAGCTTGGGGCTCAGTTGCGAATCGGTTATTTTGATCAGCTTTTGACTCGCCTGGACGCGGAATCTTCTGCGGCGGAAGCCATCCGAGTGCCGCATCGCGACTTGGACGACCGCCAGCGCCGCGATATCTTAGGGCGTTTCGGGATTTCTGGCGATGTGGCCCTCAAGCCGCTTCGCACGCTATCGGGAGGTGAGCGAAATCGCGTGATGCTGGCCTGGTTGTCTGCCATGGAAGCCAACGTGTTGATTTTGGACGAACCTACCAACCATCTGGATCTGTGGTCGCGGCATGCTCTGGAGGCCGCACTACAGGCTTACGATGGAACCGTGATCCTGGTTACGCACGATCGTTACTTAGTGAACGCAGTGGCTGATCATTTATTGGTTTTGGGGGATGGACGGGTCAGTCAAATCGTTGGCAATTACGACACCTACAAACATTGGCTGGGGCAGGGATTGGCAGTAACGGATCGCGGTGCGATTGGTTCGACCAGCACAGGTCGCTCGGCCGCTTCTGCCGGACGTTCAGCGCCATCCACTGGATCAAGCCGTTCAGCAATTGGCCAGCCGACTTTGGAGGATTCATCCGTTCGAACCGGTAAGCGGAAAAGAAGATTTCCGTACCGAAAAGTGGAATTGATCGAGAAGGATATTGCTGCCAGCGAAGATCGTGTTCAGGCGATACACGCCGAGATTTTGCTGCCTGAAGTGCTGCGCGACGGACGACGCGTCAAGCAGCTTCAGCAAGAATTGACCGAGATCGAAGAAAAACTTTTGCAATTATACGAACACTACGAAGAGGCATGTGAGCTAAATTAAAAATGGCATTCTGGAATAGGAAAAAAGAAGCACCCGCTCAGACGCCCACTCAAGCGAAGGAAGACGCCGCACTGCAGCCAGATGAAACTGTCAAGCAGTCGGACGAAACTTCCAAGAAATCGGGCGGACTGTGGGGCAGTATCAAATCGGCTTTGGCCAAGACCAGTCGCGCGCTGAATACCGATATTCGTGACTTGCTAAAGGCTGAAGGCGATTTAGTTAACGACGAATTCCTGAAGCGATTGTTTGCGCTGCTGGTTCGCACCGATATGGGTGGTGCGATGGCCAAACAGATCTGCGATCGCATCGGCAACGACTATCGCGCTCGCGTGGTTAGGTTCCCAGATATCATTCAAGTTGTGGGAGAGGAGATTCGTCAAGGTCTGGCCAAAGGCGGCACAGATCTGAACCACGCTCAGTCCGGCCCAACGGTGATCCTAGTAGTAGGGGTTAACGGGTCTGGCAAGACCACATCCATCGCCAAGCTGGCTCATCGCTTTGCCGAAAACGGCCATCGTGTGCTGCTGGGTGCAGGCGATACGTTTCGTGCTGCCGCTGTGGAACAATTGACGATTTGGTCGCAACGAATTGGCTGTGACATCGTGACGGGCAAGCAGGGATCGGACCCGGCTGCCGTGGCTTTCCAGGCCAGTCAAAAGGCGCTGGTCGATCAGTACGATGTGTGCATCATCGATACCGCAGGCCGCTTGCAAACGCAAAGCAATCTCATGCAAGAGCTGCAAAAGATTCGGCGTGTGATCAGCAAACACATCCCGGAAGCACCGCACGAAGTCCTGTTAGTTCTAGATGCCACCGCCGGCCAAAATGCGATCAGCCAGGCCAGAGGCTTCTCTGAGGCGGCTGGTTGTACCGGCATTATCTTGGCCAAGATCGATGGCTCAGCAAAGGGTGGAGTCATCGTACCGATCTGCCAACAATTTGACTTGCCCGTAAAACTGATTGGAGTCGGAGAAAAGCTGGGAGACATGGCCGTGTTTAATCCCGAAGAATTTGTTCGTGGGTTATTGGAAGAACAGTAAAGCGACCAAGTTCGCAACAGTGCATTTTTTGTTGGCCCCACGCTGGCCCACCGCTAGAGTGAACCGATGCCCAAGAATTCAAAAAAGCGAAACGCGAAGGGTGCCGCAAGACCGAATGCTGGTTCTGGCCAGGTCCAGTCGGTACGAGTCGATTCGGCCAGTGTGCCCACTAGTTCGGCCGGTAAGCATGAAACGCGTAACGAAGAAGGGCAACCAAGTTGGTTTGCTAGGATCAATCTCTGGATTGCTGCAGCGATGCTGCTGCACGTTTTGATCGCCGGTCATGCAGCGTCCACCAAGAGCGCCACCTTCGACGAATCCGTACACTCTTTAGGCGGCATGCTCCAGTGGAGATGGAGCGACTATCGGTTGGACCCTGAAACCCCGTCACTTTGGAAGCATCTGGCGGCCTTGGCAACCATCGGATTGCCGCTGAAAGTGGATCTTCAGCAGCAAGATTCGCGTGCCATGTTGGAAAACATGAACGTTCAAGAGAAGTGGGCGATCAACGTTCTTTTTCGGACCAAAGAAAACGATGGTGCAGCCTTGATTGATCGCGCGCGGATAGTCATGCCGATTTTTGGCGCAGTTGTCGTCCTATTGGTAGGGGTGTGGGCCCAGCATCTGGCTGGCAAGGCAGCCGGAGCTATTGGTGCATTTTGGGCAGCCTTCGATCCAAATCTGTTGGCACATTCTGGACTGGTCACCTCCGACGTCGCCTGTACCGCATCCCTTCTGGCCTGTTTCTATTTTTGCTGGCGAATGTGTCAGAGTGCTTCACTGGCCCGTACCTCTCTGTTTAGCGTCGCCTGCGGCTTGGCTGCTTGCATTAAGTTCACGTCGTTGGCACTGCCCGTCTTCCTTGCACCGATGGCCCTGATACGAATCGTTCAGGCCACTCCATGGCGAGTTGTCTGGGGAAAGCAAGCGACCCAAATTTCAGGTCGACTGGCTATGGTTGTCTTGGGCATTGTCTTGTCGGGTGGAACCGCTTGGTTGACGATTTGGGCTGCCTACGGGTTTCGCTACCTGCCAACTGCGGATTCCAACTTGAGTTTCAATACTCAGTTTCCAATCAATTTGTACGCACATAATCAGTGGATCAGTCAGCGATTGAAGTTAGGGGAACCGCTGGACAAGCCGCCCAAGTCAGGGGTCGTGGATTTGAACCGAGTTCAGGAGTTTTGTTTGTTGGCCCATAAATATCAACTATTGCCGCAGGCATACCTGCAAGGATTGGCGTACCAGCAAGCCATGTCCAATGCCAGTCCATGTTTTATCGATGGGCAGCGTCATGGCGGGGGAGATTTACTGTTCTTCCCAAAGGCTTGGGCTTACAAGACTCCACTGACAACCATTTTTGCGGTCGTGTTGACACTAGCCTATTGGGCTTGGAATGTATGTCGTCGCAATTGGGCGATTGCGCTGGATCTCTCCTATCTGTTCTTGCCTTATGCCGCCTTGTTGGTGCTGGCATTGAGCTACAGTTTGAACATCGGTTTGCGGCACCTGTTGCCGGTATTTCCCCTGATGTGGATAGGCTTGGGAGTGGCGATAGCTAGAGTGATTAAGCAGCATTGGATTAGTCGGTTAGCTTTTGTCTTGCTGGCAGTCAACGGCTTAGAATCGTTGACAAATCATCCTAATTACATTGCCTATTTCAATCTCGCTTCGCGTGGCAATAATCAAGGGTTAGATCGTTTAAGCGACTCCAACTTGGACTGGGGACAGGATCTCAAGCTTCTGGCTCAGTGGCAGCAAGCTCATCGAGATGTGCCGTTGTACCTGTCCTATTTTGGATCCGCCGATCCGGCTGCTTATGGGGTGGATTATCAGAACATCTCACCCGGTTATTTTTATGCTACCACCACCGCGACGCCAGACATCAATTCTCATGGTTTCTTGGCCTACAGCGCGACATGGCTTCAAGGAACCTACGTTCCATCAGGCCCATTGCGCGACCAGATGGATATGATACGCCAACATGCTCGGCCGACCGAAGTGCTCGGGGGTACAATCTATTTGTACTCACTACCTATTGAATGGAATAACTCCAAGGGGCAATAACCGGCGATTGGGGCAGAGGATAGGGGACACTGAATAGACTATACGACGTCTCCCCTAGTAATCAGCAGAGCTTCGGATCGCAAGCGTTGATAGTTTAGACTATTTGCCATGTGACTAGCGTGATGCAAACTCGATCAATCGTCGTCCCAGTGGGAATCGGAATATCAATTGCCTACAAAATAGATAAGCCACTGCGCCTATACCAGCACCAACTACATCCGCAGTCATGTCGAAGATGCAGCAGCAGCGTCCGGGGACAAACAACTGGGTCAGTTCATCGATGATTCCGTAGGCAACGCAGATTCCAAACGTCAGCGGTAGATGTGCTGCCGGTTGGCCGTTGCGAGTCGGAATTGCCCAGGACAAAAGAAAAGCCAGTCCCGCATAGGCTCCCAAATGCAGTACCTTGTCCCCAAGATACATTCGTGGAAGCGATGCGCTGGGCAGGTGTGTCCCGACAATGAGAGCAATCCAGTACAGCAGCAGACAGCAGGAGGCCAGTCGCAGTGTTTTGCCAATCAGGCATGCGGCCACAACCAACCGGTCCCACCAGCGATCGATGGCTGATGGGGCGATTCCGGCAGGGGCAGTGGAAGACAGCGAGTGAGCCGAGGAGGCTCCAGTCATAGGTTGCATAATCGTGACAATCCGACGAGAGGTCTAGGTCTGATAGCAACTCTAGGTCATCCTTTGGCTAGAAGCGCCGAAAAGATGCAATTTTCTACGAAAATTCACCACTTCTCTCCCGATGTCAGTATTCTTCTGTACCGACATCAGAGGTGTCCGTGGGGTCGGAATCAGTGGGGGACACTGAACAAGTGATACAGCACACGAGCAGCCAGAAACGCCTATTCATCAAACCTTAGTTGCATGATCTCGTTGTCGAAACGCCACTTTCCTTGCTCTCGCATCAAGTGTGCTTCTGTTTTTATTTTGATCGTGCTGTTCGAACCCTCGACGATCAATAGGACTCGGCCACCAGTTATTATGGTATGCTCTCAATTATCGATGCTACCAGTTGGTTTGACGAGAGGATTGCAGGGTTAGCAGCGATCATCGTGGTGGGGTGGATGATGACTCATGTTTGCATGACTTTTCGGAGTTATCTGGTCGAATTAAAGCCTTGCCGTGAACGGCTCAGCCAGTGGTCACATCCACGATTTTTTGTATCATCTTCAACGCCTTGATCTGTAGAATTGTCTAAGTAAAGAAATGTGGAACCATCAGGAACGTGTCCTCAACACTTCCTGTCACCTTCGAATACAGGAGCAGTGAAAATGACTTATGTACAAATGATAGGGAGATACAGTCTAACGAATCCTTGGACCTTGGTATTCATGGCCTGGATAAACGTTTCAGCCGTCGTATGGGCCGAGGATTCGTTTTTTGATTCGGCAGGAGTCCAGATTCGGTACACAGATCAGGGGCAGGGACCACCCGTGGTGTTGATTCATGGTTATTCCGCCAACGCTGACATGAATTGGCGATTTCCAGGCGTACTAAAAATTCTGGCGGATGACTACCGTGTCATCACTCTTGATAATCGCGGTCATGGTAAGAGCGACAAGCCGACGGAAGCTGAACAATATGGTTCGAAGATGGTCACGGACGTCATTGGTTTGCTGGATCACTTAAAAATCGACAAAGCCCACTTTGTGGGCTATTCCATGGGTGGCATGATGACCATGAAACTGGCCGCAGTTGCACCGCATCGCGTGCATTCGGCTGTGATTGGAGGAATGGGCTGGACTCCGCTGGGGCCAATCATGCCTGAACGAATCGAAGGCGAACGAGAGCGAAGCGCTGCGCTACGGGCGTGTGCTCGTGCGTTTCCAGATCTGGGTATCACTCGCGAGGAACTGGAGGCTATTCAAGTTCCGATGATCGTGGTGATCGGTGTGGACGATGGATTGTTGGAAAGTCGAGTCAAACCGCTCAGCGAAGTGCGCCCGGAAATCCGAGTCGTCAAAATCCCTGAAGCAAATCATATTTCGTGCATCTTCCGCCCCGCGTTCCGAGAGTCAATCAAAGAGTTTCTAGACCAGCAAGCCTCTTTAGTGCGTCCATAGCAGAACTATTCTGTCGCCAGCTTGCTGGCCTTTTTCGAAAGCGAAGGATTCACGCATCTAAGTTTCAGCAATCTGTGCCCATCAGTGAAAATCCGTGGCTGACAATATCGAGCCGTGCGAACAATTTTTTCAGCCACCGATGAACACAGATCGTCACGGATGCAATGTCGCGGATTGCTCCGTCGATCCGAGTGTTAATTTCCCGCTAGGCTTACTTTCAAGCCTGTCGGGCATGCAGTCCTGTGAACGGTTAAGATTAGCTTGACCTGACAGATTATCATGGAGCCGACTCGGCACTACACTGGTTGGACGCCCAGAGAGTGGGGGCTATTTTCGAGTGAACCACCAGGCCCAAGCAATGAAGACGGCTTGGAGTGGCAGGCGGATGAAATGTGCGGATCGGCTGATACCGAATAGCTCTTGCGAGTGCTGCCAGGCGAACATGTTGGCTGGAAACACGGCAATCAACAGGGCAATGATGCCCCAAGCGGCTAAGCGACTTGTCGACGGCATCAATAGCAACGCACCAAGAACCACTTCTGCGACTCCGCTCCAGAAAACGGCTGGCCCATGTAGGTTGACCGGAATGTAGTTTGGCATCAAGCGCAGATAGAAATCGGGCGAGATAAAGTGATTGATGCCGGCTGCAATCATGAATAGAGCTAGTAGCCATCTGAGTGAGATTTTTAACGGCTTCATCATGAACTCACTTTCGCAAATCGCCTCATGCCTACTAGTCGATATAATTGCAATCCACGGAGTTCGAGAACGACCAGCGGGAGCCCCAGTTGCATGACTTAGTCAGCTTATTCTACTGACGAACGGAACCAAACCAATAATCCATATCTGGGAAGAACAGCCAAAACATGCCCTCTTCGAATTTGAATTTCTGCTCGTAGTCGCCTAAGTTGGTCTTAAATCGGATCACTCCATCCCCAACTTCGTACTTGCCCGTCTCGACTGTCTTCTTTTTTTCGCCATCTGAGGTGTAATTCATAACGCCATGGTAAGTACCGTCTTTGCGGTACTCATGAGTCATTTCGAATGTATTGCCTTCGACATCTTGGTTGACGTACCAGCGACCAATTACGCTTGAAGTGGTTCCATCTTCTAAAACGGGAGTTTGATCGGTTCCATATTTCTCAGGGTCCAGTTCACTGGCCTTTTCAAAGTCCTTTTTAGCAAGTTCGCTTTTGCCCAGATCCTGATAGACAAGTGCCCGTTCCTGATAGTAAAACGCAGGTGACTCGGCACCAGCCAGTTCGATGGCCTTGTCCAGGTCGTCCAGAGCTGCGTCAAGCTTGTGCTTGCGACGTAACGACCAAGCTCGCGAAAAATAGGCATACGGGTATTTGGGGTTCAGTTCGATGTAGCGAGTCCATCTTGCAATTCCTTGGTCGTGATCGGGGACAGCTTGAGCGTTCTCTGCCCAATCAGCCACGAATCCTGGGTTACTGCTATCGAGTTCAACGGCGCGTTTCAAGTAGGGGTCAGCTTCCTGATACTTCTTCAGACGATAATAGACCAGCCCCATCAATTGCTGAACCCACGCACTCTCAGGTGCCAATTCAAGAGCCAAAGTCAGGTCGTCTTTGGCAAGGTCGTATTCCTGTTGCTTGAGATAAAGGTCTGCTCGATTGGCTAAATAAAGAGGATTCTTGTTATCCAGGGTGATTGCTCGAGTATAGTCTTTCAGCGCGCGATCAAATCGCTCACGATTTTCTTCGATAATGGCCCGAGCGTTATATGAATCAGCACGAGTGGCATCCTGCGCGATGGCGCGACTGATGTCCGAGTACGCTTTGT
>JBIIJD010000035.1:0-52470 GCA_044234105.1 Aureliella sp. | reverse complement strand
TAAGCTCAATGTAGGACTGACCGATTTAGACTTCGATCCGAAACATCCTGATTACAAATACCCCAAATAGAGTTTATGTTAGACGCGCCTGAACTGATTGGAATTCAACTTAACCCAAGCCCAGATACTGCGACTGCCCAGACCGGCCAAGATTTCATTCAGCAACTTGGGTTGAGCGATTGGCTGGGACCGCTGGCACCTATTGCACTCTCTCCATTTTTCGGGCTTGCCCTGCTGTCAGGAACTGCCACTTATGGACCTGAGTGGATTCAAGAGCGTAGCGTCATGCTTCAAGCTGATGGAGCGCTCGATAGCCCCTCGCTATTTTGGACGATGGCAGCACTGGCACTATTTACCAGTTTGCCACGACTGACCAAAGGTGATGCATTCTTGTGCTGCGGCAGAGGTTCGCGAGAATAGGATGTTACTCGCCTTCGGCTCTTTCAAATGGCGAGCCACGCGCTTCCGAAAGCCGTACGGCAGCCTCGTCGGCCCAGGGGCTGGCAGGTGCCAACTGAATGAACCTGCGCCAGTGCTCCAGGGCCTCTGACTTGCGACCCATGTCATCTAGGACTCTGGCCAGATGAAAGTGAACATCTGCGTAGTCGGGGTACTGCTGAAGAGCTTCGGCAAATACCGAAAGGGCCGATTCGAACTGTCCGCATTCAGCTAGTACGCAGCCTAGATTGGCGCGAGCTTCCACAAACGTCGGCTCCAGTTCAATCGCCATGCAGTACCGCTCGCGGGCTCCACTTAGATCCACTTGCCGGTAAAGCACTTCGGCCAGTTGAAAGCAGACATCGGCAATTGGACCAAACTGAGCTAGTACGGTGCGGTATCCCTCGGCAGCTTGATCCAGATTGCCGTCATCTTCAGCTTGAGCCGCCGCCTCCAGCAAGTCAGTGATCAAATCGGATGTCTGTTGCAAATGTTCCGGTTTGATTCCGGTTGCGAACTTAAACGTGACCGGTTCATCGTTGACTGTTAGGTCAGAATCTTCAAAGGACAATTGGAACTGACCGTTGGCCTCGACTTGCAAATCGCCTTGGCTTAGCACCAGTCGCTTGCCGTTCAGGGAAATTGGCAGGTCGCTAATGGTCGCGTCGTGATCGGTACGTAATTTGCCCAGTGCAACAAGCTGCTTGACAACCGATTGAGCAGAGACACCATGATGGAACCAACGAGCCAAAGTGTTCGCGGTGGACAAGACCGAGTAATCAAAATAGGGGATCTTCATGATCACTTGAGTAGGCACCAGCAGACCAGCGCGATGCCAAAGACGAATCGCACGCACTGGAACACGAAGCATTTCGGCCATCATGGCCGGAGAATACATCTGCACCGTGGACTGGGTGTCGGCAACGACGGTTGTCGGATCGGAGTCGTCGGTCGGCTGATTCACTCTATGAGCAATTCGGAAAGAAGTTGCTGGTCGGACTTGCGACTGTCGCTCAGTACCGAAGCATGCAATATACTGCGCGAACGGCGTCTCGCCAGCCAATTTTCTTGCCTTCGGCAAAGCCGCGTCGCCAATACCGTATGGGGCGTTCGTAAAATCTTGCACGTCGCCGAGCAAGTTTAACGGTCAGTTCGATTTCGATGCCAAAACGATTTTCTCGCAGATCAGCAGCAACTTCCTGTAGTAGCTCGCGGCGAATCAATTTGTAGCATGTTTCTACATCGCTCAGGTGCAAGCCCGTACGCATATTGCACAGTTGCGTAATCCACCGATTGGCTAGCGAATGCCAAAGCGGTGAGACGGGTCGATCGTGGTGCCCAAATCGAGTTCCATAGACTACATCGGCTTGGTCTTCGATCAAGGGCTGGATCAACAAGCGAAAATCGTCTGGGTCGTATTCCAAATCAGCATCTTGAACGATGATAGCGGTACCTGTTGCCAGAGAGAACCCGGTTCTCAGGGCTGCACCCTTGCCTTGGTTTTTTTCGTGCAAAATAACACGTAGGTCATCCTGCGGTGGCAATTGAGCCAACCGCTCTCGAGTGCCATCGCGGCTGCCGTCATCTACGACAATGATCTCCAAAGGCAATTGGGTTGCACGGATTCGGCGAATTACCTCTAACACGGTCTGAGCTTCGTTGAAGACCGGCACAACCACGCTCAGTTTGAATGCACTAGGGATCTCAAATATTCCCAGCCTGCGACGAATATCCTGGGTTAGTTGAAGCTGATGCCCATCGCTGCTGACAACGTATGTAACAGCATCGCTAGCCGATCGATCGGCTGCTGACGAAGGAACGTTGCGAGCGGATTCATTCTGCATGCCAAGTCACTTAATCGAAGTAGTCAGGCGGGCAATCATTGACACGATGTCCGTTGAGACCCTAAAACGACGATGGATAGGAAAATACGCGGGCATTATCCGAATGCAACGACGCCTGTGCATTATATCGACCAATCTCCTGTCAAGTAATCGAGTGCGAGTGAGATGAAAATAATTTTTAGAGATTGGCAGAAGTGCTATTGCAGAATTCAAGTCAATCGTAATGCAACAGGAAACCGCAGCTTTTTTGGCTGAGTGAAGACGACTGTTGTCTTCAATCAACGTCGAACTAGCGTGAGGCAAAAATTTTATCAGTACCCTTGCTTGACAAGTTGCCGATGACTTCACACAATCCTAACCAACGATTGATGCACACCTCCTTGAATCTACTTCTGTTGTTGCCTGTTGAATCAAGTTGTGCTTGGCAGATCTTGTAAGACTGCTTCAAAGCCGATGTAAGGGAAGCTGGTAGTGATTTCACCACCGCTCCCAATTTGCCTTTTCCGGTCGCGTTACGCGCAAGCAAAAAACTGTCAGGTCTTTCTTGAAATCACGACGGCATTTGGATGTTGTCGCCGGTTGAACTCGTTTGCGAGAACTTGAGTAATGCTCCAATTTGCATTGGAAAGATTTGCTATGGAATCAGTGGCTTTTCTTGAAGGCCACAATCTTCATCGTTTGCCATGCCTAGGATATGCCTTTGCTACGGCCCCCCAGGGATGGAATTCTAGGCAGGATCGCCAATTTGCCGAAAGCTTGGAAGCACGCGCGGTATGCATGGCCAACGATAACCTTGGCAAGTAGTGCCATTGTATGCGGCATGAGGCCGCTCCTTTTCTACATTCGTTTGAATCAGGCTGCGTTTCTTGTGGGATCAATCCGAATTCGGAAGCCCCATTGAGTTGTCGTAGACTGCTGCCCAATGTCATGAGGCGCGATCGTCAGCTCGTTTTTGTCGACCGCAAGTCGGGTGAACTGGCTAAGGGGCTCGACTTGAATACCTTGATCCGGCATCGTGCAGATGCAACTGGAACTGTTCGTGGAAGCCGTTGGAGCGTCGGTCCAGTCGCCCAGCAGTTGGTAGCGACTGGATAGTTGCTTGGGTTGTGAAGGGCTGGAGCAGGCAAGCTCGATCACCCAACTGTTCAAATCAGGCACTAGGGTGTAACTGACGGACCAGTGGCCGCGACCGGCCATACCCACAGCGAACATGACATCGCGACCATCGGCGAATTTCTGTCGGTGAACCTGCTGAAGGGGTGGACTGACCGGCCAGTGAGTCGAATGATCGGATTCGACGGATTCCAAAACCTTGCACTGACGATCACCCATCAGCCAGCAATGTTGGAAGCGATCACCGATCCATTGGAATACTAACCGGCCGTAAATACCGCCATCCAGTTCAACTAGATCGCTTCCCGAGTGGATCACCGTCATTGAAGTATCTCTTTTCGTTATGCGGGACTGTTTTGAGACATGCGCCATCGCAGATAAGCTTCCAAGAATTCCTGTATCTCGCCACTCATCACTACTTGAAAATTATTGCGAACATGTTCGGTCCGCGCATCTTTGACTCGCTGCTCAGGATGCAGGAAGTAGTTGCGGATTTGAGATCCAAAGCCTTTCTGTCGCACCTTGTTCTTGTACTTGGCCATCTGCTCTTCTTCACGACGTTCCTCTTCGATTCTGGCAAGACGGGCACGCAACATTTTCCAGGCCATCGATCGGTTTTTGTGCTGGCTGCGTTCACTTTGGCATGCCGCCACAACGCCGGTGGGGATATGCGTTAGACGAACCGCGCTGTCTGTCTTGTTGACGTGTTGTCCGCCAGCACCGCTGGCACGATAGGTGTCTTCACGCACATCCTTTTCTTCGATCTGGACCTCCTCTGAATCGCTGATCTCGGGGGATACGTCTACAGCGGCAAAGCTGGTCTGTCGTTTACCTTCGGCATTAAAAGGGCTGATCCGAACCAACCGGTGGATGCCTTCCTCGCCTTTCAGGTAGCCGTAAGCCATGGGACCACGTACGGCGATCGTGGCCTGCGTAATGCCAGCCTCCTCGTTGTCCTGGCGATCTAGCAATTCAACCTGATAATCGTGGCGATTGGCCCAGTTGATATACATCTGCAGCAGCATGTCAGCCCAGTCGTTGGCATCGACACCACCGTCACGCGCATGAACGCTCAGCAAGGCTCCGTCGCCATCGTGTGGACCGTCCAGAAGCGCGCTAAGTTCCAGATCCTCGATCGCTTTCTCCAGACGAACCATCTCCGCTTCGACTTCGGTTCGGATCGATTCGTCTTCGGATAGTAGTTCAATGAGTCCATCAAGGTCTTCGGCAGCCGACCAAGTGTCTGCTAGAGGGCCGACCACTAGCCTTAGGGTTTTCAGTTGATTGACAGTGGCCTGAGCACGTTCCTGATTGTCCCAAAAGCCCGGAGCAGACATTTGAGCCTCGATGGCGGCAATTTCTGCCCGCTTGGTTTCGAAGTCAAAGACTGTCCCGGAGCTGGGTCAATCGACTGCGGATCAATGCCGCACGATTGGTAAGTTCGCTATCCAGCACCTGAGACACCTCGTTCTGATATGACTATGTGGGTCGAAACCAAAAATTTCAGCAAGCCGGCTGTGGTAGAAAGACCCAAGATGTTCAGCATTATAGCGTGGAAGGCGATGCGTGACAGTGCAAGCTGGCCTGATGCCTTAGAGGCCTGAAACTGGTCATCGCTTGGTGCCCAGACGATTGACGTTGGCAAGGGATCGGTTTAGGCTGGTTGCTTCGCTTTCTCGGGTAGGAATCTCTCAAGGTCAGTTTAGGGCTGATTGAGCTGCTGACTGTGCATGTTTAAGACAGAGTGGAAAATGCCGATCGACATACTATTTCAGCTTATTTTTTAGGTGTAACTTGACGTCGTCCCCATCACGCAGTGGAGTTTTTGAAACCGGCAGCGACAAGCGGCTGGAGGCTTTTGGCGAAAGCATCAGCTTTGATCATCGTCTGTTTCGTCAAGACATTCGTGGCTCGATCGCTCATGCGCGAATGCTCAGTCAACAAGGTTTGATCACTTCGGAGGAGTTCGGTCAGATCGAGCAAGGGTTGAGAGAGATCCAAGTCGAAATCGAGCAAGGTCGGATGGCGTTTCGGCACGAGCTGGAAGACATCCATATGCACATCGAAAGCGCATTGATTGAACGGTTGGGAGATGTTGGTCGCAAGCTGCACACAGCGCGAAGTCGCAATGATCAGGTCAATACCGATTTTCGGTTGTGGGTGCGAGATGGTTTGGATCGAGTGGATGGCTTGTTGAAGGAATTGCAGCAAGCCTTTCTGGGTCGCTGCCACGCCGACCTGGATGTGATTCTGCCTGCCTACACCCACCTGCAGCGCGCGCAACCTGTGCTGGCTGCGCATTATTGGTTGGCGTACGTCGAAAAATTTGCGAGGGATCGTCAGCGAGTGGCCGATTGTAGGCGGCGCGTCAATGTGTGTGGCTTAGGCAGTGCAGCCTGTGCGGGGACTAGTTTGCCGATCGATCGAAAGGCAACGGCCGATGAGCTAGGATTTGAATCGGTGGCTGCCAACAGCATCGATGTCAGCAGCGACCGAGATTTTGCTCTGGAGTCGGCTTTTGTATTGGCCATGATCGCCGAACATCTAAGTGGCTGGTCCGAAGAGTGGATTTTGTGGTCGACTGTCGAATTTGACTTCATTCGCCTTCCACACGCCTTTTGCACCGGTTCGTCGATCATGCCACAGAAGGTCAATCCAGACACGCTGGAGCTGACTCGTGGCAAGACGGCTCGAGTCGTAGGCAACCTACAAACGCTACTGGTTCTGGTCAAAGGCCTGCCTTTGGCTTACAACCGCGATCTCCAGGAGGACAAGCCACCGCTGTTCGATTCGTTTGATACCGTTGAGGCATGTCTGTCCATGGCCATTCCGATCGTTCAGCAGGCGACCCTGCAGCGGCAATCCATCGCCGAGCGACTGGATCGCGGATATTTGGACGCAACCACCCTGATGGAACATCTGATCGGGCGCGGTTATCCGCAGCGAACAGCTCATCATTTGGTAGGCAAATTGGTCAAAATGGCTCAGCAATCCCGCGTGCGCCTGTCCGATTTAACCGCCCAGCAACTGCGGCAAGTCGATCCCGGCTTGGATGAATCCCTAGCGCAGGCGTTAGGTGTGGAAAAAGCGGTACAAGCCTACCAAAGCTACGGTTCCAGCAATCCAGACCAAGTTCGGGCACAAATTTTGCGCTGGAGCAAGTTGTTAGAATTATAGTGATAGAAGCCGAACTAACGCAGAAGTTGGCTTTTAGCCCACCGATGCGTCCATCAATTGATGCGTCCCAGTACGACTAAGCAGCGATGAATTTAACACGACATCTTCCAATACTCACCCAAAAAATTGTGCTGCTTGCCTTATGGTCTGGCATCGCTGTGTCGGCAAGTTCCTTGGCACGGGCTCAAGATGATCCTTTTTCCTCGGATGATCCGTTTAACACCCCGGCTTCCGATTCGGCGATGGAATCTGAAGGCACCGATGGCGGATTTGATTACCAGGAGCCTGCGGCAGAAGACGAATCGCCCTCAGCAAGTGCAACGGCAACTGACGCCAAGTCGGATCCATTGGATCGCAATCTAGACCCATTGATCGCCATTTTGAGAGAGAACCCTCCACGCACGTTAACTGAACTGGGAAGGGCCATTGGATGGATGACTCAGTTAGGGCACTGGGCGGAAGTCAGTAAGCTGCTAGATCAGGTTAACTCCAAGAAGCCCAACCAATCGCAACTGGCCGAAGTGGCCCGCGCTGCTGGTGGCGGTACTTGGATTCGTTTGCGACAAGCCGATGTTGGTATCGACCAGCCGCGTCGCGATCTAGTGACTTCGATTCTAGCTGCTCCGGCAAACGTTGCGCGTGATGCGTCTGTTATCGATGGCTGGATCGATCAACTGGCCAGCGGACAGCCGGGGCAGCGAAGGTTAGCCCAGTTGCGATTGCAGGATGGTAGCAAGGTGGCGGTAGCTCGTTTGGTGGAGCGATTACTGGAAGGCAACGCAAAAGCGACTCCCGAGATGTTGGCTGGCAGCCTAGTTCAATTCGGTTCAGACGGCATCGAGGCGCTTCAGGCAGCTTGTAATCTGAGCGATGATCAGCGGCGCGCTCGAGCCCTGCTGTCGGTAGCTGAATTAACTAGTAATCATTTCCCCATGGAACTGGCCGGCGCGCTTCACTCGGCAAGTAATGGTCCCGAAGTGCAAGCTGGTATCGCGGAGAAACTACTGAAACGATATCCGCAACTTCCATCTGAGCCCAGCAGTGCAGATCATTTGCAGCGCGGAATGTTAAACGCACTTGCCGAATATCAGCGCCAGCGCCTGGATGCCAATCGATTGCCCATCGAAATTTGGATGCCTAGCGACGATGGCCGATCAGTGCTTCTACAGCCGGCAACCTCCGAATTGAAGGCTCTGGAAAGACTTCATCAGTTGGCCAGTATCAAGGCTCAGTTGATAGGTGCCTTGCCTGACGATCAGGCTAAGGCTGCTGCCATTTTCCTGCAACGCGCGTATCATCAAAAACCATCAATGCAGATGGCGTCAAGCGGGCAGGTAATGCCCGCTTGGTTAAATGCTCATGTGTCCAGCGGTCCAGACTTCTTGATCTCGGTCTTTCGCCAGGCAACGCAGTGGGAGATGCACGGTGCGGCGGTGCGCAGTGTGCAAGTCGTGGCAGGCCAGGCTCAGTCCGGTCAGTATGAATTGCCGCTGGATTTTTTCAGTGATCTTCTGAACGATTCGCGCGGCATCATTCGTTATCAGGCATTGGCGGCAATTGCAGCAGCAAATCCGCGCACTAACTTTCGTGGTTCGGAACGCGCCTTGGCTACAGCCGTTGAAATGACAGGGCTGGCTGCTGGCCCGAAAACTTTGGTAATTGGTGCTAGCTTGGAATTGTGTTTGGCCGCAGAGCCGCTGATCGTTCAGCAGACCAGCGGACAAGTGGTCATAGTGAACTCGGGCCGCGAGGCGCTGCGTGCGTTGTCGCAAACTCAGCCTGCTGAAATGGTAGCCATTGTTGATCGAGTGCGCGATATGAGTCTGTATGAACTGATGCAGCGTGTGGGCAAAACTACCGGTGGTGGGTCAATCCCGATTGCCGTGTTGACTGACCAGATTTTCCCTTACGAACTGCGATACATCGAAAGCACTTCGGGGATTCATGCCGCAACGCTTACGCGAAACGCTCAGCAGATGGAGCAGATTTTCCAGAAAATGATCAGCAGTCTCGATACAGGGTTAATGACTTCAGAAGATCGTGGGCAGTTGTCCCAGGTGGCTCAGCAATTCTTAACAACTATCGTTTCCGACCAGAGTGCAAACGCATTTTATCCGCTGGCTGATTGGCACGCGGCGATTTTGTCGGCCCAGGCTTCTCAGCCGCTAGCGGTACGTGCGCAGGGCTTGTCCGCGATGGGGACCGTGGACAGTCAGTGGCGTTTGGTTCAATTGGCGGGAGCAGCTCAGTTGAACCAGGAGGATCGCCTGACGGTAGCCAGTGCGTTCGAGAAGTCGATTCGTCAATTTGGAAACCTGCTGGACAAACAACAAGTACAAAGTCTGTACGATCTTTATAACCGCCTGGGCCCCAACGACCCGGCCATCGCCAAGGCGCTGGGTTACATGCTGGATATCATCGAAGGGCGGTAGCGGCCAAGCTGCAGCAGTCTGGGGCTCCTGTTGTTTCCGGTTAGTCCGTAATTGCAAGGTTCAGGGTAGAATTCATTGAAAAGTTGCGGGCAGCTCTCTGCTGCACCGCTACTGACTGAACGGCAATCTACAGAACAGCTATAGCCGCATCGTAGTTGGGTTCATTGACGGTTTCGGAAACTTGCTCGGCATGCAGCACTTTACCGTTTTCGTCGATGACTACTACGCTGCGCGAGAGCAATCCTTTGAGCGGCCCGCTGGTGAATCGCACTCCATACTGAGTGCCAAACTCTGAGCAGCGGAAAGTGGAGGCGGTGACCACTTGATCGATGCCTTCGGCTCCACAAAATCTGCCAAGAGCAAACGGCAAGTCGGCTGAAACGCATACAACCTGAGTGTTCTTAAGGCTGGCAGCTCGCTGATTAAACGTTCGGACGCTTTTGGCGCAGGTGCCGGTGTCGACGCTAGGAAAAATATTCAAGATGACCCGCTTGCCACGTAGCGAACTGAGTGTTAGATCGGATAGATCTTGTTTGACCAAAGTAAACTCGGGAGCTGCTGACCCCACTGCGGGAAGATTGCCAACGGTCTCGATGGGATTGCCTTTTAGTGTAACTTGTGCCACCTATTTTCTCCTGTCTGATCGAAAGTGATTTGGTTGGACCGCTAAAGCGAATTAGCCCTAACTGGTCGACAAAGAGTGTATTGTTTACTGGGAAAGCTGCAAGGTATCGTCGGTGGCCTACAGTTTGACAAACAGCTTCTGCTTCTCAAGCGACCGAAGAATCAAGTAGCACAAGAAGAACGAGATGCCAAAGCCCACAAAAACCCACCACAAAGGTGCATCACGGGGAACAAAGGGACGTACCGCGTCATTGACCATGTCGTGTAAGATATACGCCACCAAAGCGTTAACCCCTAACGTTCTGAACAGTCCCAGCTGCCATCCCCAGCCATCGCATACGATCATTAGGCCAGCCAGAATCACCATGCTCAGCCCACCGCCAAACAGCATGTAGGACCACGAACCTGCCCGCTGGCTCATCGTCCACAAATTCAGATAGTGCGACTGTGGAGTGTACCAGGCCTCTTTAGGAACCTGGTCCGCAGTGGCTTCTTTGGGCAAATCCTTTTTGGATACGGCCTGATTGAGAGCCGATTTACGCGCCAGCACCCAATGTTCTGACATGGGGAGGTTACCATCGGGTATGTCGTTGCCGGAGACAGTCAGCTTCTGCCACCAATCAAGTGAGTTCTGTTTGTTATCCGCCTCGATTACGGCTGCCGTGGGCCGGACAAAAGGGTTGTAAGCTAGTCGGTCACGTAGTGTACGAGCTGAAGTGTTCAAATGGTTCGGGTAAGTGAAAGCACTCAGGCATGAAAGCGCATAGCCGGCCAGCGTTACCGCGCAGCCCGCAGACAGCATGGGAATCCATGTGCTTCGCGGGTATTTTTGGCAAATATCAAATGCCAGACTGCCTAGTAAGAGTGGTGTGGACCACGACAAAAAACCAAGAGGACCGCCGTCGATGCCAGGTTTCGTCATGACCCAGTGGTAGTAACCTACGCTGGAAAGCCAGACAAACAGCAATCCCGACAGGACCAGGTAGCATAACTGCACTCGCGCCCGGGCTCCGATTACTGGCACGACCCATAACGAGGCAAAACCAATGTGGGCCAAAGTTTGGAAATAGCTTTGCAGGAAGCTGCTTTTTAAGAAGCCAACAAAGCCTAGCGACTTGAGTTCCTGCCAAGATCCGTAGCGACCATCAAGTTGATGGATGATCAGTGCCACCAACAACAGACCCAAAATACGACGAACGATTCGCAGATTTGCCTGGCCTGCTCCCAGATTTTCACGTCGTTTCAAATACGAAAGCCGGAAGCTAAAACCCACAGCAAAAAAGAACTGGGGCATCACCGTATCGGCAAAGCTGCAATGGTTATTCCAGTGCTTCAGCGTGGGCAGAAAGGCGGCTACGGCTGTGTAAGAGCCTACGAAATTGACCAAAAACATGGCCGCTACGGTGTAGCCGCGAAACTGGTCCAGCGAAATCAAACGTGGGCTGGGCGAATCCTGACTAATCGTCGAGTCGTTCAAAGGTGGGTTCTCCATGTCACTGGATGATATAAGTAGCTGGAATCAACATCAGCGATAACTCGACCGGGTCCTTCCTTGGCCGGCCTAATCGCTGGGACTGGCAAGCGTCACAGAATTTACCAGATTTTTCGATTTGTAAACCAATAAGGGGTACCAAGTCGCGAAATCTCTTGTGTAGACAGCAATGCCCACAAGGTTTTTTAGAGTCCTGGGCAGGATGGGTTGGCAAAAATTTGTGGTTTTGCCATGCCCTATCTGGGATGCTGGCGTGCAAATCACTAACTGACACTTCCCAGACGTGTTGGAACGCGTTTGGGGCCACTGGGAACCCTTTTTGGTTCGGAGAAAAAACATGTTAAGAAAATTGATGATGGGCACCCTGATCGCTGGTTTGGTTGGCGTCGGCATGACAGCTTTAGGGGTATGGAGCTACGTTCGCACGGGAGTGAATGTTGCCGGCCAGACAGTGCGAGAGAACGTGCCGTTGGATTGGGAGATCAAGAGAGCTCGACAGATGATCGAGGATTTAAAGCCTGAAATCGCCAAAAATATGCAGGTGGTTGCCAAGGAAGAGGTTAGCGTTCAGCGGTTGAGCCAGGAAATCACTACCAAGCAGAGCCTGCTGACCAAGGGCCGCGAGGACATTTTGCGGCTTAAGGATGACCTGAAGAGTGGTGCGGTTCGATTCGTGTATGCCGGTCGCCACTACACTCAGGAGCAGGTTAAGGACGATGTGGCCAACCGGTTCAAGCAATTCCAGGTACACGAACAAACCATGCAGAAGTTGAATCAAATTCTGGTGGCTCGTGAGAAGAACTTGGATGCGGCCCGACGCAAATTGGATGAAATGTTGGCAGCTAAACGGGAGTTGGAAGTGGAAATCGAAAACTTGCAGGCTCGCATGACCATGGTTCAAGTAGCTCAGACCAGCAACCCAATATCCTTAGATGATAGTCACTTGAGTGGCACACGGCGTTTGCTGGACGAAATCAGCACTCGGATCGATGTCGCCGAACGAATGGCGGCTAGCGAAGGTGCCCTGGAAGGTAGTATTCCGCTGGAAGAGGTAACCACCAGCGACATCCTGCAAGAGATCACTGACTACTTCGGCGAGGGCCGTGCAGAAGTAGAAGCTTTGGTAAGTGCTGAATCGCTCTAGAGTTAGTATTGATTCCATGTCTCCTCTCCACCGTCTCGTTCGGTGGAGAGGAATTGGCGATTCAACAGCTTGACTATGCCGGTCGATTGAGACAGAAGGTGAGTACAATAGGGTATCGGCGATCAGCACAAAAAGCAGAACGTCGATACCCTTTTTGAGTTAGTAGGGACAATCATGAACTCGAATTTGAACTCAGATTTTTCGGCGTTGTCCAATACTTGTCATTACAAACAATCGACCAGTTCGGCTCTGGAGTCGGATTTGAATCGCAAGGCACCTAGAATTCTTTGGATCGATGGAGTGGGCGGATACCTGTTGATCGATCGCGACCAAGTGCTGATTGGCCAGGCAACAGCAGGTTGTTTAGTGGATATTGGAATCGTTGGAGATCTAAGTCGCCAAGCGGCCGTCATTCGTCGTAGTCATGCGGATTACCTTGTGGAGCCCATGCAGGAGACGTTTTTGGATGGGGTTCTTATCACTCAGCCCCAGCTGCTACGTTCTGGAGCACAATTGCAATGGGGATCACGCGTCAAGTTGCAGTTGATCAAGCCACATCCTTTGAGTTCTACAGCTCGGCTGAATCTGACCAGTCTTCATCGCTTTCAACCGCGAGTCGATGGAGTGTTGCTGCTGGCCGATTCATGTATCCTTGGGCCTGGACCGAACTGCCACGTACAATGCCCACAATGGGGGCAGGATCTTCTGATGTTCAGCCATGCTGGGCAATGGTACTTTAGGACGATGGGGGAAGTTGAAGCGGACGGGCAGACCCAACAAGGCCAAATCCCTATCAGGTCGGGCATGCGGATGCGAGGATTGGATTTTTCGTTGTCTGTCGAGTAGGCTAAAAATCGGGATCTGCGCCCTGTTGAGCCATAGAATTAGCCATAGAAAACACACATAATTTCCAAGATAGCACAAGCTTCTGCGAATAGCTGGCTAGCAACATACCAAAACCACCCATCTGCGTAGGCGGATGACTAAGGAGCTGAGCGATGTTTGGGATACTGTGCCTGGAACGAAATAAGAGATCGTCGATTGTCGAATCGGCTCTTCCAACGGTTGATCTGCCACCTAACCGGGATGCCAATATGAAATTCAGATATGCCAGTGGCGATCAGCCCCTAAGTGGCTTTACCATCAAGCGCGGTGTAGGCGTAGGGGGCTTTGGCGAAGTCTATTTTGCGATTAGCGATTCAGGCAAAGAGGTCGCATTAAAGCAGATTCAGCGCAATCTGGACATCGAAGTGCGTGGCGTGCGCCAGTGCATGAACTTGAAACATCCCAATCTGATCGCCCTGTTTGACGTCCGGTTTGATGCCGACGAGCAAGGCTGGATCGTCATGGAATACGTCTCGGGGCCAAGTCTGAAGGATGTGATCGATGCGCATCCCAATGGGGTGCCGCGAGAAGAGCTGATGCGATGGTTTGGTCAGATGGCGGCGGGTGTCGCCTATCTGCACGATCACGGTATCGTCCACCGTGATTTGAAGCCAGCCAATCTGTTTGAAGACGAAGGCCTAGTCAAGATTGGCGACTATGGCCTGTCCAAGTTTATCTCCAGTTCGCGTCGCGGCGGTCAGACCGAAAGTGTTGGTACCTTCCATTACATGGCACCTGAGATCGGCAAAGGTGAATATGGAAAAGAGATCGATATCTATGCTTTGGGAATCATCCTGTACGAACTGGCCACGGGGACCGTCCCCTTTGATGGGGAGAGCAGCCAAGAAATCATCATGAAGCACTTGACTGCCACTCCGGATCTGTCCACAGTGCCGTCGCCGCTGCGCGATGTGATTGCCTGCGCCCTGGCCAAGAACCCGACTTCCAGATTTCGTGATGTTCGAGACATGTTGCGGCCGCTGGGATTGGGAATTGATGATCATGGCATGCTGGTGCAAGGCGTGTCAGCGACAGTTCCTCCCGTAGTGCCTCAGGCCGCCACACCTGGCCCTGCGCCAACATTTGCTAACGCTCAATCGCAGGCCGCTCGCTGGCTTGCCATGGATCCGGCGTTGGCGGCCAATCCGATCGGTGGTGCGGGCACTTATGGTGGGCCTGTAGATCAGATTGCCCCTACGGCTTGCTTCCAGGAGCCGATAGCGCGAGCCGCTCGAAGCCTGTTCCTGTCGATCAATCAATGGTATAGCCAAGATCTAAGCAGCCAGTCTCGTACCGTCGTCATCATTGCCGGGGCCATTGCCCTATTGATGAACTTGGGGTGGATCATACCACTGGTCACGTTTGGACTGATGGTCTACGTGCCTTACTATGTCATTTGGTGGTTTCTTTACAGCCCACCCAAGTCGCACCGGCAAAGACATCAAAATGACTGGGGAACCGGGATGCCACAACCACAACCGCTTGCCCAGATGAGGCAGGCCGCTCCAGTGGCACCGACTCCCGTGCAGGCCAGGCCCAATCCTAGAATGCAATCGCGACCCAAGCCTATGAGCGTACGGCAGTGGAAGCTGGCCAAACGTCATCAACTGGCACGAACAACCACGCGAAGCCTTTGGGCACAAATCACCGGCAGTTGGCTAGTAGCCGCGATGGTGATTTGCGTATTTGCCTTTTTGGCTGGCGTTCTAACACTCAGCAATCAATCTCCGCTGCAACCCGCTCTTGCAGCCATGATTTGGACCGCGATCGTATCGTTAACGGCAGCTTCTGTAGTAATTGGATTGGGCAAGCACTGGCAAACCCGCGAAGGTGATTGGCCGCTACGCAGTTTCGTTCAGTTGACCAGCGGCTTTGCAGTCGGTGGAATAGCCTACTTGTTGGCAGGCTACTTGCTGGTATGGCCCACGCTGTCAACTGAGCTTTCAGATGCAGACCAAGCGGTCCCGGCAAGCTGGGCCCAATCGGTCGCGCTGCCGACGCCGGCATCGATTGGACACTGGGCGGCGTTTACCGATGGTAACGACATGTTGCTGCCAGCCTACCTGGCCTACTTCCCTTTATTGATGGGGCTGGTGGGCTGGTGGAGGCAAGTAGATCCGCTACGCCGGAGTCGATTTAGCGTTTGGGCGGTTATTTGGAGCATGATTGTTGCAAGTCTGCTCCAGTGGTTGGTGCCTTTTCCGCAACCGTGGTGCGCATTGATGGCTGGTGGCATGAGCATCGCTATCCAACTTGCGAGCCCTTGGATTGACTCTGACGAGCGTCTTTCAATCCCAGAGTCGCAGCCCCAGTACTCGTAGAGCCCCTAGTGGTACTTTTTGCCGTCAAGGAATCAGTGATATGACTAATGAAGCCAAGAATCCGACTGATGAAAATTCGCGTATCTTTTCCGACGATCCGATTTGCAATATGGAATCCTGGCGAGAAGAATTTCGGCTTTGGGGGCAGATTGCTGCATGCTTTTTGGCACTGATCGTCTTATCGCCTTTGACGATCAAAATTGCGGTTGGCCAAACCGCTGTTGATGTGTCGATTGAACTGGCAAGCGAAACTCAGCCTGCTGTCACAGAAGAATCGACTGCGGTTGAAGAGAGGGTAGCGGATGCAGCGCCGCAGGTGCGAGCCGAGGTGGAATCCGACGATGCCGCCACTCTAGCTAAAACCAGTGACGTGCTGGCCACCGCCGAAGCGGACACGGCACCCACAAAGGATTCGCCAGCAGTGCATCCGTTGTCGGTCGAGCCAACGCGACAACTTCTACCTAGAGACCGACCCGAATGGATCAGCGCCCAGCCCGATTATCAGTCGGATGTTCATCAGTTTGTTGTCGCATCGATTCCAACTTCCGATCAGTCGGAAGTAGAAGCCAGCTTGGATGCAGCGTTGGTAGAACATTTAGATGCCTACCTGCGCGAAATGTTCTCGCAAGCGTCTGGAGCGGGAGCCGATTTGGAACAACTTCCATCGGAATTTATCCGTACCAATTTGATTGACGACTCCAAGAGTTATTTGGCACCAATAGAAACCGCTTCTGGGCCGCTATACCAAAAATGGGTGATGGTTCAGGTCACTCCCGAGCAGCGTGCCTATTTGCAAGGCTGGTATGGACAGCAGATCCAGCGAAAGCGATTGGTGCCGTTGGGCATAGGTCTGACTGCATTGCTGACCTGCATTGGCCTATCGAGTCTTATCCTGAAGAGACATTCGGGCCAAACCAAGGAAGTATCACCCATGGCGCAGGCACAGCATCGCCAGCGTCGTCGGTTTTTCCCAGGGAAATTTGCGGTTGTCGCCGCTGTTGTTATCACCATTTTGGTAGCCAGTCGGTTGTCTTCTCTGGGCAATCATAAGCCCAGTCCAAACCGAACTTCGCACACTCGCTCGTTGAGTGGAAATGCGATTCACCAAGTGCAGCAGCGGATAGAACACCAGTCCGACCATCTGTCGCGAAAGCAAAAAATGGCAATGGAGCGTGTCAAGCATCAGGTCGAACGCGGCGTACAACGTGTAAAGCAGCGACTTGACCACGTGAAGTCCTGCTGTCCCGACTGAACCGACTGGCCAAGCCCAGTTGACGATTCATCTATTTCTCCGAGAACTTGCTGCCCGGTGGATCACGGTACTCAGAGAACGGAATGACTAGTAGCGGCCCAAGATTGGAGTTTTCTGCTGCGTCGGGATAGGTGTCGATGCCGTAGATGAGCTTCTGACGATCCAATGTTGAAAACGTCCCGAAAAGACGATCCCATACCGAAAAAATGTTGCCGTAGTTGCTATCGGTATAGGGTTGGGTGTAATGGTGGTGTACGTGGTGCATATCGGGCGTGACGATCAACCAGCTAAGCAATCGATCAAGTTTCACTGGCAATCCGATATTGGCGTGATTGAACTGAGACAGGACAACCGACATCGATTGGTATAGCATCACCATCCACATGGGCGCACCAGCAATCAATACAGCGACTGTGGTGAAAACGAATCGGATCACGCTCTCTCCAGGATGATGCCGATTTGCAGTCGTGGTGTCTACGTTCGTGTCAGTATGATGAATTAGATGGAATCGCCACATCCATTTGATTTTGTGTTCGACAAAGTGCGGTGTGTAGGCACCGATCAGGTCCAGCAGCAACAAACCAACCAACATGTGGAGAGCAGCAGGCATCGTTGGCAACCAATGCAAAATTCCAAACTGCGACACCTGCGCCCAATCTGCTCCTTTGACCATAATAAATGCCAGAAGAAAATTGATCAGGATGGTCGTCAAAGTGAAGAAGATGTTCACTCCAGCGTGCCGCCACTTGCGGTACTGCATTTGGTAAAGTGGAACAGCGCTCTCCAGCAGCCAAAAAAACGTGATTCCTCCAACCAAGATCAATGTTCGATGCAAAGGCGGAATCGTCGAGAAATAGTTGATTAGTGTTTCCATAGTTGCCGAAATTTTGGAAAGCGAGAGTAAAACCGATCGTCGTCAACGCTGCTGCATTCTGACGACCTGTCCCCAGAAAATCAAGCTGACGTTCGGGCAAACGTTGGCAATGCGGCACACAGGAATAAAGTCGGTTCTGCCATCCAGTGGCAGTCTCAATGCGGCAAATCGGCTCAGTTTTTCCATATCTGGCATCGAGTTGCGTCAGTGCACACCCTGCCCCCTAAGTAGAACTTACCCATACCGGACTCCCCCCCGATAGTTCCCCCGAGACGGCAATTGGCCAGGCAGGAAAGAAAACTTGTTACATAGTCCACCCAAATGTCGGTTATAAGGCGTGGACGGCAAGGGATACTTCTTTGAAATAAGGTTATTGGGCCTTTATTTTACCCTGCGGACAATTACAATCCAAAATTCTTGTTTCATTCGAGACGGATTGACCTAAGCTCCTTAACTGCCTGGCCCGTTTGAACCCAGAACCGGCAGTTTCACCTCGATTCACTATTCAGTACACAGAGAGAACACTTGGCATGGGTGGTAAGCCTACAACGACTCTTACTTTTCCTCAACCGAACATTGCGCTGATCACTCTGGATAACCCAGAGCGAAGCGCAAATATCTTATCGCAGCCGACGCTCAGAGAGTTGGAAGAGCACTTTAATGCGCTTGAGCAGCGAACCGATGTTCATGGTCTGATTCTGTGCTCGGGCAAGCCGGGTATGTTTATCGCCGGAGCTGACATTGCCGAATTTGTCGCATCAATGGACCAGCCTGGCGACGTTACGGCTGGGGCGGAGGCTATGTGTCGACGCGGCCAAAAATTGTTCTCGCGACTTTCGACCATGCCTTTTGTGACCATAGCGGCCATTGATGGGGTGTGTGTAGGCGGTGGAGCCGAGCTGTCATTGTGGTGCGACAGGCGAATCGCATCCAATGGACCAAGAGCCGAAATTGGCCTGCCTGAGGTCAAAATTGGCATCATTCCGGGCTGGGGTGGAACCGTCAGGTTGCCTCGAATTGCCGGTTTGGCCAACGCAATCGAAGTCATTACCAGCGGAGAGCCCGTCCGCGCCTCTGATGCGATGAAGCTGGGCATTTTCAGCGCCGTGGTGGATAGCAGTAAACTGCTGGAGTCGGCCATAAGCCTGGCGAAACTGGAGCATCAGCAAGGGCAATATAAGAAGGATCGTCAGCGTTGGCAGCAACCTGTGGTTCTGTCTGAGACCGAGATGACCTTCCTGAAAATTACCGCTTCCGCCATGATTTCCCAGCAGACCCAAGGGAACTACCCCGCTCCGATGGTGGCTTTGGAAACGATGCTCAAGACGGCCAGCATGAGCCCGGAGGCGGCTTGTGAGGTAGAAGCCAAAGGGCTGGCCAAGCTGTTTGGCGGTGAAGTCAACCGGGCATTGATCAATGTCTTTTTTGTAACGGATCGCATCAAAAAGGACCAAGGAGCGGCCTCAGGTCAGGCCCCTGCCAAAATCCAGACCGTTGGAGTCATTGGCGCAGGGATCATGGGTTCGGGAATTGCCGGAGCCCATCTAAAACGAAAGTTGAACGTATTCTTGTCCGATGCTTCGGCAGAGGCCCTGGGCCGAGGTGTTCGAGGAACGCTGGAAGAGGTCGCCTTCGACCGCGTCTCCAAGTCTGCGGATTCCAAGAAGTTGCTTGAATTTGCTCCTCACCTGAAATCCACTAGCGACCTAGCAGAGCTGGCAGATTGTGATCTGGTGATCGAAGCGGTTATCGAAAAGAAAGACGTCAAGACGCAACTGTTCGCACAGCTTGAATCGATCCTGCGACCCGATGCCATTCTGGCTACCAACACATCCACAATACCAATCACCGAACTGGCCAAGGGGCTGAAGCATCCGGGCCGATTTTGCGGGATTCACTACTTTAACCCGGTTCGGCGAATGATGCTGGTCGAGGTGATTCGTGGCCCTCAGACTTCGGAAAGTACCATCGCATCGGCGGTTTCGCATGTTAAGAAGCTAGGTAAGTTTCCGGTTGTGGTTGAAGATGGACCTGGATTCTTGGTCAATCGGCTGCTTTTCCCTTACATGAACGAGGCTCTGGTGCTGTTGGCCGAGGGCGTTCCCATGGAGGCGATTGACAAGGCGGCCAAGAAATTCGGGTTGCCCATGGGGCCAATTGAACTGCACGACATGGTGGGGCTGGATACCGCGCTGTATGCCGGAGGCGTGATGAAAGCCGCCCTACCCCATCGCATGGTGGAATCCCCGATTCTAAATGCACTGGTGCAAACCGGACGATTTGGCAACAAGTCTGGACAAGGGTTCTATTCCTACAAGAATAAGAAGGGTAAGCGGACCGCAGATCCAGAGGTTCAGACGTTGATCAAGCCTTTTATAACTGGTTCGGGCAGTGATCTGAGCGGTGATGCTTTGGCGACTCGCTTGTTGATGCCCATGCTGCTTGAGGCAACTGACGTGTTGGCGGCAGGTATCGTCAAAGATGCACGCGACGTAGACTTAGGCTTGATTTATGGCATCGGATTTCCTCCATTTAAGGGCGGATTGATGTTCTGGGCGGACCGTCAGGGGCTTGGAAAAATTAAGAGCATGCTAGAGCCATTGGCTTCACTCGGGCCACGTTTTCAGCCTACCAAGTACCTGAGCGATTTAGCTGCCAGCGGTGGCTCGTTCTATCGTCCAACCCAAGCATAAGTACCCCAAAGGAGAAGTCCTCAGATGAAGAACGCAGTAGTTATCGATGCAGTCCGCACACCAGTTGGCCGCGCTCATCCCGATCGCGGCTTTTACCGACATACTCGAAGCGACGATTTGGCCTCGGCCTGCGTCCAGGCTTTGCTCGAGCGCACCCAGATCGACCCAGAGCAAATCGAAGACTTGGTCATGGGCAACACTCAGCAGACTCTTGAGCAGGGCATGAACGTGGCTCGTGCCGTGGGTTTGATGTCTGGTCTGAACGTTGCCACTGGTGGTACCACGGTCAATCGCTTGTGTGGTAGCAGTTTGCAGGCAATCAATCAAGCTTCACACGCAATTGCTGCGGGTGCTGAAGATGTGCATATTGTTGGCGGATTGGAGCACATGCAGCATGTATCGATGATGCATGCGGTGGATATCAATCCCAAGTTGTTTCGTGCCACCTCGAAGGGGGCCCTGATGATGGGGATCACCGCTGAATTCTTGGCCCAGTCGCTGGGGATCAGTCGCAAGGATCAGGACGAATTCGCGTGTGCAAGTCATCATAAGGCTGCTCATGCCGAAGATCAGAATAAATTTGATCGTGAGCGCATCGAAATCTATGGTCATGACGAGGAAGGTAACTTAATCCTTCTGGATAATGACCAGTGTGTCAGGGCCGATACAAGCATGGAAGTACTGGCTGGTTTGGATCCGGCGTTTATGCCCAAGGTCGGCACGGTAACAGCCGGCAACAGTTCGCCGCTGAACGACGGTGCAGCCGCCATGTTGATCATGTCTGGAGACAAGGCGAAAGAGCTGGGTCTGAAGCCGATGGCCAGAGTGGTCGCCTCAGCCGTGGTCGGGGTGGACCCCTGCGTGATGGGTTCAGGGCCTGTTCCAGCCACTGAAAAAGCGCTCAAGCGAGCCGGTTTGCAACTGTCGGATATCGGTTTGATCGAACTGAACGAAGCCTTTGCGGCTCAAGCGCTCTACTGTGTTCGCAAGTTGGGAATGGATTTGAACAAGGTCAATGTGAACGGTGGAGCCATCGCGATTGGGCATCCTTTGGGTGCCAGCGGTGCTCGTATCGCAACGACCTTGCTGCATACGATGCAGCGAGATCAGGTCCAGTTCGGACTGGCGACGATGTGCATCGGGGTTGGCCAAGGAATTGCCACGATTTTTGAGTTAGTGTCCTAGTGTGAATTGCATTTTTGGCGGGGGTGGCCTCCAAAGCCATGCCCTGTTTTTCCTCAAACCATTTTGAAAACCTGTAAGCTGAAGGGGATTGTCATGTCAACCGAACTCAAGCCACCCAAAGATTCGTCGAAACCTGTGGACTCATTTGCCGAAATGGCGCTCAAGCTGGGTGGCAAGAGCGATGACGAGGCCAGACGAACTGGAGCCATCGACCGCGCCGATGATCAAGTGGAGGACATGTTCAAGCCACAATATCAGACGGTCAACAGTCCAGCTCACCGCGCCGTTTGGGACCGTGGAGTTCCTGTAGATCTGTTCCGAAGCAAGGAGTTCACCACTCCAGCCGACGTTCAACAGGTGATGGATCAGTCCATTGATACCGTCAAGAATCACCGCGATTCTGGCACGTTGTTGGATGAGCGTGGCAAGATTCGCGACCAAGTATTGGATGAACTAGGCGGAGTCGGATACTGGGGCTTACTGGTCGGCAAGCAGTATGGTGGTTCAGGTGCTCCTTTCCGTAGTTTCGCACAATTCTTGACTCGAATGGCTCAGGTCAATCCGACAATTGGTGGTCTGGCCTCGGTACACGGTTGCATTGGAGCCGTCGACCCTGTGAATACCTTCGGAAACGAGGAGCAGAAGCGACGCCTATTGCCGGAACTGGCCAGTGGTCGCCGCCTGTCCGCATTCGCGCTGACCGAACCTGGAGCCGGTTCCGATTTGACCGCTTTGAAGACTCGAGCCAAGCTGGATGGCGATCATTACGTGGTCAACGGCGAGAAGCTGTTTATCACTAACGTAGTGCCAGGCCGCCTGGTTGGTTTGGTGTGCATGGTCGAAGACCAACCCGCCGTGTTGATTGTGGATCTTCCTAAGGAAGAGAATCAAAATTTTCAGCTTCGCAAGTACGGTCTGTACGCTTTGAAGCAGACGTTCAACCAAGGCATCATCTTCAAAGACTTCCGAGTGCCCAAGGAGAATCTGCTGCATGTAGAACGCGGCAACGGTCTAACAATCGCCTACCATGGTTTGAACCTTGGTCGTATCGCTCTGTGCGCTGGTGCTGCTGGCGTGATGCGAGGGATGATGGCCAGCATGGTTCCATGGGCTCATTACCGCGTTACCTACGCAGAAAAAATCGCCAAGCGAGAATTGGTGCGTCGTCGACTCAGTCGAATGGCTGGCATGATCGTAGCTTCTGATGCGCTGGTTAGCTGGTGTTCAGATCTGATCGATCAGGGCTACCGAGGTGAAATGGAATGTATCGTAGCCAAGATTTTTGGCTCGGAGTTCCAGAAAGAGGCAGCTATCGAACTGTTCATGAAGACTCACGGTGGTCGCTCGTTCCTGCATGGGCACCTGTTTGGTGACAATGTACATGAATTTTTGGCCCCGTGTATTTACGAAGGTGAAGGCGAGATGCTGGGCATGGCCTTCTTTAAGTCGTTGGTTAAACATCACGGAACGCAGTTCTTCGAGCCCGTGGGCAAGGCGCTGCATGCAGCCGGCATTCGCAATATGAATCCGGCTAATCCAGCTCACTTGTGGGCTCTTCGCGGTGTCATGGCTCCTTACGCCAAGTGGGTAGCTGGACGCTCGCTTTCTAGAATTCCGCGACCTGAACTGCCATCGATGCCTGCTCGCCTGCGTAATCACGCTGAATTCGCCTGTATGGCTCTTCAGAATGCGGCTCTAGAAACCGATAGCCTGATGCGTAAGCACCAGTTGAAACTGGCTGATCGTCAATGCCAAATGTCAGAACTGTCGCTGCGTATTCAGTCGATGATCGTTGTGTTGTGTACAAGCTTGTATGCTTCGCGTCAGAACGAAATCGTCCAGGAGGCCGCAAACGTCTTCTGCGCGACAACGATTCGTCAGTATACAGGTAAACGACTTAGCGACAGCGATTATCGAGCCCTAAACAAGCTGGGAGAAACCCTTGTCGACGGTGGTTGGAAGAATTTTGCGAGCGAAGCTCCCGATGAGATCTTGATGCAGTACTAGAAATCGCAAATCGAATCGGATTGTAAAAAATCAGGCTCCGCCAAGTTAGACTTGGCGGAGCCTTTTGCTTTGGCAGTAGAAAGCTTGTTGGTCCTACTTGTGCAAGCGACGTCGAATGGCTTCAACGGGCAAGGGGGTAATCGTTGGCGTAGCGATCAGGTCGGTTTTCAGGAGTTCGTTGGGACCGTTGGCCTCCTCCGAACTCGAATACTGGACAATGTAGGCTCCAATTTGAAGGTAGTTCTCCTGATAAACGGGAGGCCAAAAAGCTTCACCTCGACTTGAAAGCGTTTTAGCCAGCAAGCGAGTCGCACGGCCACTAAAGCCGCTTAGCACCATCTCCAGTCGGCCTAGGGATTCACGGTAGATGTAGAAAACCAGAGCGGTGTCCTGACCACCTGCAAAGGCCCACTTTCCATCAGCTTGCTCGTAGTAGATGCCTGGCTGATTGGCCGGTTCTTGTTTGCTCAACTGCATTCCTGCTGATACGCAGGCCGGTCTTGGATCCGAATCGCGATACCGCAGAAAGAAGGGGACTGAGCGCTGGGCTGCGGTAGCCACATCGTCTTCTGACTTAAAAGGCTCCGCATGAAAGGTATCTGCTATCACCATTTCAACCACTGGATTGCTCTTAACACTACCCAGGCAAATCATCGCTTTGTCGCCCGAGGTGGCTGTGAAGTCATTGTGAATCTGTCTGGAGTAAGCACATGCCTCTTCATTGTCGGTATGCCCTGGGCTCCAAACCAAGGTCTGCTTCAATGCTTCGGGTCCGGAGACCGTGTCGCGACCACCCTCTTGAGAGTGTGTTAGATTTCCCGTACCGCCCAACGTGCTGACTCCGTTAAGTACAGCGCCCATCAAAACAGCGTCTGAAGCAACCACCCAGGCTGCATCAAGCGATTCGGGTTCTGGGCGACGCACACCGACACAGATCTCCAACTTACGCCGCCTTGCCAATAGTTCCCAAAAATGCTCGGACTTGACAGCAAACAATGCTCCCGGTAGCTGCTCGGCTGTCGCGTAACCGTGCTCTACCAAGTAATCGCACAGGCGGCTCAAGGCATCCAACGGAATATACTTGGCCTCATTCTTCAGAAGCGATGCAACCTGATGGCGGTCCAGCCCTGTGTACTCGACAATCGCCTTGATCGTACCCGGACGCTTACGCCGGTCGGGAGTGTGCCCCAGTAGTTCTGCTAGTCGAAATTCGTATCGCATGGTAGCTCGCAGTATCTTTTAGAAGGGTTAGTTAAATTGCAATGCAACCTAAGTTTCACGTTGTAGCGTAAGAATACTCCCCCTTGGATGGAATTACTAGCGAGCCACAGCCAAAATTCGAGAGAATTTTCAAAATAGTGTAAATTGAAGTTTACACTCCTTGCTATTGTCGAGAGTTGCTGGGGTTGCTTCCGTTGATTAGCCCCCCAAGATCCTTGCCAACAAGGTTTTTGCCTGGGCACCGCTAGTTGTACCCTCTACTACAGATCTACCGCCACGAAATAGGGTGATCTGATGATCGGGCAGCTTCAGCCTAACAAAAAAGGCGTTCACCTGAACCTGACCAAGACCGGCCAAGCGGTCCGCCAAGCTAGCCAAGTCGTGGAAGCCGGTTGGCGAATCCGGTTGCATGATTTGAACCGCGTTCTTACCGCACATCACCACGCACTCAGAACGGATCACTCCTTCCAAAAACGGAAATTGACGCTTAGCGCACGCCGGACAATCCGGTGACGGTCGCAAGTTCATCAGCCGGCATTCGGTGTCCCAAGCGTCCAAAACGATCAGGCGTTGCGACAAAGACTGTTCGTTGCCGCTTAGAATCTTTAGGGCCTCGACGGACTGCCAGCAAGCGATCAATCCAACTGCAGGTCCCAGCACACCGGCAAGATCGCAAGATTGCAGCGCTTCGGCAGGCGGCATTTCTGGCACCAAGCAGCGAAAGCAGGCGGTCTTTCCAGGCAGAATCGACATCACTTGACCGCTTGCGCCCAAACAGCCACCATGAATCCATGGAACATCAAAACGGACACAATAATCGTTGATCAAAAATCGAGTTTCAAAGTTGTCTGTACCATCCAAAATCAAGTCACATCCTTCTGCCAACAAGCGAATATTGTCGCAAGTCAAATCGTCTACAACGGGTTGGATATCGATCGTCGAATTGATCTGATGAAGCACTTCAGCCGCAGCAACCGCCTTGGGCGAAGCCGAAAGTGCGTGGCTTTCGGTGAATAGCGTCTGTCGCTGTAAATTGGACAGCTCGACCCAATCACGATCGACGATGCGAATCCGGCCTACTCCGGAACGTACAAGCCGCTCGGCGATCATCGATCCCAACGCACCGCAACCAACCACCAGCACCGTCTTTTGACCAAGCTGAGACTGGCCCGATTTCCCCACAGGAGCAAACCTCTCCTGTCGCAAGTAGCGTGAGGGCAGGTAGTCAGGATCGTCGGTGGAATCGGTATCGCTGCTCACGAAAGTCACCTCGGAGGGTTAAAATAATAATGACGATAGTGGGTGCGTATTGCCGGATTTGGCCATGCACGATGCCGGGAAGCCAATCAAGCAGTAGCGGGATTCGGGCAATCAGAACTTCCCGATCGTTGCCTGGAGCTTTCTGCCGGGTGAGGGTGTTGGTCCATCCAATATACTCGAACCAATCGATCGTGGGTCGACCAACGTGCGCTGGCAAGCGGAACCAGCTTTTCCTGGCTAACGGCAACTGAAAAGGCCATGAGCGGGACATCTGGCTAAATCCGTTGACCTGGCTGGGCGTCAATTGGTCGCACGGATCCAAATCGCCTTTTCGCTTGCGGAATTTGAGGTTTAGACTAAATTATCTGATCGTGAGGAGCGGGTGAACGTTTCAATAGCGTCGCCTTAGCACCGGATTCTTTTTTTGCTTTCCAATCGAATAAGCAGACGTTTGTCTCCATTTGCGATGCGTTCGCGGGTGCGCCCGATCGCTGTTTGTCTGCTGCTGGTGCACATTTTCCTGTCTCTGGGCATCTCGATCCCAGTGCCAAAGACCAAGGTGACTTCCGAACGTTTTCCGTGCGAGAACCGACCGTGCGGCTGTTTCTCGGCTGCTCACTGTTGGGACAAATGTTGTTGCCATACGGACGAAGAAAAGCTGGCTTGGGCAGAAAAAAATGGCGTTAAGCCGCCCGATTTTCTAGTAAAGCGAGTTACCAAGTCTCGTACTGAGGCCAAGCCCCAATTGGCAAGCTCACAGCGATCCTGCTGTCAAAAACAATCCTGTTGCCAGCGGCGTGCTTGTTGCCAACCACAAGCCCCCTGTCAGTGCTCGCGGTGTAGCGGCTCCCCAGTCGCGACCGTCAAAAAATGCTGTGCAAAAGTCAGTACAAACAAATCCCAGGCAGAGAATGGCCGGGGGCAAGCATCCGCAACAAGGTTTCAGTTTCAAATTGTTATGTTGGATCCATCACTGCGGTGCAAGGGAATCGAGTTAGCAGTGACGCTGTTTGGCGATACATGGATACCTGAAAAGTCGCATGGTACCGAACCACCCTGTCCGGTATGTATCCAGTGGCTGCTTCCGATTGATGTCAGCCGCAAGTCTATCGATCAGGATATCGAAGGCCCTGTCCCAAGGGATAGTCGAGCCCTTTCTTAAGCATCTCCATTGGCCTTTCAGTGGGCGAGACTGAGCATAGGGTAGCCAGTTTTTGGCATAACCATCTATGTGCTATCTCTCGCGTGGCTCTGTTGGTCAAGAGACTCTCAACACTGCGCGCTCGGTGGATGGCCGAGCGAACAATCGACGACGCACTTTTCAGCTCTGGACACGGCTCCAATCGCGCTCACGTTAGCGTGATGCGCAGCCTGCTCCTCACAAAGTTGGCCAGACCGCGCCGCGTGGGCGCGATTTGGGCCGTGTGGGCTAGAGGTGTTGCCGTTGCACGGCTGCCTATTGACCGAGTGGTTAAACGGTGCACAAGTTCGAAAGCACATACATTCTCAATAACATGAACAAAAGGAAAATACAAAAATGATTTTTAGACTTCGAATGAAACCTTGCTGCTTCAAGGTAGCGGCTTTCATAATTGGCGTTGTTGCTTGCAACTGTAGCCTTCAAGCCGCTCTAGTCACGATAACCGATTTGGCTGTCGACCATTCTTTAGTGATGTGACTATGTCATTTAGCCCGCAGGGATGCTGAGACTTCTATCGAAACCAATATTTTTTTTTGCAGGTTCCCAACTTCAATTGAAAGGTGTTTTATGACTTCAAAAAACAAAGATACTCGGCGGGATACACCCGAGCGTCGAACGTTTATGACTCGATCTTTGGCGGCGGTACTGGGAGGAAGCGCGTTGGCTCTCTCTGCTCGCAACGCGTTGGGGCAAGAGTCGACACCGGCAGAAAAGGGTAGCGCCGCGTCCCAACCATTGCTGAGCGTCCATGATCAGAACATGCAGTGGCCACCAGGTTGGGTTGGTAAAGAAGAGATTGTGATGCTGCTCTACCCAGGTTTCACCGCTCTCGACCTTTTTGGTCCGCATCATTTTTTTGTCTTGATGATGGGAGCTAAGGTGCATTTGGTAGCCAAGACAATGGAGCCCGTTCTCACTGACACTAGCATCCGTGTGACCCCAACCATGACGTTTGCGGACTGTCCGGAAAAGCCCACTGTCTTTTTTGTGCCGGGAGGTACAGGCGGAACCTTGGACGCCGCCAAAGACGAAACGACTCGCAAGTTCGTCGAAGAGCGAGGTGGAAGTGCTGAATATATCACCAGTGTCTGCACGGGTTCAGTTTTGCTTGGCGCAGCGGGACTGTTGAAAGGCTACAAGGCTACGTCACATTGGATCACGCGCGATCTACTTTCGGAATTTGGAGCGATTCCCGTTGACCAGCGCGTGGTGGTTGATCGCAATCGCATCACTGGAGCAGGTGTTACCAGCGGGTTGGATTTTGGTTTGAAGCTTGTCCAGGATCTACGTAACCAACAATATGCCGAAGCGGTGCAGTTGTTCGCGGAATACGATCCGCAACCACCCATCGACAAAGGAAGTCAGTCGAAAGCTTCGCCGGACATCAGTGGCTTACTGATGCACATGCATGAACCATTTCGACAAATGGTACGCGATTTGAGATAACCTCAATGATCGCAAAGAATTTCCGTTTCTGTTACTTAAGTGAGGTAGAATTATCATGAAAAAGTTTAGTTTTTGTTCGATGTGGATGTCAGCCATTGCGATGATCGCACCGACTGCCAGTGCTGCGCTAGTTACTGGAGGAACGGCATCCATTTCGTTGACCACCAGTCCCACCAACGGAGCGATTGCTGATCGCTTCTTTACAGGAGTCGACGCAGCCACCCTGCCTCTGCTGGGGGCTGGAGGTATCATCGATACGGTCGGTAACCCGGCAGTCGCGTTTCCTCGAGATCCCAACGGAGTCGATATGGTAATCTTGGGTAGCAGTGTTACACAACCTACAGGGCGTGCGCGACAGACTACAAGTCTCGACTTCACTCCTGCGGGAAGTAACATCGCTATGTTTCTATCCAGTTGGCTTGCTGCTACTCCAGGATTCGGTCCGTTTGGGCCTAGACTGACTGGCGGTGAACAAGTTGGCATAGACGGGTTGTTGAGGTTCTCGGATCCCATCTTAGGTACAGCGGTGATCGGTGACCTCGCACTTCAATTCGACCCTTCATCTGCGACTGGCTCGCGCGAAGGTTTGACCTTAACCAATAACACGAGTGCCAATGCGATCGTATGGCAGTTGGACGTCATCGATGCGACATTTAACTCTTCAGCGAGTGGATTTTCGTTTGTGGCGGATATGTACACCACTCCGGGACCTGCTGCGTTCTATGGACTGGACACTTACGCTGGACGGTTTTCCATCAATGCTGTGGTGCCAGAACCTTCATCATTGGCGTCACTAACGTTGGTTTCGTTGTTGGGATTGAGGCGACGTAGCCGCAGTTGACTGCACGTCTGAGCAAGTTAGCAGATTTGCATGGCTGCTAGCGACTCTTGGGAGACGCTGAGAATAGCCGGTCAGTATTGGATGACTGCCGGCTCTCAGCTTCTATCAACCACTGGATCGAGTGCAGGAGCACCGTGAAATGAAACTGTGTCCAGAATTAGATCGAAAGGCTTTCACTTTAATCGAACTGCTGGTCGTGATTGCGATCATCGGTCTGTTAGTAGGTCTGCTTCTACCGGCTGTCCAAGCTGCCCGCGAGGCGGCTCGACGCATGAGTTGTCAAAACAACTTCAAACAGATCGGTTTGGCTATCCATTTATACGAGGACACAACCGGGTTTCTGCCTGCCGCCACTTACGGCGATGCCTACGGCTTGCTGCCCACGGGACATTTTATCGGTGGAATTTGTGGAAGTCCCATTACCGAACTATTGCCATATATTGAACAAGCCAATGTTTGGAATCAGTACGATATCAGCAAGCACTGGTTTGACAGCGCCAATCAGGCAGCGGTTAATGTGCCAATACCAACTTTTCGTTGCCCGTCGGCGGTTGGTCGCGATGTGCAGCAGGGAATAGGTCGAGGTGAAAGTGGCACTGTGGATGTCTACCCGCAACGAACCGCAGCGGTTAGCGACTACTCGGCTGTCTACAGTTGGGGAGCCCCCTACGTGATATTGGCTGATCCTTGGTCCCATGATCCGTGGGCCATGGGAGCGCTATCGCCGATGCATGAAACATCAACGGGCCTATTCGGAACTGGTGTGCGATATGCCAGACCCACACGATTGATGACTACCGATGGTTCGACACATACATTGACTTTTATCGAACAATCATCCAAGACAGATACCTGGATTCGTCGCAAGCTCCAGCAGCCCCCACCAAACACGGCTCGAGTTTGGGCTCCTTGGGCAGGACGCGGGTGTACGTGGATACTTTCGTATGAATCCGACGGAGTCAATTGGGCACCAAGCGGTTTTGGATCCTGCAACATCAACTGTAATAATCGACAAGGCATCTTTTCGTTTCACTCCGGAGGTGCCAATACCGTCTTGCTGGACTCAAGTGTTCAGTTTCTGGCTGAAGCGATTGACCCAACCGTACTCTATTCCTTCGTGACTCGTTCACGTGGTGACAATATTGGCAGGAGCTTACAATGAACACGAAGGAAAGTTTATGGATGCTCAGCTTTACATGGATGACCTTATCCACTGGATGTAGTCACCAAAGTGAAGACAGAATCGCATTGTATCCAGTCTTCGGGAAGTTATTGATTGACGGTCAACCAGCGGTCGGTGCCACAATCAAATTCGTTCCTGACGTGCAAGATTCGAAAAATAATTTAATCGCAACCAGTGGTCAACGCTCCGCCGCAGCCACGGTTCAATCCGACGGAACTTTTCAAGCCAGTTACTACGACAGCAACGATGGTGCTCCACCTGGCAAGTACAAGCTGATGATCCTGTGGTTGACGGTTCCTGAGGGCGGCGGCTTGCCAGTGGATCGACTGCGCGGCAAGTATTGTGATCCGAAACGATTCCGCTACGAAATTGAAGTTCGCGAACAGGAGAATCCATTGGGTGTTATTGAGCTTTCCGGTGGCGAAACGAGATGAACTCAACGACAGATATCGTAGTTGCAACTAAGAATGTTGAGCACTCGCAAGCCTTTGTGCCCCCGAGTTCTCAAGTTTCAGGCATTCACGATTTCGAAGCGCGAGTCCGTTCATGGGGTATCCAAAGGCAAGGCAGTCCACTAAGCATCGCCACTTTGGCCTCCTATCGCTATCGATTAACCACCAGGGCTCGTTGTGTATTCGACAGCTACGTTGCTCAAGCCCAAGCGGTGTACGCAAGCGATATAGGCTGCGAAAAATTGCTTGAGGTACGTGGCTGCGGCGAAGCGATCGCTAACCAAATATTGCGTTGGTTGGAGAATGTAGTAAGACATGAAGAGTCGCGAATGAAGCTTCTTGATCGATAGTTTTTGAGTTGTAGAAGTTCTTTGTAATACAATATTCACAAAAGGGTGTGGTGATGAATTCTCGAAAACCAGTGCTGCAAATCCTATTCGTTGTATTCTTCACTAGCATCATTGCCGAACGGAGCACTATTGCGGGTGGGTCTGCAGCCCATAAACGGCCGGGGCGAGCACTTGAAATGGCCGGTAGAACTCTAGAGGCCGAGGTCTACTTGCGAAAATCGGCTGAGTTCAAGGAGTCGAAATAGCATACATGACGGTAATTTAGCTCAATCTACTGAAATTCGTCTGCCCTAAACCCAGGTGGAAAGGCGATGAAGTCGCTAGTATAATCTACTGTCGATTCGGGTTACCAGGTAATTACTTTCCCCAAAGAGAAATTCGCTATGACGACTAACAATCAGTCTCGCCGTGACTTTATCAAAAAGTCTTCGTTATTGGCCGCTGCCACATCCGCTGTTCCCTATTTCGCATGGAGCGAACCAGCGTTTGCTAATGAATCAAAGAACGATCGGCCTCGTATTGGTTGTATCGGAGTTGGCAGTATGGGAATGGGCGATGCTCAAGGTCACAGCCGGTTTGGCGACATTTTAGCTGTTTGTGATGTTGATCAAAACCACTTAGAGAAGGCTAAGGCAGATCCCAAAGTGGGCAAAGGCAAGGCAGATGCTTATGAAGACTACCGCAAAGTTCTGGACCGCAATGACATCGACGTGGTGAGTATCGTGACGACGGATCACTGGCATGTGAAGATTGCAGTCGAAGCTCTGCAGGCTGGTAAGCATGTGTTCTGTCAAAAGCCATTGACATTGACGCTAGAAGAGAACCAGTTGATACGCAACGCTTGCAAGAAATACCCGAATCTAGTGTTCACCGTGGGGACACAGCAACGAGACTCCAAAGATCGATTCCTGCGCGCGGTGAACATGGTGAAAAAGGGACTGCTGGGTAAGATCCATACGGTCACTTGCAGTATTGGAGGTGGTGATGTCGCCGGGCAAGATTTTGTCAAAGAACAACCACCGGCGAACTTGAACTGGGACATGTGGTTGGGACAAGCTCCTAAAGTAGACTACATCAAGGAAAGGGCTCACTATCAATTTCGTTGGTGGTACGAATATAGTGGTGGTAAATTCACTGATTGGGGCGCGCATCACATCGACATTGCGACTTGGGCTCTTGGTGAAGATGGTGAAGGATGTGGTCCGGTCTCAATCGACGGAACGGATGCCAAACACCCGGTTCCCTACGAAAACGGTTATGCGACAACCGACTTACGATACAACACGGCTCACGATTATGCGGTCTACTGCAAGTATGATTCTGGAGTAACCATGATCGTAACCAGCGGTGGAGACAAGGAAGCGGACGCCCAGGGGCCACGAACAGTTGGAAATGGAATCCTGTTCGAGGGAGATAAGGGGCGGATTTTTGTGAGCCGTGGAAAAATCGCTGGCAAGCCAATTGAAGAGAAGTGGGATAAAGACGCATACACCAGAGAAGATGTCCGACGACTTTTTAAGGGCAAGCCGCACGAAGGGCACAAAAACAATTTCTTCCGCTGTATTCGCGAAGGTGGTCAACCGGTCAGCGATGTCTTTACACATGTTCAGGCGATGAACACCTGTCACTTGGCTGCCATCGCAGCCAGACTCAATCGTGTGATTCGCTGGGATCCTAAGGCTGAGAAGATTATCGGCGACGATCAGGCTGCCAGCTTCTTTGCCCGTGAAGCTCGAAAGGGCTACGAAATCAATCGCGTTTAAGGTTGAGAGCCGCAGAGCGGAACCCAGATCAACCTAGGCGTTTTCCCATTGGAGCGAGCGCTGCAGCGCTTTGCGCCATTGGGACCGAAGGGCTTTGACCTGGGCGGGTTTCATGTTGGGCTCGAAGGTTCGATCTGCTTTCCATTGTCTCTGAAGCTGCTGAACATTTTTCCAGAAGCCAACTGCCAGCCCAGCCAAATAACCGGCCCCCAAGGCAGTGGCTTCAAACGCCTGAGGACGCACAACGGGCACACCCAAAATGTCTGCCTGAAACTGCATCAACAGATCGTTTGTGGCTGCACCGCCATCGACTCGCAGCGTCTTGATCTTCAGCTTGGAATCAGCCTGCATGGCGTCCAGGATATCGGCGGTTTGATAGGCAATGGATTCCAAGGCCGCCCTGGCAATGTGTGCCGCACCGCTGCCACGGGTCAAACCGACTACCGTTCCCCGAGCATAGGCGTCCCAGTGTGGTGCTCCTAGTCCGGCAAAAGCTGGAACTAGATAGACTCCTCCGTTGTCGGAAACCTGACCCGCCAGTTGCTCGACATCCGAAGAACGCTTGATGATCTTCAAACCATCTCTCAGCCACTGCACCACGGCACCTGCGATAAACACACTGCCCTCCAATGCATAAATCGTCTCGGTTGGCGTTTGCCATCCAACGGTTGACAGCAAGCGATTTTTGGAAGCTGTCGGCTTCTTGCCAACGTTCATCAACATAAAACAGCCGGTGCCATAAGTATTCTTCACCGTACCAGGCTCCAGGCACATTTGCCCGAATAGTGCCGCATGTTGATCACCGGCCAGCGAGGCGATGGGAATGGATGCTCCTAAAACGTTTTTGGCTGAATGCCCGACGATTCCACTGGACGGACAGATTTCGGGCAACACCGAGCTAGGAATTTTTAATAGTTTCAGTAGCTCTTCGTCCCATTGCCTTGAGTGAATATTGCACATCAAAGTGCGGCTGGCATTGGTCAAATCGGTTCGGTGGATGGCACCATCGGCCTGAGTGCCACCAGTCAAATTCCACAACAGCCAGGAATCTACCGTTCCAAATGCCAGCTCACCGCGTTTGGCTGCCGCGCGAGCATCAGGAACGTTATCAAGTATCCAAGCCAGCTTGGTCCCAGAAAAGTAGGCGTCAACGACCAGTCCGGTGTGATCAGTAAACAACTGAGCCTCGCCACGCCGCTGAATCTGATCGCAGCGATGCGCAGTGCGTCGATCCTGCCAGACGATGGCGGGATGAATGGGTTGGCCTGTTTTGCGATTCCAAACGACGGTCGTCTCTCGCTGGTTGGTGATTCCAATCGCCGCCACGTCGCTGGCCTTGGCGCTAGCCTTGCGAAGTGCGGTGCGAGCTACCGTCAGTTGGCTTTGCCAAATCTCCCCAGCATCGTGCTCAACCCAGCCGGGCTGTGGGAAATGCTGAGTGAATTCTTTTTGAGCCACTGAAGCGATCGAGCCGTCTTGGCGAATCAGTAACGCACGGGAACTAGTAGTGCCTTGATCCAGAGCTAGAACGTATTGTGTCATCGGACTTTCTTTCCATGTAAAACGAGCGAATCTAATTCTTTACAGAATCTTGAGGCTGTGATTTCATCTGCAGATAGCGGGTAGTAAAGACCTTTGACGGTTCGATGCGGTCCGGTGCGGCTAAACCTAGTTCGATGAATTGATCAGCTAGCGTCTTCCATCGCGATTCTTGCATCTGTCCTACCATCTCTGGATTCATTCCATCTGGCAAGCAGAGCGGCCGAATCTGCTGCGCACCGAACTTCAGCGCTTCGGCTGACATGCCTTGCGAGTTCAGCGTCAGTATGAGCGCATTAGTTTGGTCGGGTTCTGCTAGGTACTTTTGCCAACCCAATTGGCATGCGATCACCATGCGTCGCACAAGATCTTCGTTGTCACGCAGGTAGTCACCGGTTGCGATCAGACAGGAAGCATAAGGGTTAAAGCCGATATCGGACAGCATCAATGCGCGAGTCTCAACGCCTTGCTGCTTGGCCAGTAACGGCTCACTGAACGAATAGGCTTGAATCGCTGTTTGTGGATCGGTCACAAAGTTGGCTACGTTGCCGGAAAAGGGAACGACCTTGACATCTTTCAAAAGTCCTTTGTGTTCCATAAAGTTCAAAAATGGTCGCCCAACGTTGGCTTGTAAAGTCAGGCCGCTCAGTTGTGACAGATCTTTCACTTGGGAATCAGCGTGAACCAAGACACAGCGAGGTGTGTTCTGAATGGGCGCCATCAGGGCAACGATGTCCGCCTGCTCCTGCCGAAACAACAACACGTCATCCGCATTGCCAACGGCAAATTGCACTCGGCCCGTCAGCAGTTCCTGGGCAACAGGAGCGCTAGGGCCTCCAGCTAGAATCTGTACGTCCAATCCATATTGCTGGAAAATACCATGCACCTGAGCTGCATAAAATCCGCCATGTTCGGCTTCCGGATACCAGTTGAGCATCAGTGCAACTGACTGTAGCGGCTTTCCATCTTGACCGATTCGCTCTGAAGGCGAATTCGAATTGCAGCCAATGCTTAGAGTCAACGTCACAGCCAACAAGAGAAACAGTAAGACTTGCTGGAAAATCGATTTGGAACGATATCGATGCATCATTAGATTTGGTTCTTCCGGGACTTGAGTGACTTTAACCATATACTACGAATCCGCACATTACACACTACCAAAGGTGTTTCCCCTATTCGTGCTCGTGCTCGCTCGAACTCGTAGTATCTTCCGATATTTTCCATCAGATGAACAGTACGCTTAAGCTTTTTTTAGAGCGTGGTACGTTCTGAACGCACTGTAGATCGTTTGCTCGTAGCTCAAAAGACCGTCGAGTAGCTGGATCGTAGTGTGTTCTTGTTTTGAACCCGAACTGTTGCGGGCACCAGCGGCTCTGTCCGCCGAGTGCGAATATTACTAGGAAGGGATAAAATGAGTATTCAGGAAGTAACCGTTTATGTTGGTGTGGATGTTGCCAGCAAGCATCTGGATTTGTATTTTCCAGATTCTGGAAAGAGCCAGCGCATTAAGAATGATGCTCAGGCCATCGTGGCTTGCATGAGAAAGTTCATCACCACCCTGAACTATTGCCTCAAGACGAATCAGTTATGGAATGCAAATTGAGCCAGTCAGACTAAGCTGACGTACTCCGATGACTTCTCATCGACAGGGTTATCCCTTCCAAGGCCAGCGTCCCCGCAGAGCCTTGGTCCGTTTCGCCCTGCGCAGTAATTACATCAATTTTACCAGGTCGAGTCAACGATGACTTTTTATCGCAATGCCTTAGAAAATCCCATCCTGCTGTTGAAGCAGCTTAATGCTTCAACCGTCGAAATCGCCTTTGTTTACGCGACTGTCCAAAATCTTTTTTGGACTAAAATCAATCAAAACTAAAGACCGTTGCTACTCGTAACCGCCCTATTGCCCTACCAATTTAGTTTATTCCTTACAAGCTCGATAGCACACTAGTGCATCGACAGTGGCGGCTACATCGTGGACTCGAAGTACTTGAATACCTTGGTCGGCCATCGCCAGGCTGATCCCTAACGTGCCCGCGTCTCTGCTGCGATCTTGATCACCAACCAGCTTGCCAACAAACCCTTTCCGCGAGTGTCCAATCAGTACGGGGCGTTGCAATTTCAGAAATCGCTGAGCGTTTCGCAGTAAATGTAGATTTTGCGTGTGGGTCTTGCCGAAGCCAATTCCGGGATCAAGGCAGATGCGCTGGGCAGCTATCCCTTGAGCAAGAAGGCTGTGGTCACGTCGCTTCAAGTACTCGTAGATCTCGTCGACTACATCGCCATAAACTGGATCATCTTGCATGTTTTGTGGAGTGCCACGAATATGCATCGCGCAGACTCCTACCTGCGACCTGGCGGCCACAGCGACCATTTCAGGATCACCCTCAAGTCCGGTTATGTCGTTAATAATTTCAACCCCTAAATCAATCGCGGCCTGAGCGACCGCTGCCTTGGACGTGTCAATGGAAATTGGAATGGCGACTCGGCTGCTCAGTCGCTCAAGCACTGGGACAACTCGACTGAGTTCCTGATCGACGGACACTGGGCTGCTGTAGGGTCGAGTGCTTTCTCCGCCGATATCCAGGATGCATGCTCCAGCATCCTCCAGTCTCAGCGCGTGCTCAACGGCACGATCTACAGGGAGAAACTCGCCGCCGTCAGAAAAACTATCTGGAGTGACATTCACGATTCCCATGATGGCCGGGCCGTTTTCGAAATTCAGTTGACAAGATCGAAGTTGCCAAGTTTTAGCTGCATCGGTGATTTTTGAACTGGTCATGGTTATCAGTTGATGATCCGGTTGGTTTATCGCGGGGTCAGCCAATTCCCAGCAAGGGCAACGCAGATTTTTGCAACGGGATGGCTCACGGTCAATGGTTTTTATTGTATGCTACTGGGTAGTTGAAAGGGGTGGGCACTCTCACTTCACCACCTTGATTTTGTTCGTTATCGCTGCTTGACGAACCTACTAGACCTTAAGCTTACAGGAAAGGGATGTTGAATGTATCGACGCGCTTGGTTGAAATCGGGATTGATGGCGGCATCTTTTCACATCGTACCTAGGCACGTTTTGGGCGGACCAGGCTATGTGCCACCCAGCGAGAAGATTCATGTCGCCCTGGTCGGATGCGGCGGAAGGGGCAGACAGGTTCTCAAAGAGGCGATGGAGCAATCCGACGTAGTTGCGTTGGCAGTGGCTGATCCGGCCACACATTTTTCGACTAAGAACTTCTACTACCGCGATGAAGGCGGTCGCGATTCGACTAGTCAGTTGATCGAAAAGCACTATGAGTCCGCGTATCCAGGCTACCAATGTTCTGCCTATTCGGATTTTCGTCAGATGTTGGCTGAGGTCAAAGATTTGGATGCAGTGATCTGTGGTACGCCCGATCATCTGCATGCTTACGTTTCGATAGAGTCGCTACGAGCCGGAAAGCATGTCTACTGCGAGAAGCCGCTGACACATGACATCAGTGAAGCTCGCGCCGTTGCTCAAGTGGCCAAGCAATGCGGCTTGGCCACTCAGATGGGCAATCAAGGGCATTCCACGGATGGCATGCGGAGGACAGTCGAGTGGATTCGCGCTGGAGCCATCGGCACCGTCCGCGAAGTAGCCGCTTGGGTTGGTGCCAAACGATGGAATCCCAAGCTCGAAGGCAAGCCCGAGATGGAAGATCCGGTACCCGAGGGACTCAATTGGGACTTGTGGCAAGGACCGCGCGAGCCAAGGCCCTTTGCAAACAACTATTTTCCCGTCGCATGGCGAGACTTCTGGGCATTTGGCAACGCGAACATCGGCGATTTTGCATGCCACGACCTGGATGCGGCATGTTGGGCACTTGATCTGAGTGACCCGACAACGATCGAATTTCTGCCTGCTGGCACATCTAACTCTGAAATTGGACCGCACGGCTGCATTGGCTATTATCACTTCCCTGCCAAAGGAAACAGACCGGCAGTGAAAGTGACTTGGTATGATGGCGGGCTGAAACCCCAGCGACCTGAGCAGTGGCCCAAGGACCAAGCGTTTCCTGGCAGAGGAGTTCTGTTCTATGGCGATCAGGGGTTGCTGTATTGTGGTGGCGCCGGTGGTGAGCCGCAGTTGATCGGCATGGGAGACGTACCGAAGATAGAACCATCGATTCCGCGCGTACAGAGTCACATGCGGGACTGGCTGGATTCTATTCGATCAGGCAAGCCGGCGGGCAGCCATTTTGAATATGGTGCCAGACTGACGGAAATCGCCCTGCTGGGAGCCCTTTCGCTTCGAACCGGACAAGCCATTCACTGGGATAGCGCCAACATGAAGGCGATAGGCAACGACGCAGCCGATGCGATCATTCGTCAACCGCGCCGAGACGGCTGGCAACTAAACGTCAACTCTTGAACGATAAACCGATTCGTCCATCGCACCTTCCCACTTGGCAAGAGCGCAGGCACAGGCCAAGTCGCCAGTGACATTGGTCAGCGTACGCATCATATCCAGCAGTCGATCAAAGGGTAAAATAAAAGCGATGATCAGCAGTGCCTGTTCCTGGCTGATGCCCACGATGCTAAGCACCGTAGCCGCCAACAGCAAACTGGCCGATGGTATGCCAGCAACGCCCACCGACACCAAAGTCGCCGTGATAGCTACGTTGACATATTGCCCCCAGGTCAATTCGATTCCCACCGCTTGAGCAGCAAAAAGCGCGATCAGCCCTAGGTAGATCGATGTCCCATCCATGTTGATGGTTGCACCTAGAGGCAAGACCGATCCGGCAACCGATTTTTCGATTCCTAAGTTCTTTTCTGCACATGAAATCGTGACTGGCAAAGTGGCGTTTGACGAGGAAGATGAATAGGCCAAACTTAGAGCATCCACGGTGCCACGAAAAAACGGCAGAACGGGCAATCGAGCCAATAGCTTGATGATCACCAATCCATACACCAAGGCGATTTGAATTAGACAGGCGGCATACAAGCTGATCGCCAACCACAATAGGTTGGTGAGTACCGATAGACCTTTACTGGCCATCACCCAGGTCATTAACGCAAATACTCCTAGCGGTGCCAACTCCATGACGATCAGGGTCATGCGCATCACAACTTCTGCCGCCGAATCAAACAGATTCTTTAGTGGAAGACCTGCCTCTCCTGTTAAAAGAATTGCCATACCAAGCAGCAATGCAAAGAAGATAATGGGTAAGACATCGCCTTTGGCCATGGAATCCACAGGATTGGTCGGGATGATCTTTAGAATTCGCTCGACTGCCGTGCCCGCCTCTTCGCCAAGTTTGAGTTTCTGCTTTAATTCAGCCTGATCCTTTTCACTGGCAACTTGATAGTTGACTCCCTGTCCGGGTCGTAGAATCGAGCCCGTCAAGAGTCCTAACCAAACGGCGAAAAATGTAGTGACCATGTACATTGCCAATGTACGCAGTCCAAGAGAACCCAGTTTCTTAGGATGCCCCATGGCCGTGATTCCAGCGACCAGCGAGGTCGTTATCAGCGGCACGATCATCATCTGGATCAATCGGACAAAGCCATCACCCCACGGCTTGGCCCAGGTGCTGGCAAGCTGATCGGCTCGGGTGGTAGGTAATCCGAAATGCATCGCCAAGCCAACCACCAACCCGGCCAGCAAACCCAATAAGACTCGCTTCCAGAGGATCTGCTTTTGCCACCATCTTAGGACGAACATAGTCGCTGCTTTCTACTGCAAGCCAACCTTCAATCTGGAAAAAGACTTGGGGATTAGCAACCGCTTGCGCATAGACTGGGTCCCCAGCATCCGATTGATCGTATTTTAGCGAACTTGGCTGACGATGTGTGACCGTAAAGCAACTAGACAGAATATTCGGAGTCAACTACCTGAACATAGGTTGTTGGCCTGCTGAGCGTTTGCTGGGCGACTTGTAGAATATCCTGACAAGTGACGGCAGCATATCGGCTCAGCACAACATCCAGCGGCTCATAGCTGCGGCGGCTAAGCCAGCTTTGCCCTAGCGCAAATAGGCGGCTGCTGGGTCTTTCGTCCGATAGAATCAGACTTGCACAGATCTTATTGCGTGCCAACTCCAATTCTCGCTCGGTGACTCCATCCTGTAGGATCTGCTGCAGAACGCGGCCTAAGATAGCTTCGTTTTCGGGAACATCTTCAGGTGCGCAGCACAAGTAGCCTAAAACGCAGCCACATTCATCAAAGAAATGAGGCCACAGTGTCGCTGTTTCTGCGCGACCGCTATCGATCAATTCCCAGAATAATCGACTGCCCGAATCATCGCCTACGATCGAACATAGCAATCTTAATGCATAGCGCTGGGGGGCATTGCAATCCATACCAGGCCAGGCCCTGATCCCGTAATGCTGTTGTGTGGCATCACGATGAATCGACAACTGGCCAGATTGAAATTTAGGAGGACTGAGCTTGCGAGTGGCCGTCTGGTGGGGCCAGTTTGTCGTCTGATTCGTCACATATTCGATCAAGGGATCAGGGTCCACATTGCCACTGGCCACAAGAAACATATTCTCAGTTGAATACCGTTGGCGGTGATACGATCGCATTTGATCTACCACCATATCAGATATCGATTCAGTGGTACCCAGAACGCGAGTAGCTAAAGGATGTGGTCCAAACAAGTGTTCAAGAGCAGCTTCAAAGGCACCATAAGGAGGTTGATCATCATACATGGCGATCTCTTCCAAGATGACCTGTTTCTCCGTCTCGAATTCATGCTGATCCAGACTAGGTTGCATCAGATCGGTCAATAGGTCCAAGCAACGCTGCTGGCATTCAGGCAGCACCGAGGCATAAAACACGGTTGATTCTTCCGAAGTAAATGCGTTGGATTGAGCCCCCAGGTGATCCAGTTCGCGATTGACGTCTTCAGCCGTTCGGCGGGCGGTTCCCTTGAAGACCATGTGTTCCAAGAAATGACTAACACCGGCCAGCGGTCCCGATTCGTCTCGCGAACCGGCGCGCACGAACCAACCGATCGATGTGGTCAGCGCAGTGGGATCACGCAATATGATGATCTCAGGAGCGCCATCTGTTTTATGAGTGAGCAGTTCCAACTGGCAACTCCAAAGGCTGAGAACCGACAGTTATCAACGAGAAATGGGTGGGGCGATTTTGCTTGAAGTAGTCGACTAAGCCACTGGTAGTCAACGCGTCAAATCGTGCGCAGGTCTCTTCGCGTCCAGGCACTCGCCCCAGAAAGTACCAGTCGCTGGCAATTTGACTGCTTCGAGCCGCCGAAGACTCTTGTTCAAAAACTAGAGAACTCTTGATACGGTACTTGAGCCGCTCCAGCTCATCTTCCGAAATACCTCGACTTAATTCCTCAATGCACCCAAGCAAGACTTCCAATGTTTCTTGGGCCCTATTGGCAGTGGTTCCCGCATAACATAAAACGGTACCTTGAGCTGCCAAGGTGAAGCAACTGGCAAAAACCGAGTACACCAGGCCGCGTTTGTCGCGCAGCTCGGTAAACAGTCGAGAACTCATGCCGTCACTTAGAATGCCGACCAGTGAACGAGCCTCATAATAATGCGGATCCGAAAATGCGGCACATTCATACGCCAGTGCAATGTGTGTTTGATTGGAACTGTGGTCTACATGTCGACTGCCGTAATTCGGTAAAAGTGCTGGCAACCGCTGCGGTTCTGGGCCTTGCCAATCACCAAGTTCCGCTTCCACTAGATCGCAAAGCTTGGACCAATCGAATTGTCCGGCCACCGCAAGTATGCTGCCCCGAGGCGAATAGCACTTGCGGAAAAAATCTGTTACGGCTGTGTGCTTGATCGCTTGCAGTCCGGCTTGAGTCCCCTGGGTAATGCGACCATAGGGTGCGGGAAATCGAAACCGCTTTAGTTCGCTAAAGCAGCGATGTGAAGGTTCGTCGTCCAACGCACGCAGATCTTGTAGGCATAGGCTGCGAGCATCTTCCAGTTGCGACTTAGGCAGATGTGGTTCCCTGGCAAGTTGACAGTACATGCGCACGATCTGCTCGAGCGCTCCGCTGGGCATGGCGCAGCTAAAGCTCGCGTGTGTGCTGGTCACGGCACTGCTACGCTCGACACCCAAGTAATCCAACTGCTCAAGAAACGACCGACTATCCCAAGGCCCACAACCTCGCTGAACCATCTCACAGGTAAATGTTGCCAGCCCGTCCAAGTGATTGGGCTCGTAGCAGGTGCCGGCCGGCAGCAGAAACGAAAATGCTGCCGAGCGCAACCAGGGCATGGGCTCACCCAACAGAGCAAGTCCATTGTCAAGTTGGTGGTGCAGAATGGTGTCTGTCATCAGGTGATTTGCCGCGCTGGGGAACTCTGGGTGGCTCGTAGCTGTCGAGTCTTAGCCAGAGTGTTAATCTTTCTTCGGGGATTTTCGACCGCTTTTCGAACCGGTGTCAGTGCTAGTGGAACTGCTATCCGATTTGGCTTGCGGCTTCTCCGACTTCTCCGTCTTACTAGACTTGTCCCCAGAACCTTCGCTGGCAGGCTTGTCCGCCGCTGCCGCCTTCTTGTACTTGTCGCTCCGGTAGTCCGTTTGATAGAACCCGGATCCCTTAAAGACGATGGCCGCTCCAGTTCCAAGCAAACGGCGCAATTTCAGTTTGCCACAGGCCGGACACTTCTTAGCCTTGGGATCGTTGATCCCCTGGTATAGTTCGAACTTGTGACCGCAATTGTCGCACTCGTAGTCATAGGTTGGCATGGAATCACTCCTAAATTAGCTTATTCAGACTGCGTATCAACCACCGGTACTGACGATCACACTGCTGGGACGAACAACTCGGTCATGTAATGTGTAGCCCACAGCGACTTCATGTGCAACGGTACCCGCAGCATGTTCTGGGCTAGGCATTTGCGAAATGGCTTCGTGAAAATTAGGGTCAAAGGGTTGACCAACCGCCTGAATAGGTTTGCATCCATACTTGGACAGCACGCTTTCGAACTGACGAACAACCATTCGCACTCCATCCAGCAAAGCTTGGTCTCGCGCAGGATCAGGCTGTGTTCGAGCTTGATCAGCAGATCCGGTAGCTCGGTTCAAGTTGTCGATCACGTCCAACAAGTCTCTTACCAAAGGTAAGTTAGAATATTTGAGCTGCTGGTCTGTATCTCGCTTCATTCGTTGTCGGAAGTTTTCCAATTCTGCCTGAGCCAACAGAACCTGTCGCTCTGCATCGGCCAACCGCTTGTCGACATTGACTTGACCGTCGACCAATTCATCCACCACCTGCCGGCTGTTAGCGTCCAGATCATGAGAAATTTCTTCTTCAAAATCCGGTAGCTCTTCTTCCGGAGACAGTTCGTGGGACTGGGAATCGCCTGAGTTCGACATGATCAACTCCTAAGAACCTGATTGTTCGCCATTAGTGTCATTACGAAAATATTGCAATACTCGGTCCAGGAAAGTTTGGCGATGAGGTGTCACGTGCTCATCATCCATTGTCGCCAACTTGCGCAGCAGTTCTTCCTGTTGACCGCTCACCTTTTTGGGAATCTCTACAAAAGTATGGACCAGTAAATCACCGCGTGCCCTGGAGCGAGGATCGGGCATGCCCAGGCCTCGCAAGCGGAAAACTTCGCCGCTTTGAGTTCCGGCTGGAATAGAGATCGTCTGCTTTCCATTCAACGTGGGGATCTCGATATCAGTTCCCAGCACCGCCTGACAGTAGCTAAGGGGAACCTGAACAATTAGATCATGACCATCGCGCTTGAAGATTTTATGAGGCCGCACCTGTATGAAGCAGTAGGCATCACCAGCAGGACCTCCGTTAGGACTGGGCTGCCCTTCACCAGAAAGCCTCACGCGCATCCCATCGTCCACGCCCGGTGGTATCTGCACTTCCAACACCACGGCATCTGGCACCACACCCGCACCATCGCAGTCGGTGCAAGGTGTCGTAATGATTCGGCCCGACCCCCGACACTGAGGGCAGGTGGTCTGAACGCGAAGAATGCCCGTGGCTTGAACGATTTGTCCGGTGCCACGACAACGATTGCAAGCTTGGGGTTGTGAGCCTGGAGCGGCTCCGGAACCATTACAAGTCCCGCAGCGACGATGCCTAGTTAAGCGCACCTGCTTGGTACACCCCTGGGCCGCCTCTTCCAAGCTAAGCGCTACATCACATCGCAGATCTGCACCGCGACTGGCGCGTTGTCGTGAGCGTCCGCCGCCAAAAAAATCCTCGAAAATAGTTCCGCCGAACATGTCGCCAAAAGCTTCAAAGATGTCTCCCACATCTTGAAATCCGCCCGCCTGACCTTCGATTCCAGCATGCCCGTACTGGTCATAACGCGATCGCTTCTGCGCATCGGACAGAACTTCATAAGCTTCTGCGCACTCTTTGAACTTGACCACCGCATCCTGATCATCGGGATTGCTGTCAGGGTGATACTTGATAGCCAATCGCCGATAAGCTTTTGAGATTTCGCCATCGGATGCTGTGCGGCTGACTTGCAGCACTTCGTAATAATCTCGCTTTTGATTGGACATAGTGGATCTGGGGGCTCAAGCTAAACTAAAAGGCCACTCCCTTTGGTGGAAGTGGCCTTGTGGCAACCGATGAATTACCAAGGAAACCTCATTGGCTGCGTTGGGTTAGAGCAGTTTGCTCAAAAAGCAACTCGTCAAGGCTTGGCTGATCGACGGCAAGACTGCTTGAACAATCGATCAGCCAATCAACGGGTCTCTCCAAAGCCATCGATTAGGATATCGCGCCTTCGATTCGCTTCTTTCGATCTTCCTTGTCAAAGTTGGTCACCATGGCTTCTGTGGTCAGCAACAGCCCTGCAATGCTTGCTGCATTAGCCAGTGCGGTGCGAGTGACTTTTACAGGATCGATGATGCCCGACTTGAGCATGTCCACGTATTCGCCCTTGTTCGCATCATATCCGGTGCCAAGCGGCTTGCGACTTACTTCGTCAGCCACTACAGAACCGTCGATACCAGCGTTATCTGCGATTTGTCGCAAAGGAGCCGACAAGCTGCGAAGAACGATTTCCGCACCAATTTTCTCATCGCCTTTGCACTTGGAAATCGATGCCTGAACCGCTTCTGTGCAACGGATCAGAGCCACACCACCTCCGGGCACAATCCCCTCTTCCATGGCGGCACGAGTGGCGTGCAAAGCATCTTCGACGCGGGCCTTCTTCTGCTTCATGTCAGCTTCCGTTTCAGCGCCTACACTGATAACCGCAACGCCACCAGCCAACTTGGCAAGACGTTCCTGAAGCTTTTCGCGATCGTACTCGCTGTCGGTTTGTTCGATCTGCGCACGAATCTGAGCGACTCGTTGGTCGATCGCAGGACGCTGTCCACCACCTTCGACAATGGTCGTGTTGTTTTTGTCAACAGTGACCTTCTTGGCACGTCCAAGCTGTTCCAATGTTACATTCTCCAACTGGATGCCCAGATCTTGGCTAATGAATGTTCCACCGGTCAACGTGGCGATATCGCCCATCATTGCCTTGCGTCGGTCACCGAATCCAGGCGCCTTAACCGCACATACCTTTAGGGTACCACGCAGCTTGTTGACCACCAAAAGAGTCAACGCTTCAGCGTCTACATCTTCGGCGATGATCAACAGGGCTCGACCGCTTTGGCTGGCCTTTTCCAGGATCGGCACCAGTTCGCGAATGTTGCTGATCTTCTTTTCGTAAAGCAAAACCAGAGCATTGTCAAAGGTACAGGTCATGGTGGCAGGATCATTGATGAAGTAGGGCGACGTAAAGCCCTTGTCAAACTGCATCCCGTCAACATACTCGACCGTCGTATCTGCCGTCTTGCCTTCTTCCACAGTGATAACGCCATCTTTGCCAACTCGCTCCAGAGCGTCAGCAATCAGTTCGCCAATCTTCATGTCGCTGTTTGCGCTGATCGCCCCGACGTGGGCCACTTGCTTGTGATCAGAAACTGGCTTGCCAAGTTCATGCAGCTTTTCAACGGCTGCTTCCACCGCTTTTTCAATGCCTCGGCGAATCGCCGTCGGATTGCTTCCAGCCACGATGTTGCGAAGACCCTCTTTGAAGATGGCTCGCGCTAGGACCGTTGCCGTGGTCGTGCCGTCGCCAGCTAGATCACTGGTCTTTTGAGCCACTTCCACAACCAACTTGGCGCCCATGTTCTCGAAGCGGTCTTCCAGTTCCACTTCCTTGGCCACGGTTACACCATCTTTGGTGACTGAAGGTCCACCAAAGCTCTTGTCGATGATCACGTTGCGGCCGGTTGGTCCCATCGTAACCGCTACGGCATCTGCTAACTTCTCAACGCCGCGAAGCATCCTGGCGCGGGCGTTATCTTCAAACATAAGCTGTTTAGCCACGTGTTTGATCCTTTATAAAAATCTTCAAAATGATGATTGGATGAATGTTTAACGGTCGACAGGCAGGTTGAAATACCAGCAGACCAAACGACAAAACGCTGACGCTTAAAAGCCTAGGCCAGAACCTTAGCCAGGATGTCGCTTTCTCGCAAAATCTTGACTTCTTGACCGTCAACTTCGATATCGCTTCCGCCGTACTTGCCATAGATCACGATGTCGCCAACGGCCACAGACAAGGTGCCTCGATTGCCATTGTCCAGCAGCTTACCAGGCCCAACGGCAACCACTTCGCCTCGCTGAGGCTTTTCCTTGGCGGAGTCAGGCAGAACAATCCCACCAGCGGTGGTCTCTTCTGCGTCCTGAGGCTTTACTACAACACGGTCGTCCAGGGGACGGAGTTTAATCTTCGACATTTCAAATTCTCCTTTAGAGTTGTTTCTTAAGTCACTATTTTAAGGACCAGACTCGGTTTCATGACGCGAGTCGATCTATCATTGAAATCAAACCAACAAGGCGAACCCAGACACTCAATACAGCGCGCCGGGACAGCGGCGAGCCTACATCATACCACCCATATCCATACCACCCATGCCGCCCATGCCGCCCATACCACCCATGCCACCCATGCCATGGTCGTGGTGATCGCCACCAGCAACAGGCTCCTCTTCCTTCGGAATTTCGGTAATCAGCGACTCGGTGGTCAGCAGCAAAGCGGCAACGCTGCCAGCATTTTGCAAAGCAGTGCGCACAACCTTGCTTGGGTCAATGATGCCAGCGGCCACTAAATCGGTATAGCTATCGGTATTGGCGTCGTAGCCTTCGGTCTTGACCTTCTGCTGACGAACTCGATTGACCACCACTGCACCATCCACGCCGGCGTTGTTGGCGATGGCTCGCAGAGGGCAATCCAGCACATTCTGAATGATTCGAGCACCAAGCTTTTCGTCACCTTCCAGTTCCAGCTTCTTCAACGCGGCTTCGCATCGAATCAAGGCCACGCCACCGCCGGGTACAATGCCTTCCTGCAAGGCGGCTTGAGTAGCCGATTTGGCATCGTCCAACAAAGCCTTGCGCTCCTTCATTTCGGTCTCAGTGGCAGCGCCAACTGAGATCTGAGCAACACCTCCAGCCAACTTAGCCAAGCGCTCTTGCAGCTTTTCGCGGTCATAATCGCTGTCGGTGCTTTCGATCTCGCGACGAATCTGCTGTGCCCGCCCTTCAATCGCATCTTTCTTGCCAGCACCACCCACCAGCACAGTTTCCTCGCTGGTGATGCGAACCTTCTTGACGCGACCCAAATCGCTCAACTTGACACTCTCCAGGTCGATTCCCAGATCCTTGAAGATTGCCTGACCACCCGTCAGAACTGCCAAGTCGCCCAAAATGGCCTTGCGACGATCACCGTAGCCAGGTGCCTTCACCGCACACACGCTCAGAATTCCGCGCATCTTGTTGACCACCAAAGTGGCCAGAGCCTCACCATCGACATCCTCGGCGACGATCAGTAACGGCTTCTTGGACTTACTGGTAGCTTCCAGAAGAGGAATCAACTTCTTGTTGGCACTAATCTTTTCTTCAAAGAGCAGGACGTAGCAGTCGTCTAGATCGACCGTTACCTGATCGCCGTTGGTAACGAAGTGAGGCGACAAGAAGCCGCGATCAAACTGCATACCTTCAACCACTTCGACCGTCGTCTCACTGCCTCGCCCCTCTTCGACAGTGATCACACCATCCTTGCCAACTTTCAAAAATGCGTCAGCAAGCACATCGCCGATGGAAGGATCGTTGTTACCCGCAATGGTCGCAACCTGCTTGATTTCCTTTTTGCTCTTTTCGTCGATCTTCTGAGACATTTTACTCAGAGCTTCTGAGACTTCGGCAATCGCTTTCGAAATCCCCCGCGACAGCGCCATCGGATCAGCTCCGGCAGCGATCATCTTCAGGCCCTCGCGATAGATGGCCTCAGCCAACACGGTGGCAGTTGTCGTGCCGTCACCGGCCACATCATTAGTCTTACTGGCCGCTTCCTTGACCAGTTGTGCGCCCAGATTTTCGTACGGATCATCCAGATCGATGTCTTCAGCTACGGTTACGCCATCCTTGGTTACCTTGGGCGATCCCCATCCTTTATCCAGCACGGCGTTGCGTCCGCGCGGTCCCAGAGTGCTCTTCACGGCACGCGCCAGCTTGGACACCCCAGCCAGAAGCGACTGTCTCGCCTCATCGTCAAATACCATTTGCTTTGCCACGTTTTCAATCCTCCCAAAGGAATTTGCCAAATCAACTCAAAGCGCTACGGGCTTCGATTCAGATAATCATGTACGGTCAGTCACTTTCGACTCGCACACCCTGCCATCCATCCGCATTTTGACGGCCAAACGGCAATATTCGTTAGTCCACCAAAGGTTTAGCGGTGCCGCCGGGTGGTCGCGCAGCGTCAGACTGGCAGACGAGTCGTCGTAGGCCGCCCACCTGTGCAAAGGGTGTGCCAGTTTTCAGTGCGCCGGGACGAAGTATTCGACAAGGTCCGAGATTGGTGCGTCATTTCCATCGGAAACCACTGACAACGCGATGGAATGAGCGATTAATCTCGCCGCGTTTCGGGATTGCCATTTTGACAGTCCAAGCGTTGGCCTAGCCAAGAACTCGATGGGCAGCAAGAATAATCGCCAGCAGAATGTCGACAGCCTGCTTGCTCCCACAGGTGAACCGACCCGGCTCTACTCCGGCAGCTCGCCCCCCTCCCATCCATTCTATTAAAAGTCTGAGAATATCCCGTGGATAGACGCTTTTTCACCTGGTTAATGCTGTCGACATGTCTGTTTTTCATGTGGATGAGCCTACAGGACCCCGCCAGGCAAAAACCAGCACAGCCTGCCGCTGGGCCAAATCCTCAGGAGGCCAATCCGCTGCTGAAGGAGGAATCCCAGCCGACCACCGCCCAGGCCAATCCCGAAATTAGCCCCAGTCCTGCGGCTACGGACAGCTTTCCTGAGCGACTGATCACGTTAGGGTCGATGGATCCAGCCAAGAAATACAACCTGCTGATCACTTTGACAAGCCAGGGCGCTGGTATTCAGCGAGCCGAATTGGTAGGGCGTTTCGACACCGGTGACAAATTACGATTTGTCGCTTTGGAACACAATCACGGCTATCTGGGATATCTAGGATTGTCCGAAGCCATCGAACCGATGGGCCTGAAAATCCGGGTCGTGCCGGACGGATCGCCAGCGGCAGTTGCCACTTGTGCGGACGCTGATGTTGGCCTGCAGGTGGATGACGTAATCACTCAGGTAGACGATTCTCCGTTGTCATCGGTTGACGACTTGAACAATTGGCTGTCAAAGAAAAAGCCTGGCCAGTCGGTTACGATTCAAGTTCAGCGAGCCGAGCGCCCTCTGAGTTATCAATGTACTTTGTCACAAACGCCGCTGGATATTCTACGAACGGAACCATTTGCCAGCGAAGTCGTGCCCGGCAATCAAGAATTGACCAGCCTGCGCACCACTCTGGCGTCAATCAATGCGACAAAAATTCCGATCGGCAAAAGCTCACTACCCGCGCTAGCCCCGGTTTTCCAACAGAACTGGCAAGTTGGCTCGCTGGAGGTTCCTGGGGGCAGTGGAGTTGAATTCCGAATGCCGCTACAGCAGATGCTCAGTTCAACTGAGTTCGCCAATTTGGAATTGGTCAAGCGTTATCGATTGCTGCCCAAGGGTCCTGACCACGACGGTTATCTACTGGACCTGGAAACGTTAGTCGTCAACAACAACCAGCAGCCCGTGTCGGTGGCCGTACGACAAGAGGGACTAACCGGACTATCGCTTGAAGGCTGGTGGTACTCCGTGAAGATTAGTCAGAGCTTCTTCAGTAGCGCGGGACATCGCGACGTGGCTTTTGGTGATGGCAGCGGTGTTCACCACTTGAAGAGCACTAGGGATATTCACTCGGCGGCATCGAAGACTCCTGAACAGCCGCATACGATCCTGTTCTCCGAAGGCGAGCCACTGGAGCGGCGCAGCTTGAACTATATCGGCGTGGACTCACAGTATTTCAACGCATCACTGCTGCCACATCCGGCCAGCCCAGAGTCGCTGAAAGATTTAGCCAGAGCCGGTGCATGGGCGGTCGGTGACTGGCAGACTATCAACAAATCTCAGATTCAAGCCACAAACGTCGCTTTCTGGTTAGAGTCGCGCGAGCAGCCCATTGCCGCAGGACAAAGTTTAGCGAATCGCTATTCGATTTTCCTAGGCCCCAAGGATGCCAATGTTTTGGCCAATCACGGTTTGGATCTGACCATCGAATACGGGTGGTTTCCATGGGTGGCCAAACCGCTCGGCTGGTTGCTGCACTTTTTTTATGCGATTGTCCGCAACTACGGTATCGCCATCATCATGCTGACCGTCTGTGTTCGATTGCTGCTGTTTCCTTTGGGACGCCGAGCAGCCATTGCTGGGCAGCGGATGCAAGAGCTACAGCCGGAGATGAAAAAGATCAACGAGATGTATCCCGACAACATGGAAAAGCGGGCCAAGGCGATGCAGGAGTTGTACCGCAAGTATGACTTCAAACCGTTGGCCGGTTGCCTGCCGCTATTTATTCAACTGCCTATCTTCATCGGGCTCTACCGATGCCTGAGCGTAGATATTTCGCTACGTCAGGAGGGGCTGATTCCTGGGCTGGCTTGGTGTTCGAATCTAGCAGGCCCTGATCAATTATATGATTGGAGCGGCTGGATGTGGGAATACTTGGCAGGTCGCGGCACGGGTTGGCTAGGGCCCTACTTCAACATTCTACCCATGGTCACCGTTGCCCTGTTTTTGGTGCAACAAAAAATGCTGATGCCGAAAGCAACCGACCCGCAAACTCAGATGACTCAAACGATGATGAAATACATGACCGTATTCATGGGCGTGATTTTCTTTAAGGTCCCGGCTGGTCTTTGCATCTACTTCATCACCTCCAGTATCTGGTCATTGATTGAAAGGCAATTAGTCAAACGTTCTCTACCGCCTCCCGGCACGCTGGCCGCTAGTAGCAATTCGCCGACTGATCCAGCCCCAAGCGGCAAACTAAAAATTGCCGACCGCTTGAAGCCCGAAGCAACAGCGGATCAAAGCAGCAAGCTAGACCGGTGGCGTCAGATGCTGGACAAACCAGCCGTCCGCTCGGGCACTCAAAGAGGATCAGCTCGTCGCAAAAAAAAGAAGTGACCGCCTTGGGGACTCTATGGACTCAGTCCAGTGGCCCCGGTCGATCTCCAGCTATCTCCAATTGCTGTATGAACGTAAGCGTTCGGCACAGCTATCGGCGTTGAAGCCGACGACGGAGGGCGCGACGGGCCTTGGTTTTGGCGGCGCGGGCCAGTGATTCCTGCTGGCGGTAGGTGCGGATCGACTCGGGGTGGGCTGCG
>JBIIJD010000034.1:0-52848 GCA_044234105.1 Aureliella sp. | reverse complement strand
GCCTGCATCTGCTGAGCACGGAAAGCCACCATCTTCAGCGCATCAGGCAACGAGAAGACGCCACCAATACAGGCCGCGACGAATTCTCCGACGCTGTGCCCTAACATAGATTGCGGACGGACACCGCAGGCTAGTAGCCACTGAGCATACGCGTAGGCAATCGAAAAAATAGCGGGCTGGGCCAACTGCGTGTTTCGCAGTTCACGCTGGCAAGTTTCGATGGAAAGCGGGTCATCGTCAACAAAGAGCTTCTTGCGGAGATCGTAACCGACCAGCGGTTGCAAGATCAAAGCGCAGCGATCCAGCGCGGCAGTAAAGACTGGCTCGCTTTCGTACAACTGGCGGCCCATGTTAGGATATTGAGAACCCTGACCTGGAAACATCCAAATGCAAGCTGTGTCGCGGCGGACTTGATGCTTCACTGCTGCAGATTCCACAGAACAGCTCCGCAGTTGTTCGATCGCCATCTCTGGTTGCTTGGCAAGCACGGTCAGACTGTAATTGAGTCGCTTGCGACCGGTCTGAAGTGTGTAAGCCACGTCCTGAAGATCCAGTGCAGGACTTGACTGAAGTTGTTCGGCCAGACGATGTGCCAGTGTTTGCAGCGCCGATGGACTGCGGGCTGATAGGACCAGTAGACTGACCGGTCTACGAGCTGGTAAGACCGTGACCTCCGGCGGTTGATCAATCACCACGTGAGCGTTTGTCCCGCCTACACCAAAAGAACTGAGCCCTGCCCGACGCGTCTGTCCTTCAGGAGTCCATGGGGTAAGCTGAGTATTTACAAAAAAAGGTGTCTCGGGAAAGTCGATATTGGGGTTGGGCGTTTCAAAGTTCAAGCTGGCAGGCAGCAACTGATGTCGCATTGCCAGGCAAACCTTGATCAATCCAGCGACTCCCGCTGCAACATCCAAGTGACCGATATTGGTTTTAAGGGAACCGATAGCGCAGAATTGTTTTTTATCCGTTGTTCGGCGAAATGCTCGAGTCAATGAGTCGATTTCGATTGGGTCTCCCAAAGCGGTGCCAGTACCATGGGCTTCGACATAGTTGATAGAATCGGCAGAAATGTTGGCCATGGTGTGTGCGGCCAGGATGGCTCCACACTGTCCTTCCACGCTAGGGGCGGTGTAACCCATCTTGGCTCGACCATCGTTGTTCAAGCCCCAACCGCTGATGACCGCGTAAACATCGTCACCATCGGCCAGTGCATCGTCCAAGCGCTTGAGAGCCACCACACCGGCACCTTCGCCAAAAACAGTACCTCGCGCTTTGGCATCAAACGTGCGTACAGTGCCATCCGGCGAGACCATGCCGCCATCGGCATACAAGTATCCTCGGTTTTGCGGAAGTTTCAGCGTTACGCCTCCGGCTAGCGCCATGTCGCACTGACCACTTACCAAACTTTGACAGGCTTGGGCGATGGCTACTAGCGACGTGGAACAAGCGGTCTGTACAGTCATGGCTGGCCCGCGCAGATTCAGCAGGTAGGAGACTCGCGTGGCCAGATAGTCTTTGTCATTTCCAAGTTCACAGTGCAGGTCTCCTCCGTGAAACGAGTTGGCCAAGCTGTGAATCAGCGCCGGGTTGGACAGGAGGCTGGCCAGCACGTAGGTGTCCATGTAACAACCAGCGAACAGTCCGACCGGCACCGAAATGGCGTCTGGATTGTACCCTGCGTCCTCCAGAGCATGCCAGCAACACTCGATCAGAATCCGATGCTGCGGATCCATGACTTGTGCTTCTTTGGGAAAGATACCAAAAAACTTGGCGTCAAACAGATCGGCATCGGCCATACTTGCCGCTCGCTTCACTAAATTCGGATGGCTGCGTAAAGGGCTGTCGAGCGGAAGGTTCAGTTGCTGATCTGGGATATCGGTGATGCTACAGACGCCTTGAGTCAGGTTACTCCAGAAAGTGTCTATGTCGGGTGCCCCAGGAAATCGTCCTGCAAGACCAATGACCGCGATTTTATGAGAATGATCTTTCGAATAGAGAGAATCCGATCTGTTTCTTGAAATAGCGGAGGGTTGATCCAATCTCGCGCCGCAAGAGCCATCTTGAATTCGCCGGCAGATCGCGCTGACAGTTGGTAGGGTAAATAGTTCAGTGATCGAAAGTTCAGTACCAGTTTCCTGTCGTATGCGACTAAGTACTTGAACCACGCCTAGAGATGTAATGCCCATGGATTTGAGCGGATCTTCCAAGCCAAGACGTTCCAAGTTCAGCACGCAGCGACAGATTTCAGCGATCTGAATTTCCAGAGGTGATTGTGGAGCGACAAAGGGCTCGCCAATCTCTGGTCTTGGCAAGGCAGCAGGCGTGATCAGCCGGACAATGGCTTGAACGTCCCCAGCAAGTCGTGCAATACCATCGATCATCTCCGAGGTGTAGGCCGGTATTCGGGCTAAGCTTGTGGAGATGTGAACAGAGTTTGAATTGGGACTGCTTAAGCCGCATTCAAGCGACGCTACGTGGTGTATATTGCTGCGCCATTGTGACAAGCAGTGGCGAGCGATCCACATTGGTGCCTGTGACTCATCGGGCACAACATGGTAGTTGCCGCTGCTAAATTCCTGGAACAGGTTTCGGGCAGGTTCATTTTTGGCAGTTGGAGTGAACCGGATTTCCAAATGATCGACACCGTACTCCTGCGCTTGGGCGATTAAATGGTCCAGCATCTGGATTTCAATACGACGACCCAACGCACGGCAACTAAGCAAGAACGTGTCAACTTGCCAACAAGTTGCCTGGGTCTGAACGATCAGTGTACCTACCAGCCCGTAATCACCGAATTTATCCTGGGCACGGACAGACCAGCAACGATGGCGACCGTCGCCAAGCAGTGTTCGAATTTCACTTGCAGTACGACGAAGCGTCGTGAAGTTCAGTTGGTTAGTTCGCTGGGTCAACTGAGCGATACGCTCCCAATCGTCTTCTTGGGCTGGCGCAATATCTACCTGCAGCTCTAGGCCCGCTAAAAACTCTTTCAGCGTCTTAACCGACTGCCTGATCGTCTGCCGCTTGGATTGGGCCTGATAGTATTCAGCTCGTAAGCGATCCTCCTTTCCGGCTTTTGGCTGGTCAAGAACCCATGCGTGATCCACGTATGACTGGCAACCCTGGTGTGGTAGCTCCAAAACTAAGACCTGCGGACATTGTTCTCTGACCTCGGCGCACTCAACAGGGTTATCATCAACAAATACAAAACTGTCTAAACCTAGATTCAGCTCAGAAGCCAATGACTTGAGATTGGTCGATTTGTTTTGCCAGTTGATTCGGCAAGCGGTGATATCAGAACGTTTTAGAAGCATGTTCGCATTCTGATCAAACACGGCCCAAACGTCATCTTCATGGTTTTTGCTACATAGGCAGATCAGCATTCCTGACGCTCGCAACTGCAACAGCCTTTGTTGCAAATAGGTGCGTTCTACAGAAACTTGCATTTGATCGGGAGCAGATTCTCCGCAGACACCATCCCAAAGAGTGTTGTCACAGTCCATGACCAGCACTTTGACAGGCGGTCTCATGAGTAAGTGCAATCGTCGGCTGATGATGCTGCCCAGAGCGACGAAGTAGTCTGGCAGATAGGGAATGTGGGCCACTCGAAGCGCGACACCGTCTTCGATTTGCTCCAGCGGGTAGAGGGTCGCGATCAGTTGATGATCAATCCAGTGAACATTCGGTCGCTGATCAATCTGCGCGGCAAGCCATGATTCGGTCCTGTTCAGCGCCTTTGCGATAGAATCGTCAAGGGGACTTGTTGAAGCGGGCGAAGCGCTGGGACACAAAATGAGAATAACTGGGACAGCACTCTTCTCCAGATAGGCGTCTAGCGCGCTGATGAACTCTTCAGCGTGTCGCTGAAACCCAGGCTCGCTGGTCGCTCCTTGCCAGTCGGCTAATCGGACCAGCAATACGGCAGCCGCGTTGTCACCGCTGGCCAATTGCGAATTCGGATCAAGAAGCTGCTGGAACAATTGGTTAAATGGTGCAAAGCGAACTTTTAGGTCGTACCCTAACAAGTCCATCCAACCGCGCAGCGGCCCACTCAGCGGCTCGGCGGTAAAAGTTGCTGCGATAGTTACGTAATGGGAAGGCAAGGGTAGATAAATTTGTCTGTAAGTGGCAAAAGGCAGTAGGGACACAAGAGCCTCAGGCTCTTGCTTTGAGACCCCTCCTGTGGAGGTTTTTTGTTGTTGGACTGTCCCCATTTTAATTGGAAAAGCTACCCAGGCTACCTATATTTTCCAAGTTGTATATTGTTGGATTGCGGAGAGTAAGGGTTCGATCGATTTTGCCGGGCAATCTTGGCAAAGAAAATGGCCAGGGGACAAAGTAGCAGGCACACTCCGTGTGCCGTCAGCCGAAAGTTTGGCGTCAGCCGAACGCATGCCGTCAGCCGAATCTCAAGAAACTTTGCTAATGATCGTTTAAGATACTGGCAGTGTCAAAACCACCAGAAAGCAAGTAAAGGTACTCCGAAGATGTCTCTGGAACTCGTTGATCGTCGCCGATTTTTTTCTACTGCAGCAGCCGGTGTTGGTACTGTGGCAGCCGTCGGTAGTGCTTCGGCTGCTCCGAAGACAAGAATCAAAATCGGGCAGATTGGAGTGGCTCACGGCCACGCGACTAAGCTATCTGTCTATCGCGAGTCGCAGGATTATGAGGTGGTGGGCATTGTGGAACCCAACCAAGAGCTGAGGAACCGGGCCGAGCATCATCCGGCTTTTAAGGATTTGCCTTGGATGACTCAAGACGACCTGCTAGGCCAGTCGGACCTCCAGGTGGTTCTGATCGAAACCAGTCCCAAAGACAGTTTAGCAGTCGCCGGAGCGTGTGTGGCAGCGGGCAAACATATTCATCTTGATAAACCGGCTGGCGAGTCGCTGGTCCAGTTCGAGAAGATTCTGAGCCAGGCGGATCATCAGAAGTTGCTCGTGCAGATGGGCTACATGTATCGCTACAACCCGGCCATCGTTCTCCTTAGGCAGTTCATCAGCCAGGGCTGGTTGGGTGAGATCTATGAAGTGCATTCGGTCATGAGCAAAGTGCTGGACATTGGTAGTCGCCGTGGATTGGTGGCTTATCCAGGCGGCATGATGTTTGAACTCGGGTGTCACCTGCTGGACTTGGTTGTCAAGCTGTTGGGCGAGCCGCAGCACGTCGCATCCTTTCGGCGCCATTCGGCGGATCACTCAGACACGTTGCAGGACAACATGTTGGCAGTCCTTGAATATCCCAAAGCGATCGCTTCCGTTAAATCGTCTGCAATGGAAGTAGAAGGCTTCGAGCGTAGACATTTGGTGGTGGTGGGTACAGAAGGTACCATGCATATTCAGCCGCTAGATGATCCGAAGGTTCGTTTGGCATTCAATCGGACTCGCGGTCAGTACAAGTCGGGGTATCAAGACATCAGCATGCCGAAATACGCTCGTTACGTTGATGATGCGGCGGATATGGCTCAGGTGGTGCGCGGTGAAAAGCCGAGCGACTTTTCTTATCAGCACGACTTGAGTGTGCAGCGAACCGTGCTTAAGGCTTGTCAAATGCCGTTGGATCATTAACGGGTGGCCAGAGAATACGCTCGAGAGCCAAATGCAGGCTGTTCGGCTCGGCCCCGATCTCTTCAGACAATTGTTGCAGAAAGCCAACCAAGAAATCGGTTCGCTGTTTGGCCAGTTTTCGACCGGTGGGCGTCTTCATCGTATCGGCCAGCGTCAGCAGTTTAGCAAAGAAATGGTCGACAGACTGCTTTCGATCATCGGGTGAGCGGTTGTATGGAAACGGGTCGTTTGGGTCATAAAGTCGTTGTCGCATCGCGCCGCCAGTCATCAAGCAGCGAGCGAGTCCAATAGCGCCCAGCGCTTCTAGTCGATCCGCATCCTGAACCACGCAAGCTTCCAAGGTTTCACACGAGATGCCAGCCGAAAAGCTGTGAGCATGAATGCAATGGGCGATAGCGGCTATCCACTGGGAAGCGTAATTGTTCGACTCAAGGAATTCCGTAGCGAGCTGTGCGGCCAGTTGTGAAGCAATGGCGCGCAAGGGCGAATCTTTGGCGATTAGGACACAATCATGCAGCCAGGCAGCGGGCATGACGATGTCAAGATTTGCCTGTTCAATGTGTGCTATTTGGCGCGCGTTAAGTGCGACGCGGCGTACATGGTCCAGTCCATGTCCCGAATCGGCTTCAGCAAGCTGTTGAGTGACCCATGCGACAATCGTCTGCTCCCAATTCGTATCCCATACCATAGGCGATTCTCGATGCATGTCTTTTTCTTAGTGCATTGGCGCAGCGAACTTTGTTGTGGCTAGTGTTGCTGAGATTATCTACTGAGTACAATTTGTGCCAATCCATGATTAGCTTCCGACATTGCCGCTGGCGTGGATGAATTGGATCGACCTTTTGACGTGAATCAGAAATAGATGAGCTGACACTTATGGATCTTTCATCCTTGGACCTTTTTCTTGTGGTTCTGTATCTAGTAGGCATTGCCGCCTTAGGCATTTGGGTGGGGCGTGGAGCCGAGTCGGGTAAGGATCTTTTTCTGGCAGGCCGGTCCTTGCCTTGGTGGGCCGTTGGTACATCTCTGGTTGTGACAGACATAGGTGCCAAAGACATGGTGGGGCTGGCCGATGATGGCTATCGATTTGGGTTGGTGATGGCCAACTTTGACTTGATCGGCTGTATCTTTCCGGTGTTAATAGCCGCCTTTGTATTCATGCCATTCTTATGGCTAGCTGGAGTCTACACGATTCCCGAGTATTTGGGATTGCGCTATAACCAAAGTGTACGATATAGTTTCGCCATCATCTGGATCCTGTTTATGGTCGGAACTCTGGGCGTTGTTTTTGTGAGTGCCGGGACGATGTTTCAAAGTTTGATGGGTTGGGATTTTATGACCGCCGTGCTGCTGACTGCGGTATTGGTGGGTGCGTACACCTGTTTCGGCGGTCTGAAGGCGGTGGTGTTTACAGATTTCGTCTCCTGCATCGTACTGATCGTGGGGGCTACTCTGATGTGCGTCATAGGATTGAACGAAGTCGGCGGTTGGACGGTTCTGCGCGAACGAATTGCGGCTCTGCCTGGCACCGAGTATCATTTTCAATTGGTGCGTCCATCGACGGATCCAGACTATCCTTGGCCTGCAGTTCTGTTGGGACTTGGTTTTGTGTTGGGGCCAGCCTACTGGATCGGAAATCAAGCCATCGTTCAGCGCACCTTTGGAACCAAGAGTCAAGCCGAAGCGAGAGCTTCTTACGTTTTCTGCGCCGCGATCAAAGTAGTGTTTCCGTTCCTATTGGTCGTGCCTGGATTGATTGCTCTAGCCCTTTTTCACGAACAATTGGGAGATGGCCGCGCAGAAACTTGGAAATCGGGAAGTGTGCTACCGATGATTGTGCAACTGTTGCCTACAGGTGTCCTAGGAATTGTGCTTGGAGCCTTTTTCGCAGGCATCATGTCCAACTTAGATTCTTATGTCAATTCAGCTTCGACCATGTGTGTGACCGACATCTATCAGCCGCTCATTAATCCGCAAGCCTCGGATCGACATCTCTTATGGGTAGGCCGGCTAACGATGGTTCTCCTGCTAGTCTTAGGAGTTATGGTAGCGCCGCTGATACACGGATATTTTGGGTCAGTGTTCGAGGCGTTTCAAAAATTCCTGAGCTTCTTTCAGGGTCCGTTATTGGCGCTATTGCTACTGGGAATGTTGTCCAGCCGAGTAACTGGGTGGGGTGGCTTGGCCGGATTGATCATTGGGGTCGGTTCCGCAGTGATTCTGGCCTGGTTGGGTTGGATTACCCTATGGGTGGCCTGGTGGTCCTTTGTGGCGGCATTATTGGGGACACTGGCAATCAGCATGCTGACCCGACCCTACGATAAGCAGCGGCTGGAAGGTCTGGTTTGTTGGTTGCCCCCGAAATCGTCACGACCGGAGTTGTAAGAGCAAGTCTCAGGCGTTTAGAAAGGCGTATGATGTTCGACGTTAACTTGTTTGAAATTTTCAGAATTGTGGAAGCTCACACCTGTTTATTGGCTACTGCTCCGTTGGCAGGTAGATTGGCCTTTGCTGGGCTGTTCGCCGGTCTGATTGCTTGGCTACTTTGGTTGCCAATCGAACGACTTAGCGATAAAGCGGTCTCGGTTGATCAACCTGAAGCCATCCGATCCAGTGCACCATCAGCCAACATCGTGCGTTATACAGCCGTCGTGATCGCTGCGCTGCAAATGTTGCTTTATCTGTTTTGGCAGTGACTTGCTTTAGGCAGGCTTCGGCACAAAAATGGCCAGTTGATACGCTTGAATCAACACGCGTTTTCCATTACTTTGCAGGTTCTTTCAATCCGCGACGAATCAGCAGACCATCGACCTGTGGATCGCGACCGATAAAGTCTCGATAGAGTTGATCTGGCTCGCGAGTGCCGCCTTTCGATAAAATCGTCCGTCGGAATTTTTTGCCATTCTCGGCGGTCAATCCTCCTTGGCGACGAATTACATCAAAGCTATCTGCCGCCAGTATTTCGCTCCACAAATAGGCATAGTAGCTTGCCGAGTAACCTCCGGGCCAGATATGAGCGAAATAGGCACTCTTGTATCGAGGCGGCACCATCGCCAGGTCAACGCCTAGGTCGGCCAGCGCCTTTGCCTCGAATTGTTCGATGTCGGCAGGTACTTGCTGAGTCTTTAACGAGTGCCATCTTAGATCAAGAAGCGCAGCCGACAGGTACTCCAGTGTGTCGAAGCCTTGATTGAATTTGCCAGCGGCGATCACCTGCTTAAGCAGCTCAGCAGGCATGATCTTTCCAGTCTGATAGTGCTTTGCATAGTTGGCCAATACTTCAGGATGGATCGCCCAATCTTCTTGAAAAGTCGAAGGAAATTCTACGAAGTCGCGTGGCACGGACGTACCCGCCAAGCTGGGATAATGAACATCGGAAAACAGTCCATGGACACCGTGACCCAATTCATGAAACATGGTGGTGGCGTGATCAAAACTGATCAAGGCCGGTGCGCCTTGAACAGGCTTGGGGATGTTCTGTACGTTGATGATGACCGGTTTTTGGCCTAACAAACGTGATTGTTCGACAAAGCTGCTCATCCACGCACCGCCGCGCTTGCTGGGTCGCGCGAAGTAGTCGGCATAAAACAGGCCTATTTGCCGGCCGTCTTCGTCGATCACATCAAAGACTCTCACATCGGGATGATAGACCGGCAAATCGTGGCGCTCTTGGAAATTCACTCCAAACAGTCGGTTCATCGTGTAGAACACGCCATTTTTCAGAACGGAATCAAGTTCCAGATATTGTCGCACTTCGGCTTCATCGATTCCATAGCGATCCAGTCGGACTTTCTCAGCGTAATACTCCCAGTCCCAAGGCTGCACCTGATCGTCGATGCCGTCCAGTTTCATTTGGGCCTGAATGTCCCCGGCCTCTTGGTGTACTCGGGCTATCACATCGGGAACAAGGTCGGCCAGCATCTTCTGAGCGGTAGCCGGGTCTTTGGCCATTTGGGTTTCAAGTGAGTAGTGAGCATGGCTGGCATACCCAAGGATATCCGCCTTTTCCGCTCGCAATTTGGCCAGTTGTTCGACCAACGGACGATTATCGATGCCACCGTCTCGACCTAGGGCTCGGTAGGCGGAAGCTTCCCAAACCCGTTGACGCAGCGCTCGATTCTTTAATTGAGTCAGCGCGGGCTGTCGCGTGGTATTGGTGATCTCCAGCAGATATTTGCCTGGATGTTTTCGATCTTCGGCTGCTTTGGCGGCAGCCGCAATTTGGTCCTCAGATAGACCCTCCAGCGACTGTTTGTCATCTACCAGCACGGCTCGCTCTGCTGTAACGGCCAGTAAGTTGTCTTGGAACTTGGTCATGGCGGTCGACAACTGTTCGTTGATTTGCCGAATTCGCTGTTGTTGCTGGTCGTTCAGTCGGGCACCCGCTCTGACGAAAGAACGATGAGTTTCTTTAAGCAATTGTTTTTGTTCATCGTTTAAGTCCAACTTTCCAGCTTGCTGATCAAGCTGCTCGACTCGTTGGAACAGCTTCTTATTCAGTAAAATATCGTCGCTATGAGCTGCTAGGAGAGGTGCTACTTCGACTTGAATCTTCTGCAGCTCGGGGTTGGTGTGAGCAGATGTCAAATTGAAGAAGACGCTTTGAGTGCGACGCAAGATGTCGCCAGATTTCTCCAGAGATTCGATAGTATTGGCAAAAGTAGGTGCCTGTGCTTGATCAGCGATTTGTTGGACTTCCTTAAGCTGCTGTTGCATTCCCGCGTGGAAGGCTGGCAGAAAGTGCTCTTCTTTGATGCGAGTAAAATCCGGTGCTTCCAACGGTAAAATGCTAGGGCTAAAAAAAGGATTGTCCATATTCTCTTTCTTTTCGGGGGAGGTGGTATCCGGATAAGCAGCTTTGACCGCTGGTCCATCCAAAACGAAGATCAAAGCCGCTGTGTAGACTAGCCATTGGACACGAACTGATATTGGCATTGGGGTTTTCCTTTTTAGGTGAAAGCAAGTCGACGATGGTGCTTAGAATTTTACTCGTTCTCGAACGCAGTGGCCATCCAAACAAAACCGAATTTTCGTAACTGTTCACCCTACCAATTGTTTAAACGTTTACGAAAAATCATCGCACCTGAGCCTGAGCAAAACTGAGGGCTTGATCCTGAGCCGCTTCCCACTGATCATCCTGAGCCAATTGGAAAATCTTGCGAAAAGCCGATTCTTCTGCTGGCGACAAAAGTTTGCTTTCCAACAATTGGTCGAATTGTTTCTGGCTGTCCGAAAGTCGCTGAGCGTTTTTGGTGTTGCATGCGGTGTAGACCTGTTTGATCAGATCCATAGCTTCGCGGCTATTGACTTCAGGTTGCTGATTACAGCCTGCCAGAAGAAAAATGACGCATAGACTGAAAGCACTGAAAATCGGCCCGACCAATATTCGCAGACTACCAATCATTGCTTATCACCTCGCCGCCAGCAATTGTGTTCAAAGCAGCCCATGTATCCAGGTTGATACTGGTGGGAACGTTTCGCACGCTGCCATCGCCCAACAGCACGTAGCCGCCCCCCGAGCCCCAAGGGGAATACATTTGACAGACGTGGCAAGTTGGGAACGACGGAGGGTGTATGACACCCGGTTCCGCTGGAGAGGGACCGCTGTGTACAAGCACGTAAGTTGCTGCTGCATCGCATTCGGTGAAGGGGTATCGATTGGGATCATTGGTACAGCAGACAGAACCTGGCATGACAGCCGCCCAAGTCTTATCGCTTACCGTGCTGTGCTCGCCAATAAAAACCGTATTGCTTAGCCCGTCGGAAACACTTCCAAATCGGACGCGAGAATTGCGATAAAAGGGTCCACTGGCATGTTTGCTCCAATCGTCCAAAGGCGGTTGATATCCCCAGGGTTCGTCATTGCCCACATTGGCAACGTAATGCGACCGTCCGAAGCGAGCCAGTTCGTTGCCCGATTGGTCGCGCGCGATGGTGTCGCCTTCAAAATTGGGTGCGCCAGGATTGAGGAATACGGGCAAGCGAGCAAGCACGAGTGATTGCTGGCTGTTATCCCAGGCTGGTAAGTTATAATTGATTTGTGAGGCTAGGCCCGTCTGCTCCAAGTAAGGCAACAACAAAGCTCCCCAAGCCCAGCCTGGAGGTGCATCAAGAGTTGTCGAGTCGGCAGCAGGTGAGAGCCTGTTGGACAAATAACCTGACGAGATTGATTTTAAGGCCGATTCATAGTTGTGAATGGCCAGTCCTATCTGCTTCAGGTTGTTTTGATTCTGAGTGCGTCGCGCTGCCTCGCGGGCTGCCTGCACTGCTGGTAGTAGCAGTCCAACTAAAATGCCAATAATAGCTATTACCACTAGAAGTTCGACCAACGTGAAGGCCAATTTGACCGAACGTCGAAGATGAAGGTTGTAGTCTTGCTTCCGCATCTAGCTACCTTTCTGACAAAACAAATCGGTGCGGCTAATAAGGGTCTTTTATCTATTGGGAAAAACAGGCAAGTTCAACATCAATTAGGATCGGCCCCGCATGTCCAGCCCTACAAATTGCGTGAACGGTTACGAATAATATTAGCCATGGCTAATATTTTGTCAACCTCAGAAAAACAAGCTCAGGGGCTAGTCTGGACGTTTGTGTCGTCGTCGTCAATAATCGGACAACCATGTAGCAAAAAAGCAAGGCTCAGCAGTCCACTAGAATTCAATCGAGAGAGCATGTGGGAAGTATAAAAAAGCGAGGCGAAAAACGGGCATCGTCAACGAAGGTCTCGGGTCCTCCCAGAGCACACCGCAAAGTACGCTCGGATCATCAAATCGAAATGGCTGAAGACTACGTCGAAGCGATTCATGAAATAATTCTCAGTAGAGGTCGTTGCCGGGCGGTCGATTTGGCTAGGCGCTTTTCCGTTAGCCAGGTAACCGTCAATCGAACCGTTGGGCGACTGGTGCGAGATGGTTTGGTGTTAACCGAACCTTACGGTCCATTGGAACTGACTCAAGCGGGCCTGCGGTTGGCCCAAGCATCCCAGCAGCGGCATGACATCGTTTATAACTTACTGGTGGCCATCGGTGTCGATTCCGAGACGGCGTCGATCGATAGCGAGGGCATGGAGCATCATGCCAGTCCAAAGACTCTGCAAGCCATCGAGCGATTCTTGAAGCGAGATAAACGATGAAGACCGGTAGCAAAATTCAGCCGATCCATGGTTCCTATCCGGAATTCACGTGGCTAGCCATTGTTGTTGGCTGGGCCATCGGATCGGTGCTGACGATATCGGTTGCCTATGCCTCGCTGGTGCTGGGTTTTTCGATCGAAGGTTCAGAACTGGCTGCCATCTTGGGATGGGGAATTCTTCGCGGTGTACTGCGGCGCACTAGCATCGTCGAGAACAATATCAATCAGACGATTGCCTCAGCAGTCAATGGTGCTTCGGCCGGAATCATGTTCAGTGTCCCCGCGCTGTTGATCTTAGCTAAGCAGGAATCTCTGTCCGAACTAGCTAATATCAATGTTTGGATGTACGGGCTAGCCGCGATGGCTGGCTGTGTGATCGGACTTGGCTTCGTGATTCCACTGCGTAAGCAATTGATCGATTTTGATCGGCTACCCTATCCAGGCGGCATTGCTGTAGCGACGATTTTGCGAAGCCCAGGGGCCGGAGTACGCAAGGCAAGTTTGCTGTTGGCCGGAATTGCCACGGCCATGATCTGTCAGTTGTTAGTGCTGATTTGGACTGGCAGCGAGCATACCGATTGGACAGCAGGTCAGCAGTTGGGTTTTCCTTCGATGCTGAACATTACCTTCTACGTTTCAATCATGACGGTGGGGGTTGGCTTTCTGTCTGGCAAGGGTGGTTTTTGGTTTGGAGCTGGAGGTTTTATCTGTTACTTCTTATTGTCACCTTTGCTGAGCGGTTGGGCGGATGACGCAGTGGCTACGTTGGCAGCAAGTCCTGATGCGATTCGAGTTGGGCTGTATCGCCCCACGGGTATCGGTATGTTGATCGGTGCTGCAGTCGGAGGCATGTTGGGCATACTTCCGATGATGATCAGTGCCGTCGGCGCCCTGCGACAGGCTTCACAGCGAAGCAGTGGTCAATTGGCACAGCAGGACGAAATGCCGATCTGGCTACTGGCCGTCATGATCGCTGTTTCCAGTGTCCTAATTTTGGGCGTGGCCTGGTATGTCGGTGCCGGGCAAATCTCGTTGGCTCGTGCTGCTCTAATGTCATTGTTAGGTGTGGGCTGGATTTGGGTGGCCGGAGTGATCGTGGCCGAGTGTGTTGGGCGGACCAATTGGTCGCCTCTTTCTGGTATGACGTTAATTGCTGTGACTTTGTTAATTTTTGTCGTACAAAATCAGGGCGATCAAGTTACCAACATACGGGTGGCACTGCTGATTGGCACAGCGGTATGTTTAGCAGTAGCACAGGCTTCGGATATGATGCTGGACCTAAAGAGTGGTTACTTGGTTGGCGCGATTCCTCGTCGTCAACAGATCGCTCAGTTTCTAGGTACGTGGCTTGGGCCCATCTTGGTAATTTGGCTGATGTTGCTTTTGCACACGACCAGCAAAGACGGAGGGTTAGGCTCGGAGTCTTTACCCGCTCCTCAGGCAACGGCTTTAGCCACAACGATCCAGTCGATCGTCAGTGGTGATGCGCCCACCTATCGGTATGCGGCTGGAGCTGGGCTGGGTTTGCTGCTAGTGGTCAGCGGGCTTGGCGGAATTGGTGTCTTGATTGGCCTCGGGTTCTACATGCCATTTGGAGTCGTACTGACCTACACGTTGGGAAATATACTGCGAGTGATCAGCGACCAATGGCTAGGCAAAGCGTGGGGGCATGAAGTGGGAGTTCCAGTCGCTGCAGGCTTGATTGTTGGTGAAGCGCTGGTAGGTGTCGGTGCCGCTATTTGGAAAATAGTTTCTTTGTAGGTGAAAAAGCGATGACTGCTATAACTGTGGTTGGTCAACTGCTGCTTTGGGGCGGATTTTTGGGTGCTGCTTTTGTTTCAGTCAGCCAACTGGAGCATCCGGAGTATCCGTGGCTGACTGTCGACTGGTTCTATTATGCAATCTTCCTGCTACTGGGTAGTGGGGGGATTGCGCTGCTTCGATGGTCGAAGGCCGCTAGTCAAAGACAGGCAGGTCAATCACAAGTCGACATGCAGTTGGTCGTCGAGCAATTGGCGACCTGCTGGACGACGTTAGATCAAATTTTGGCGCAAAGATTGGATGAATTGACCTGCGAACAGGTCCTGGAAATCATCGACAATAAGATGGCCCCTTTGATGGCACAATTTGCTGACCAGCGCCAAGTACTGCTGTCTCGATTGGGAGCAGCGAGCTATGCGGCCGTGATGACTGAATTTGCGTCGGGCGAGCGCTATCTGAATCGAGCCTGGTCGGCTGCCGCTGACGGATACGTGGATGAAGTGGTTGCTTCGATTCAGCATGCGGGCACGTTCTTACAAGCAGCAGCCAGCATCGCACAACAGGCTGCGAGGAACGCTGATTAAGAACGGCTTATCCACAAATCGACAAACTCCACCAGTCGGCGTTTGGGCGAGGAATTGTTCAATCCAAATTCCTGGATTTTTGATAATTCCCCCAATTCGGACGGTTGCCGCTTCGCAGAGCGGATGACCCGTACAGAGCAGATATATCTCTATTGCGGCTAAGTTTTCCCGGACCCGTTGCTGCCGAAACTGCGGCAAATATCTTCGGAAAATTTTCTTGCCTGATCCCGCATTCCGTGGTGGATCGGTTAGAATTGGGGAAGTTGTGTGACTCCCCCCAAACCCCCATTTTGAAAAGGTAGATTGATGAAATTGCAATTCCTATTGGCACTGCTGGTTTCAGGTGTCGTGGCTTTCACAACAGTTGCGCAGGAGAAAGCCAAGAAAGTTGACCCTTCCGGAACTTGGCGTTTTGAATACGAGCTAGAAGGGCAGACCATGGAAGATTCGCTGGCTTTGCAACTTGGCAAGGACGGTGCAGTTACAGGTAGCTACAAGGGCCGTTCTGACGAATCCATTGATGTGACAGGCAAGATTGATGGCGATCAACTGCTGATCGACTTGGAACTTGAGGTTCAGGGCGCACCTGTGAAGGTAAAGTTTGACGGCAAGGTGAAAGGTGATGACATTGACGGAATGGTGATCGCGACGCACCCAGAAGGCGAGCTGGAGTTCGATTGGATCGCCAAACGTAGCGTTTCTGTTGAAGATGTTGTTGGAAAATGGGAACTGGAAATCGATGCCGTCGATACGGTTCTTGAACCAACAGTTGAACTTACGTTAGAAGGTAAAGAGTTGAAAGGCACCTACAAAGATCCCGACTCGGGAATCGAAGTAGAACTAACCGACATCAAGATCGAGAAGAACGAACTGAAATTTTCGCTAACCGCCGACTTCCAAGGCGCACCATTAAAAGCCAATTTCTCAGGACGACCCTACGGAAATAAGGTTGCCGGTTTTATTGAGTATGATCTTAACGGTGAATCTGGCGAAGTAGATTTTGAAGGTGTCCGCAAGGTGGAAAAGCCTGCTGAACCAGCTAAAGCGGCTGAACCAGCCAAGTAGTTTTGATGGGAAAAATGCAAAATCGCTAATCGACGTTTCGTTCAATTGAAACTCCACTCACAAGGCCACCTTCAAAAGGTGGCCTTGTTCATTGGAACGGAAAGTAATAGTCGCAGGAATTGTTGGAATGGCAGATAAGCAGAAGTTGCGAGTCGGTGTCTTTGGTGTAGGACGGATGGGACGGGTTCACTTCGAACACTTGATCCAGCTCGTGCATACCAACGAGGTGGAGGTTGTGGCGATTGGGGACCGCGACAGTGCGACCCTGCACACCGCAGTGCAGCTAACCAAAGGGTGGATTGGCAAGGAATACCCGCTTAATTGGTCCTTGTGTGATTCTCCAGAAATGATGGCAGCTCAGATGCCTGACGCAGTGGTTGTCGCGTCTCGTACCGCGGATCATGCAAGGGACTGTCTGGCCTTCGTGTCCCAGTCGATACCCGTGCTGGTCGAAAAACCGCTGGCTAATTCGATTCAGGAAGCGGTCAGCTTTTGTGCGCAATTGGAAAAACACAATCAGCACTTGGTTCAAATCGCTTTTCAGCGCTACTATGATGCGGCGACACAATTGGCAGGGCAGTGGTTCGACGATGGTTTGATCGGTGATTTGCAGCAATCACATCACGTGCTTCAAGACAAAAATCCCACACCACCGGCTTACCAAAGCTGTGGGATAACAGCCGATATGGCTATTCATCTTGTTTTTGAAGCGATGCGATTTCATCGATTCCGATTACCTTGCTATGTACAATCGCTACGATTTGCTGCTCCTTATTATTCTGATCTGGCCGGTGAAGGGGCCAACATCGTGCATGTTTTTTGCACTTGGCCAGACAATTCCGTAGCACACCTGTGGGGATCTCGCATCAACAATACCGGCTATGACAACGGATTTAAGTTAATTGGCACTCAGGGGCGAATTGACGTGGGAGAATTTGTAGGCGATTTTGGTGACATCCACGCCAAACTTTGGCGAGGTACCGGCCAGGATTCCAGCCCGCGCGGCCATTTGGCCGACTCACGTACGTTTCCTATGACTAGGTACGGCGCTGATGCTCCCGACTTCTATGCGCGATTTGGGGCCAGTTACCAAGCCGAATTGCGAACCTTTTTGGAACGTGTTCGGCGTGCCGATCCGATGGAGATTGGCCTGGAGGTCGGCTGGAAAACGCTGTTGGTTGCCAACACGGCGGAAGCCAGCTCCCGCCGCAATGGTCTTGGCTTTGAGCTGGTAACTCCAGTCGGAAATCCTATTGTCAGTTTAGTGGATGCAGAAGCGTTTGCTCGGCAGCATTCAATTCAATAAGTAAGGCGAAAGGCGTTTGGAACAATACTAGCCCGGCGCGCCAGTGGGTGCGTGTCGAATCAATCAACTGACTCACTCGCTGGCGCGTCGGGCTGGTACTCTGGGTAGATTTTCATCTGCCGCTCGCCTAAGAATTAAGACTTGAGTTTATTGAATTTGAGAAGTCCTTAATTTCGAACTTTTCAGAAGTTCGGAACTTTGCATCAGCAGTCGGCAATTCAGCAGCGGATGCTCGCGCATTGCCAATGCGGACTTTAGAGCATACTGCCCGCTAAGATTTTCGCTATGCGGGACATACTTGACCGAGTTGGGTTCCAGTTTCGCCCAATTTTCATTTTCCAACATGCGCTCAATTTGTTCTCGCATGTTCAGGCTCTCAGCGACATAAAGACTAGCGTTTTCGGCGCACAGCAAGAAGACGCCTGGTTGCTCTAGTCCCGCTAAAGACTCACCGCCAAGACGGGCCTCGGACAATCGTTTCTTTTTGGGAATCCATTGACTAAAGTTGGCCATTGCAGATTCGCGTGCCAAATGCGAACGTTTCCGAATCGATAGTGCAGCAAGCCGAAAATCCAGAGAAGAAACGTCAACGCCCATTGGTCCAAACTCAGCGGCCAGCCGATCAAATTCATCGGCAAAGTCTGGAGAGCAAAGGATCTCGTCAAGCGTTTTCTGATAGTCAATTGCCAAAAGACGCCAGGCAACTTCGCTCGCAAAGCCGAATAGGTACATTCTGTCCGGTGAAAACTGAGCTGGACGTTGCGTCGCTTGCGGGAGCTTGCCTGTTTTTCGAAGCGACAAAAGATAGCAATTCCAGACGTAGGCGTTGCCACCAATACCTCTTTTTAGGCAGGTTGCCACAAACTCTTTATTTAGTTCTTTGCTGCATAACAGGTAATCTGCCGGGTATCCCAACTGTTGATAAGCTTCAATTACCACCGTTTCCGTTTCTTGACTAAACGGTTTCTTTCTTTGCTTGCCCAGGGCAGTGCTAGGAGCGCTTTCAATGGGATCTTCAGGACCGTCGATCGCGTCTCCAGTTTCCGTTTTGTCGAGCCGCTGACCAATGTACGTGACGTAATCTTCCGATAACTCGATTCCCATCCAGCGGCGTCCGAGCTTTTTTGCAACACACAGGGTTGTCCCACTTCCTCCAAACGGATCAAGGACCAGTTCTTGTGGTCGACTGGATGCTAAGATGATACGAGCCAAGAGCTGTTCGGGCATCTGGCAGCCGTGAAAGCCCTCGCGTTCCTTGAACGTCCCTGCAACGCGAGCAAAATACCATGTATCATGTTGCGGGCTAAAGGATTCCGGAGCATCTTGTGGGCGAGTGATCCAAGTGTTATCGGGCAATCGCCCGTTGGGGTTCGCACGATTATCCGCGTAGACCAGTTGCCTAGCCGACTTGACGCGAATCTGAGGGTTCGGACGGTTGAAGGTAAATCGACTTGCGTTTTTGACGAAATGAAAAAGATGGGTGTGTGAACGGCTAAAGCCGTTGACGCAATTAACTCCAAACGTGTAGTACCAAATCACCCAGCTTCGACAATAAAAACCAGCTTTTTGAGCCTCGATTTTTAGCTCGGCAGCGTATTCATCTCCGATGGCAAGCCAAAAAGTGCCGTCGGGTTTCAAAGCTTGATAGACGCCGTCAATCCACTGCCTACACCATTGGATAAAGTCTTCGGAAGCCCGTCGATCATCGTAGACATCATATTCGTATCCAATGTTGAACGGTGGATCGGCAAAGACAAGATCGATCGTACCAGGCTGCACCTGCCTGAGCAGAGCGACACAATCGCCTTGATGCACCCTATTTTGCTTTAGATACACTTAACCTTTCTCCCCGGAAACGTAGAACAGATGCTGCTCGCCGCGCAGCAGGATTCCGTCACCCATGGGGACAGGCGAACCAATGATTGACTGGCCCATGTCGTTTTCGGCTTTCAGTTCAAAAGAATCAGCTGAGATGTCCGCTACAAATACCACTCCGTCTTCTCGTACTGCGTACACTCGATTTCCTGCGACTAAAGGCGATGCATAAAATTTGTTGCGATGTTTGGATAGCTGATTTTTCCAAAGAGTTTTTCCGGTGGATGGTTCCAGCAATTCCACTTCGCCTTGATCACCCAGAACCAAAATGTTTTGTTGATAGATGGCCGGTGTGGGAACAAAAGTGCCAACGTTCTGGCGTTTCCACGCGTGTTTGGTATGAACTACTTCGCCCTGGTCCGTCAGTTGGACTCCGAATAGTAGAGGAGCATCGCGGTCAGCGCGACCGAATGGGACAACCACATGACGGTCAACGATGACAGGTGTGGCTATGGCCGGCCACAGTTTGTTGCCCTCTGGATTGAAATTGCCGCAAGACCAGAGCAGCTTGCCATCGGCCGCTGAGTTGACCGTGATGTGCTGAGCGCCCCAAGTGAGTATCGCTTCTTGGCCAGCGTGGTTGATGACCAGCGGTGTTGTGTAGCACTGATCACACTCGACCGGAGTTTCATAGTTTCGATCGACCTTCCAAGCCAGCTTCCCGCTGTCTTTTTCAAAGGCCGCAATCCATGAATCGCCATCATGCATGCGAACAAGGATCAAATGACGGCTGGTAAGAACGGGCGAAGTGCCAAAATCCCAAAAAAGTTGCTCCTTGCCATACTGTTTGACAATGTCTTGCTGCCAGCGGACTGAACCATCGGCCCGCACGGCTGCCAGCGTACCGCTTTTGAAATAGGCGTAAACGGCTTGTCCATCGCTAACGGGCGATGAGTTGCCGCCGGACGCGTTGCGGTGCTTGCCTGGTTCTTCCGGCCCAAAGGGTACTCGCCACAGTTCATTACCCATCTTATCAAAAGCCAAAATAGCGTCGTTGCCATCTACAGGTGCTGTCAGGTAAATCACTCGATTGACGATGATCGGCGTCGAGCAGCCTTTGCCGGGCAGTTCAGTACGCCATCTGTACGTTTGACTGTTGAACCGGTCTGGGTAGATGCCCGTTTCGATATTGCCGGTAGCTGATGGTCCTCGCCAAGCTGGCCAGTCTCCAAAGTCGGCAGCAACCCCACAGTGGGCAAATAGACTGGCTAGGACTACCATCGATCGCATAAATAAGTTGTTATCCATTGGAGCCTCGTTATCGATATTTGTGTTAAACAATTGGCTTGCGGTCGATGTGCAACACCGTGCCAATTACGTTTGAGTGTCTCTGAGTGATCATGTCTTTATGTCAGGGATGGCAAAAAGTCAGGGGTGGACGGCAATGCCATTAAGCATACTAGGTAGCTACGTTCGCCAGAACGTGGGGGATTCCGAAATGCGTTCCGCGTTCTGGCGAACGCAGCTACAATGAAAAGTCACAATACACTGACGCTCGACCCCAGCCACCCAAGCTTCCGCCTTCCGCCTTCAAAGCCGGAAGCGACATTATAACAGCCGATCTTTCCGGGGTAATAAGCCTTTGACGGCCCAGGTTACCAACAGTTTCAGGGTCCAGCGGGCAAAGATCGCGATTTCGCTTTCCAATTTAGCCAGTTTTCAGTTACACTTTGCTGCCTACCGGAGCCGGGCAGAATGCGGCTTGAATAGGCTCGCCCCGTCTCAATAATTTTCCACTTCTCAAATTCGTAACCCGCCAGATCCAATCCGTCGCGCTTATGCATACCTATCGAACTCATCATTGTTGTCAACTTGCCAAAGACCATGTCGGAACATCGGTGCGCCTTTCCGGATGGGTCTACCGAGTCCGTGACCATGGCCAACTGTTATTTATCGACTTGCGTGATCACTACGGCGTGACTCAGGTTGTGATCGACAAGGACAGTGAAGCCTTCCAGTTGGTTCAGTCGTTGCGTTTGGAGTCAGTGATCCGTGTGGATGGTGTCGTGTTGGCCCGCAGCGGCGATCGCATCAATCCCAACTTGGCTACAGGAGAGATCGAAGTCCGAGCATCGGCCGTTGAGGTGTTATCGGCGGCTTCGGAACTACCGATGCCGGTGGCGGGAACTGCCGAGTACCCAGAAGAGATTCGTCTGAAGAATCGTTACCTGGATTTGCGTCGAGAGAAACTGCATGCCAATATCGTGCTGCGCAGTCAAGTGATTGCCAGTTTGCGTAGGAGAATGATCGCGCAGGGGTTTACCGAGTTCCAAACGCCGATTCTGACCGCTTCCAGTCCCGAAGGGGCACGCGATTTTCTAGTGCCATCGCGGCTGCATCACGGCAAGTTTTATGCGTTGCCTCAGGCGCCTCAAATGTTCAAGCAGTTGTTGATGGTGGCCGGGTTTGATCGCTATTTTCAAATCGCTCCTTGCTTTCGCGACGAAGATGCCCGTGCGGACCGTTCACCGGGTGAGTTTTATCAGCTTGACTTCGAGATGAGCTTTGTCACTCAGGAGGATGTCTTTAATGCCATCGAGCCGGTGTTGCACGGAGTGTTTGATGAATTTTCTGCGGGACGCGGCGTGACAGCGCCTCCGTTTCCTCGGATTACCTACGCTGATGCTCTGCTGAAATATGGTAGCGACAAGCCGGATCTGCGCAACCCGATCGAAATCGCAGATGTAACTGATATCTTTCGCGGCGGAGGGTTTTCCGTCTTCGCCAATGCGATCGAGCAAGGTTCGGTAGTTCGAGCCATTCCAGCGCCAGATGCGGGTACTCGGGCTCGTAGCTTCTTTGATGGTACGAACCAATGGGCCAAAGATGCAGGATTTGCTGGATTAGGTTATATCAACTTCAAGGGTGGTGAAGCCGGCGGAGGCATTGCTAAGAATCTAGGCCCCGAGCGCGTTGCCCAGTTGGTTAGCCAGCTTTCGCTGAAGCCAAATGACGGACTCTTTTTTGCGTGTGCCAAAGCTGCTGAGGCGGCCAAGTTGGCCGGGCTGGCCAGGACTCGCGTTGGCCAAGAACTGGGATTGATCGAGCAGAATACGTTTAAGTTCTGTTGGATCGTAGACTATCCCATGTATGAATGGGATGAAGTCGAACAAAAAATCATTTTCAGTCACAATCCATTTTCGATGCCTCAAGGTGAAATGGATGCGTTGGAAACTAAAGATCCTCTTGAAATACTGGCTTACCAGTACGATATCGTCTGCAACGGTATCGAGCTTTCATCGGGAGCTATTCGTAATCACAAGCCGGAGATTATGTACAAGGCGTTTGAAATCGCTGGCTACGACAGCAGTGTGGTCGACGAAAAATTCAGCGGCATGATCAATGCGTTTAAGTATGGTGCGCCACCGCACGGTGGTTCTGCACCGGGTGTTGATCGCATCGTGATGTTATTGGCGGACGAACCCAACATTCGCGAAGTGATCGTGTTCCCCATGAATCAAAAAGCCGAAGATCTAATGATGGGTGCTCCCTCCGAAGTATCCGCTAGGCAGTTAAAAGAATTGGGAATCCGTATCGAGAAAAAAGCTTAGACTATTCGCAGCGAGCGAACTCACCTATGCAGCTTGTGCAGACCAAAACATTTCAAGGTCCTAATCGCTGGTCAAGAAATCCAGTCTTAGAGGCCGTCTTGGACCTGGGCTCCACGGAAGGACGATCAGCAGCCGAAATTTCCACTGCCATCGATCGCTTGCATCAAGTTGCTGGTGTGAGCGGGCGAGCGTTTCCGCCAGAGGCGACAGAGCACGAGGGTCGCTATGTTTTGGCTTTTGAAGTGGAAGAGACTGGGTTGTTGGAAGAGTGTATTCGTACAGCTATACAACTGTGCCAGGAAATTCCAGCCAATGGGCAGCTTAATTTTTCGGCTCACCAGCGCCGGTTGGAAGATCTGGCGGACGACATTCGGTTAGGTCCCAGTTCACAAGCCATTCTCCGAGCGGCCAAAGTTCGCGATATCCCCTATTTTCGTATGAATCAGGGAAGTCTCGTGCAGTTTGGTGAGGGAGCATGGCAGCGACGGACATGGACAGCCGAAACCGATGCCACCTCGGCAATTGCTGAAGCCATCGCCAGCGATAAGCAACTGACCCGTTCCCTGTTAGCAGCGGTTGGAGTTAACGTGCCTGGGGGACGATCGGTTTCAAGTCGCGAAGATGCGTGGCAGGCGGCGCTAGAGGTCGGATTGCCGGTAGCCGTCAAGCCTCGCAACGCAAACCATGCTGTCGGAGTTTCTTTAGACCTAATGGATCAATCCAGCGTGATGAGTGCCTACGACTGGGCGTGCCAAGCAGGTCACACTACCGAAGTGCTGGTGGAACAGTATATCCACGGCGAACATCATCGATTGCTGGTGGTCGGTGGTAAGTTTGTGGCAGCAGCCAAAGGTCAGAGAGAGTTTGTGCAAGGAGATGGATGCAGTACCATTTTGCAATTGGTTGATCGATTGAACAGTGACCCAAGGCGTGGCGAGAACTATACCGATCAATTGCAGATCGTAAAACTGGATGACGCGGCTGCGATCTTGTTGAAGAACCAAGGATTGGATTTTGATTCAGTTCCAGATCAGAACCAACAGGTGCTGATCAATCACGTCGGGGATTTGGTGGAAGATTGCACAGAGCAGGTGCATTCCTCGACGCGTGAAATGGCCATCCTGGCAGCAAGAGTCGTTGGCTTGGATATCGCCGGTATGGATGTAGTAGCCATTGATATTGCTAAGCCGCTTACCGAGCAGCGAGGTTGTATTATTGAAGTTAATGCAGGTCCTAGCTTAACGCCCCATGTGGCGCCAGTGATCGGTTCACCTCGACCAGTTGGACAAGCGGTTGTGGAATTGTTATTTCCCGACCAGCGACCTAGTCGAGTTCCCACAGTGGTATGTGTCAGTAGTTCTAACAATCATACAATCGCTCGTCAGCAAGCAAAATTGCTAACAAGTTTGCAGTTTCATGTAGGGTATGCAGCACCTGACGTCACAGTCCATGACGGTCTGCCAGTGGAGCGGCCGCTATCCCAGTTCAGATCGCTGCTGATGCATCCTCATATTACGGCCAACGTGCTGAACGCTCCGGTCCAGTGGCTTGCCCAGTTTGGTTTGCCCTGCTCGCACGCCGAATTGGTGTTGCTGGACGCTGCCTTAATGCCATCGGCCGCTCACAGCACTGAAACTCGATTCGCTTTGCAAACTTTGGTAAATCTGCTGCAGACGTCTGGCACACTGGCTATCGTTGGTTCAATTGAGAGCGCGATGCCATGGCAATCGAGCTGCTTGTCTGAACTGCCAAGTGATCGTGTTGTTGTACTCACGGATTGGGATCAGGTAGAACCTCTATTGCGCTATCTAGTTATCAGTTTTCAGGGGTGACTAGACATACCACTCGATAATACGTCGACTGTGTGCGTCAAGGGTTTTCCGGTCGGGAATCAGGTATCTAATACCGTAAGAGTCGACCACCAGTACGCTATTTTCGCCCAATCGCCGTACATCGTTTTCATCTTTCAGGATAAAGCTGGTTAAGCCACGATCGGTCTCTACCTGCCACTGACAGGGCTCAGAATTGCCAGAGACGCTGATGATACGTTTGACAATAGGAACAAATTCTCTTCGCTCCAACTCACAAATTAGGACATCCTTTTGGGACTGTCCCAGTTGAGCAGGATCGTCAATGCAGACAATTTCACGGCCAGCAGAATCAATCAGGGAAATCCATTGATCGGGTTGCGACAAAGGAAAAAGCCGCACTGGCCGAACATTGATCCACTGATTGCCCATGGAATCCTGAACGATCAGTTGGACTTGGGAATCAACGTACAGCTTCAGTCCTGAAATAGAGCTGGGGGAAACGGCGACCGGAGTTGAATTGGAAGAAGCTTCCATTTGGGATGAATCGTTAAGTGGAATAACCAAATAATCAAAGAGAATAAAGTACATTCAATCAGTGCATGACAGCCAATTGGGCCTGATGCAGGCGAGTGTAAACTCCGCCGCGAGCTAGCAAGTCGTCGTGCTTGCCAATTTCAACAATGGCTCCATGTTCCATCACTACAATTCGATCGGCATTGCGCAATGTACTCAACCGATGTGCAATGGCAATGGTCGTTCTGCCTTGCACTAGATTGTCTAGGGCAGCTTGAATCTCGCGTTCTGTCTCATTGTCTACTGCAGATGTTGCCTCGTCCAATATCAATAGGCGTGGATCGGTCAGAATGGCTCGAGCGATCGAAATGCGTTGACGTTCACCGCCAGACAGACCTTGGCCTCGCTCGCCTACCACCGAGTCATAGCCTTCGGGCAATCGACTGATAAATGCGTGAGCGTGAGCGGCGCGAGCGGCAGCAATGATTTCGTCTGGCCTTGCATGTGGACGCCCATAGGCGATGTTCTCGGCGATGGTGCCGAAAAACAGGAACGATTCTTGCAAGACGATGCCAATGTTCTTCCGAAACTTTTCGATTGGAAACGATCGGATATCGTGACCATCCACGGTGATCGATCCTTCAGTGACATCATAGAAGCGACACATCAAATTAGCCAGCGTACTCTTGCCTGAACCGCTAGGACCAACCAGCCCAATCAGCTCTCCAGGTTGAATCTTCAGGTCGATACCACTGATGACCTCACGGTTTTGGTAGCGAAATCGAACTCCGCGCAATTCGATATGGCCATTGATGATGCCAGGGTCGATCGGTTGAGTCGGTTCCATGACGCTCGGACGCATGTCCAAAATTTCAAAGACTCGGTAGGCGGCCGCTGCAGCACGCTGCGTGTCGGCCAACATACGGCTCATCGAATCCAGTCGCACGTAGAAACGCCCAATGTAGGTAATGAACAGAGTTAACTTGCCTACAGTGATTGTCTGATGGGCAACTAACCAAGCTCCATAAAGCCAGATCAACAGCATGCCTAATTCGGTAAGTAGGGTAACTGTAGGCCCAAAGAACGACCACAGCGTATTGATCCTAACATTCGAATCCAGCACGTGCTGATTGGCATCAGCGAAGCGGTCGATCTCTCTTCTTTCCTGTGCAAAAGCTTTGACCACGCGAGCCCCAGGGATAGCATCCGTCAGGACACTCACCATAGCTTCCCAGGCATGACCGGCTCGCGCAAATCCATGGCGCAGCCGCACACGGACTTGGTGTGTCATCCAAGCTATCAGCGGAAAAGGCAACAACGAAACTAGCGCTAGCCAGGGATCTAATTGAATCAAGATAATGGACGACAATAATATCATCAGCAGGTCGGTGGCAAAGTCTAACAGATGTGAAGACAGAAACATGCAGATCCGGTCCGAGTCGCTACTAATTCTGGAAATCAAGTCGCCTGTTCGTTTGGCTCCATAGAAATCTAATGACATCTTCTGTAAGTGGCTGTACGTTTGATTTCGCAAGTCGCAGCTAATTTGTTCGCTCAAATAGCTCATGACATAGGTCCGTGCCCAGCCCAAGACCCAGGCGACCAAGGCAGCACCTAGTAGGCCGGCTAGATAGGGTGCTAGTGCTTGTAGAAACTCGGCTTGGGAGAGTTCTGTAGACCGGCTTTGCCATGGTATCAAGACGTCATCAATCAGCGGCATGGTCAGATAGGGCCAAATCAATCCAGCTGTAGTCGCCAGCAATGTCAGCGCCAAAGCGGATAGTACCCAGCCGCTGCGGTTTCGAGCAAATCGCAACAAGCGCAAAAGACTTATTGCAGATGATGGAGCAGGGGCGTTAACGGATACACTGTCCCCAGTACCCAGCTCAGCATCATGACCATCTTGCTTGTTGGTATTGGCCAATACCATCAGCCGAGCGACATCAGCCGCTTTGGTAGCGGTGAAGGACCATGTCTCAACTTGCACCTGGCCATCCAGTAAAGCCAGATTACCTAACCCAGAGAATACGGTTGACCGAAGCGCAGTAGCTGACCCCAATTCCCAGGATCGACAACTTTGATTGGCTTTTTGCTCAATTAGTCTCCCCCCCGTCAGGGCGATTACGGTGTCGCAAAATTGCCGTTGATCGTTAATATCCAGGATAACGTATGCCGTCACATTCTCCCCAGGCTTTAACGTCTCACGAAGTCGCTCTAAAATCACAGGCGGCACCGCGACTTGATCGGTTGGTTGTGAAGCGGTAGGGGATGGCATCATTCTTTGGTCGTTCAAGTTTTCCGCAAAGAATCCTAGTCAGGTTGTTGACTTTGGAAGTGCTAACGGCATGGAAGTAAATTTTCGGCGTTGCCAGTTACCAGACGGGACTTAAGTTCGGTCGAACAAAGGCATAGTTACCCCATCATTTCCATTCAAAAGGGAATCTTAAGCGGTTGCCTATAGCTCTACACCAGATTCGAACGATAATTGAGTCCGGTTTCGAGATTTATTACTTTGTTGTGGATCTGTCTACTAATGCTGTCATGACTGGGTCTGACGAATAGCAGCAAGTCAATCTTCAATGCTAGCCAAGTCTTTGCAACAGTCTGGTCGCATGAGGGATTTTACACAAAAAAATTTGATCTTGAGACCCGACTTCCTAAAATGGAGCGTCGCCCGCATCCAATCCTCCTACGAGCACCATGTTCAACCAACAATTTAACTACTCATTGGTCTTTCGAAAGATCAATGCGCTTCGTGGCCCTAACGTGTGGGCAAACTTTCCCGTTCTTGAGGCCATTGTCGACCTTGGAGAATTGAGAGACATCTCTTCTGAGATGATACCAGGTTTCAACGAAAGGTTGACAAATTGGATGCCTTCGATGATCGAACACCGATGCAGTGTAGGTGAGCGAGGCGGATTTTTCGAACGCCTGCGCCGTGGGACCTACATGGCGCATGTCTTAGAGCATGTCGTTCTGGAACTTCAAACTTTGGCAGGAAATGTCGTTGGGTTTGGCCGAGCGCGAGAACTGGATGAAGAGGGCGTGTATCGAGTCGCTGTGGCCTATCATGACGAAAATGTTGGGCGAGCTGCTCTTGAAGCCGGACGTCGTGTCGTCCTGGCCTCTATTCATGACACACCTATCGACGTCACTCAGGAAGTCTCGCAACTGAGAGAATTAGTTCACGAGCATTGTTTGGGACCGAGTACACAGGGGATCGTTAACGCCGCCAAGTTGCGCAATATTCCTCATTTTCGATTAAACGAAGGTAGCTTGGTCCAGTTAGGCTATGGTTCCAGACAGCGTCGTATTTGGACCGCAGAAACCGATCGTACCAGCGCCATTGGCGAGGCGATTGCGAAAGACAAAGAGCTGACTCGTAACCTGCTACACAGTGGCGGCGTCCCCGTGCCAGAGGGCTACGTGGTGCATTCGAAGGACGAAGCATGGCAAAAAGCTCTGGACATTGGCCTGCCCGTGGTGGTTAAACCACAGTCGGGCAATCACGGCCGTGGCGTGTCAACCAACTTGTATACTCAGCAAGAAGTTGAGAACGCTTTTGAAATCGCCTACCAAGAAGAGTCGTCGATCATTGTCGAAAAGTTCTTTGAAGGTGCCGATCATCGCATGTTGGTCATCGGTAATCAATTGATTGCCGCAGCACGGCGCGAGCCAGCCAAGGTGATTGGCGATGGCCAGTCCACTATCCGGCAACTAGTGGAGCTAGTAAATCAGGACCCGCGTCGTAGCGATGGACACGCAACGGTGATGAGCCGCATTCCACTGGACGATGCTTCAATTGCTGTTTTGGCTCAGCAAGGTCTGACCCTTGACGATGTGCCCGAAAGTAATGCCATTGTTTACATCCGTCGAAATGCCAATCTGAGCAGCGGAGGCACCGCATGCGATGTCACACAATTGGTTCATCCTCAAGTGGCAGCTCGTGTTGTGGAAGCCGCACAGATCGTGGGACTGGATATCGCTGGAGTTGATGTAGTCGCCAAAGACATCGCTGTTCCCCTTGAAGAACAGAATGGCGGCGTGGTCGAGGTTAATGCGGGACCTGGATTGCGCATGCACATTCAGCCTAGCGAAGGCCAGGGCCAGCCGGTTTGTGAGGCTATCGTTGATATGTTGTTTCCGGCCGGGCATAACGGGCGTATTCCTGTGGTTGCCGTGACAGGAGTTAATGGTAAGACAACGACAACTCGACTTTTGGCACATATTTTTCACTTGTCCGGTGTTCGAGTAGGCATGACCAGCACTGATGGCGTCTACTTCAACGGCCGGCGCGTCGATGACGGGGATTGTAGTGGTCCGAAGAGTGCTAAACGTGTGCTGATGAATCCCAACATCGACGCTGCCATCTTAGAAACAGCTCGCGGTGGAATTATCCGTGAAGGTTTGGCGTTCGACAAATGCGACGTAGCCATCGTAACCAACATTGGTGAAGGTGATCACCTAGGGATCGGGAACATCAACACTTTGGAGCAGCTTGCCAAAGTTAAACGCTGTATCGTCGATGTCGTTGCCCAGCAAGGCCATGCGGTCTTAAACGCTGAAGACCCGCTTGTGGTTAACATGGCAGAACATTGTAAGGGAAGCGTCTTGTTCTTTGCCCACAGCGCGGACCATCCTCTGATCGTCAAGAATCGAGCCGCAGACCAGCGAGTCGTCTTTACACGAGACAATGCTATCGTTGCGGCTCACGGGAAAAGCGAGTTTGTGCTGCTGCCCTTTGATCGAATTCCCGTGACGCATGGTGGCAAGATCAAGTTTCAAATCGAAAACGCGATGGCCGCAGTTGGTGCCGCTTGGGTGCAAGGAATACCGGTAGAAGTCATTCGCGCTGGCTTGGAGTCGTTCAGTGCTGCAGCAAGCGGTTCACCGGGACGTTTTAATATTGTGCAGTATCGTCAAAGTACTTTGATAATTGACTATGGGCACAACACCTCGGCACTGAAGAGCCTGTTGGCGGCCCTATCCAATTTTCCGAATTCGCGGCGTTCGGCTGTCTATTCTGCTGCCGGCGATCGACTGGATTCAGATATGATTCGTCAGGGGCAGATGCTGGGTCATCATTTTGATCGCGTGATTCTATACGAAGGCACCTATTGTCGAGGTCGCAAGCCAGGCGATATCGTACACTTTTTCCGCGAAGGCTTGGCGCTAGGAGCTAGAGTTCGAGAAACAAAGTGGTTTAACACGTGGTGCGAAAGTGTTCAGCACGCTCTGGATACTGCCGTAGCCGGTGAACTGATACTGATCCAGGCGGACGTCGTGGACGAAACCATCGAGTTCTTTAGCAAACTACCCCTCACCGATATGTCGATCGGTAACAGCCAGCGCGCCAAAATAGATGCTTGAAAGCTGGTAGACTCACCATCGATCGTCAAGCCCCTCCAAAAATGTGGGGACAAGGCTTCCAGCTTGTCCAAGGCAGTGGTGAGTCTATCCATGCCTATCCAAGCATTTGATCCAAATCTTTGTCGCTGATCTCGCGGAACGACAAGCGATAACCTTCGTAGACGGCAATTCCATAGAATAGAATGTCCATCGGCGAGAATGTATTCTTCATCAGCTCGGCTGTCATCTGCGGGTCTTGGATGAAACTCAATACAACATCAGGAAAAGGTGCCGCCTCGGTCTGAGCGATCAGTCCACACATGGCTAAGAAATTTCCAAACAGGCATCCCAGTAAAGCTAACGCACCGCTTGCTATTCCAAACGGCTTAGTGAGTCCCTTACCCAGCTTGCGGACAGCAAGACCCACCAAGAAACCTACACCCACCGCAATCCAGCCTATCTGCATTTGGGAGGCTACCGTGATGCCAGCCCAGACGGCTCCGCCCACGATGGCCGCCACTAGCCCAGCAGCGATTCCCAGAGGTAAATTCTGCTGTCGCTTGAGTTGCTCAAACAATTCCATCGCCTTTTGAGGATCGATGGCTGCATCGTGGCTGGTCGGAGCATCAGACGAATTAACATCGTCAAGTTCAGATGATTTGCCCATGACGGATCCTGCATGTAATTTGAAGGTGCGGTGTTAGTTCATCGCGGCTCGAGAATAGCTAACTTTGTGATATACCCATGATCGCAAGCACAATAACGGCCAGTCCCAGCGCAGTGCCAATCGATCCTGTCACGATTCCGATCCAAGCGCGAATCTTGCTGGTACGGGCCCCATAGTCGGATTCGATTGAAAGAGACTTGTTCAGCGACTTGCGCCCCGTAAAGATGGCAATTGGCCCCAAGATCAATCCCAAGAAACAAAACAGCATCGAGAAAATTCCACAATAACAAGAAAAGGCAGCCAGCGGATTGGTTGGAATAATTGCATCCAGGGCTGTCGCCGATTCTCGCTGGTTGACCTTGGGTGGAACAGCGGCACCGCCACTGCTGGTTGGCTGCGGGGGTGGGCTCGAATAAGGATTGGGCGGTGTCGACGACATGTATAGGACTCCTGATTCACGAGCGTGTATTAGGGCTCGAGCATTTTACCGCAGCGATAATCGCTGCGGTACGGAGTCAAGCTAACGTATCGCCGGCAGTCTTTCAAGCTACTAGCCGATGGCTGTCAGCCCGGTTTTTCCCAAAATTAGATGCAGCACATGGAGTGGGCCCAGTTCTGCAGACGGCTTTTCCTGCAACAAAAGCAAGATCGATCGCAAGCGGTGTGCAATTTTTACCCTCAGTTGGCTCAATGTCTGGGCGTGGGTGGTTATAATCGGTGAGCTGAGTTAGTGTCGTTTGGGTTCTTGCTGATCATCGGTTACCCTACACGACCAAACACATCCCGCTAATTCTGTTCCCCTGCAAACAGCCATGTTCAAAATTCGACTCGATGCGATCGCTATCTGTGCTCCATTGATACTGATCACGATATGGGCTGACGGCCATCTGCGCGCTCAGGAGGTACAGTCGCAGCTTGATTTCAACCGCGATATTCGGCCGATTCTTTCCAATCACTGCTTCCGATGCCACGGGCCCGATCAGCAGGAAAGGGCAGGGGGTACTGCGGACGGTTTGCGATTAGATACTCCCGAGGGACTAAGTCAGGATTTGGGCGGATATTTTGCAGTGGTTCCCGGTCAGCTGTCAGAAAGCCATTTGATCCAGCGAATCACCAGCGACGATTCATCAGAAATGATGCCGCCAGCCGAAGCCGGTCGAAAGTTAAATGAATCGGAAGTAGGGCTGCTGAGCCAATGGATCCAGCAGGGCGCATCCTTTGACATGCACTGGTCCTATGATAAGCCTAGATCACCACAGATCCCGCCTTTGATCAGCCAGTTGGAGCATCAGTGGGCTGGCAATCCAGTCGATCATTTTGTGCTAGAGCACTTGAGGACACAGCAGCTTCAGCCACAACCAGAAGCTGATCGTTATGCACTGGTACGCCGCGTGGCTTTGGACGTTACCGGCTTGCCGCCAACTTGGCAAGAGACTGAGCAATTTGTGAAGGATGATTCACAAGATGCCTATGTGCAAATGGTCGATCGCTTTCTATCGAAGAACTCCTATGGTGAGCACTGGGCTCGCCTTTGGTTGGATTTGGGCAGGTATGCGGATTCGGCTGGATACGCCGATGATCCTCCACGCACCATCTGGGCATACCGTGATTACGTGATCGATGCTTTCAATCGCAATTTGCCTTTTGATCAGTTTACGATCGAGCAGTTGGCTGGTGATTTATTGCCTAACCCCACGCAGTCGCAGCGGATAGCTACCGCTTTTCATCGCAATACGCTGACCAACAACGAAGGAGGTACCAACGACGAGGAGTTTCGCAATGTGGCTGTGGTGGATCGCGTCAATACAACTTATGCGGTCTGGATGGGTACCACCATGTCTTGCGCCCAGTGTCATTCACATAAATACGATCCGCTGAGCCAGCATGAGTACTATCAATCGCTGGCCATTTTTAACAATTGCGCTGATGCAGATCGCATGGACGAAGTGCCCGTTTTCGAGGTATGGACAGAGGAACAACAAGCGCAGCGGCGTGAGTTGCAAAATCAGTTGGCAATGCAGCAGGCAATATTGCAAGACAGTACTCCACAACTGTTGGAATCGGCTAGGCAGTGGGAGCATGGCTTGTCGCGTCAACTGGAGTGGATGTTTCCGCAGGTAGTCACCGCCAGCAGCGAAAGTGGCGTGATGCTGAGCATTCAGAATGAATCCAATGTAGTGCGCAGCCAATCAGTCGCTTCAAAAGATAACTACGACATAGAACTGGCCGGCCTAGAGTCAACGGAAAACCAACCATCTTCCATATACGCAATACGGCTGGAGGCACTGTCAGATCCAGATTTACCAGGCGGTGGCCCAGGATGGGGAGATGGTAACTTTGTACTCAGCGAACTGCAAGCTAGCGTCATTCCGCCGGCACACACCAGATTGATTGGGCGCTGGGTGCGCATCGAATTGCCAGGTTCCAATCGAATTTTGTCGCTGGCTGAAGTCGAAGTTTTTTCGGGTGACCAAAACATCGCGATGGGCGGTTTGGCCAGTCAAAAGAGTACTGCGTTTGACGGAGTTGCCCAACGAGCAATCGATGGACAAACTAACGGCAAGTATTTCGCCGAGAACTCGGTAACCCATTCGAAAGCCGATGAAACCGATCCATGGTGGCAGGTTGACCTGGGCCAAAGTCAGGCAATCGAAAAAGTGGTGGTCTGGAATCGTACCGACGGCGGAGCGACCATCATGGAGCGGTTACGCGGAGCAACCATTCAAATATTAGATGATCAGCGCCAAGTCGTATGGCAGAGAACGCTCGAGAGTGTAGCTCAAGCTAGCTCAACATTCAGTGTGGATGGCGGTCAGGATGCGGTCTGGGCGACAGCGGTTGCCTCCTTTGACCAAGACGGATTCGCTGCCAAAAATCTAGTAACCAAGCCCATCGATCTGAATCGAGGCTGGGCAGTTGGCGGTGCGACTGGTCGAGATCATCATTTGATATTGGAGCTGCAGCAACCGCTGAAATTTACTTCCGGTAGTCGATTGAAAATTCGTTTACTGCATCAATCACCCCACAGTCAGTACGTTCTAGGACGATTTCGTATCGGACTGACGACCGATCAGACAATCCAGCAGTGGGCGGCTGTCCCCGCAGATGTCAAGGCTATTTTGGAAATCGACTCGGCCCAGCGGACCAGCCAACAACAAGATCAGTTGTTGCGATTTTACCGTACCATTGCACCTGAATTGGCGGAAGTCCGTGAGCGAATCAAAAAGCTTGAAGGTCAATTTGCTCAAATTAAATCTCAAACGACCGTCCCCGTTTTGCAAGAACTGCCTGACGACAAGCGGCGTGTTACCAAAATTCATCTTCGAGGGAATTTTATGGATTTGGGGGACGAGGTTCAGCCGGGTATCCCGGCCGTGTTTCAGGCTGATACCAATTCAGTTGTCGATCGGTTGTCGTTTGCACGCTGGCTGGTCAGTCGTGATAATCCTTTGACCGCTCGTGTCACTGTCAATCGCTACTGGGAGCAGTTGTTTGGAACCGGACTAGTGGCCACTGCCGAGGAATTTGGCTCACAGGGCGATCTGCCAAGTCACCCCGAATTGCTTGACTGGTTGGCCGTCGATTTTATGGATAGTGGTTGGAACATGAAGCACCTACTGAAAACACTGCTGATGAGTGCCACTTACCGGCAGAGTTCCAAGGTAGATCATGAGTTGTCACAGCGCGATCCCGACAACCGCTATTTGGCACGCGGGCCACGCTTTCGATTGCCCGCAGAGACGATTCGTGACCAAGCGCTGGCTGTGGCTGGATTGCTAAGTCCCAAGATGTACGGTCCGCCTGTCAAGCCACCTCAACCTTCACTTGGCTTGTCGGCTGCCTTTGGTTCTAGTACCGACTGGCAAACTAGTAGTGGAGATGACCGATATCGTCGTGGACTTTATACGACTTGGCGGCGTTCTAATCCTTATCCGTCGATGAGTGCCTTTGATGCACCGACTCGCGAGGTCTGCACGTTACGGCGAGTACGTACCAATACGCCGCTGCAAGCGCTGGTCACGCTGAATGATCCCGTTTATATCGAAGCCGCCCAGGCTTATGCTCGGCTGGTCCTCCAACAGCCTGAACCTCTGGAAGAACGGATGAAGTACGCGCTCACCCGAGCACTCCAGCGGCCGGTTTCATCCGATGAGTTGGCGGTACTTTCTCGACTGTATGATCAGGCTGTCAACCTATTCAGACAACAACCGCAGCAGGCTGCCAAGTTGGCAACGGATCCGATTGGTCCGGCACCAGCAGAAACGGATGTAATCGAGTTGGCTGCATGGACCGTAGTTGCAAACTCCATCTTTAATTTAGACGAATTCCTCATGCGGCTCTGAACGGTGATCGATGGTCAGGCGTGACTTGAAGTGAAATGTTCAAACTGAATTACCCCAGGAAAATACTGATGAAACTCGAAAATTACGACCCACTTGTCGAGCGTATTGCCTGGCAGACACGTCGGCATTTCTTGCAACAAGCCAGTGGTGGACTTGGGGCGGTCGCACTTGCTTCGCTATTGGCAGACCAGTGTCAAGGACAGGAAATCGGAACACAGCCGTTAGCCGAGTTGGGAACACAGTCACCGGCCATCTCACCGCTGGCTCCTAAGTCGCCTCATTTTCAGGCCAAGGCAAAGCAGGTCATCTACATTCACTGCACGGGCTCGCCTCCTCATTTGGATTTATTTGATTATAAGCCGAAACTGGTTCAGCTCAGCGGCCAAGACTGCCCGGACTCTTTTCTGAAGGGTAAGAGGTTTGCGTTTACCGCAGGTGTTCCCAAGCTACTGGGAACTCCACGAACCTTTTCACAGCATGGTCCAAGCGGAATATGGATGAGCGATGCGGTGCCGAATTTTCATTCAGTGGCAGATGAGATCTGCATGATCAAATCGATGTACACGGACCAGTTCAATCACGCGCCGGCGGAACTGTTGCTGTATACCGGCTCGCCGCGTTCGGGCCGTCCCTGCCTGGGTTCTTGGGTGACCTACGGTTTGGGCTCGGAGAATGAAAATTTACCCGGTTTTGTCGTACTGATTTCCAGTGGGGTGCAGCCTAATGGAGGTAAGAGTTCTTTCGGCAGTGGATTTTTGCCCAGCGTTTTTCAAGGGATTCAGTGTCGTTCTCAAGGGGATCCCGTCTTGTATGTGTCGGATCCGCCGGGCATGTCACGAGAACTACGACGATTGACGTTGGATGCGATTGGCCAGTTGAATCAACAACAAGCGGCCGCCATGGGTCATCCAGAAACGGCCACTCGAATCGCTCAGTATGAACTAGCTTTTCGCATGCAAATGTCTGTACCGGAAGTCATGGATATTTCCCGGGAACCGGCTAGTGTGCTTGAGCAGTACGGAGCAAAGCCTGGTGAATCGAGCCTAGCCAACAACTGTTTGCTTGCAAGGCGTTTGATCCAGCAGGGTGTTCGCTACGTCCAGTTGTTTGATTGGGGCTGGGACTTTCATGGCACCGGACCCAACGAAGATATTCGCGATGGACTGACTAAAAAGTGCGCCACGATGGATAAGCCCATTGCCGCTCTGATCAAAGACTTGCGCCAGCAAGGCCTGTTGGATCAGACGCTGATTGTGTGGGGCGGTGAATTCGGACGCACGCCATTTCGTGAAGGGCGTACGGCAGAAGGGTCCATTTTGGGCCGGGACCATTACCCAGACTGCTACTGTGTATTTATGGCTGGCGGCGGTGTGAAAGCGGGTATGACCTATGGCGAGACAGACGAACTTGGATTTTCCGTTGCCGAACATCCTGTTCACGTCCACGACTTGCAGGCCACGATACTTCACCAACTAGGTTTTGACCATACCCGGTTGACCTATCGATTCCAGGGGCGTGATTATCGCTTGACAGATGTGCATGGCAAAGTGGTGCATGACATTCTAGCCTGAAACATTGTTCATTAAGGTCAATTTGTCAGTGCTCAAGAATAGAAAAGCCCGAAACAAAATCAGACTGCACCCGTTACCGATTATTACTCTCCAGCACAGATCGCATTTCAGCTTCGTATTGCTTTAGGAATTCCAAGCTGGCTATGGTTTGATTGTTTCGTAGCCAAGTTTCATACGAAATCACCGCTTTAAGACCGGGAAGTGGTTTTGTCCATAGCAAACCATCGCCCTGAACACTACAGGTGGCCACATCGCCGCGCAAATTGCCTCGTACTGTGATTGAAACCCCATCTTTCTCAAAGTCGGCGTAGCAAAACTCCTTTTCGATCCGGGCTTGTCCCTGAGGGCTCCAGTCGAGAGTCGACAATTGTTGCTGGTAGAATTTGATAAACTGCTCCAAGGTAATACCAGGAACTTCAAAGGCCACGCTCTTCTCTAGCTTCTGATATTGGACCTCCTTAGCAGATTCCATTAGCGGCCAATCAGCGGCCTGAATGCCAGATGCGACATCTTTGGAATCTTCTGACCCTGTGCTGGAGGCGATTGTCTGAAACGATCCGCTAGATGCTACGTCACCGGCCGTAATGCGAGTCCAACCGTCGTCAATCGAGCGCAGGCCAATGACAACATCTTGTTGGTCTCGCGTATAGTATAGCCAAAGAGTATCATCAACTAACTTTCTATCGGATGGAAAAACCAGCCAATGTTGCTCTACCATGGCCGTATCAAAGAACTGAGTTAACTGATCAATGGACTGACGAGAACTAGCCACAAGTTGCAACTCGGGGCTACCATTAAATTCGATAAACTTACAATCCTGTGGCAAAGGAATAGAATTAGTTACCGGAAATGCGGTGTACTGGATGTTGTACGCATCAGGGTCGGTAACACTTCGACTGATACTGACATTCAGCTCGGCAGAATTCAGCAAGAATCGTAGGTCGCGTTGTTCAGGTCGTTCTGTATGGCTACTGGATAGTCGCGAATATGCGGCCCAGCCTTGATCGGTCATTGACTTCAGCACTGCCATTTCCAGCGTCAGCAGGTCAGCCTTGGAGACCCACATACTTGTGCGGCCCGATTGGTAAGATGGTTCGGCTATTTCCGAAAGATGACCAACCATGCGCATGTCAAAATTCCCCAGCGATGTCATGGACACGGTTGTCCCTTGATTGGCAAGCTCAGTTACCGAACAATCCAGTTGAAAGCCATGTTTCCTAAAACTCATGTACCCTGGGCTAGGGCTGGCCGATTCGACTTCTTGCCAACCGGCCTGATGCAAAGTGTAACGGTAAAACAAGGCGGCATCGTCGGTTGATGATGAAGTGGTGTACTGAACCATGTAATCCATTTCCAATTGTGGTATGGCGTCGGGTAGCCGAGGAAAGGATCGCAGGTCGATCACGTTGGAGAACTCGAAAGAGGCTGCGGGTTTTGGTGCCGGATCTGCTGGCAGCGAGACAGCGGGTTGGCTGGAAGTTAAACTGAGCCCGGAAGCGGCAGTTGAAGTAGCCCAGAATCGAGTACGTCGAAGTAGTGACCCGACCGCCAGTATCTTGGGATCGGCCAGCCAGCAGGCACCAGCAAGCTGTGTACCACGATTATCGATCACTTGAAACATTCGTTTTGTTGGGACGTGCCACAGTCGAATCATGTTGCCTGAAACACTGGCCAAAGTCTGGTCGTCTTTCCAAACGATCAGCTCGTCTAGTCCCAAGTTACAAGGCAACATGGATACAGATTCTAAGTCCGAAGTTCGACAAACCTTTAGCCCCTTCGAACCGCCATAGGTGAAGAACTGGCTGCTGGGAGATAAACTCAGTGAAGTATAATAGCGATCACCTTCCAAGTCCTGAACCTTGGTGCCAGTGTCGATATCCCAAACCGTTGCTTTCTCAGCCGCAGTCACCAGGCGATCCCGCGACAAAAACAGGAAGCCCTTGATTCCTCGTGATTCCTCTTTGATCTTTCGTTTTTCGGATAGATCTTCCGCATTCCACACGGTGACCTGACCATCATAGCCGGAGGTGGCCACGTATTGAGAGTCCGGGGAAATATCCAGCGATGGAATCAGAGAGTGGTGGATCTTCTTGATGGCACGCTCCTGACGAGCGATGAAGTCATAGATCAAGATTGAGCCGGTTGAATTGATGGCTGCAAACCACTTGCCTGACGGAGCCACAGCCAGATCGCGGAATTCTGCGTTCTCCTGACTGCGCCAATCGACCAGCATAGCATCGGGTTGGTCTGAGCCCAACGTCCACAGGGTGATGGTATTACCACCCAGCATATACTGGTTGTTATTTGGCAACGGCACAATCCGCTCAGTAAAACCCATCTGCGTATAGTGATCCGAAGCGACCAAGGACATTGGTTCATGTTCTTGCAATTGCCACCGATCCAACTGTTGCTGTGTGGGTGTAGGAAGCTTCGCTACGGTGGCTGGCTTCGCCGCTTGCGGATCGATTTGCTCCTTCGAATTGACCTTAGTCTGTTCCGAAGTATCGTCTGATGCAGCAGCGGCAGCAGTCGTCGAAGCTGTGGCACCAGATTGGCCAATTGCATTGGATGCGGAACCAGCAGAAGTCTTTGGAGATGACTTATCAGCGGCACTTACTGGTGTTTCAGGTACAGAGGTGGCTTCAGCAGAATCAGCCGCACTCGACACTTCTAATTTCGACTCAGACTTACAGCCGCTGATGAATGCGATGGGCAATATCAAGACACAAAGCCGCTTGGCACGAAGAATAGCATGCCTGAATGTGATCATGATTTATTAGGCGACTCCGGCCACGTAGGATCGTTCCAGTTCACCAATTTGTTCCACATAGTTTCGATAGTCAGCCGAGCCGCTGGCGGAATAGTTCAGGTTCTTAAACAAACCAGTTAATCGCGTGAAAAATTTTCGAACCTGCTCTTTATCTTTGAACTGATATTGTCGGTCGATCAATCGTTTGCACAGCAGGAACATTTCCTTTTGCCGTGGTGTTGGCACGGTGACGTCAACCTTGTCAAAAGCATCCTGCTGCAAATAAACCATGTCTAGGAACAGTGCTTTTTGGTAGGTGACAAAGTCATCGGTGGTGATTCCTTCTTCACCGGTCACCTGCATCATTTGCAAGATGTCATTACCTGATCGCAGTAAGTCGTGCAACTGACTGACTGACTGGGTCCAGTGTGGGGCCATGTGCTGGTCAAAGAATGGTTGCAATTGTTCACGATAACGCGACCACGAGATCAGCGGGTCGATGGCGGGATAAAAACGTTTGTAAGCACGTTCGTAGGATAGTCCCAAGAAACACTTGACGGTAGCCAGTGTTGATTGAGTTACCGGCTCTTCAAAATTACCACCTGCCGGCGACACACTACCGATCAGAGTCAAGCTGCCTGTGGAGCCGTCGGGCATCTCCAGCACACCGGCGCGTTCGTAGACGCTTTTGATACCAGAATCCAAATAGGCCGGAAAAGCTTCTTCGCCAGGGATTTCTTCCAGGCGTCCGGAAGTCTCTCGCATGGCCTGAGCCCATCGCGAGGTGGAATCGGCCAGCAGTAGCACGTCCAAGCCCATCTGGCGATAGTACTCGCCAATGGCAATGCCGGTATAGATCGAGGCCTCACGTGCAGCGACAGGCATCGACGATGTATTGCAGATGATGATGGTGCGGTCCATCAATTTGCCGCCGGTGCGAGGGTCTTCCATCACGGCAAATTCGTGAATCGTTTCGACGACCTCACCAGCCCGCTCGCCGCAGGCTACCACCACCACAACATCTACGGTGGAGTAACGAGCGATCAGGCCTTGTGTTACCGTCTTTCCTGCACCAAACGGTCCAGGAATGCAGGCTGTGCCACCACGTGCAATAGGGAAAAAGGTGTCGATAGTACGCATAGTCGTAGCCAGTGGTTGATTGGGGAACAGCCGCTTGGCCGTGCGATCTTTCAGCATGGTTGCTGGTACTGGACGGCGTACAGGCCAAACCTGAACCATGTTCCAGGACAACTCGCGTCCATTGGCGTCGGTTACCGTAATGACCCGATCCTGTACAGTTTGTGGGCCAGACACCACGCTGACGACTTCTACTGTGCCAGCCAGATCAAAGGGGGCCATGATCTTGTGAGTGATGTTCCTCTCCTGCACCGTGCCCAATACCTGCCCGGCTCGAACCTGATCACCGGCCTTGACGGAGGGTTTGAAATCCCAGCGGTGCTCGCGATCCAGCGGATAGATATCCTGGCCGCGTTTCAAAAAGAAGCCATCTCGCTCCGCCAGAGTCGTCAGAGGATTCTGCAATCCATCAAAAATAACGCCCAGCATTCCAGGGCCAAGAGTGACCGACAGCATCTGTCCAGTCAATTCAACTTTGTCACCACAGCGGACGCCGTGAGTTTCTTCAAACACCTGCAAGTCGGCGATGTTGCCGTGGATGCGCAACACCTCGGACTTCAGGCGATCCTGTCCGACGATGACGTATGCGACTTCGTTTTTCAGGATTTTTCCACCATCGGTTTCAATGGTAACGATGTTTCCATTGACGCCGATAACTTGAGCCCGAGTGCCTGTTTTATTGGAAGAGATGAGCGTACTCACCGAGTGTCTCCGTCAAAATGGAATGAAAACGTTCTTGGCCAGCTTGCAAATCGCGGCTGGTCCACCGCTCGATGATTTCCCATCGGGCCAAGTAAAGTAAAACGGCTTCAAATGAAAACATGTAATGTTGGTTCATTCGACACCAGTACTGATAATTTGTCTCAAACAAGAGACGCTGGGCAGCCATTGCATCGTCGGCAGCTAAACAATCTGAAAACTTTCCTACCCAATTGAATCGTTCTTGCAACTGAAAATCTGGATGATGGTAATTTCGGCGAATGTGTTCAACCCACTGACCCACACAGTCGGGAGCTGGCAATCCAACTCGCCTGCGACGTACGGCTGCCACGATAGTTCGAACATCCATTCGATATTCGATCATGTGCCACAAAGTGGTATTAACTACAGATTTTTTTAATTGCTGATACTTGTCCGCAACCTCTTGGTCGGTACGCTCCAAAGTTTGTTGGTCCCAGAAGATGTAGTCGTGCCACTGGTTGACTACTTCCAGATCATCGTCGGCCAGCAACTTCAAACGCTCTTCAAGCTGTGAGCGAGCGATGGGAACCCGGTCCACATCAAATTCGGGCGGCAATGGCGGCAAGCTCGCAATTAGAGTGTAGTAGTACCGGCTGGCCACGTTACTTGTCCTTCTTCAGTACAGCGCGATATCGAGGTATTAAATACTGCATCAGCAACGAGGTAATCGTTTCATCGGTTAGTTCAAATTGCACGTCGTTTTGAGTAAGCTGAATACGCACGCTGGGGCTTGGATCATCAGAGACACCAAAAGTCAATCCTTCGCGCAAAATGTCGGCGCTCAAGCCCAAGACAAAATCAGTCAACGAACCAGGTTGGACTTTCGCTACCTCCTTTTCAAGAGCTTCAGCCGAAACACTGGCTGGCGACAGAAGTAATTGGACACGCCCCTGGGAAGAGTCAGGTCTAACTTTGGCAGCAATCTCCAGAATGACTTTCTCCAATAACTTGGGATCACTTAGCTTGTGCTGCACCATACGCTTGAGTCGATTGCGAAATTCATCATCGCAGGCTTCGCGAATTCGCAAAATACAATCGCGACTAGCCAGCCGCAACGCCTCCTTGCCGTTGTTACTTATCGATTCGGCTTCAAGGCGTGCTTTGTTGACGATGCTCTCTGCCTCCGACTTGGCCTGATCCAGCATTTCCATAGAGCGGACGCGGGCTTCTGCTAGTAAGCGTTCTGCTTCTGATTGGCCGGATGCGACACCTTCATCGTGCAAGCGATTGATCAGATCTTGGACGCCGCTAGTCTGAATATTAGAGTGGGTAGTAGTTGCCATGATGGATTGAGTATCCCTTTCTTTTCTATTGTGCCGCTGTGGGGATGCCACCAGCGAGAACCAGCGCGAAAATGAAGGCAAACACAGCAAAGCCTTCAACAATCGCCGCTGGGGCAACCGAGAGACCGAAAATTTCAGGCTTGTGCTTGCTGACATTAATGGCTGCAGCACAGCACGAGCCTTGATACATGGCGCTGTACATCAGTGCCAACCCGCAAAGCACACCCACAGCGAATAAACCTGCGCTATTGGCTACCGTCACCTCACGCTGCAAGCTGAACATCACGACAATCCCATAGATCATCTGTGACGAAGGTAATGCCGACAATCCGACCAATCGACCATGACCACTTTCTACGTCCAACATGGCTCCACATGCAGCCTGTCCTGCACGCGAGCACCCGACTATACTCCCAAATGCGCCCAGGGCAGTGGGGGCAAACATTCCAATCCAACCCAATAACAGAAATACCTGATCCATCTAGCTAACCTTCTTTCTTGCAAAATGGACGAAATGAATAACCTTCATCCGTCAAACTCCAATTGAAAAATTCGATACAGTTTAGTCGCAGACCATGAACCACACCGCCCATGATGCCTAATACAATATTGATGGAATGGCCTACAACCAAAATTAAAAGAGCTAAGACCATACCCAAACCCGGGATTTCGCGGACTCCAATCGCCAAGTCGTTGAATGTGACAGCCAATTGGGCACTGGCCAGGCCAAGCGCGAAAAGTCGCAAGTAACTTAGTGTGTCACCGAATGCCTGTGAAATTTTGGTTAGGCCCATCAGACCATCCAGGATGCGCCATAGCCAATCACTGATTCGAGTCGAAAACAATGGTCGACTACTGCTGAAAAGAAATACCATGCCCAAACCGCTAACCAGTCCAACCATTCCCATTTGTCGCAAAAATGGCTGGATGGCTTCGGGCTGGCTTCCAACAAGCTGGGCAGTCCACACAGTTCCTGGATTGGACGCCTGATTGAAAACTCCTAATACAAATCCTCCCACCAGCGCAAATGCCCATCCCAATGATGCAACTGCTTGGCTATTGCCCAGGTTTCTCCAGAATGTAACTAGGTTGGCTAGTGCCAAGTGGAAAGCCCCAATGCCCAGGGAAAGTAGCATCATTGCCGTTTTGTTATTGACGAGTGGCTGACCATCCAATTTCAACTGGTATTTCTCCAAGGCCGAGGGCGTCGCACCAAAATAACTGCCTGCGAGAACTCCATAAGCAATTGAAGCGATGACCAATGCCAACAATAGCCAGCGAAGTTGTCGAAGAACTTCACTGGAACCAAGGCGTTGCCATACGAAAGGCATTCCAAGAGCCAGCAATGCACTGTAGCCAGCATCGCACATGATCATCGCGAAGAAAAGCGTAAAAGACCCATAGACAATCCAAGTTGGGTCCCAAGACTTGTATGCAGGGGTCATATAGAATGTCACAGCGCCTTGCGCACCGGAAACCATCTGGGGATTTTTCAGGAGTGTTGGGGGTTGTTCGTCTTCACACGGCTCGGTGATGCTGATAGCCAGTCCATGGCTAAGGGCGAACTCTTTCAGCGCCTGAACGGTAGAACAGGGAGCCCAACCTTGGATTGCGAACAAGTTATCATCTTGTGCCATTCGCCTCACGGCCTCAGCGCGAGCGATCTTGTCGTCGGCCAGATTCAGATCTCGCTGAAGCAAATTTAGATAGCGAGTCAGTGCGACTCGTTCCCATTGTAGCCGATCCAATTGCTCTTCAATGTCTTTTTGATGTCGCCGCAATTCAGACAAAGGCCGGGCATCCAAGGTCAAGCTGGAAAGGGGCATCTCAGGTTCTTGTTGGCTGATTACTACCACATAGCAGAATAGCCGATCTTCGTTGATCAGTTGCCAAGCCGTCGTAAGTTCTTGAAGGATTCCTCGCTGCCTTAATGGCACCTGGTAAAACCAAAATCGCAAGCCAACCGATTGCTCCGCATTAGGAAGTTGGAATTCTCCCCATGGCTCAAGTGCTTGAATAGCTTCGGTAATCTGGTCTAGTTCCTCGATCAATTGATCGTGGCGTTGCTGATTGTCTAGTGCTTGCCTGGATACCAGCAAACAGTCCAGTTGGTCGGGATAAACCACGTGTTGGTGGCCATTCTGGATCGCGCCAGCCTGGAGGTACTTGATTCCATCCATGACCTGTTGTCGCTGAGCGTCTTCTAGGGGCTTACCGCTATTGTTGCCTGGCAAGTCGATCAAATGCAAGCAGCCCAGTTGCTGTAATTCGTCTAATACGAGATCACGCTGGCTAGCGCGCCCATAGAGAGTTATTTTCTGTAATTTGACAATGGCCATTGTACTACTATATTGCTCTAACTTTGTTTCTCAAGACTTTTGTTCTTGGCGATCTTAGATCGAACCACAGCGGCGCGTTCTTGGTCAGACAAGAAAATCACGATCTTGCGAATGTTCTGCTCAGCCTTGGGGATCAGCACTTTTTCAAATAGATTCACTCGTTGAGTGATGCGTCGGGCGGCATGATCCAGTATTCGAACTCGCTCCATTCGGACCTGCTTTAAGACATGCAGTTCGGCCATTCGCTGCATGTTCTCAATCAGCAGGTCAATCCAAAACGGCATGACCATCCGCGAGTATTCGGCGACGTCAAAGGCCACCTGCTTGGCAACTGGCAGCTTTGTACCCACCAAGTTCTCTTGGCTGATTTCGACTGAGCGAATACGAACCAAACTAGATAAATTTCTGGTACGTACTGTCGAACTGCCTAGCAGAGGATAGATGTTGGCTAACCGCGACTCCAACTGGTCGTAAGTTCTAAGGGCCTCGTCCAATTCACCACGAGCCACTTTTAGGGCAGCCAGTAACTGCTGTCTTTTCAGATCCAACGAGGGCAAAAACTTCTTAAAAGTCTTTAGCTGATCCCGCTGTTGTTTCAGCGTAGTCTTGTTCAGTGCTAGTGCCATGTTGTGGAATTAGCTCGCCGCTCGCTTCTGCGTCTTGGGAAAGTACTGTTCAATCAATTGGTCTTTCATCAGCAGTTCAGCAGGCTCAAAGCACTCGGCCATCGTTTGCCAGCATAAATCCAAAGCGTCGTTCAGCGGCAGCGCCACTTCAATGTCCATGAATCTCTTTTTGAATAGATCGCCGAATTTTAACAGCTTGTGATCCAACGGAGACAAGTCGAAGGCCATTTGCTGCTTCTTCTCGGCGTCCTTGGCCCCCGAATAGAAACGAATCATCGTGTTCATGACCTGCGAATGGTCCTCGCGGGTGACGGAACCAATGACCTGCTGTTTCAGTCGAGACAAAGATCCGAAGGGATCGATCACACCACCGTGCAAGTAGAACTGGCCTTCCGTGATGTAGCCTGTGTTATCAGGAACCGGGTGTGTCACGTCGTTGCCGGGCATGGTGGTTACCGTGATGATGGTTACCGATCCAGCCCCTTTGTAGTCGCACGCTCGCTCATATCGCAGAGCCAATTGGCTGTACAAGTCTCCCATGTAACCACGGTTGGAGGGGACACGCTCCATGGCCACGCCGATTTCTTTCAGCGCATCCGCGTAGGCGGTCATGTCAGTCATCAACACCAACACGCGCTTGTTCTGCTCTACCGCAAAACGCTCGGCCACTTTCAACGCCAAGTCAGGAGCCAATAATCGCTCGACGATCGGGTCCGACGCCAAGTTGACAAACATGGATGTCTTGGCAAAAGCCCCAGCATTCTCAAAAGTGCTGCGGAAGAAATGGTAGTCATCAAAAATCAACCCCAGGCCACAGAAAATGATTACTTCGGCGTCGGCCTGAATAGCGATACGGGCAAGCAGTTTATTGTATGGCTCGCCAGCGATCGAAAAGATCGGAATCTTTTGGCTTTCCACCAGACAATTAAAAACATCGATCATCGGTACTTTCGTTTCGATGAACTTCTTGGGCACGATACGTAGCGTTGGATTGACCGATGGGCCTCCCACTTCGATCTTGTTGTCGTCCTCCAGTCGCGGACCGCCATCAATGGCACGCCCTGCGCCATCAAAGATTCGCCCCAGGATGTTCTGAGAATACGTGACCTCCACCGATCGGCCTAAAAATGTCGCTTTAGCCTCGCTGGACAATCCCTTACCACCGGTGAAAACCTGAAGCGACACGTGATTTTTTTGAATTTCTACGACTTGAGCCAAAGATCGCTGGCCCGATTGGTCTTCCACGATGGCCAATTCACCCAGGCCGACATCGTCTGCTTTGATGGTCAGAATATCGCCCACGATAGAAAGAACGCGGGTGTATCGCAACAATTGATTGATCATTTGGATCTTGCACAACTTCTGCATAGAATAGCGAAATGGCACCAAACTGGATTGCCCAGCAGGTCATTCGCAAGTGGGGTAGGCCTTGTCACAGGTTGCTATACGGAGGTCGATCAACTTCCGAACACGCGACCAAGAAAGCCGAGATTTTATCGATATGTTTCTTTCTACACAGGCCAAATTAGATCGGCCGGTCGGTTTCGATTCGGCCCCGCCAGACAGAAATTTGTTGGTTCAATCAGCCAGCACCGCGTTAGCGACCGGTTTTCGGGAGAACCGGGTGCTAACGCGCTGCGGCTGATAGGATCGGCAATTCGTCAGCCTAGTAGTCATTTGAGGCCAGCCCTGATATTCTGTGTGGCGAAATGCCGCATATTTAATGGTTTTGCCTGTTTCGATCCGGCGCAGTAAAGGACTTCGGATATATGCCAAAACGTCAATTGTCCCAACTGGACAGTCTTGATCAGTTGCGTAATATTGGACCCGTTTGTCAAGCAGATCTCAATGCTGCCGGGATTTCCACGCCTTCACAGCTCATTCAATTGGGTCCGGAGGCTGCATTTCTCAAGATGCTTCAGTATCGACGCAGTCAGGGACGGTCCACCAAATGCTGTAACGCTGCCTATCTATACGCACTCTACGGCGCAATCCACGATGTTGATTGGCGTGATATCCCCGAAGTACAAAAGAAGCGATTTAAGAAACTAACCGCAGAACTTAGGCAGTCGGGGCAGTTTGGCTAGACAAGCTCCAGAGAATCACCGATTTAGGTTTCAACGCGATTCTATCCGATAAGCCACCGTTTTACTCTCAAAGCAAAGGTCGGCAGCCCAGCCGAGCAGACCGAAACCAACATGCAAATTTGGCCAGCCATCGATTTATTGGGCGGCAAGTGTGTTCGCTTGCAACAGGGAGATTACCAGCGCGAAACCGTCTTTTCGGATGATCCGGTTCAGATGGCAGAACAATGGAAGCAAGCGGGTACCACTTACCTGCATCTAGTGGACCTGGACGGTGCCAAAGATGGCAGTCAGGTTAATGCTCAAGTCATCGAGCGGATCGTGGCTCAGACCGGTCTGGTTTGTCAGGTTGGAGGCGGTGTCCGGGATAAGGCGACGATCCAGCGATTGTTAGGCATGGGCGTGCAGCGCGTCATCGTGGGCACCAGGGCACTGCGCGAGCCGGAGTGGTTTGCTGAAATGGCGGAAGCGTATCCCGGGCACTTGGTCCTAGGTATCGACGCGCGAGACGGCTATGTCGCGACTCACGGGTGGTTGGAAACTTCCAAAGTATCTGCAGTGGATCTGGCAAGGCAAGTTGCCGAATTGACCAAGAAGGTTGCGGCTATTGTTTACACCGATATCGCCAGAGACGGCATGTTGTCCGGTCCCAATTTTCAGCAACTTCAGCAGATGCAGCAGGCAACAACGATTCCAGTCGTCTGTTCGGGCGGTGTCACGACGCTGGCGGATATCGACCAGTTGTTGACTATGAACACGCATGCCGCCATCGTGGGTCGCGCCATCTACGAAGGCCAGCTTGATTTGGTCGAAGTGCTAAGAAGATGTCCGCAGAGATTACCCGTCTCTGTAGCAGCGAATGATGATTTTTCGGACTCCAAACATCCTCAACCTGAAAGGAAACCTTAGTCATGCTAAAAGCGGGGATTGCCGGCGTGGGCTTCATGAGTTGGATTCACTATCTGGCATATCAACGCTCGACCCATGCCCAGTTGGTTGCGTTCTTTTCTCGTGATGAAAAGAAGCGACAGGGAGACTGGCGAGGCATTCAGGGGAACTTTGGACCGCCTGGCGAAGTGATTCCGACTGAGCGGCTGAAAGCTTATGAATCGCTTGAACAAATGTTAGATGATCCGGAGATCGACGTGATCGATATCTGTTTGCCTCCACATTTGCATGTTCAAACCGCATGTCAAGCGTTGGCTGCTGGCAAGCACGTTTTTTGTGAAAAGCCGCTGGCTTTGAATACACAGCAATGCGACCAGATTCTAAGTGCTGCTCAGCGGTACGGCCGTCAAGTCTTGGTAGCTCAGGTGCTGCCCTACATGGGCGAGTTTCAGTACGCCTATCAGCAGATTCAAACAGGTGCGCTAGGGCGACCGCTACGGGCTCATTTTAAGCGTATCATTTCGCCGCCAGATTGGATTCCCGATTTTTACGATCCAGAAAAGGTCGGCGGCCCGCTGATCGACTTGCATGTCCATGACGCCCATTTTGCTAGGCTAATTTTTGGCATGCCGCGCCGCGTGATGTGTTCGGCTACTTTTCAGTCGGGCTTGGTCAAATTTTGTCACACCTTGATGGAATTTGACCAGCCAGGAGTATTTGTCGCAGCATCTTGCGGTGTGACCGATCAAAGCGCAAGGCCCTTTTGCCATGGCTTTGAAATACACTGTGAAAAGGCGGTGTTACAGTACGAACTATCCGTTCAGCCTCAAGGCGTGAAGGTGATGCCACTTTCGGTGCTAAGACCAGATGGCACGGCCGAACATCCGCAACTGTCAGGAAGTGATGATGTATCAGGTTTTTGTGCGGAGATCGATGACTTGGTAACTTCATTGACGTCAGGAAAGACGGAACCACGACTGAGCGTCCAGAACGCGCGTGATGCAATTCACATCTGTCAGTGTTTGCAGAAGTCTGCAGAGACGGGACAATGGGTCGATTGTCGATGATCGTGGTGAGATTCTTGCATTTTCAAGCTTTTGTAGGCTCGAGCAAGCTACGTTATTGTCAACGTTCAGCCATGACACTTGGTCAGACGGGAATTATACTGGGGCACGGGAAAACGATAGACTTGAGCCTCGTGCCAGTCCACTCTTAACATTAGCCTTGCGTTAATCGTCGTGTTCCCGAGTTGAAATTTGATCAGCGAGCCAATGGCATGAGCGAAACAGAAATTGAAACCAAGAGTACGCGGCGTCGGCGATTGCTTTTCGGGCGAACGACCAAGCAGCCGCGATATGCGGTAGTGCCCACACTGCTGACTTTGGGTAATGCCGTTTGCGGTTTCGGTGCCATCACATTTGCTGCGATGGTAGGGCCTGAGCAGTTTGCTGAAGGTTCATTGGTCAGCACGGTTGGCGTGACTTCGCGAACGGCGGGCGAATTGCTATTTGTCTCGGCTGGCCTGATATTCCTGGCCATGGTGTTCGACGCACTGGACGGTAGCGTAGCTCGCTTGACTAATCAAACAAGCGATTTTGGCACTCAACTTGACAGTCTGTGTGATGTTGTCAGTTTTGGCGTCGCCCCTGCCTTCTTGATGCTCCGCATGATGCACCCAGACCACGGGTTGATGGAGAGCATCGCTTCGCCTTCAATCGAATATCCTCCGCGCCTGTTGTGGTCGATCGCGGTGATGTTTATGACCTGTGCTATCTTGCGTTTGGCTCGATTTAATAACGAAACCAGTGAAAGCGACTCTCATGCTTTCTTCAGTGGTCTACCGTCGCCTGCGGCCGCTGGGGTGATCGCAGCCTTTCCAATCGGATTGCAGGGACTGAAAGATGTGACGATCGGTTACGTAGTGCCAGGGACTCAGCAGGTGTCCAGCAGTTTCCTGTCACATGTAACGCTGCTGTTGCCAATCATCGTAGCCGCCGTTTCAGTTTTGATGATTTCTCGCGTTCGATATCCGCATGTGATCAATCAATTTTTGCGTGGGCGAGGCACTCGCACCAAGCTGCTCAAAATATTGCTGACTCTGCTGCTGATATTTCTAGTACGCGAAATGGCTTTGCCCGTCATTTTTTGTTATTACGCTTTTGCACAGCCTATCCGGATTGGCTGGATGCGGCTCTGGGCTAAAGTCTACCGGGGCGAATCTCAGCCAACTGATTCGTAAGTTGAACTCTTGGGAATTACCCCAATTTAACTTTCCGATTTTGGTGTTCCCTCTCCACCGGCTTTGTGGGGGAGAGGGTAGAGTGAGGGGGAATTTACTCCGTGACAACTCCTTATCAAGTCCACTTACGATTTGGGTTCCCAGCTCTCTTCCCACATGCAGTGCTTGATGGTGTGGCGGTTCTTGATCAGTTCTTCAATGGACGGCTGATCGTTGAGTGCGCGCTGAAGCGCCAGCTTGATGGCGTCATAGTTATTCTTGTAAAGGTCGGCCTTATCCAAGTTCTCCTGTCCAGCACAGCTCGGATCGATCCACAGCAGAGCGATGATGCAAAGATCGTTCACCTGGTCGCGAGGAATGATGCCTTCGATCACCGCGTCCACAATACCGTCAGCCACTCCCGCCTGTACGACTCCACCAAACAGTTCGATGTTGGCGGCATCCTTGAGCGTGACTTTGGGAACCATCATCGTCGCTGGGCGGACCATTTGATTGATGTCGCGAACAGCAAACATTGCGGTATGACCTTTGCTTTGTGCCATCATCGTGGCAAAGGCGGTTCCCACAGGACCATCCACCGCTCCGATCACAATCTCTGGCATGGCGGCAGTCACGTCCTTGCCTTCTGAAAACACGGTTGCTTCGCCAGTTTTGAATATGATTTTGCTCATGGGTGTGTCCAATCATAAAAAGAGTCAGTATCCAAGAAGCCCGATTGTAATGCAGCTTGGTTGCATCGCATACCCGAGCGAACCTGCTATCGCGACCGCAACGATTCACTGTGACCTGACGCTGCAGGATTAATTCAACTGAATGCACGCAGGGTCAACTATTCGGCGGATGGTTCGGATTAGGTCCGAATCGGAGTGAACCTTAGATACTTAAAGTCGACGCGAAAGCCTGCAGCTTTGGGGCTGCACGCATACAGGCCACAGCGTATCGGCTCGCCATGTTGACGGCCCAACAGCGGGGCCACTCGCAGTTGTTGCCACTGCTGGCCATCCAGTGAACTTTGCACAGTGACATCGGTGCCATTGAGCGTTAATCGAAACCAAAGCTGATCGATGGAGTTGTCCAGTGGCTGAGTTGACCAATCGGAATATCCATGATTGGTCACTACCGCTCCCAGTTGATTGAAGCCTTCGAGTTCAAATTCAACCGAGGTCTTAATCCAGCAATCGCTGGAGATCCAAATCATCAACCCGGCTTGGTCGTATTGATGCTGAGGATACAGCTTCACGCAAGTTTCAATCTGGAATGCATCAGATGTCGACAGGTACAACAGATGCCCATTGTCCGCTTGAAAACCATAATGAGTGCGCTGCCAAAAGTCGCTTTGGGCATCCGGCCAGATCTGTAAGCCATTCCCGTCAGGATTGAGCAGCCATCGACTGGGCTCTGATTGCCAATGAAGGCGTGGGTCAAGCCGGGGTTGATCGAATGACTCGTTCAGCCGTTGTTCAGCCATGGTTGATCCTTGTCGGCTAACCAAAAACCCAGTCCAGTCCCAAGTCCAAATTGATCGCTGAATGCGTTAGCGCCCCCATGCTGATCCGGTCGACGCCGGTTTCGGCGATTTCCCGAAGTGTTTTCCGAGAAACTCCGCCAGATGCCTCCAACTGAACTGCCGGATTTAGTTGGTTGCGCAATTGCACCGCTTGTCGAAGT
>JBIIJD010000033.1:0-53443 GCA_044234105.1 Aureliella sp. | reverse complement strand
AAATCCACCAAGCGAATACGGCGATGCCCGCCATCAGTGTAAGTAGTATGGATCGACCCCTTATCACACCAACGTTTGACAGACGATTCGCTGACTTGCAATGCCTGTGCAACCTGTTTCGGGCTCAGAAGTTCATACATGGAATTGGATGGATGCGAGAAATGAGAAGAAAAGTGATATAGATCAAGCAAAACTAACATTGAACCCATTCGCCTGTCCAGCGCGGAAACCGCAGGTACCGGCAAACAGTGGAGTGGCTGTCATTTCTAGCAGCGTGCGAAGCAATGTCGCCTTTCGCCCCAGCGAAAGTAGCGCTCCTTACCGCTTCGTTCGCGGGCCGATCGGAGCCATTCGAAAAAATTACAGCCTCGCCGGGATGATCCTATTGTACTGAACCTGAAAGCCCTTCAGGACTAGTCCTCGGGAGGGGTTTTCTCTGCAAGAGAAATCAATTTGGACGTTTTGACCGATTTGTCGCTTGACTTCAGCCCGAAAATGCCTATAACCATCATGAACGATTTGAACGTTTAGGGTGTTTTGAATGTTTCCAAGGGGGTTAAGGAGCTAATCATGGTTACCAAAGTTCGACAAGCAGTTCGTACAAGGCAAGTCTCAACCGGCACCGATCTAGCGGCTGCTCAAGCGTCAGTCCAGTACATCGATAATCAAGAGTTTCAGGACGCTCAGTCCAGGCTGCCTCGGGAGACCGCTGAATTGCTGTCTCAGATTCAGAGCAAGGGAGCATCGGCCAGCGATCAACGGTACTTGTATTCTCATGGTCTCGGCGATCTCCCCGTACTAACCAAAGAGGCCGAGCAGTTGTGTTTTCGCGCGATGAACTTTCTGAAGTATCAGATCAGAATTTTACAGCGAAGCATCTCCTGGAAAGACCCCGATCCAAACCAAATCCGACAGATTTTGGAGTTGCACGATCAGGTACGGCGGATTCGCGACCATCTGATCTACTCGAACCTGAGGCTAGTTATTTCTCTCGTAAAAAAGTTTGTATCTCCAGTTTTCAGCTTTGACGAGCTGTATAGCGAAGGGGTCGTAACATTGATGCAGACTGTCGAGAAATTTGATTATCAGCGCGGGTTCCGTTTCAGCACTTACGCTTATCGCAGCATTTCCAGGTCGTTGTACAATCTAGCTCTTCAGCAGCAGCAAGAAAACGCTCTGTTCACTGACGATTCAGAGCACTGGGTAGCCGATGCAGTTGAACCGGAACCGCGTGGTCAAGCCGCAGATCATTTGTGGCAATCGATGCGGGATCGATTAAGCTCTCTGGTTCAGCAACTGGATCGTCGGGAGCAACTGATCGTACGAGCCAGATACGCGCTGAGCCCCTGTGGAAAGATCAAGACGTTTCAAGTCCTTGCTGACAAATTGGGGATTTCCAAGGAACGAGTCCGTCAACTGGAGCAGCGAGCGGTGGCCAAATTGCAAGCACTTGCATCCACGGCTACGCTCGCAAATTAACGTTCTTCCCTATGATTCTTTCAAAGACTGTGCTACTCGGTTCCTCGATTGTGATAAAATAGGGTTAGTGCTGATGAGCGTATCGCCGCAGCCTGAACCCGAAAGGAAGGGACAATATGGCATGGCACGAGCGGTTGTATGGGCTTTGGAGGCAAAAACGATTGCCGGCGTGGCTTGGCATAGCGCTCTTCATTGTATGGCTGGGGCTGACTGCGATCACAACAACGTCAACTGCCGTAGCTCAATCGGCAGCTCCATCATCTGAATCAGAATCGCTCGAATTAGATCCGCCGCCGGCACGTGATTCCTACCTTGGTCGCAAGATTGCTCCGACCATGAGCTATGCGCATGCTGGATGGCTTGTCAGATCGGAGCGCCAGCAGGAGGAGGACCCGAAGACTGCGCTTGAACAATTACAGCTTCAGCCAGGAATGATCGTCTGCGATATGGGCTGTGGAAACGGGTTTTACTCGATGGAAATGGCCAAACGGATTGTTCCAGGTGGCAAGGTTCTGGCGGTCGATATCCAGCAAGAAATGCTTCATCTACTGCATTTACGAGCGGAAGAATCGGGCATCGACAATATCGAAACGATCTTGGGCGAACTGACCAATCCTCATCTGCCGCCGGCCAGTGTAGATATGGTGCTGATGGTCGATGTCTACCATGAATTCTCGCATCCGGAACAAATGCTAGCGGCAATACGAAAGAGCCTGAAGCCGGGAGGTCGAATCGCGCTGCTGGAATTCCGAGCCGAAGATCCCAAGGTGCCTATCTTACCTCTGCACAAGATGAGCAAGCGTCAGATACTGCGCGAGTACCGTGCCAACGGGTTTCGGCTGGCCGGCCAGTTTGATGACTTGCCATGGCAGCATTTGATGTTTTTCGAATCCGATCCTGACTGGAAATCCGGGCGATCGAAGAAAGAGAATACCAGCAAGTAGGACAACTAGATGACTTAAGCTACTCGATCAGCGCTGGGTAAAGTGTCTGCAATGGGCAAACGAATGCTGAAGGCAGTTCCTTTGCCCAAGGCTGTCTCGACGCGAATTCGTCCACGGTGCGCGTCAACGATCTCTTTGCAAAGAGCTAGGCCCACTCCCGTACCGCCGCGCCCAGATGCGTCCGGACCTGACTTGGTGCTGAAGTAGGGATCAAAAATCTTATGAATCACATCTTGTGAAATACCGGTTCCGTTGTCGCGGACGGTCAGCACCACTTCGCCAGCCTCTGGATTTGCTTTCAATGTAACTCGAACATATCCACCAGCCGCAGTGGCCTGGCGCGCGTTGACTAACAGGTTGATCAGCAGACGCTGAAGTTCGTTACCTTGCCCCATTACTTCAGGCACTTCATCCAGTTGGGATTCAAGGTGCAATTGGTACTTGCGAAACTCACGTTCTAAAAGAAGTACTGTGTCTTCGACGATTTGACGCAGATTGGTCGGCTCCATGCTGCCGCTGCGATTACGAGCCAGAGCCAGGATACTGCCGGTCAATTTGCCAGCTTTACCTGCTGCATCGTGAATTCTTTGAAGCGCTTTGTCTCGAGTGGCTTCGTCTTTATGTCGCAAACCCAACTTGGAATAGTTCAATATCGTCATTAGCAGATTGTTGAACTCGTGCGTGGCCGTTCCTGTCAGCTCGCCCAGGGTCGCCATGCGGCGAGCCTGCTCCAGTTGCTGGCGGAGCGATTCAATGGACTGATTCAATTCTTGGATAGCCGAATCCGATTCGCTAGCCGAACCGAGGCCCACCGACACAGCCGAGCCGGAGTTGGGATCTAAACGCAAGATGGGAGCCGGAATCTCTGACGCGGAAGTCGACAGCATGTTTCCTACCTGTTCTTGGGTACTTTTTCGACGAATATCCATGGTATCGTCATGTGAAGGCCAGAGTCTGAAGCAATGATTGATGGGACTTCGAGCTAAAAAACCGATGCTTACCTCAGGCCCGCAATTTGCCAAGGCTAAGAAACACAGCCGATTGACAGTTTACCCATTTCCGCCATTTATCAGATATTTTTTTTGGATATAATGAAGCTTCAACATCGGGCTAAGCGCCCATCCAATTTTGAATCGGCTAAAGCGATTCGTGAGTGGTTGCCCATTAGGAATGGTGCCAAGTGATCATCAACTTGAGTTGGCATTTCTAATGCTCTATCGCAAAATAAAACCCAAGCTGTTGAACGCAACTCCAAAGGCAGCATTCACTCTCGTTGAATTGTTAGTCGTGATTGCCATTATCGGAATCTTGGTGGGACTGTTGCTACCAGCGGTTCAGGCAGCCCGCGAAGCCGCTCGTCGAACGACCTGTGTGAACAATCTCAAGCAGCAGGGCTTGGCGGTCATCATGCACCACGATCTGATGGGCTATATGCCTCCCGGTGGTTTTAATCCCTGGGGCAAGGAGGGAAGCTGGGCCACCCATATTCTGCCAATGATAGAACAGATGGCATTGTCTAGATTAAAAAGCGAACACGGAGCTGATCACATTCGGACACAGGCTGGGCCAACCATTTTCTTTTGTCCATCGCGGCGCTCAGGAGCCAGATCAGCCATTCAGAGTGGGCGTTTTTTGATGGATTACGCGGCAGCAACGCCAGCCAATTCCGTGGATTCTTGGGATCAGTTCTGGTATGGAGACACGTGGGAAATGGGCTGGGCCGACAAACCGTACCGAGGTGCCATCGTACGCGGCGGGTTAGATAAGGACAAAATATGGCGAGGTTCCAAGTCACGCATGGCAGATATCACCGATGGGCTGTCACAAACTTTGTTGATCGCCGAAAAGCACTTGCACTTCCAGAGATACGAAACGGGAGATTGGCACGACGATGCAGGATGGGCTGACGGTTGGGACCCAGATGTGGTTCGCTATACCGGTTACTTTCCCAAATCGGATCGACGCTTCAACGACGATCAAGACCCCAAAGCCGGGTTTAGATTCGGCAGTGCGCACTCAGGTGGAATGAATGCTTTGCTGGTTGACGGAAGCGTTCACTTGATTCGATTCGAGATTGATCCTGACCTGTTTAATCGCTTGGGCCTGCGGAACGATGGGCAGTTGATCCAAGGTTTCTGAGCGACGTTTTCTGATCAATGCATTCTATGGAGCAGGTGCCCCGTCGGGAGGCGGGAATGCTCCGATGGCTGGCATGACCGGACCGGTCACAGGCTGTTCCGATACGGCAGTAGCCTGACGGATGGGGGATTGTTCATCTTGATGTCGCTGCAATTGACCGATTTGGGCTGCCGAACGGCTGGCTCTGGGTGCCCAGACCGTTTTCATTTTCGAAGCCGAGTTAACATAGACCTCTTTTTGTCCAATCACTTGGCGACCATTGTCGAAGGTGTAGGTCACCATCACCAGCACTCGATCGGCGTGCGGATTGGGACCATTCCATGGTAACGTAAGGTGGATGCCCTGCTGGCTGCCCATCGGTTGTAGCTTTTCCTGGACTTCGGCGGCAGAATATTTCCAAACGCCGATTCGCGAATGTGACTCGTCGCGGGCTGGATCGATCACTTCGACGGTCAGCACAGCAGTCACTGGAACAACTTGTCCATGTTCGTTCTTGGGTTGAAGTACTAGGTAAAGCCCATCATCAATATCGTCGTCGTTGAAGTTGATCGACCGCGACATGCTTGGGTGAAACGCTAGTTCGACGATGCGCTTGTCGGTTACAACCTGCGTTGCCGGTTTGATCTTGGCCTTTCCAAGTTGTCCCTGAGCCGCAGTTAACTGAGCTAGTAGCTCTATCTGGGACAGATTCACTTCCAGTTCATCGGGTGACAAGGCAGTATTCCCTAGCCCAATTGGCGGCTGCACGGCACCAGTGGTTATCGTCGGAATGGTCAATTCTTGACCAGCATCAAATTCGATCTCCTCAGCCGGTGGCTGTTGGTCGGGAAGGGAAGGATGCTCGCGAAACGGCTGAGGGATTTCCTCAGTGGCCCCACCCGGCGAACGTAATTGAGGAGGGGCTGGTAGTGCGTTCGGACTGTTGGGTGAGCCACCCGCCGATGAACCAGGCAAGGAATTGGGCTGAGGTCCAGTGGGTGGAGTTGACGACTTGGGAACCGGCGTGATTTTCGGAGCAGACTGAACGGTTGGCGGTGCGGCTCGTTCAGAATTATTTGAAGGTGCTGACTCGCGTGGGAGGAAATCCAGTGGCGAACTGGCTTTTGGAGCGATCACGCTGGGCACGCTTGTGCTTTGTTGAAGCGTCATGTTCTCCAGGCGTAGCGAGTCCAACTCCTGTTCCAGCAACCGGTACTCGTGATCGTACTCGTATAACTGATCTTCCAGATCGCGGATTTCGGCAGCCATGGCATCTACATAAACATCCGTGTATCCACGACCCTGGCAGCCAGCCAACACGGCGCAGCACATCACCAACCACAAGCAGTGGCCTAACTTTGCGTTCGAGGCTGAAAGCTGGACAATCAGAGTAATGACTCCCCGTTCAGTGACATAGACTGCTTGGGAAGTAACGGATCAGCCTTGGCAACGTCAAGAGGCAATCGACATTTCCTACGGCATTAAGAGCTGTTTTCAACTAATTCCGTTGTGGGCAAGCGACTCAACCATTGATAGCAAAGCTTCTTTGCGGAATAATCATTCCCTAGCATCGATTGTCAATTAGTTCCAATCTTTCTCAAGAAGTAAACGTAAATGAAGTCCCTGATGTTCCATTGTCTGGCTTTGGTTCTAGTATTGTCCAGCACAGCTTTTGGCCAAGTGGCGCTGGAGTCATTTCCTCAATTGAATGCTCAGCGAGATTGGCCATGGTGGCGCGGTGCCTCGCGCGATGGACAAGCGGTTAGTCAGCAGACGCCAACCGAGTTCTCAGAACAGAAGAATCTTGACTGGTCGCAGCCGATTCCTGGTCGCGGGCATGGTTCGCCAGTGGTAGTAGGAGATCGCGTTTTTCTATTGACGGCTGACGAGGAAAATCAGATTCACTACGCATTAGCCTGCGACCGGAATACAGGCAAGTTACTTTGGCAAGTTGAAGTCAATCGTAGCGGATTCCCGGCCAAAAACCACGTTAAAAATACAGAAGCATCTCCAACGATTGCCTGCGACGGCGAGAGGGTTTTCATGGCTCTCTATCATCACGACGCAATTTGGGTAACCGCATTGTCGTTGGATGGCCAGGAGATTTGGAAAAAGGAACTAGGTCGCTATAGCCCGCGACTCTATCAGTACGGGTACGCCGCTTCGCCGGTCCTTTATGGGGACACAGTCATTATGGCGTACGAATATGACGGTCCATCAGCCATGGTTGCACTGCGTCGAGATACTGGCCAGGAGGTGTGGAGATTGCCTCGAACCAACACGATTACTTTTTCCTCTCCTGGGTTAAGCTCTCACCAGGGCAAGGACTATCTGACGATCAGCGGAGCCAACAAAGTAATTGCATACGACCCGGTAAACGGGCAACAACTGTGGCAGACAACCGCCACCACCTTGGCTACCTGCGGCACGACGATCCAGCATCAGGGATTGGTGTTTGCCAGCGGCGGTTTCCCAGGATCGGAAACGGTCGCGATGGATGTTGCAACAGGCGAGGTAGCGTGGCGCAATCGAGTCAAGGCTTATGAGCAGTCGCTGTTAGCTGTTGACGGATATCTTTACTCATACGCAGACGGCGGTGTTCTGTATTGCTGGGAGGCGAAAACTGGCAAAGAGATTTGGAAAAAGCGATTGATCGATCGCATCAGTGCATCGGGCGTGCGCGTTGACGACAAGATTTATTGGGCCTGCGAGGATGGTACGATGTTCGTTTTTCGGGCTAGACCAGACCAGTACGAAGAATTAGGCCGCAACAAAATTGGCGACGAAGCGTTTGCTAGCCCAGCGATCTGTGGAGGACAAATTTTCCTGCGTGTAGCCAAGCACGAAGCTGAGCGCAGGCAAGAATATTTGTTGCGCTTTAGTCAGCATTAACGCTACTCTCGCGGGAGCGTAAGGCGATACTAGCTTCGCAAGTTGCAAAAAAGTCACAGCCTCTACGCTGGATGCGTTTTATTCAACACTGATCGAGCCGATTCGCCACTCGGCTGAACGACCAGCATCCACCGAGGCCGTCTGCTGGCGCATGGCATCAACCAGGAGCCGCTTGCTGGAAGAATCCGAGCATTGCATGATCATCTTGATCAAAGTGGTGTCACCGCTTTCCTTGATTTGCTTGACTTGAACCAGATTCCACTTGGCTTGTGGATGCTGTTGGATAAAAACCGTTGCGGGGCTGTTCTTGAAAACTGAGGCAGCAACTTTGCGGTCTTTTTCAGGATTCGGCGGTCCATCATCGCCGCTGGGAATCAAACTTGACATCTTGATCAGGTCTAAAGAAATGTCTCCTTGATAAGATTCGTAGTATTGCTCAAGATCGATGCCTTCAGGCTGCCTCATCCCAACTGGCTTGGACAGTTCCATGGCTTCATACAGCCGACCCTGCTGGATCGAGCCAATAAAATCCTCGGCATGCTGAACCGCATGATGGGTCAGGTAGCCAGCATTTGTCTTATATGCGGCAAAGACCCACGTGCCGCTCATGATTCCCATGCCTAGACAAAAATTGGCCATCCAGAGTCCCAAATCAGCCTCAGGAGCGGATAGCTTAAGCGACACAATACCTCCCAAGATGACCGCCAAAACGGCTAATGGCAGCAGGCCGTAAGCTAGCGGCACCAGGAAACAGCTCAACCCGACCACTAGCGATAACACAGCCCAGCCGCTCAGCGACCGAACTTGCGAATGATCGTCGGGGGCATTATGAAAGATAGGACCACCAGCAGACTGAATCTCGACCATTGAACGCTTGACTCCATGATTGACTTCATCCAAAACACGATTACTTCGGCGGAGCGACAATTCGCTGCAGCTCTTGAAGGCTGGTCATGCCGGTTGCCACCGCTAAAACACATTCTTCCTGAATGGTCAGGAAGCCTCGCTGTCGAGCGACAGCCAGAACGCTGGCGGGAGATGGGTCTTTCAAAATCGCCCGGCGCAGTTCGTCATCCAGTACCAGCAGCTCGAAAACCGCAGCCCGTCCGTAGTAGCCACGTCCACCACACTTGGGGCAAATTTGAATTTCGATCGGCTTGCCGTTCGCGTCAACACGCTGTTCGGGTGGTGGCGGAATAAACGGCTGATAAAGCGTTTGAACGCGCCCGGCAGGTATTCCTAGCTTTTGCAGCATTTGAGGAGTCGGCTGAAATGGCTGTCGGCAATCGACGCACAGCCGACGAACCAGCCGCTGGTTAATGACGCCACTGGTGATTTCGAGCAGCTTCTTGGCCGAACCACGATAAGTTGCCAAAAGTTTAAGAAGAGCTTCAACCGACGAACCCGCCACGATGCGCGTAATGGCAAATCGATGCTCGTCTTTGACTTCAGTGCTGACCAGTTCCGCTAGCTCCGGGCTGAAAAGATCAGGCAATACCAGTACATCCGGCTGCTTCAGCAGCAGACTCTTCAACACCGTCATTGGTGTTTCGCCGGCGGACTTGTCGAACGTGTGGTTTGTGATATTAATGATTTCGGGTTCATCCAAGGCCGAATCGTAAACGCAGTGAAAATCGCGCATAAAGCGATCTGCCGCTTCCAGCCCGGCTCGCCAAGTGGTCGGCAAACCATGCCCTGCCGGCCCACTGAATAGAAACAAGGATGGCGAACCATTGATCAGTCCTTTGAAGCTTGCCAGCATCTTCTCTCGCATCCCAAGATCGGTCAGTGTGTTCAGCACCGGCTTCTTGGTTGCGATCGTTATCAAGACTCGTTCGCCACTGGCCACGCCTTGACTGGTAAAACGAAGCACCCAATCAACAGCGTTCAACTTGACCGGCAGTTTCCCCTTTTGCAGCGACCGCCGGTCCGTAGGATTTAACAAGCACAATTTTTTTAGGACCACTAACATCCCGTCCGCCGTTTCTCGCTCCAGCGGCGGCAGCTTTTCCCACAAACCATCCACGCGCAGTCTCAGCGCGGCACCCTGAGCTGTAAAGTCGATCATGATCTGATCGGCACGCGACCCTATAGCGTGAGCTACCAGCATGACAGCCACAGGATAGTGAGTTGCCGATCGACACGAGATCAGCACGCCCTCCTGCTCCTGTTTACTTCCTGCATCGGGCTTGAATTCGACAGGCGGCAGCTTCTGCTCCTTGTCGTCCAAAACCAATGGGCCAGCATCGCTGCTTGCTGATTTTTTTTTGCGACCAAAAATCATTTTTTCTTAGATCGTTTCTATAAAATAACGCGAACCATCTTAAATGATACCCGGCGAACTGACTTCGATTCCTTTCAAGGCCATCTTCAGCGCTTCTTTGTTGGGTGCAACAGCAAACGCCGTTGGCCGATCGATCAGTTCGTCATCGATCAACTGCTTCAGGCTCATAGTAAAATCCTGCATGCCTTCAGCCGCACCGATGCGAATGGCGTCTGGTAACTTGGAATCCTTGCCTTCCAGCACCAGTTTCTGAACCATGGGGGTGAACGTCATGATCTCAACGGTCGGCACTCGACCGACTCCCGGTTTGATCGATTTTAGCAGCTTCTGAGCGACGATACCCTTCATGTTAAACGCAATTGCGGAACGGATCGCATTGTGCATTTCTTCTGGGAAGAGGTCCAGAATACGACCGATCGTTGTTGGCGCGCTGGAGGCGTGAATCGTACCAAAAACCAGGTGCCCCGTTTCGGCAGCATGGATGGCCGTCATAAACGTCTCCTGGTCTCGCATTTCGCCCACCAGAATGATGTCCGGGTCTTCTCGCACGGCATGTTTCATGCCGATTTCGAAGTTGACCACATCTTGACCAATTTCTCGTTGATTGATCAGGCACTTATCTTCGGTAAACACAAATTCGATAGGGTCCTCCAGCGTCAAAATGTGCTTACTGTATATTGAATTGATGTAGTTCAGAATCGAACCGATCGTCGTACTTTTGCCTGACCCTGTAACGCCAGCCAGTAGCACCATGCCTTGATCATGGTGACACAGGTGCTCGATGGAAGATGGTAGATAAAGTCCCTCAAATCGCGGAATAAAATTGTTCACACGACGTGCCACCAAGCCGATCTTGCCCAACTGCTTAAGCATGTTGACACGAAATCGCCAGTTGACACCGTCCACTTCGACTACGTAGGCAAAGTCAGCACCACCGTCCCTCTCGAAGATGCCACGATTGCGATCGTCCAGCATAGGTACCAACAAGCGCACCATCTCTTCATTGTCGATCGGCGGCCGGTTCAGTGGCTTGAGCGTTCCGTTGACGCGGACGATCGGAGGATTGCCTACCTTCATGTGCAAGTCGCTACCCTGCAACTTAACCAGAGCGCGAAAAATCTTGTCGACCTCCAGAGCTTCCCGCTTCTTCAGCAAGTTACCAATCAGGCGATCTATGGTCTCGTCCGAGGCCGAGGGGCTACCGTTTTCTGTAGACACGTCGCAGATTCTCCAAACATTCAGCTAGTAATCATCATTCAAAAATATCCAAACCGACTCGGCTCGTGTTTCGTTCCATCAGCGGCTCATCTGGTGAGCAAATATGGGTCGCTAATAATTAGCCTTGAACTTGCGCAGGTTCGCCTATGGCTGAGCGTCTATGCACAAGATTAAAGCCTGACCGGGATGCCACGATCTGCCATAATCCGCTTGGTCTGTTCTATTGTATACTGACCAAAATGAAAAATGCTGGCTGCCAGCGCCGCATCGGCCTTGCCAAACTGTATTGCGTCTGCCAAGTGTTCAGGTCGTCCGGCCCCCCCACTGGCGACAACGGGGATGTTTACGGCTTGGCTAACAGCACAGGTGATTTCTATGTCATAACCGTTACAGGTTCCATCGCAATCCATGCTGGTCAGCACGATTTCGCCCGCTCCCAGTTCCTGGACTCGTCGCGCCCAAGCCACCGCTTCCAGGCCGGTCGGCGTGCGACCACCGTGTGTATGGACTTCCCAGACCTCTTTTCCATCGCGATAGACACGTTTGGGATCGATATTCACCACGATACACTGGCTTCCAAACCGGTCGGCAGCCTGTGACACAAGATCGGGATTGGTGACTGCCGAGGTATTGATTGAAACCTTGTCACAGCCCGCTTGCAGCAGAGCACGGATATCATCCAAGGTGCGAATGCCGCCACCGACGGTTAAAGGCATGAACACAGTTTCCGCCGTTCGTCTGACAACGTCCAGCATGATATCACGTCTTTCGTGGCTAGCCGTAATGTCCAGGAAGACCAATTCGTCAGCGTTTTCACGCTCGTAACGCGCCGCGACCTGAACTGGATCCCCGGCATCTCGCAGATTGACAAAGTTTGTCCCTTTGACAACTCGCCCCTCTTTGACGTCCAAGCAGGGAATGACTCGTTTGGCCAGCATCTCAGTTCCAGTACGCCTTCAACCTAGTTGGTATAACCGCTGACGGAATTCACTTACGACTCGCACCGAGTGATTTTAAATCCTAGATCGCGAATCATGTTGTAATCCGCCTCGGGGGCCTGGCCTTTCGTTGTCAGGTAGTCACCAACAAAGATGCTGTTTGCAACGTAAAGGCTCAACGGCTGCAAGCTGCGAAGATGCTTTTCGCGGCCACCTGCAATTCGCAACTCGCTGGAAGGATTGACAAAGCGCATCATGCATAAAGTTCGAAGGCAATGCTGAGGCGTCAAATCGTCTTGCTGCTCCAGTGGCGTCCCTTCGATTGCGTGCAAGAAGTTCAGCGGAATCGATTCCACCTGAAGACTTCGCAGCTCCATGGCCATGGCAACCAAGTCTTGGTGTGATTCGCCCATTCCGACGATCCCACCGCTACACAATTCGATCCCTGCATCCCGCACATTGCGCAGAGTTTCGATTCGATCTTGGTAGGTGTGTGTGGAACAGATCGACTGATAGTGCTCGGGGCCAGTATTCAAGTTATGATTGACTCGATCCACTCCACATGCCTTGAGTCGAACCGCATTTTCGCTAGACAACAAACCCAAGCAGGCGCAGATCTTCAGGTCAAACTTCTCCTTGACCATCGGTACCACCTTTTCAACGGTATTCATCTCGCGTTCATTGGGAGCGCGACCGCTGATGACTATACAATAGGTTTTCGAGCCACGCTCGTAGGCCACGCGAGCACCCTCCAGCAACTGCTCTGGAGTCAGCATTCGATATTTTTCGATGGGTGCATCAGAAATTTTGGACTGTGAGCAATAATTGCAGTCCTCTGGGCACAAGCCGCTCTTGGCATTGACCAAAAAATAGAGTTGTACTGTCTTACCAAAGTGCTTCAGGCGCAAGCGGTACGCGGCGGCGATCAGATCCAGCAGTTGGTCGTCGTCTGATTCCAAAATGGCCAGTGCTTGATCCGCTGTAACTGGCTGACCATCCAAAACCAGTGAAGCCAATTGACTCCACCGGTTGGTTTCCATCGAAGTGCTAAGCATCATCATCGAAATATCCGATCCACTACTTTCCAACGACTTCCAACAATTCAACTTCAAAAATCAACGCTTCATTGGGACCAATCCCACCAGGTGATCCACGCTCGCCGTAGGCCAAGTTAGGCGGAATAAACAGCATCCATATATCGCCTACTTTCATGCGCTGCAGCGCTTCGGTCCACCCAGGAATCACGCCATTGACCGGGAATGATGCTGGTTCCCCGCGCTGGCGCGAACTGTCAAATATCTTGCCACTGGTCAGTTTTCCTTCATAGTGAACAGAGACATGGTTTTCAGCAGTTGGCGTGGCACCCTCGCCAGCTTTGATGACTTTATATTGCAAGCCGCTTTCAGTTACCTGGACACCATCCTTCTTCTTGTTTTCATCTAAGTACTTATTGGCTTCCTCCAATTTTTCCTTAGCCTTAACATCAAACCGAGCCTTCATCTTCTGAGAAAAAGCGGTCAGAGCAGCCTTTACTTCCTCTTGTGTCAGACCGAGTTCTTTGCCCTCCAGCGCCAAAACGAACCCTTGGAGAAAGTCATCTTTAATGATGTCTTCAGTAGTCAGCCCGCCTTGCAACAATTGACTGCCCATTTGATGGCCAATGATCAGCGACACGGAATCAGTGCCCGGTTTAGGGCCTTTATTGTCAAGAATTTCCAAAGCCTCCTGAGCCAGCAGGCAACTCGATAGAGTTACGGCGATGCAAAAAGCGGCCAAAAGTAAACGCATTACACTTCCTTCAAAATTTGAGCAAGCCGATGAGACTAAAGTCCATTCTGTTGCTAGACCCAGGTGGAACCACCGACCAACCGGGCCGGACACGGAGCTTGCCACTCCCAGGTGGGGGGCAGCCAGAGCAGAAGGAATGTTATAATCCAAACCGAGCAATTTTATAGAGCAAATTTACTTGCGTTTTGATGGTTCGATCGATGTCGCATACCGAACTGTGTGCTGGATTTGAAAGTAATTTTGCCCGCGATATTGAGTGACGACGCCGGACACAACCCACTCCAAATTATTGGAATCTGCCTGCAATTGTTCAGCAAGTCGCTCGGCGGCCATGTTTTCAGTGGCCAGAAGCTCCCGATTCTCGAGCGGATGGCTGTCTGCCGCAAATCGCAAAACCAGTCGATCACCGGTCATTCGGCATTGGACCCGTTGCGACACCAGTCGAGTGCCCTCGGGAACCAGCACACCGGCCTGGTCTTTGGGTAAGACGCCACCGGTTGGGATTGGATCAGCTTTCTGATCTCCCAAGACCTGATTGATCGTTAGAGTAATGGACAATGAAACAGCGGTAGCCAGCGCCAGCAGGGACCGGCTTCGAAGCGATTGGGGCAGCATGTAGAAGTTTGACCTCTGGGCCTGTCAATTGCGGGGTTTGGGCAAAACCATGGCATGTAAACAAACCACGCCACCGACGGTCAGAAGAGCCCAGCCTAGCCAACTGGGCGGTTTGACAGATTTCTTGAATTGAGGGTTCATATTCATGTACATTTGCGAACCAAAATCATTGGCCGCCAATTGAGTGCCTTTGGCAAATCTAGCCAACGCCCGTGTGCTCGTTTCGTTCAGAACAAACGATTCGACCATTCGGAACTGAATTCCCAGCAGGAATATCAGCACTCCAAACATGAAATAGCGGTTGCGATCAAAGTCCATCCGAAGTCCTCCCAGTCTAGACACTGTTTGTCACAATATCGAACTGCAACGACCATAATCTTTCAAGCAACTGGAATTAAGTAGCATTGTTGGCATTGCACCGGTCCTGACGACAGTTGGAGGAATCATCAGGCTGCTGTTGAACGAGATGCATACTGCAGATTGGACCGGTTATCGATCGATACATATTCGATGACTTTCGAACGTCGAATGGTATCTTGACTTCTACATTGCCATTGGTGACAATGGCACTCGCGTTCGGAATGCTAGGTTCACATCATTTGGACTGTCTTGGAAAAAGCCGTTCGTAACCTATGCAAGACTCTTGAAAGGTATCGCTTGTTCAAACAGGGGCGGTTAGCTCAGTTGGTTAGAGCGCAACGTTGACATCGTTGAGGTCGTTGGTTCGAGTCCAATACCGCCCACTCACATTTTTTCTGGGAATTAACAGACGAACTCAATTTCTTCCAGAGCACTAAACTTACATGCTTTGGCATCAGTAGATCGTCAAAAACAGCTATCAAGTGATGCCGGGAATCTTTGGCGGTGCTATGAACTATTCCCCGGCCACGTTCTGGATTGTAGTTTGGCCAGGCATGAGAAAATTGCAGTTTTAAGACTGAAAGAGCCAAACCGCTGCAACGTAAGAAGAAAACAACAGCAAAAACGGGAACACGCCCGAATTTGCTGTCTTCTATGGGTTTGCCTGATTCGATAGCCTTTAGACAAATCTTGCAAATGTCAAGTATCTTCCGAATTTAGTCAATGAACGGCTATCGACGCCTTCGGAGAACTAGACCTACCAGACCTGCTGAGATAGCTAATAGACCGCTGGAAGGCTCTGGAACTAAAGCCGCGTTTACAGTGCCATTCACGTTGTAAGTTGGGCTGTTCAGATTAACGCTGGCATTGATGGAACCGGATGCGACTAGACGAATCAAACGACTCTGACCGCTGGGGGGATTGGGTTGCGTCAAGTTAATGTTAAATGGAATGCTCAAAGGTACGGATACACTAGCTAGAGTCGCGGCAAAATTGGCTAGCATATCGTTTGGAAAGGGCGAGGCTCCACCCTGGATGTCAGAGGTTGTTGCTGTTCCAGTCAATGAACCGGGCACAATTAAGTTAGTTGGCGCTATGGTAGTTAAAGTCCCCAGATTGATTTAAAGTCCCCAGATTGATATTGCCTAGGCCAAGCGGAAGATTGGTAACAGTTCCCGTGACGTTGCCCTGAAAGGAAGCCAAGAAGTTGCCAGGGACACTGAAGGTTCCTGGATTCCCACCGCTAACTGCCGATACTCCAGTCGAAACAAAGTCAACATCGGTGATGGTTCCACTAACCGACAAAACGACATTCGCATTGGCAAATCCTGCGATCTGAATAGCGATTGGTGCCACATTGACCGTAATCGGAATGTTGGTGTTGCCATTCAGGTCTACGTTCACTGAGTTAATCGAGCTTGGCGTGCCTGGGGTGAAGTTGTCATAAGTCATGTCTACGTTGCCACCTGCTGACATGGTTCCTGGATTGACCGTTGGAACTGAAAGCCCCACAGTCTGAGTATTAGCAGAAATACCGATATTGATATGAAAAAAACCTAGCCACTGTCGCAGGGTACCGCTGGCACTGTTGAGCGTCGCCGTTCCGCCTCCTGTCAAAGTTGTATTAAATGTTCCTCCAACACCAATGTTACTCGAAACTAGCGCGGCGTTCGACGGCACCTCCGTCGCAAAGATTACGCTCGCAGTGATCAGTAATCCGATGAAATTACGGAGATTCCGCCTGCACTTAGAATTTCTTTCGACATTCGAGGATGATCCCATGTTTTGTTTCCTTAAATGGTTGAGAAGGTTAACAATTTATCAATAAAAATTGCCTATCCGTCACTCGCGGGAATGGTAGCGATATCCAAATATTCGGTAGGTTGTACTTAAGTAAATAATGCTGTCAAGTGCCTCCTTGCGAAGCTTTAGGGGCGTCGCGGTGTACTCTGGATTGAGTCTCTTTCAATAAAAACTGCCCATTGGTACGTAAATTTTAGTTTTGGGCTAGGTTTGTTGCTAGGCGGCTTGCAACGCCGCTCAAAGAGTGGTGTTTTATTGGGTTTTCCACATTCTCGGGAAGGTAGCAAAGTAAAGTGAGAGTCTAGAGATAACGCCTCAATTTGTGATCTGGATGACGTCGGAATTCCTAGCAGCGATGCACAAAAGACTTTCCATTGTGATATAGATTCCGCTGTCTTTGCGGGGAAAAGGGCCATGCCCCACTCTAATGCAACCGGTCACTTATCAGCCAGCCTAAAATACCAGAATCGTCGATGGATGGCCGGGAGGAAACCAAGTAGCCAAGGTAAGATCAAGCTACGGTTTTGGTTTGTCCCATCGCGCCCGGCTCTGCTACAATAATAAGTATTTAAGCAGTTGGTCCGTAATCAGCAGTTGGTCAGTTGTCAGTTAGAATTCCGTTGATCCTGGAGTATCCAATGATGTTTCGAACCTCGACTACATTGTCCATTAGTCTAATGGTTGGCCTGGTTATGTTGGCTAAATTGCTTGCCCAGCCGCAAGATTCGCCAGCTAATTCTCAACCTGTTTCAACGTCAGATGGTGTTCCAAAATTAGAATCTTTGTCAACGAACACTTCCAGCAGCACCACAAATGAATCGGGAACTTCGAATTTCAGGAACCTAAAGCAGAAAGCGGGTGACGATGTGAACAGCGATCCTGTACAGCCCAATCCTCGTGGAAAACTGAAGCTAGGGGCATTCAACAAACTGGATCAATTCGAGTCGTGGGTTCTGGTTCAGAAAGGGACCGAGCGAGCATTTACTGGTGAATACTGGAACCACAAGGCTGCTGGTACCTATATTTGTCGTCGTTGCAACAGCCCTCTGTACAAGAGTTCAGACAAGTTCGACAGCGGATGTGGTTGGCCTAGCTTCGACGACGAGTTGCCAAAAGCGGTCACACGCGTTCCTGACAAGGATGGTATGCGAATTGAAATTGTCTGCACCAATTGTGGCGGCCATTTGGGGCACGTGTTCTTGGGCGAGCGTTTTACCAAGAAAGACACTCGTCACTGCGTCAATTCCGTGTCGATCAAGTTTGTGCCTAAAGATCAGCCTCTTCCCGAAATAATTCGCTCAAAGGAACGTAGTGCAGATAAGAAAAAGAGTGCAGGTCCCGAAGACGTTGATGTTGATGGCGATTCCGACACCAATTCAGCTATCGCCGAACAGGGGACTAAATCTGCAAGTCAGTCGGACTCTACTGAGCGTCCCTAACTAGGCATCAAAATTTACCTCAGCTTGCTGCTGTTTTTTTGCGTCGCCATCTGTCAAGTTTTTAGTCCATGCCTCAACTGGATATCTTGGATCCTTCGATCTTCCCGGAGCCGCTGGCCAGTTCCATTCAGCAGGCTACCGACCTACCGCTAAAATTTGACCGGGACTTGACGGTTGGCTCTGAAGCAGAAGTTTTGAGCGACAATCTAGTAGAAACTATCAAACGGCTGAATTTGACAGGTACCAGCGTTGAGGCTGGTTTATGGCTACAGGCCGGGCAATTAGAGCGATCGCATGAAATCAGCCAGTCGCTTCACGATCCCGATGGTTCCTATTGGCACGCCATCATGCATCGCTACGAAGGCGATTACTGGAATTCCAAGTACTGGCTGAACAAGGCGGGCAAGCACCCTGTCAAGAAGTCGCTTTCTCAGATCATCCAACGATCCGAGCAAAAGCTGAGTTCCTTGGGCGTCTCGCAGCCATCGGCTGGCCAGTTAACTGAGCCAAGCACAGTTGCCCAGACACTAGTCGATCTGATTGAAAAGCAGGTGTCCGGTCGCCTACACTGTCAGCAGCAATTACAATTGTTGGTTTGGTGGGAGTGGCAGATACTGATGGAACACTGCTGCAAAGGCTTCGGTTTATTCAAGAGTTAGAATCAGACAATGACCTTACACAATACATACGACTCATCCAAAACGACACTGTCTTTCGAACTATTTCCGCCAAAAAACGAATCTGGCATCGGCGATCTGATGACTGCGGTGGCCGAGTTGGCTAGGTTTCGGCCCGACTATTTCACTTGCACCTACGGGGCGGGCGGTTCGACTCGCGATCGAACTCTGCAGATCGCTCGCGACATTAGGCAGCAGTTTCAGATTCCCGTTGCCTCCCATTTGACCTGCGTGGGCTCGACTGTCCAGCAGCTAAGACAGTATTTGGCTGAAGTCTTGGAATCCAAGATCGACTACATCGTTGCGTTACGCGGCGATCCTCCCAAAGGGGCAGCCGAGTTCAAGCCGGTCCCTGGAGGATTGCGTTATGCCAACGAATTGGTGCAACTGATTCGATCCGAGTTCCCCGAGTTGGGCATCGCAGTGGCCGGGTATCCCGAAGTGCATCAGGAGGCGGTGAGCGCAGAGGATGATCTGCTGAGATTAAAGCACAAAGTCGATTGCGGGGCCGATGTAGTGATCACTCAGTTGTTTTACGATAACGACGACTTTTTCCGGTTTCAGCAGCGATGCCAAAAAGCAGGGATATCTGTTCCTATTGTGCCTGGGCTTCTGCCGGTACTTAGCCTGACGCAAGTTCAGCGCATCGCCTCACTTTGTAAAGCCAAATTGCCGGATCGTTTGGTGGCTAGGCTCAGTCAGCATGACGATCCTAACTGGCAGTTCCAGGTGGGAGTCGAACATGCCACCCAGCAGGCAAGTCAGTTACTTCGGCAGGGTGTTCCAGGCATTCATTTCTATGTCTTGAACCGTTCGCACGCAACCAGCCAGATCTTAAGTAGTATTCTGCCTAGCGATCAATTGCCCCAGAGTTAGTTAGCTACTGTCGTGGTTCGCTCCCGCGAACCAACGCGTAATTCTTTGGCACTCGATGCGTCATAAGTTTTCTTAAGGATGCGGCGTTGATTCGCGGGCGCGAACCAAGACATTGGTTTTGCATATTATCTTTGTCAAGCGGCTATGACATGCATCCATGAAATGAAGCGGTGGGGCGAGTTGAACAGGTCGAATATTCCGACTGGGACTTGCATCCGGTCTGTATCTGCCAAACGGCTTGTGCATGTTAGTCGGCAATCAACGAGCCCAGCAAAAAACCGGCAGTCTGCGATGTCTGATGGTCGATAGCCGGAAAGTTAGGCGTTTCTCATAGTAACGCTGCGCCGTAAGGCCGCTCTGCTGGTCGAGCCGCTCCCAAACTCTGTCTTGACTAGGTCTGAGCGTTGTCGCATTCCCCCTCTTTAACACGAAAGTTCCAGAATGAGCAAGAAAGACACCTATCGGATCGTCACACGCGGAAGTGATGGTTCGCTGAGAATTCGCGATTTCCCGTCACCAGATTCGATACTGCGTTTGCACAGCCAGATTGGAGTCGACGACAGTAGCGCGGACTTGGCTCTGCGTGGCATGCCCGTATTCCGAGGTCTGATCGGCCCAATCCCTGAAGGCAAAAATATCGTTAGATATGAATCGCCTGAAGTCTTCGAAACGATGACCAAGGAATGGAGCAACATGAAGATCAAGCGTCGACGTCGCCGAACGGCAGCTCCGGTGGAAGAGCAATCGGCTGAGTAGAACTTGCCCGGTGGCTCCTGCTGGAACGATCGGAATATTCGACAATCTTTCGCACCAACTCCAGTAGCTAGCATTGGCCGCCGATAACTAATGCTAGCACAATCTCTGGATGCACGCATACCGAGCTGACTAACGCACAGGAACTTGCGCACCGATTGCGACCCGTGTCTTTTTACCTGGCTCAATTTGTCAAAGCGGCATTTAGAAATGTGCAGATGGACACTGCAAATCGATCGCGTTTTTGAGCGGGCTCCAACTCTCGCTTGAAGGCCGGTAGGCTTCGGAAACGTAGAGTATGGCTGGTGTGAGAATCGATTCGATTTCCCCCGCCTGCTGTCTGATGGTACGTCATCCAATGCTGTTACCAATCGATCGGTTATTGCACCGTTGTCTATCCGCCGGCTCATCCCTTCCGTGTACTCCAACTGAAAATAGAACTTGCCATGGCCGACTTTGAAAATGATAACCTGGACGACAGTTACGATGACCAGGACGTAGCCACTGTTCGGTCGTCCGGTCGCAGTTCGAAAGCGAACGGTCCGGCAGCACAATCTCCTCTGGAAACCTATCTTCGCGAAATTAACGAAACCAGTTTGCTGACCGGTGAGCAGGAACGTGACTTGGCAAAGCGGATCGCTCAGGGGGATGCCCAGGCGCGAGATCACATGGTGCGAGCCAACCTACGACTGGTAGTCAACATCGCCCGCGGTTATGTTGGCAAGGGACTTGGTCTACAGGACTTGATCGAAGAAGGAAATTTAGGTCTTTTGCGGGCCGTGGAAGGCTTTGACCCCGATATGGGGACACGCTTTAGCACGTACGCTAGTTACTGGATCAAGCAATCGATTAAACGAGCATTGATCAACTGCGCCAAAACGATTCGCATTCCAGCTTACATGGTGGAGCTGCTCTCCAAATGGAGACGCGCGTCAGCGAGACTGACTGAGGAGCTGGGGCGTGGTCCCACGCAAGAGGAGGTCGGGCGAGTACTTGGTTTGGCGCGCAAGAAGCTGCCAATCATCAAGAAAGCCATTCAGATTTACAACAGCGCACCGCAGAGTGATCAGAATGATGTGGGTTGGTCGCTGGGCGAGATGGTGATGGATGATCGTCTGAAGGCACCTGATGAGGAGCTGCTGGACCACGACGTGTTGAGTACAGCGCTAGAACTGTTGGATACGCTGGATGTGCGCGAAGCTACGGTGCTGCGTATGCGTTTTGGACTGGGCGAGCATCAATCGCATACGCTGAAAGAGATCGGCAACGAACTGGGGTTGACCCGTGAGCGAGTTCGTCAAATCGAAACCGAAGCGCTTGCCAAACTGGCAAACGGGTTGCGCGATCCCAAAGAACGAGCTGGCTTGCGTTCCTAGGACGGGGACAAGACATTAACTGCCAGCGGCCAAACGTTGATAGAGTTCAGAATAGGCTGAGACCATCCGCTCGAGCGAGAAATGCTGCTCGACGCGCTGCACGGAATGTCTACCCATGCTTGATCGAAGCTGAGGATTTTGCAGTAGTTCAGCCGACCAGCGTATCAGTTGGTTGACGTCGCCCAACGGATATAGGTAGCCCGTTTGTCGATGTACGACCAAATCGCGATTTCCCGGAATATCGGTAGCCAGGACAGGCACTCCAGCCGCCATGGCCTCCATGATCGTATTGCTTTGCCCTTCATACAGGCTGCCGTTCCATACTAGGTCCACAGCCGATAGCAGTTCACTCGCATCGGCGCGGTGCCCCACAAATCGCACCGCGTCCTGGCAGCCATAATCATCGCGAAGGCGTTGCAAGTAGTTACGCTGAGGGCCATCGCCAAGGATGATCACCCACACGTCGCGCAAGGCGACTCGCAGCAGTTCGGCTGCCCACAGCAGGTCCGGGTATCCTTTTTGAGGCCACAATCGACCCACTGCGGCCACGACATATTTCCGCTCGGGAAGATTTAATCTTCTGAACAGATCGACTCGTGCGAGCGATCCAACCGGCACCGTCACAGCATTGGGAATCACCTGAAAAAGATCTCTTGGCAAGCCGCGCTGCGCATAGAAATCGGCGACTGCCGAGCTATTTGTCGTCATGCACCGGGTGTGGCGAAGCATCCAGCGATCGATCCAACCCTGCCAACCGCTCTTCCACGGATCTACACAACGTTCGCTGGCGATGATCACGGGCACACCCGATCGTGCGGCTGCTGAGCGTCCATATGAATTGGCCGCAAAAAGCCACGTCTGCACAATGTGCGGTTTGATGTCTCGAAGCATGGCAGTCAACCGAAGCAAGGCTCGAGGGTCCGATTTCCAGTTCTTGCCTACGACATGAACCGGCACACCTGCCTTGCGCAGCGGTGTCTCCCAAGGACCGGAATGTGACAGCGCGACAACGCGGCTATCGAACAGTTGTCGATCCAGATGCATCGCCAGCAAAGACATCTGCTTTTCCGCGCCGCCCTGAACTAGCGTCGGGATTATCTGACAAACGGTCAACTTCATAATAGTAGCCTATCCCAAAGGCGCTGGACGCGTTCTCCTTGCCCTTTCTCCCAATGGGCTGAAGAGTCATCTGGGAAAGTGGCAGATGATGTGGTCTGTTCTAAGCGCCGAATTGCACCACTGGCCTTCCTGGTAGCTAGCAGCAACTCAGTCGGATTCTTCATCCAGTCTCCAATTTTAGATTGCAAGTCCTGATGACAGGCTGACTGAAAAGTCAGCGCGGAACCGCCGCCTGACAAATGCTGCTCCAGCCCAGCAAACGGTGGCGTGAGAACTGGTATTTCGCTGACCAGACAAGTGGGTAACAACCAGTATCTGCCACAACCGGCTGCGGGAAACAGGCATAGATCGGCTGCTTGCAAAAGCGGTTCTAGACAACTGAATATGCCGGGCATCAGCACGATGCGATGAAGGCTTCGTTCCTTGAGCCATTCGTGGTAACGCTCTCGCCTGGAGCCCTCTCCATGCAACCACAAATGTAGGTTGGGATGCCTCTCCAACAAAGGTGCTACGGCATCCAATACCATGCTTATAGCCCATTGTTCAGAAAGTTCACCTGGAACCACAATCAGTTTTTCTTGTGGTTTCAGAGCCAGTTCCGCATTGATCGCCCCAAGTGCATGGCGAGCTGCCGTGCGTGCGGAAGTCGAACGATCCAGAGATGCAACTCGCCAGTCAGACTGACGGACAATTTTCTGGCCGCTCATGCCGTGTTGAATCAGGCATTGATGAGCGGCAGCGGTGGAGACAACCACGGCGCTGGCCTGAGCGCAAAGCTGAAGCATGATGTCGCTTGGTCGACTTGAACTGCCATCTGCATTTGTGCGCTCACCGGTATCTAGTTCGAAACGAGCAACCCAAGGTTTCCCGGTCGATTTGGCTGCCTCAGCAGCACTCTCGGTAGCCTTGCCCTGCACATCGTCGCACCAGATTGCATCGTAACTAATCAAGTTCTTTGATAACCACTGACTTACGCATCGTCGATATCGACTACTGCGCAGCGAGTCGGTTGGCGGATGGTCTAGGCGAATCACACTAGTGTTTTCGACGTGAATTTGCGATGCCCATGTACGGTGCCATCGAGGCGTGATCAGCGTGGTTTGCCAGCCGCGTTGATTCCACAACCTCAATTGCGATTGTAGCCGAAGTGTGGCGTCGGAAGTGAATGGCCAGTAGCGATCAGCGACAAACAGGATGTGCCGCCTACGGGATGAATCACTCTTGTTGTTACCGCTCAATCCTAACATGACCCTAGGTAGATTCGATATCGCCAGCTTCCAGCACTGCCAGAAAAGGCAAATTGCGATACAGATCCTGATAGTCCAGCCCGTAGCCTACAACAAACTCATCGGGAATACGGAAAGCGGCAAAATCGGGTTCCATGGAAACTTCCTGCCGGCCTACTTTATGCAGCAGCACAACCGTGGCCACACTTCGCGGTCGCATGGACTCGATGCAATCGACAACGGCTCGCAGAGTCTTTCCGGTGTCAAAGATATCATCGGCCACCAACACGTCGCGATCAGTGACATCCAGCATCATGTCCGCCTTGACCCACAGGTCACCCGGCTTCGTTCCGCCGCGATAACTGCTGGCCTGAATCAAGCTGACACGAACCGGCATCGTCAGCCTACGAATCAGGTCGGCCAACATGACAAGGCTTCCCGTCATTACGGCCACGATAGTTATGGGCTTTTGCCCATACCGCCGCATGATTTCGGCCGCCATCTGATCGATACCCTCTTTGAGTTGCGATTCGCTGAGAAGCTGTTTCACGGTTGCAGGTTCCTTGGAAGCTGGCCAACATTCGGTTACAATAACTCGTTCTGAGAACACATAATTTATGCGAATTCTCAAAACGGTACGACAGGGTACAGGCCGATTCCAGCAGGAATCTGTTGGGACATCATCGCAGGGATTTGCTTTATTCTTGCCACCAGCCAGGATCACTACAAGGACAGAATGACACTATGCTAAGCAGTGATCTCGCTTCAGTCGTTCAGACTTATGTCCTGGCCAGATATGGCTGGCAACAAGAAATTGGCAAGTTTTCCTTGGCTGCAAGCCTTCTGACTGACACTCAGGCCAGTCATCAAGCCTGTCAGCGAGGCGCACGGTTGGTTGTGGAGACGTCGCGTGGTACTGAAGTAGCGGAGTGCCTTCAGGTCTGCGGGGCCACACCACAAACAAGCGGCTTGGTGCTGCGCTGCATGCGACCAGATGACGAATACCTGCACGCTCAGTTGCAGCAGCTCAGCCAATTGGCTCACGATCGTTGCGTGGATTGGTTAAAAAAACAAAAACATGACTCGGTACTGCTTTTTGTGGAACCACTGCTGGATGGCCAAACCCTGTTGTTCCATTTCTTGGCTCAGGTAGATGACGCGGTTCAAGTGCAGGTGGATCAGCTTGTTGCCTTGTACGAAGCCGAGGTGGCTGCCAGCACATTTGCTCAGCGACTGGTGAAGGGTTGCGGTCCCAATTGCGGAACCGCAGAAGCATCTGGCAAGGGGTGCGGATCCAGCGGTGCCTGTTCGACTTGCAGCGTAGGTTGTGGTGCAACGTTGACCGGCCGAAGGCAATCGCACAAAGAGGTGGCAAGCGGCGAAAGGTCGGGGCTATAGTTCCCAACCGTAGGACTGTCGCAAGATAGTCTCGACCGTTGTAGTCAATGTTCTGAGCGTAAATGGCTTGGACAGCAACCCGGCAGTTTGCAGGCTTTCGGCTTGCCGGACGATTTGATCATCCAGTTGTGCGCTCATCAGCACACAGGGCACCGGAGCAGCGGACAGAGCCCGCATTTGTTGTAAAGCTTCCAAGCCGGAAAGCCTTGGCATGTGAACGTCCAGGATTACCAAGTGCAAGTGGTCGACGTGTCGGCAGATTTCCAAAGCCTCTTGGCCATCGGCTGCAAGCGTGGTCACATAGCCACGGCGCGAAAACACCTCGGCCAATGACTCACGGAAATCGCGGTCGTCGTCGGCGATCAGTAATTTGGGTTCTAACCACCTCATGTTAGTACCTTTTGGACACTGTAGCCCTATCACGGTCGCGGGCCACCTGACCCACCAGCACAGAAGCGTCAAAATGACAGCACTAGAATTTGTTGCTGCATTATCTGTTCCAAAGCCAACGGTGGGAAGCCAGGATAGGTAAGATAGCCAGGATAAACACGATGGTTCGTCGACTGAGACCGCCAACACGATTTGTCGACACCGGCGCTGTCCCGAGTTAGAAGTGGAGGCTAGCTATGGAAACTGAAGCATTTATTGACGCACTGAACCTCAAGCAGCGGCAGAAAAAGATTTACCTTAGTAAGATTTGCCAGAATTCCTTGCAGAAGCGGGAAGTCTGGCGAATTCCACTACGACTGGTAGAATTTCATCTGCCGCTCGCCCAAAGCTTGCCGGATTCAATGTCACAGTTACGGCGATCAGCAAGAAGTGTCGAACTTTTGATGAAAACCGCATCGGCAATGTGCAAAAGACTCGGAAAGCTTGTTCAAATCATTGAATTCTCTTGTCTACGTTACCTTTGTTACCTTCTGTTCAATTTCTTATCTGTCCCCCGCTACAACGCCTGCTGATAGAGGAATAAAAAAAGCCAAATATTTACAGAAGGCAACAAAGGAAACGAAGGCTGTAGGGGGGACTCTCTTGTATGAATTGCCCAACGTTTCTGTGACAGGCATCGCTCCATCTACTGTCGGGTCGAAAAATTGCATTACAATGAAACAAAATCCCCTCAATTCTCAAATAGCAATTATGGAACTTTTGCGCAGTCCAGGGTGGGACTAGGTCACGGCAGCACAACGGAAACATTGTACTCAATCCAACAAACATAGCACCACCACAGTCCCGAGACCGCCGGCCCACCATGAACCCTTTTGATCTGATCTCCAAAAAACTCTGCGGTCTCTGTACCTCTGCGTTTCAATTTCGTGTCTGTCTTGGCTGAGCATGTTGGTCGCGCTGGTGGTGGGCCGGCGAGGGGCTGAAATGCTCTGGATTTGAATTCATTCGCTGTGGATAAACGCTAACTGCCTCGACCATTACTCTCGATTCACGGCCCCCGCTGGTCCAACCCTACTTATCTCTGTGTGGCCCGGTTTGTCCCGCCCTACAGTGCCTTCTCTCGCGGCGACCACGGTTAGCTCTCGGCGGTTGTGGGCTAGTTGCCGCGCTTGGACTCGCATGAATTTCCAACTGGCAATTCTAGCCAGGTAGTTGTCTAGTTGATCAATCAATTTATAGTCGGACATTTTTAGAGTCAGCAGCAACCCTTGAAAACGGCTGGTGGGATAATTCACTATGTCTTCAACAACATCCAGCGTGTAGTTGGGTGCAACGTTGGCATCTGCCGTCAGCCAGCGGAAGTCGCTGTAGTTCTTGCGTCGAATTCCGGCTGCTTTGGATCGCCAATGACGAAATCGAGCATGCGCAAGGATATCAGGGTCCATTTCCGCAGGGTCAACTCCGGTAACACGCAATCCCATGTCTAGCAGTCGCTGCGCGGCTCCGCCCGGTGAACTACCGATTTCAACAATCGAGTCGCCTGCTGAGATGGGTAGCTGGCTCCAAGCCAATGCTTCGGCCATTTTCAGATAGGCGCGGCTGATCATTTCATCGGGTGCTTTCACGTCGAAAGCACCTCCAGGCCAGCAACTGGCCAGATCACTTGCCACGTGCCAGCCGATGATCCACTGATCTGGTTCGACCACCATGATATCCAGAACCTTTTGACCGGGCAGCGCAGTTGCATTAATCTGTAAGCACGGCCCTGACTTCTGAATCGATCCGACCGCATAGCCGCCGTCGATCCTTTCGACAATTGGCTCTGGTGAAGCGGTCGTAGGGGTTGAGAGCAGGTGCTTGGTCGGACACTCCTTTTGCAACCAATCTGCAATTGCATCAACCAGCGGTGACCGGCCGGGCTCGAATCCGTGCTGACCAGGCAACGATGGATCGCGCTGAAATAGATGAATACAATCCCAATGTCTTCCCGCCAGTTTCCAAATTTGATCGGCCATCTGGCCAACGTGCTGGCCAGCAACTCGTCCTAAACACCAGCCCGACTGGCGAATTAGGGGATGAGTGGGTGGTTGGACATTGCCAGCCTGAGAGTTGGGGCTAGTCTTGAAGGTCAATAGCCCAGGACGTGAAAAAGCCAAGCGAAATGGCCCAAGATCGTCAGCAAAAGCGCTTTTTAGGGTCGATTCGGTCCCCTGCTGGCAGACGACGAACACAAAATCACTCGGAGAGATTTGTTGGGAAATGGCCAATGAATCCTGGACGGATGAGGGGTTCATTCTTTATAACATTAGCTTGAGCGGAACGGTGGACTAAAGCAACTGCCTGCAGGAGGATCAGAAACCAACGGGTTTTTGTCGTTTTTTGGGGTAGCCGCCAGCGGTGCCTCCGGCCACGAATCAATAGACTATCTACCGCAGCAGATAATTGGCCAGCTATTTGAGCAAGACCGCTCATTTTTTGTGAAGTTCCTCACTATTAGGATTGTTTATGTCAAAAAAAGAAGAGGCTTTTGAAGTTGAAGGCACCGTGGTCCAGGCTTTGGCCAATACTCGATTTCGAGTTCAACTGGATACCGGGACCGAAGTATTGGCTCACGTAGCCGGCAAAATGCGAAAGAATTTTATTCGCATCGTCCCCGGCGATAAGGTACGGGTGGAGCTGTCGCCTTACGATCTGACCAAAGGGCGAATCGTGTTCCGCGAGCGATAATCCGAAGGCTCTTCCCGCGAATGCACTGCGGCTGCATCAATGTTCAGTAGCCGTGTCCTAAACCACCTCAAGCCCATAAAGAAGATGGAGTGATCCGATGAGACTGAATCGATGCTTGCTGATAGCGGCACTGTTTGTTGGACTAGCACCTCAAGCGGCCACGCTGACCGCTCAGCAGCCCCAGGCTCCCATTGCCTCGATATCCGTAGCACCGCTGGATCGCGCAATACCCGAGATGTCTTATCTGCTAAACGCCATGAACATCCCAGAAATGGTGGGCGTTATGGAGATGATGACCGGCTTCTACACCAAGGGACTGGACCGAAGCCGTCCCATTGCCATTTTGGTATCCTTTGATGGGACTTCGCCGGATTTCCAGGTTTGCGTTCCCATGAAGGATCACAAGCAGTGGTTTCAGATCATGTCGGGTATGGGGCTGGACCCCGAGGAACTGGCCGAGGGCCTTTATGAGATCTCCGCAGCCGGTCAGGTCATGATTGCGAAAGTTGCCAACGGCTGGATGTATCTTGGACAAAGCGAGGACTCGCTAAGCACCGTGCCCGAAGATCCCGCTGCTCTACTGGGGGATTTGCCCGAGCGTTACAGTTTCAGCGCAAAAATCGATTTGCAACAATTACCTGCCGACATGCGAGATTCGGCGATTGCCGAAATGCGCGCCGGCTTTGAAAGAACCATGCAGCAACAACTCGGCGATCAATTTGATTCGGAACTGGATGCCGCTCAAGAAGCCGCCTTGGAACAAATGGAGCAACTTGAGGATTTGATCAGCGATACTCAGCAATTGGTCATCGGTTGCCTGATCGACCCAACAGAGAAGAAATTGGTCATCGATGGTGCCATTCAATTCTTGGAAGGCAGCGATCTGGCCAAGCAGATGGATGCTCAGGCCGACCTGAAGTCTGATTTTACCGCTTTGCGACCCGAAAAGTCGTCAGGCTATCTGCGAGCGACTTCGGTGATGAGCAACGATAAAGAAAAGGAATTGGCTAAGGAGTCGTTGCGTGATTCGATCGAGCAAACACTGGAAATGATTCGCCAGCAGTCTGAATTGCCTCAGGAATACATGGACGCTTTCCAATCGCTGATCGAGGGCATTGAATCAATCGCTCAGCAGTCGATCGACCAAGGGGTGCTGGACGGAGCCCTAAGTTTTGATTTCGAGCAAGATGAACTGCGACTCTTGGCAGGAGTGAAAGTGGCCGATGGCAAGGACGTACAGCAGAAGTTGAAGGATTTTTTGGGCGGATTGCCACAATCTGGGGAAGTCCAAGCCGAATTCGATGTGGCCAGTCACGCGGGGTTCCAGCTTCATCAAGCTACGATCAAGCTGCCGAAGACCGAAGAAATTTCAAGCCTAGGCTTTGGCGAGTCGGCTCAATTGAGTATGGCTGGCAGCGGCGATGTGATTCTGTTGTGTCTTGGTGCCGATGGTCTGGCAACGCTTAAATCAGCCATTGACCGTTTGCAGACAACTAAGGGCGTGCAAGTAACACCTCTGGAAGGGTCGGCACGCGCTGGCAGCTTAGCGCGCTTGGCGCAATCGCTCAGGTCCGACGCCATGTTGGAAGAACTAGTGCCCGCTTTTGATCTGCTGAGCGAAGACGATACGATCAAGGTTACTGGCACCATCTTGCCCCGTGGCATGGTCATGCGAGTTAGCCTTGACGAAGGCGTGTTACGAGCGCTGGGCACCGTTTTGAAGTCAGGGAATTTTGCGCCGGGCTTTTGATTCGGACTTTGTACCTTCCAACTGATTGTTATTTCCATCATCAATCAGAATCGATCGGTTCAAATCTGGACAGCGATCGATTCTTTCGCACACGATGCCCTGGATAAATCTGGCCATTCATTACGATGTACACGCCTTCCGGTAGCGATTGTACGGCTCCCAGTGCGCAGCCCACGTTGAACTGGGCATCGGAACCGGAAAATCGAGCGGGCGTGGTCGCGCCGGTCAGCACAATCGTCTTACCGGCAATTCCTTGTAACGCTCGGGCGGTCTCCGGCATTTGATCGGTACCATGTGTGATCAAGATACGTCTGGCCGGGCTGTCAAACACGGCCTGTCGAATCTGCTGACGATCCTGATGCGTGATATCCAAGCTGTCTTTGCTCATTAATGAAGCGATCTGAAAGTCGACCAAGACGTTTGCCAATTCCAAAATGGACCTCACCTGAGGTTCCCCGACCTGATAGTCGCTTTTGGCGTCGAAATAGATCTTATCGATCGTGCCGCCACAGGCAAAGATTTGAATAGTTTGGTTCTTGATCGAGTCCACAATGGCTTCTTTGATTGATGGTTACTACTTGGTTTCGTCTATCCGACATAGTCTCCAGGACTCTGGTGGTTGGACGGTTCCCAGTGCATCGCGATCGACGAAAAATTTCAGAATGCCGACGGCTGGGGCAACCGACTGGGCTGGATATTGTTCAGCAATTCTGGGGCCGTTCCACAGAATATCAAGCGACTGGCTCTTGCTTGATCCAGAGATCAGAAAGGCAACGCGGCTGGCCGCATTGATCGCAGGAAAGGTCAGCGTGATCCGCCAACACGCTAGCTTAGGAACTTGATTGGCCACTACCCATCGAGTCTTCTCCTGCAAGGCGATTGTCTGGGGGAACAGCGACGCCGTATGGACATCGTCGCCAAGTCCCAACAAGACGCAATCGATTTCTGGCCATCCCTGTGCCGTAATCGGCAAGCGATCACGCAGCAATAGCTCATAGCTGTCCGCAACCTGCCCGGGATCACCGCCCGAATCGGGCACATATAGGACATTTTTTACAGGGATGGGGACATGATCGATAAGACTTAGCCTAGCCATGCGAACGTTGGAATCAGGGTGGCTTTCTGGTACGTTTCGCTCGTCGCCCCAAAGCAGCAAAATTCGCTGCCAGTCCAAACGACTGGCCATCGAGTGACTAGCGAGCAGTTCGTAAAGCCGTTTGGGTGTTCCCCCGCCCGCTAGTGCTAAGCTAAAGAGTCTAGTTTGATTCTGTTGGTGCTCCTGGATCTGCTGGACCAACCACTGTGCAGCATTGAAGGCAAGCTGCTGGGCTGTGTCACTAACTAGAATCTCAGGAACCATAAGAGCCATCCATTGTTGCACATATTGAATCCTTCAAGAGCATAGCGACAAATTAAAAAATGTTCAATTGATCGCGTGCATCTTCCGTCATCATGTCGGGAGTCCAGGGTGGATCCATCACAACTTTGATCTCTGCCGAAGCGACACCAGGCATAGCTTCGATCACTTGCCTGCTGCTAGCAACCAACTGCGGACCAGCCGGACACATGGGACTAGTCAGAGTCATTTCCACCTTGACATCCAGCTTGTCAGGTTCTGTTTCACGGCGAAAAACATCGACGACATAGATCAATCCGAGGTCGACAATGTTGACAAATAGCTCAGGATCGATCACCTGCTTGAGTTGTTCACGAACCGTATTTTCACAGACGCTTACTGCTGACGCAGAGGACGGGGAAACGTTCTGTGACGCACCACTGGCAGCTTTTTCAACAGCCGCAGCCACTTCAGAATTTGCTTCTTGGCTATTGGGAGACTGGGCTTCTGATGAGTCCGACATATCAAAATCCTATTGAATTAGGGGAACGAGCGATGGGGCCATTGCAGCTATTCTAGCATTTGATTTAAGCAGGAAAACAGGCTATACGGAAACAACAGTCGAAAACGCCATAGAGTCGGGTTCCAAAAATTGGTCTATGACTTGCCTCTTCTCTCTGGTATTAACCATGATGACATCATAACTATTTCTTGTGGACCAGGCTGGACCACAGTACCAGGATCGATCAACAAAGGATTGTTTGAATGCGGCAAGATCATATCGTTTCTTTAGCTGGGTGCCGTAGCAGGACCATGCCGTCAGGCCAAACCCCGGCCTACTGTATTCTCATTCCAACTCTAAACGAAGCAGAAAACGTTGATCCACTGCTGGAGCAAGTAACCGCTCACGTGAAGCGCATCGGCTTGCCTGCCGAAATCGTAGTCGTAGATGGTGGTTCTAAAGATGATACCTGTCTGCGAGTGGAAAAATGGGCGGAAGGCTGCCAACAGGGTCTCGTACGACTGGTACACTCCGATGCTCGCAAAGGTCTTTCCGGAGACATCATGCGAGGTGCCGCTGCAACTCAAGCGGAAATCGTTTTGGTGATGGACGCCGACTTGAGCCATCCGCCTTCTGCCATTGAAAAATTAGTACGTCCCTTAATCGACAATACGCACGATTTGGCGATCGGAAGTCGTTACATACCAGGAGGTGGAACGCCGGGCTGGCCCTGGTATCGCCTACTCACCTCCCGCGTTGCCGCGCTTTTGGCGTGGCCTCTGGTCAATGTCCGAGATCCGATGTCTGGGTACTTCTGTGTTCGGCGGCAGGAACTTCTAAACCTAGGACGTGAAGCATCCGGCTTCAAAATAGGTTTGGAAGTGATGGTTCGTGGGCTCGACAGGCTGCGAACGATCGAAGTGCCCATCGTGTTCAAAGATCGCGAGCGGGGGCAGTCCAAGCTTGGGATGGGAGTGATCTCGACTTATCTCAAGCAGCTTATCGCTCTGAGCGGTGGTTCCGTATCAACTGGGCACGCAGCCAAGTTTGGTGCAGTTGGCGCGATGGGATTCCTAGTTGACTTAACGATATTCAGTGTGCTTTGGATGTTAGGTGCAAGTCTAGTACTAACCCACAGCATTAGTTTCTTATGTGCAACAGTATTCAACTTCTCCTTGAACTCCAGATGGTCATTCGCTGAAACTGCCCAGCGCGATAACTCGCCAAGTTGGAAGCGATATCTACGATTTCTAGTCGTTTGCATCCTGGCTCTTGCGCTGCGTGGAGCGGTGCTGTCCAGTCTGGTACAAGACATGCATTGGTATCCTCATTTGGCCCTGGTTGTGGCTGTGGCGACGACGATCCTGGTCAATTTCTTTGGTTCTGCCTTTTTTGTGTTCCCCAAGCCGGACAGTGGCCGGGCATCGGCCGTGCGATGGCGAGTGTTGGCGACAGCTACCATCACATACGTCTTGCTGCTTCGCTTTGCCTTCCTGGGAATCATCGAATTGATGCCGCAGGAATCGTATTACTGGGTCTACGCTCAGAATCTGGACATTGGCTACTTGGATCACCCCCCTATGGTCGCATGGCTTATTGCGTTGAGTACTAGGTTGCTGGGGGACGGTGAGGCGACGGTTCGATTGCCATCAATGATTTGCTGGCTTCTCTCGGCTGGCTTCATCTATCTACTGGCTAGAAACATGTTTGGCAAAACTCAGGCCATCCTTAGCGTGATGCTTCTGTCAATCTTGCCTATCTACGTTTTCGTGGGTTTCATGATCACGCCTGACGCACCATTGTATGCGGCCTGGGCAGGCAGTCTATATTTTCTTGAGCGAGCCTTGCTGGCAAAACGCCGCATTGCCTGGTACGGGATGGGAACATGCGTTGGGCTGGGAATGCTTTCCAAGTACACCATAGCACTGTTGGGACCTGCGACGCTTTTATTCATTCTCATTCACCGCGACTCCAGGCGATGGCTACTGTCGTTCCATCCCTACTTGGCTGCGGCCTTGGCTGCTGTACTTTTTAGTCCCGTGATTCTCTGGAACGCCCAGCACGATTGGGCCTCATTTCAGTTCCAGGGGTCGCGTCGTTGGAGTGGCCAAACCAATTTTTCGCTGCCTGACATGCTGTTCGCAGTTCTACTACTGTTGACTCCACTGGGAATCCTGTCGGTTTGTAGTAGTTTGCGATCGCTCAAGAAGTCTGAGTCAAATCCTATTGCAAATGCTAATATCGATCCAAGGCTCCTGTTCGCCCGCGTCTTTGTGATTCTGCCCTTCGGAGTGTTCGTTCTACAAAGCTTAAGGCATGATTCGCAATTAAACTGGACTGGTCCGATTTGGTTGGCGGTCGTTCCCATGCTGGCAAACAACATGGCCAGTGGATTTAATACGGTACAGCACTGGATCAATCGCATGATTGACAGTCTGTGGAAGCCATCCAGTGCGGCCTTGCTGCTGTTCTATGGGATCGGTTTTTACATGATCCACTTGGGATTACCAGGCATGCCTGTACTTCGAGGAATGCCTCTACCTATCGGTTGGAAGCCGATGGCTGCTGAGATTGAACAACTGAGAACCGAGGTGGGTGGACAGCCGATTGTTGTTGGCTTGGACCGCTATAAAATCGCAAGCGCATTTTCGTTCTACGATCCCCATGGCGACGCCTCATCTCACACCTCAGGTAGCCACCTGTTTGACATGGAGAGTGTCATGTGGAAATTTTGGGAGCCGAAAGAAGAAGCGGAAGGCAAGTCGATTATGATGATCAGCTTTAAGCCTGAAGATCTAAACAACCCAGAGCTGGATGATCATTTTGAATCAATCACTGGTGTCAACGAATACGCAATCAAGCGTGACGGTCGCATCGTAGGGCGATTCTATTACCGCATCGGACAGCAGTACCACAGTTTGTTGAACCCAGTTCCCACCGAATTGCAAGCCAGTTCAGAATCAGCGATTTCTCTTTGAGCTGATAATGCTGCAACCATGCGCTGAAAGACAGTACCGGGCCACCGGTAAAGACCAGTTCTCACAACAGGTCCTTTCCTTTGGTTTCTGGCAAACCAACGAGTACCACGAGTCCCAGTAGGAAAAATAGCCCTAGCAGCGAAATGGCTACCGGCAGTTCGTAGTTGGCTTTCATCCATGCAGATAGCCAAATCAACACCGGTGCCGCAAGAATCCGTCCTGTGTTAAAACAGAATCCAGCTCCTGTAGCGCGCAGGTGAGTCGGAAACATTTCTGGAAAATAGATCGCATAACCGGCATGGATACCCTGTGCGAAGAATCCGAAAATGGGAAGCAAGATCAACAATAGCGTGTAACTGCCAACGTATCCCGGCAACCAGCAAACGACCAACGTCATCACGATGGCCATCGCGTGCATTGCTGCAAATGTAGCTCGCCGCCCGTAACGAGCAGCCAACGGACCAAAGGCTAACATGCCGACACCAGCACCGGTCGTCTGAATAAATCCGTACGCAATCTTAGCTTTTGCACTGATCTGATCTTTAGGGTAACCCAACCGCATCATCAAGTCCTCGGCCAAATTCTGCCCTGCCACAACCACACCCCAGAACGTGGCTAGTCCGACCATGGCCAGCAGCGCGCCCAGAACGGCTCGGCGTCGATAGGTTGGATCGGTCAGCAGCTCGCGAAAGCTGCCCAGTTGTTTGCCTTTGTTTGCCTTGGCTTCTTTCCATGTCTCCGGTTCGCGTATGCTCATACGAACCCAAACCACCAACAGTGCCGGAAGAACACCAATTAGATAGGCCCAGCGCCACTGCGTACCCACCAACAGTCCAACAGCAGCGGCCAGCCAGATACCGGCGACGCTGGTCGAATGAAAAATACCACCGGCGTACTCACGCGCATGTTTTGGAAAGACTTCGGCAACCAGCGCCGCACCTACCGCCCACTCACCGCCCACTCCCATTGCCACCAGGAATCGCAGCACGCCCACTTGCCACAGTTCAGTGGCAAAAGCGGTCAGCCCGGAAAATATCGAATAAAATAGTATTGTCAAAATCAAGACCGGATTGCGTCCCCAACGATCGGCCAGAGAACTAAAGACCAGTCCCCCCAGCGTTCCACCGATCAAGAATATCCCCAAAAACGTTTCGCCCCAACTGTGCTTTAGTTTTCCAAGCTGATCTTCGTCCAACAGTGGATCAGCCTGTTGCAGTAGATCGGGGATCATGTCACCGCGAGTCAGTCCATAGATCTGCCCTTCAAAAGCGTCGAACACCCAACCCAGCGAGGCGACGACCAATACCAGCCACTGGTAGCGGCTAACTCCTTGATACCAGGCAGTGGGACTTCGTTGTGTCATCTGGGATTCCACTGCGCAATTTGAATGGAACGTCTTTCACGAATCGATTGTTCAGCCAACATACAGAGCGTCACCGACCACAAGCCGTCGACTCCAGATGCAATCGGCGCGTGCCCCCCGCGCACCATCTCAACACACTGCTGAATCTCTGCACGCAATTCAAACACCTCGCCGCTTTGACTGGCCAGCTCCACGATCTTGACCTCGGTTCCATCAAAAACCTTCAGATAGTGTGTCGGCTCCAAGGTGCGATCCATGGCACCACTCCAACCAGCCATGATGGCACCTTGGGTACCAGTCACCTTCACAGTGTGATGATGTTCGAAGGCACCCAAAGTCTGCGACACTACGGCATAGGCTCCATCAGCAAATCGCATGATCGCTGAGAAGTTGTCCAGCAGTTTCGGACGGTTGGAATCGATCGAATTACCCTCGGCAACCACCTCCACGCACTGGCCGCTGCCCGAGAGATACCACCGAGCTAGATCAAAGAAGTGAATCGGCTCTTCCAAGACCCAACTTCCGACTCGACCAGAATCGTAACGCCAGCCCGACGAGCCCAAGCGGTACGGCTTTCGCGACAACTCAACCAGCACGTATCGCGGCTGACCGATCGTGCCTTGATCGATAATCGATTTGATCCGGCCCCACTGACTGGACAATCTAAATTCGTGCCCAACAGCCAATTGAACTCCACGCTGCTCGGCCGCCTGTACGATTGCCTGCGCGTCGTCAATGCTGATTGCCATTGGCTTTTCTAGCAACAGATGCTTGCCCGCCTGGATGGCTGCCAACGCTATGTCGCGATGCGTGTCACTGGGCGTAACGATGTCCACTATCTGAATATCCTCTCGCTGGCACAGCTCTCGATAATCGCGATAGATCGTTGCATTGGGAAATTTCTCTTGTGCGGCATCGGCTGACCGCTGCGAATGGACTGCGATGGCAACCAACTGGGCATCCGCATACTGATCAATCGACTGAGCATGCAACTGCCCCCAGGCACCGAAGCCGACGAGTCCAAAACGAACAGGTTGAAGAGTCATTCAAAAATGTCTTTCTATTTCGAGGCAACGACTAGGATCGAATTGCGGTTGTCAGTGGCGTTATCGGCTGCTCGACCAGACGCCCTTGCACCTGATTCAGCCGACAACGTTTTAGTCGCGGCAAAACGTGCTGGGCAAACAACCGGCATTCGTCCAAGTGTGGGTAGCCGCTTAATATAAAAGCTCGGATGCCCATATCGATGTAACGATTCAGCTTAGCCAGCACCTGATCGGGATCGCCAACGATGGCGCTAGCACAGCCGCTACGTGCTAGTCCAATCCCGGCCCACAAATGATCCTCTAAATACAAACTGTCGCCCGCCTGATCACGCAGCGCATCCTGCCTCAGGACACCTGCACTTTGACTATCCAGGGATCGGCGTTTGATCTCCAGCCCCTTGCTGAGATCTAGCCGCGATATCAGTCGATCAGCCGCCGCACGAGCTTCCGATTCCGTTTCGCGTACAATCACGTGTGTACGAAAGCCGAAGTCGATTGTACGTCCATACTCTGCGGCGCGCTGGGACATCACCTTCATTGTTTGAGCAATTTCCTCTTCTGGTTCCGGCCACATTAGAAACACGTCACAGAACTGAGCACACAAATCTTGTGCCGGAGGCGAGATCCCGCCGAAGTAAAGCAGCGGCCCGCCGTTCTGCTGATACGGCTGAGCTGGCAACGTATTGGGCAGTTCAAACTTGTAGAACTCGCCGTCCCAGGCAAAGGCTCCGTGAGTAGCCCACAATCCCCGCAATATTTGAATAACTTCGCCGCTACGACGATAGCGAACTTCGCTGCTCTCTTTCACACCAGGCCAATCGCTGGAGATGATATTCAGGCACAGTCGACCCTGAGCGATATGATCAACGGTTGCAATGGCCCGAGCCAACATCGGCGGCCAGACCTCGCCCATTCGCAGAGCCACCAGTTGATTGATCTGACCTACCTGCGGAGCCATCGAAGCAGCAAATGCCAGCGCGTCCTGGCCCGGTATCCAACTGGACGGCAACAGGATGTTATCGTAGCCCAACTGATCAGCCGTACGCACGATATCACCGCAGTGCTCATAGCTACTGCGCAGCTTGCCATCCGGAACCCCTAGATACTCATAGTCATCGCCGCACAGCGCAGAAAACCAGGCAACTTCAACCTCTCGTGCGTGCGTCCGTATGGGTATCATAGTCATGTGGCTTCGGGAAATTTGATTTTTCGGAAAATTGAGAGGCAGAAGCCATTTGCTTTAGGCTCGTACTCCTACTCGTAATCGGATGATATCGCGTACTCCGTTTCCGGTTGAGAGACATTTTCGAATTTCATCGCCACTGGAGTCAGTAGCGAAACAGTTTGCACCAGCTTGACCTTCAGTTCCTTATTCATCGCCACGACCAATCCGTTCGGTTACGATTACGAGCACCGTTTCACTGAGTACGAGTACGAGTACGGAAGCACTAACCCCGCAGCAAACGCTTCACTCAATAAAATTCCTGTATAACATTCGTCTGCAATTGGCCCATCTACCACGGCTCTCGATACCTTCCCAAACGTAGCAGTTCATCCGCCTGCGGATCGTCTACCACGCGCTGCTGAGTCGCATCCCATCGAATGATTCTTCCCAGTTCGTGTGCCACATATCCTAAATGCCCCGGAGTAATACTACGATGACCAGTTTCTGCCGGTGCGATTGGAAGGCTTCGCGATTTCACGCAGTCAATAAAGTTCTTCATGTGGGACTCGGAAACCTCCAGTCGAACATTGCCAGGAACAAAATCTCGCTGACTCCACTGCGGATCTGACGCCTTCATCCTACCACGGTCAACCCAGCACCATCCGTCGCTGCCGATCAACTTCAAGCCTTCAGTGTGCTGACTGCTGATCGACGATGTGACTTCGCCAGCGTACTGACACAGGATCGTATATTGGCTTGGAGTATTGTACAGATCGGTCTTCGGAAACTGCCAGTTAACCGCCTGGACGCTCAGTGGCCCCGCTTCGTCCACGTCCAGCGCCCAATGAGCGATATCATTGTGGTGGCCGATCCAATCCATCAGCACACCGCCTCCGAACGCTCGATGCCCGCGCCACCAACGATGGTGACGGGCTCTCGAATATGGCAACAGAGGAGCCGGGCCGCACCACAAATCGTAATTTAATTCTGGCGGCGGATCGACGATTGCCGGATCGCTTTGTGGTTCGGGATATCCAGGCGGTAGTCCGATTTCAACCCGCTGAATCCGACCCAGAAGACCATTACGAGCCAGTTCCGCCGCGCGACGGAATCTCCAATCGCTACGCTGCTGGGAACCCGTTTGAAAGACTCTCGCATGTTTCTCGACAGCCTGGCAGATCGTCAGGCCCTCTGAAAACCAGTGAGTGATCGGCTTCTCGCAATAAACGTCTTTACCGGATTCGATAGCCGTCAAGCAACACAAAGCGTGCCAATGGTCAGGCGTTGCCACGACAACGGCATCAATGTCAGACCGAGCACAAACATCGCGGAAATCAGCGGTCAGATCTGGGCCTTGAGCGTCTGTTTTGCCCAGTCGCTTCAAGCGATTCACAATATACTGCCGGGCCGCCTCACATCCGTAGGCTCGACCTTCGCTAGGTAAGAGTTCTCGATGATGAACATTCTGCACATCGCACAAAACGCGGATCTCAACGTCTGCAAGCCGCAGCAAATCATCCAGCAAATTGAACCCGCGAGCCCCCAGTCCAATCAATCCAACATTGATCCGATCACTGGGCGCAGCTTTCTCGTCAGCTCGAACGATCCGACTTCGCAATCCACCTTCCCCGATCCCCGCCAGCACAAGACCGCCGGCCGCACTCAGACCGGCTAGACCAAATTGACGACGATTTTTCTTAGCAGACCACATAGCATTCTTCAGGCAAAAACCTTACTTCAAGTCAACGACCTAGGCATCCTCGCATAGCCAACAAACCATCGTAAGCAAGTGTTGAGCCCATGCCAGTCCCGTTAGAATATACAAAATAAAACTCACCTCACTCTATCACACCGATGAACAGGAAGGAACAGATGCAACGGAGGTTTCAAAGCCTGAGCCATTGTCGTTCTCCGTTTGCTCCTGTTCAGTTCCTTCCCATCTCCTTCATCCAGGGACCAACCCATGCATCCCAAATTCTCACAAGCGAACGGCATGACTCACGACATCATCAATGCGGCAATCGAGGTGCATCGCACCATGGGGCCAGGACTCCTGGAGTCGATTTATGAATGGTGTCTGACGAAGGAACTGGAGCTTCGCGGCTTTTGCGTTCGTAACCAACGGGCGGTAGTGATTCATTACAAAGATTTTCAGCGCGAAGGCCCGCTGAAATTCGATCTGCTCGTGGACGACTGCTTGTTGGTCGAAGTCAAGGCGGTCGAATCGGTGCAGCCGATTCACAAGGCCCAGTTGCTGAGCTACATGAAATTAATGGACGTGCCACTGGACCTGATGATCAACTTCAATGTTCTGAAACTGACCGCCAGCGTCTCGCGGATGATTCTGTCGGGAGTGAATTTGAAGGGATGAGTACGAGGGAATTGAACAGAAGGGAACTGAGACAACAGAGAACTGATGAGCAGAGAAATCACTCTTCTCCGTTTCCTCTGTTGACTCCTGCTCCTTTTTTTCCGCGTTGCCCGTGCAAGCGCGACCTATGCAATCAGGGTACAGATCGAACCCTGTTGCCTGGAGGTCGTGTTTGGGCTCACAGATGTCGGCTTGTGATCTTTCTTAGGTGATCGTGCCGATATTCTCGAACTCCTTGCGCTGAACCTTGCCAATCATGTTGCCACCGCCGGCCAGGAAGGCGTCGGTACCGATTCCGCCTAGCCAGATCGCTTTCTTGGTTTTGATTCCCAGGACGGACAGCGAGTCATTACCGGCACCTAGACTGGCAAAAATCAGGTCGGCGGCATGTACATTAAACAGTTGAACGCTGTCGTTGCCACCCGCCGTTTCGAGCCAGAAATTCTTTGCTCCACTCAGGTTGTTGACTCGGACCGTGTCTGATAGTTCACCGCCAAGAATGTTCACATTCCGGCGAACGATCACGTTTTGGACGGATTGAGTAGCTACTGTAAAAACTCTATTTTCCTCTGAATCTTCGTAGTCGTCATCTTCTTCATCGTCTTCATAAACTACAGCAGCGCCGACGTGAATTTGGTTTGACCCCAAGCCAGCGTTGATAATCAAGTCGAAAGCGATTTGGGACGCTGTCACACCGTTTTCAGCTTCTGCAAGCTGCATGTCACCACCGTTGTTCCCGCCGTCGATGACGATACTGTCGTTGCCTAGCCCACCTAGGACGATCAGCGATCCACGCAGATTGACACCTTGAACAGCAGCCGAATCGTTACCCGTTCCCAGATCAATAAGTATGTCATGTGCTGAGACACCACTGACAGCCACTGTGTCGGTTCCATCAAGTCCATAGATGGCTACGTTGAACTTAACGGTGGAATCACGAAGCAGTAATTCGTCATTGCCGGATCCACCATTAAATACAACTGCGTTGGTTGAGCTGTTTCGCATCGCAATGGTATCGTTGCCTTGCTGGCCCAAGACCTGTACGGTTCCAGCGATGTTGGAATGAGCTATTCCGGCTATGTCGTTGCCCGCTCCCAAGTCAATCAGCAAGCTGCCGCCCAGGCCAACTGCGAGACCAACTGTATCGTTGCCTCCACCGGCAAAGACTTGAACATTTCCTGTCAGATTCAGTCGATCTGCTGCCGAACCGCCACCTAAAATCAAGTTCTGGATAGCGGCCAACGAACTGGCCAATCCAAGTCGATCATCGCCGCCGCGAAGGTCCGCCACGATGCTGTTGATGCCGGTGAATGTTTTAGTGCTTGCGCTGCCGTTAATGTTGGTGGCGTTACCCGCGACCCCAATCACTCCAGGCGCCGATCGGAATACGCCGATTTGATTCGCTAGATCATCCCCGGTCAGAATCAATACACTTCCCGCTTTCACTGCGCTGACGTTTCCAGCCAACAGCCTTCGATCTTCCAATTGCTCGCATGCGAGCGACCGACCAGTACCATTTGATAATTTCAGATTGTTGTTGCGTGGACTCATGCAAGTGCTCCTGTTTTGGCATGCTTGGGTGGGAAACAGCTCGGCGCAGGCAGAACGCATAGTTCTGAATCCGTGCAAATACCGAACTGTATACAGACCGACAATTCTCATATCATTGTTGAACATCACCCAATCGCGTCAAGCAACCCAAACGCCCTAGGCGGCACATTCTCGCAGACTAAGACAATTGTTCAGGTCGCAGGAATGGTCTAGCAATTGATTTTTCGGAGAGATGTTGCAGCTTTCGGCTAGTAAATTGCCTTTGCCGCAACAAGGCAATGCCAGGAGAACGCTCAGTCCACAGCGGAGCCGGTGACTAGGCTGGCGTCGAGGCTTTCGAAGATCGATCCGGCACCCTCATAGAAAATGCGACCGATCAGCAGGTCGGTTAAGTTTCCTTGATACTCGGGATGCTGGCCCATAAATTTTCCAAAGCTGAAGTCCTTAGTGTAGAAAGCTTCGACCAGCTTCCTAATCCACTGAGCCCCCTGCTTGAATTCGTCGCACCAACTTGACAATTGAGTGGCCGACAAGTCGCCAGTCTTTAAGCCGTCGATCACAGCGTTGGAGGCTTTATCGGCCATGACTAGGGCAAAGTAGACCCCCGACGAGTAAATCGGATCAATAAAACCAAAAGCGTCGCCGATCAGCACCCAGCCGCTGCCAGCATGCTGAGTGGTCCAGTAGGAATATTCTTTTGCGACATGCAGTTTGCCAACTCGATGGGCCGATCGCAATCGTTCTTGCAAGCCGGGACATCGCTCAAGTTCAAGCTGATAGCGCTGCTGGGTATCCATGCCCGTCTTCAGAATATAATCGTTGTCTCCAACACAGCCGATACTGGTGATTTGGTTGCTTAGAGGAATAAACCAAAACCAGCTATCCTTGTTCTCAGTATGCAAAATAACCGTCGCACCCGCGTTTTCGCCTTCGTCTCGCAAGGCGTTTTGATAATATCCCCAGATTGCAGCTTTCTTGAGACCAGGCAGGTGTTGTCGCAAGCCCAGCTTGTTGGCAACCAGCGAACTTTGCCCTGTAGCGTCCACGACAACGCGGCTTGCAACCTCCCGGGTCTCGCCAGAACTGGTCCGCAATCGTACGCCGTGAGCCGCCTGCTGCGAGTCCATCAATACGTCTAGAACCCGAGTCCGATCCACGCAGTCCACTCCTAACTCGGCGGCTCGATCAAACAGCAGCTTGTCAAAATCGGCTCGTTCGACTTGCCAGGTAGTGCTGCACTCGCGCGGGTCATGCTGAGTAAAATAAAAGGGCTGAGACTCCTTGCCCGAAGCGGTCACAAACTGAACGCTTTTCTTGGGAACGAAGGGGCTGGATTTCATCCTTTCGATCAATCCCAATCGCTGCAATGGCCAGTAGCATTCTGGCATCAACGATTCACCAACGTGAAACCTGGGAAAAGCTTCGCGTTCAACCAAAAGGGTGCTGAAACCCGCCTGAGCGATATAGCCGGCCGCAGCGCTGCCCGCCGGCCCTGCTCCAATCACAATTGCGTCATAACTGGCTTGCATGGCAATGAGTACTCCTTAATCGTTTACAGTTGCATCGTCGAACTTAGTTCAAAGACACGGGATCAGCAATCCACTGGACAGGCTATTTTGGGCGGCAGGCAAGTTGTAAAGGTGATTTCCCATGCCCCTAACGCCCTACAGTTCCAGTATTTGCTCAATTTACCCGATACCTCCTGCCTAGAAACGGGGTTTACCAGCGAAGTAGGTGTGTGGCTTAATTGACATGATTTCTTGGAATCATGTTGGCAAATTGCTTTAGTATCCCGCTGGGATTCTATACCAACAGAGGGGTTTGGCCGAGCGATAATTGCCATGTGCTGACCGATTTGCTAGTTTTCGGCTTTACTTTTTGGAAGGATAACCCATGTCGGCGGACTGGTATTTTCTGAGAAGTGGCTTCATGTTTCGTAGCAGGAAGGTAGGCCCAATCTGCGAAATGGAGCTGCTGAAGCGAATCGAACGTGGCGAGGTGAATCCGGACACCCAATTGTTTAGCGACAGCAAGACGCGAGGTCACTGGGTAGCCATGCGAGAAATCAAGCCTGCCTATAAGCACTGGAAGCAGTCACATCCGGAATAGTAGGTGAGATACTGACCGAATCAAGCCAACTTAGCCGTCTGCAACGGTTGCATTGATCTAGGTATGCTATCACAATCTAGCCTTTGCTAAGGACTCACGCAAACCGACAGGTCTGGTGAGCGGGCAAGTCTTCTAGATAATGGTCCAGGCATCTATGGTTTATCACGAGTGGTTTAAAATGCTCAACACCCATCCGCTGATGAACGAGCGATTTTGTGTTCCCTGTCCGATGGATTGCCAAGTTATAGTTGTGATAGCGAAGCACAAGGAGACAGTTTAATGATTCGTCGATTATTTAAGTTCGCATTGGTAGGCTTGCTGCTACTGATCTTGGCAGCAGCGATCGGCTCTTGGTGGGGACACCGTCAGTTGATTCGCAGCCTACCCCAGTTGTCCGGTGAGGTCACCGCCGACGGACTGATCGAAGCTGTTGTGGTCGAGCGGGATGATTTGGGCATCCCAACTCTGCGAGCCAAGAATCGAGTCGATTTGGCGTTTGCCACCGGCTTTGTCCATGCTCAAGATCGTTTCTTTCAGATGGACCTGCTTCGCCGCAATTCGGCAGGCGAACTGTCTGAATTGGTTGGCGAGGCCGTACTTGAGCACGACACGAAGGTGCGAGTCAACCAATTCCGCGAAAGGGCTCGACGACGTTTGGAAAGCGAACCCAAAGAATCCTTGGAGATTTTGGAATCTTATGCACGTGGCGTTAACGCTGGGCTAGGTTCTCTCAAGTCGCCTCCGTTTGAATACCTGCTGTTAAGCGGACAGCCTGAGCCATGGAAGCCAGAAGATTCGCTGCTGGTCATTTTCTCGATGTTTCTGGATCTTCAAGATGATCAATTCACCTTGGAAGTCAAAAGACATTTATTGAAGGATCACGTCTCGCCTGCACTATTTGATTTTCTGATGGCCCGAGGCAACCAATGGGACGCTCCGATCCATGGTCAAGCCTTTGAAGTTCCTGAAGTGCCAGGACCTGATGCGTTTGACGCACGGAAAATTGAAAAGGTTGCGGTCAGTGAATTGCCCGCATTGAATGAAATCAGCTTTATTCAACCGCCTCAGCCAGGCAGCAACAATTGGGCGGTGTCAGGAAAGCACACGTCCGACGGTCGCGCGCTAGTGGTCAACGATATGCACCTGCGTATTCAAGTGCCACACATTTGGTATCGAGCTTCTTTTGTTTGGCCGGAAACAACCGAGCCGCTTGCCGAGCAGCGAATCACGGGAGTGTCCCTGCCGGGTGCACCTGCCATGATCGTTGGTTCCAACGGGCATATCGCATGGGGCTTTACGAACACCGAAGGCGACTGGTCGGATGTGATCATCATCCAGCCTGATCCTCAAGATCCAGATTCTTATCTTACAGCCGACGGACCTAAAAAATTTCAAAAGGTCACCGAAGTGATCAAGGTGAAAGGCCAGCCGGACAAGAATTTGGAGATTCTACAAACGATCTGGGGGCCCGTTGTTCAAAAGGATCACCAAGGCCGCCAACTTGCGCATCGCTGGGTGGCGCACGATACGGAAGGCGTGAATTTTGGTCTGCTTTACATGGAAAGCATCAAAGATTTGGATGCTGCACTGGAACAAGCAAACGGCTGCGGAGCCCCGCACCAGAATTTTGTTGTGGCCGACGATAAGGGACGGATTGCTTGGACCGTGATGGGGCGGATTCCACGACGCCAGGGCCATGATGGATGGCTGCCCAGATCGTGGGCCGACGGAGCGGTGCGTTGGGATGGATATCTGGAACCCAGCGAATATCCCAGGGTGGCTGATCCTGAGGTCGGCAGGATTTGGACGGCAAATGCTCGGGTGGTCAGCGATGAATTTTATAAAATCGTGGGCGACAGCAACTATGACCGTGGTGCCAGGCAGATGCAGATTCGCGACGGTCTGCTGGCATTAGAAAAGGCCACCGAGGCTGACATGCTGAAAATCCAATTGGACGATCGCGCATTGTTTCTCGGAGGCTGGAGGAACCTGCTGCTTGAAGTATTAGATGAAGCGGCAGTGGAGGGCAACGAACAACGAGCACAACTGCGTACGTTAGTTGAAAACTGGGGCGGACGAGCCGCACCCGGTTCAGTGGGCTACCGTGCGGTTTGGCAGTTTAGGAATATGATTCTGGGGCCACTGAGCGACCTGATTTGCCAGCCCTGCAAGAAGCATATTCCGAAGTACACTTTAGCCGAGTTTCATCGTACCGAAGGCCCGCTTTGGAAGATTGTGACACAGCGTCCAGATCATTTTCTTGACCCGCGATTTGAATCGTGGCAGGCATTCCTATTGGCCGGAGCCGATCGGGTTATCGAAGACGCTTCGAAAAACGGTGGTAGGTTGGAGGGTTACACCTGGGGAGCTTTGAATACCTTCAAAATTCAACATCCCCTCAGCATGGCTATTCCAGCGCTGTCTCAATGGCTGGACATGCCCGTACAAGAAATCGCTGGAAGCCGAGCCGACATGCCTAGAATCCAGGGTCCAAACTTTGGGGCCTCGCAGAGAATGGCAGTGTCCCCAGGCAAAGAACTGGAAGGATACATGCACATCCCCTGCGGACAATCCGGACATCCGCTTTCGCCACATTACTCCGATTCTCATGCGGATTGGGTCGAAGGGCGGCCACGAGCGTTTCTGCCCGGTAAAACCATCAATACGTTGACTTTAAAACCGAAATAATTCAGCATTCGAACCTTCATTGATCACAGGAACATAACTCATGTATCTAGCTTCGCACGTTAAACCGATGCCTCGAAACCTTTTTTCATGTCTGACTACAAAAATCTTCCGCCGCGCCGTGGGCTGCTTGGCGTTATTGGCAATTTTGAATAGCCTGAGTGCAACCTGCAGGGCGGAACCTGCGACTGGAAGAAAGCTTATCGTGCATGTGGATGATGCAGGTCTTTGTCACGCAGCAAACGTAGCGACGATCGCAGGGCTGGAAAGCGGACTCGTGACGTCCACATCGATCATGATGCCGTGCAGTTGGGCACCCGAGTTTGCAGAATACGCGAGGAAGCACCCCGAGTATTGTTACGGCGTTCACTTGACGCTGAATTGCGAATGGGATGGTTACCGCTGGGGCCCAGTGGCAGGCCGAAGCGTAGTTCCCAGCTTAGTAGATCCCGACGGTTACCTTTGGGGCAGCGTATCTGACATTGCAAAGCATGCAAAAGCCGAAGAGGTGGAGATCGAACTTCGGGCTCAGATCGATTTGGCTAAACAACTGAAAATTCCGCTAAGTCACATTGACACCCACATGGGAGCGGTCATGGCCCGGCCTGACATCGTAGCCGTCTATGTCAAGTTAGGCTTGGAATACGATCTGCCGTTCTTGTGGCTGCGTAAGATGAACCAGGTCGAAAAATTGGCATACCCTCACCTCGCAACTATGTTAGACAATGTGGTAGCTCAACTTGATCAACAGAAACTGCCTGTGCTTGATAGCATGCTGCAGTTCTACGGAGGTGACGATCTGATCAAGCGTGAAAATACCTATTTGAAAGCAATCGAAGGGATCGGTCCTGGCGTTTGTCAGTTGATTATCCACTCGGCCGTCGATGGTGACGAGTTAGCAGCCATAACAACTAGTCACCTGAGGCGAAACCATGACCACGAGTTGTTTAGCCGCGCCGAGGTTCGTGACAAAATTGTTGCGCAGGGAATCGAGTTAACCAGTTGGAAGCAATTGACCGCTCAGGCACGAAAACAAACCGGCGAAGAAAAGCCCGGGGAGACAACGCAAGAGCCAATCTCCAAGTAACTTCCGAGAAATTTACTTATTGCTTGTAACGCTACACGGCCCGCTATCGTAAAAGAGCTAGGTCTGAATTTGCCTGGAACTTGGGTGCGTGGTAACGGCTCCAAGAAGCCCAGGGAAACTTCAGGTGAAGCATAGCGCTCGCTATATTCACTAAAATTTTACACCGCCAGACGAAACAATGCTTGCGCCAGCGTGTTAAAGTTGGTGAATATCGCACAGTATTTAGCCGATTCACCTCGCCGTGTTCGGCCAAGAACTGTTAAGCTACGTTGTGGGATTCGCCAGAATTCCCGAGCAGCTTACCTGAATCAGGCCACCCGATCTTGCTTGAGCGAGATAGCGTCCAGCGAGGGTTCAGAATTGCAAATCCCGGACGCAAACGTGCTCCGGCGACCAATCAAACCGTTTACTGATGGATATCTATCGCCTTAGTTTTGTGCATTTCGACGCGGAATTCATACGAATTCCACTATGTTCTATAAAGGGATTCAAAATGAAGTTGCTGGGATGGCCTGCCTCGATTCGCATATTCGGTTTTTGGGCTTTGTTGATCACGGTCAACAACGGCAGTTCTTTGGCAGTTGATTTGGATGAAAAGTCTAGCAATGGCGTCCGAGCTGCCTTCGAGAAGGTACCTATGGGTTCCGCAATAGCCGATTTTGAATTGATGGACTTTCGAGGGAAGAATTGGAGTAGCCACGAGTTTTCCAAGGCTCCTGCGGTCGTCCTAATTTTCTTGGGAACCGAATGTCCGTTGGCAAAATTCTATGCGGTCCGAGCCAATAAGATCGAGCAGGAATACAAAAACGCGGGAGTTGTTTTTCTGGCGATCAACCCCAATGTCCAAGACAGCTTGGAAATGATGGCGGCGTTTGCCAGGAAGCATGAGATGGAAATGCCGTTTCTGAAAGATCCCGCCCAAGAGTTGTCCAACGCGGTCGGAGCCACTCGAACGCCAGAAGCCTGTGTTTTGGATGGTCAGCGCAAGTTGGTCTATCGCGGGCGACTGGATGACCAATGGGGCATTGGCTACACGCGGGAGGCTCCTGAAAAGAATGAACTGAAAGATGCGATCGACGCAGTTCTGGCAGGCAAGAGCGTAGCGGTTGCCGAAGTGGCCGCCCCTGGCTGCCTGATCGGTCGACGTCGACCAACTGAGACTAACGGAGAGATCACCTACGCCAATCAGATCTCAAGGATCGTTCAGAGAAGATGCCTGGAATGTCACCGTGATGGCGAGATCGGTCCCATGGATTTCACTAATTACGAAGATGTGGCGGCATGGAGCGATATGATGCTGGAAGTGATCAGCGATCGTCGGATGCCTCCTTGGCACGCCAATCCTGAACACGGGCATTTTACAAACGACCGAAGTCTTTCCGAAGAAGAGATACGGCAATTCAAAAAGTGGGTCGAAAGCGGAAATCCATTGGGCGATGTAGCTCAACTGCCCGAACCGGTCAAATACACGGTAGGCTGGCAGTTGCCGCGTGAACCTGACGTCATTATCCCTGTTAGCCCCAAGCCGTTCAAGGTCAAGGCTAAAGGCACTGTGGAGTACCAGCACTTTACGTATAAACTACAGTTTACCGAAGACAAGTGGATCAAAGCTGCCGAGGTCAAGCCGGGTAACCGTGCGGTAGTACACCATGTGCTTGTTTTTGATCGTCCGGCAGGCGGCAAAGGCGATATCATGCCTCACCGATCCTTCTTGGTTGGTTATGTTCCAGGGGGTCGATTTGACCCGTTTCCGCCCGGCATGGCCAAGCGATTGCCCGCCGGAAGTGAATTGGTGTTCCAAGTTCACTACACATCCATTGGGACTGAACAGTGGGACCAAAGTGAATTGGGGTTGGTCTTCGAAGACAATCCGAGTCAGTTGACTCATGAGGTCCAAACGACCAGTGTAGTTGACTTCCTGTTCAGCATTCCTCCGGGAGCGGAAAGTCATCCATCTACCGCTCAATTGCCAAGACCGCTGCCCGACTGCGAATTACTGTCACTGACGCCGCACATGCACGTTCGCGGAAAGTCGTTTCGATATACGGCCACGTTCCCTGATGGCCGAAAGCAGATACTTTTGGACGTTCCCCAATACGACTTTAATTGGCAGACCGACTACCAATTCACCGATCGGATGAAGATGCCTGCCGGAACTCAAATTCTCGGAGAAGCAACATTTGATAACTCTGAGAAGAACCTGAACAATCCGGACCCAACCAAATGGGTCATGTTCGGCGATCAGACCTGGGATGAAATGATGATTGGCTACATGCACGTTGCCATTCCCATCGACCCGTCAACAGGACGGGCTCGCGATAGCGTTCTGCCCAAAGATGCTCGTGAAGAAATGCCCTCGATGAAAGAAATCTTTGGCAGGCTGGATCGCGATGGAGATGGCAAGATCTCAAGAGAAGAACTGCCAGAGCGAATTCAACCCTTCTTCATCCTGATGGACACCAACAAAGATAAATTCATCACACCTGACGAATTTAAGCCACCACAAGGGGTGGGGCGCGGACGAGGTCGTGGCAGGCCCCGACCGGCTGACGACGAATCTGCCTCGACTGACCAGTGATCTGGACTCTAGGCCAAAAGTGTCAAAGTAATAGGCACTTTCCATGTGCCTTTCACCAAGGCAGGGCTATTCCGTATGCCGCGCACCTTGATTTCCCGTCAATTTTGCATTGCGGCACCGATAATCTTGCTGAGATCCTGTAACGGTCGATAGCCGTCAATCGTAAAAGACCTTACACTTAGGAACTGTTCTGGCCGCCAGTTGCCGGTCAGCGGTAAAATTCACGTTTTGTTAGAAGGCAAAAGAAAGGTTCGTTTATGTTAAAGACAACTATGACTTGGTGTGCAACCGGCTTGGTGGCACTTGGCTCTATCTGCCAAACGGCTACAGCTCAGGAGGCAAAGGCTCTAAGCTTGGCCGAGGACACAAAGCTGATCGCACAGATCGACGTTCAGGCGATGCAGGAATCGGGCTTTGGCAAGCAATTGATCGAGATGATCACAGACCGAGTGATGGAGCAGATTGCAGATCGTGCTGGGATTGATGTGCCAACTCCGGAAGACGTTGAAGGATTTATCGGCATTGACTTGATGGAAGAAACTCAATCGATCACCATCGCTGCATCGGATTTTGATAGCCCAGAAAATGGCTTGCTAGGCATTGTGACTCTGAAGAAAAATCTGGGAAGCCTTGAGGCGATGTTGCCAAGTATTCCAGGTTATAGCTCGAAGTCCGTTGGCAAGCACAAGATTCACAGCGCAAGCCCAGATGGAAACATGAGCATTCACCTGGCCGTTCACACTTGCGGCGAAGGCAACAAGTCGCTTGTAATCAGCGGCAAAGAGGAGTTGGTTTCGCAGCAATTGGAGCGAATGGACAGCAAGATCGCTTCCGACAAGAAGTGCATCGAATTCCGTCCCGCTCCCGGCGTGATGCTGAACGTCAAAGTCCTAGAAATTCCAGTCGACAAATTGGGTGATGGGCCTCAAACGATTATCGCGACTATGGTCAAGCAACTTGGCGTGCAGTTGTCCGAGAAGGATAACATGTTGAATTTGGCGCTGAATCTAAACGCTGTGGATGCAGACAACGCTGAGCAGCTTGAACAGATGATTCAAGGCATTGTGCCAATGGTTGAAGGTCAGCTTGGCGACACAGCTCCTGAGATTCAAGTGGGTCGCGATGGCACGTCCGTGAGCCTATCTGCCAAGATCGAAGCCAAGGCCATCGCTGGTCTGCTAGAAGAGCAGATGGATGGAGCGATTGGGCAGATCGAAGGTTTGCTAGGCAATTAGCCATCGTCCGCTGCCGGCAATCGCCGGTGATTCCCAAGAACCGGCGATTGCCCTAGATCGACATAATGACGGACAAGCCTCCACCGATCAGTTGGTGGAGCTTGCCGTCGGTGGATGCGAGAGATCTTTCTCGCAGCTAGCGGAGATTTTTCGCCCGCGAATTGTGCAGCTTGTCAGGCAACGTCTAGGTCGTCAGCAGACGATTGCTGATGCCGAAGATGTAGCCCAAGACACGCTGGTTAAAGCGTTTTTGAATCTGTCGAAGTATAACTCGCAGTATCGGTTTTCGACCTGGTTGTACACCATCGCCTTTCGGGTGGCATACGACTATGTTCGAAAGCAGAGGAGATGGTTCCATCTACTGTCCAAAGCCGCAGTAGCAGAGGAATCCGGCGGTAACAGTGCAAAATCGCAGTTTGAACAGCGTGATCAGGTAGATAACGTTTGGCTGGTAGCCGGCGAACTGTTGACACCAGATCAGTATTCGGCTTTTTGGCTGCGGTACGGGGAGGATCTGTCGATCGGTGATGTTTCACAGGTCTTGGGCAAGCCTGAAGGGTCGATCCGAGTCCTACTTCATCGCGGACGCATGGTCCTGATCGAACACTTTCAGCAACAGGAAATTGACCTATCGCCACGCAGTGGCGCTGACAGAAGCGGAGCAGCACCATGAGCAGTTCTTCATCACGAATCAAGGAATCGATCAGTCAGGCCATCGACTCTGGCGTGACGATTCCCGAGTGGGTCGAGTCGCAGTTGGCTTCTGATTCACAGTTGCGGCAGTACCGTCAAGCCGCCGAGCAATTATCGGAGCGAATGCGAAGTGATGCTTCCGCTTGGGTTGACAACTGCCGCTTGAAGTTGCGTCGCGACACTTCGAACGATTCGGCAGTTGCATTTGATTTCTCCAAGCAGTTGAGTTCTGAACTCAAGGACTATCCTACAAAAAAGATCACTATACGCTCGTACAAATCTTTGGATTCGCGTACGGGAGGTAGCATCAAGTCCTGGGTGCCACGCTTGCTGGCGCTTGCTGCCACCGTGCTGGTTGTGGTGGCCCTGCGTAATTGGCACCAACCCTACAGTAGCGGTGTCGATTCACAGTCCTCGGTAGCTGTGGCTTCACCTCAAGGTCAAGGCTCGGCATCAGAAGCAGTTTCCGGTGGAGCTGCTTCTATTGAAGACGCAGCCGGTGGACAGCCAAGCGGTATGAGCGATGTCGAGAAATACAAAGTGTATTCAATCGCTTTGGGGACTACGATAGATA
>JBIIJD010000173.1:0-5150 GCA_044234105.1 Aureliella sp. | reverse complement strand
GCTCGTCTGGCAAAAGTTGCTTGGCCATAGCGTCCTCCATGACGTCGGGGTACAAAAATAAACATTTCTGCTCCAATGATTACCAAATCCAGTTCGCTGTGAAAATAGGTTTTGTTAGAGTGTCTTAAATTATTAGTAACGACTGTATACTGGCATTTGCGGAATTGAATTGCCAATTTGGAAGTTATTTCTTCATCGACTTTTTTCGGCTTTGTTGGACTCGATAACTCTCTTCTTTGTCGCTGATGGCGAGAATTTCGACACGATGAGTTAGTCGATCTAACAATGCTCCAGTCATTCGTTCGTCACCGGCCAGGGTTTGAGGCCACTGGGCGAATGGTAAATTTGTCGTCACGATGACGCTGGTTTGTTCATAACATCGGCTAAAAAAAGCGAACAAGCTTTCGGCTCCAGCGCGATCGATAGGCAAGTAGCCCAGTTCGTCGACAACGATCATATCGAGCCGCAGTAGTGAAGCCTCGAGCCTTAAGACAGACTTAGCTTCACGCGCCTCACGATATGTATTGACGATACCAGCAGCAGTAAAGAACCTGGCATTGTATCCAGCTCGACAGGCCGCCAGCGTGAGCCCAGTGGCAACGTGAGTTTTTCCAACACCGGGTGGACCGATGAGAATCACATTCGTGTGATCAGCTATGTAACCGCACGAAGAGAGTTCAATCACTTTAGGCTTACTGAGCGATGGAACAGCGGCGAAGTCGAAGTCAGCTAGCTCCTTCATAGTTGGTATTCGGGCTGAGTGAATGCGTCTGGCTACAGCATTCGACTCACGCCTAAGCACCTCGATAGCGGTGACTTCCTGAAGGAACGATTCGTAACTCGCATTCTCCGAGCTACAGCGTCGAGCAACTTGCGAGTACTCCTGGAGCATCGCCGGTAGTTTCAATGATCGCAGGTGCGACTCCAGGACAGGATAGGTTGGCAGTGGGTTCTTGTCGGTCTTGCGACTGGTCATTATATGCACTCCTTGCAACGGTTAAAGTAACGGACGATTCACTGACAGAACAACTCGGCTCACTCAGGCAGTCAGCTTCGTGCTGAATCTCTACCGGAGTGATCAGTGATTGGTAATAGGACGCGCTGCGAAGTCCTTGACACTCTGGCAGCAATAGCTCCGGATGAGAGTTCAAGTCCAATGGCGTGGCGGTCGTCACTTGGACACGTCCAAGCTCCATCAAGACTGCAGCTTCGTTGAATGCTTGGCACTGGCAACAAGCGTCAATTGCTCTGCAGACATCTTGCCAATCGTAGCGTTTGGCAAGCAGCAAAATGTCGATAAAGCGACGTGTGCCATCGCCCTGGTAACGATACTCCAGTTCATTGCGAAACAGCTCTTGATTACGTGCCCAGGCTTGTTTTACAAAGGGTTTTCCTGAGTCCAGCAAGCCAGGCTTGGTCTCCAGTAGCGAGATGTAGTGAGCTATTTGCAACGACCATTCTCCCGGCCGGGCACGCTGGTGAGTTGCAATGATTTTATTGTCGCACAGTACCTCGATGCGATCGATGAAGGCCCTGACCGTGGCATGCTGCGTTGCAAATTCGACGGGTACACTGTAACGGCTTTGAGCATGTGGCACAGTGGCTCGCTTGTCGATACGAATCGCGTTGGATACACAAGCCGCAAAGGGTGATTCGGGCAGCGGTCGAAATTGTTTTTGTTCCTCTTGGAATAACTGTCCATAGGTCTTACCAGCCTCCTTGTCGATACGCTGTAGATCGCGCTCAGTCCATTGCGATAGATGCTGGTTAAGAGCGCCCAGTGAATTGACTTGAGGCAGCGGAGTTAGGTAAGTCCTCTCGGCACGTTTGACTGAGTTCTCAACATGTCCTTTCTCGTTACCGCTGGCGACATTGCAGAAGCGAGAGGTGAACAAGTAGTGGCTACGCAGTGCGATGAAGCGCTGGGTCAATTGTCGGCTCTTGCCAGCGTAAACATGGGCTACGGCAGTCTTGAGATTATCGTAGGCAAGTTTGTTGGGGACGCCTCCAAGCCAAGCGAACATGTGTACGTGTGCATCCAGGAAGCTGATCATGTCGTCTCGTAAGTAGGCGCGGACGAATGTGGCTTTGCTGTAGGCGCTACGAGCGCAGAAGATCATCACCTTCGTCTGTTGGCCAGAGAGGTTGACGATGGCTTGGCCCCAGTCGATTTGCACCTCGCCAGCCAGTGGATGGTCGATCGGGCAGAAGACTTCAGGGGTCTTGCCTTGAAGTTTATTGACCAGCGTACTGATCGTGCGACGCGATCCGGTGAACTGGTACTCATCACGCAGTCGCTCGTAGATTCGAGTCTGAGTATGCCGCTGTTTGCGTGGTTTGGATTGGTCGTCTTGGAGCCATTGCTGGACAATCGGCCTAACTGCCTCGACCACGGGAGACTTACGAGGCCCAGACAGGGTGTACGGTCGAGGCTCTGGATTGTCCAGCGCTCTTTTGACCGACCGCTTAGAGTGCCCCAACCGCTGGGCGACTTCGTTTTGAGACAGACCATCAATCAATACTAGCTTGCGAATCAGTTCGATGTTTTCCACTTTGAGCACCTGTGGGATCCCTCCAAGTTAGATAGGTAAGCGCTTTTCAGTAGCTTACCCATTTTCACTTGGTACCCCTCAGCTAGCCCCTACCGACCGGTTCCCTTTTCGGCTGCCAAACCGGTTCCCTTTTCGATTGCCAATTCCACCGTTTCTGAACATGAAATCGAAGATGACCGTTTGCGACTGATTTTTACCTGCTGTCACCCCGCCATCGACCCGAAGGTGCAAGTTCCTCTGACACTACGTGAAGTGTGCGGACTGACCACGGAGGAAATCGCAAGGGCCTTCTTAATGTCGCCGTCGACAATGGCGCAGCGCATCGTACGCGGCAAAGCAAAGATTCGGGACGCTCGCATTCCGTACGTGATCCCTTCATTGAGTGATTTACCTACACGTCTCGATCCAGTTTTATCCGTAATCTACCTAGTTTTTAATGAAGGCTACTCGGCATCGAGCGGGGATAGCCTAACTCGCGTCGACTTGTCTGACGAAGCCATTCGTTTGGCCAGCTTGCTAGTCGAATTGCTTCCAGACCCAGAAGCCATGGGCCTGCTCGCCCTAATGCTGTTGCATGAATCCCGTCGCCAGGCGCGAGTGAGTGAAGCTGGAGACATCGTCTTGTTGGAAGAACAGAACCGCTCACTGTGGGACAAAGACTTAATTGCTGAAGGTAAGCGTTTGGTTGAACAAGCCCTGCGTTCACGCCGATTTGGAACCTACACCATTCAGGCTGCGATTTCCGCAGTCCACGCAGAAGCGAAGCTGGCGAGCGAGACAGACTGGACGCAAATTGTCGCTTTGTACGACGTGTTGCTGATAGCAGACTCGTCACCGATTGTCGAACTTAATCGAGCTGTCGCGGTTGCAATGCGAGATGGCGTCGAGTCTGGTTTAGCCATCATCGACGCAATCTTCAGTCGTGGCGATTTGCAAGACTACTATCTCGCCCATTCTGCGCGCGGTGAGTTCCTACGACGACTTGGCAGGCAAGATCAGGCAAGACTTGCATTCGAGCAAGCTCTGGCGCTCGCCAAACAAGGACCTGAGAAGAGATTTCTGTGCAAAAGGCTCCTTGAGGTTAGCGGGAATGGCTAATTCTGGGTATATGGAATTGCCCTAAGTCCATACTCGAATCACGTTGATTTTGCCTCATCTGCGCATTTCCACTTAAGACACCCTAGATATAAAAAGTCGGACAGACAGAGAAGCCAAATTATCGCGCTTCCCATAACCCAGCAACGATGTTCGCAGCTGGTTGCTTCTTAGTGAGGCATACTGGCCGAAATAAGAGAAACCCGAGTATCTCCTACTAGAGATAACCCTCAGGCGTAAAACCGGCGTTTTTCATAACCCAGAGACTAGGAGAGTATACCTCTGTCTCCTACCCCAGATGAGGGGATGCTTTAGCGTGAGATACCGGCTGCGCGCGACTTTTCAGAGAGCTGGCAAGAATGTGAAAAAGCCAAGGAAATACGAAAAAAGCCGACGTTTTGCTAGGTTGCAATCGCTTCGTCGGGCCAGTAGACGCGAACCCATCCAGCAGGCGTAGATCGTTCGTCGTCTAAATAGACTTTCATTTCGTCTCAACCCATTTGAACTTATCTTCAGTAAGAATCGATTCGCCGTCCCAGCGATACGCGACCAGTTTACCGCCTTTTGCCACACTGTAGTCTGTACAAGCGACGTTCGGAGCCAATTGTCTCGGCGTGCCAGTTAGCCAGTAGTGTCCAACAAACACAGGAGCTGCATCCCTTGGGTAACTTTCAAACGTCATCAAGTCAGTCGGATTGATTGGAACGTCGGGAACTTCATCGCTGCCAAGGTGATGCTCTCGGTAGGTTCTGCCAGTCCCATTCTCGTACCACTTTATCCGAACGGATTCTCGCCTGTGACTTGCTTTATCGAGGATGAAATGCCCTGATGGCAGCTTTAGTTCGGGCCCCTTCAAAACGTTCTCAATGGCTTGATGCAGCTGGCCATCTATTTTCTCAACCACCGTCAAAAACTCTGTAGTGAATTGGCCTAACGAACTCAACTGGTCATTGATAATAGTTATGTCTTTACTTTGCCATGCAGCATGAGTGACTCGAATTCCATCTAATTCCTCGGCGACGGGCAGCGACCTGAACCACTCGATCGCTTCAGTGAGCTGCTTGGGGGAAAGCTGCTTTAAGGTTTCTTCGTGCTGCTTCAAGTTCTTTTCGGAGTGCGGGCGAAACCAAGCGTCTTGCTTGCCCGGCACTGGAGTGTGAAAAGTGATTGCGTTGTACTCGTGATTACCCATGACCGCTACCGTGATGGACTAGCCATTGATTGATGGCCGACAGGCCTACCTGGCGACTGAGCCGGATCTTATTTCCTGAACAGATCGTTACAATCACGTCGCCTCCATGTTCCAGGCTTACTTTGAATTTAGCGCTCAGCAGTCGACCGCTGGGTGTCAGCTGACGGTTGTGTTCACGAATCGCTTGAAATATAGCCTCACTTTTGAGAGTGATGTGCAGTGCCTTTTCACCCAGTAACACCTCCTGTATTTCCAGTAGTACGATACTTTGAATGCCTGGAACCATGCCTGGCGACTGCACGTCCTCGCCA
>JBIIJD010000088.1:0-18055 GCA_044234105.1 Aureliella sp. | reverse complement strand
ACGCTGGGTGACTCGCGGCTGCAGGAGCCTTTGTTCATTGGCTTGGCGATTGCGATGTTGTGTGCCATTGTGGCTTGGGCTTTCGTCTTTTGCAGCGGGCGCCAGGCATCCAAGTCGGCCTGGTCGGTTTTGACCGAAGGTGCGGCTGGCTACATTGCATCGGTGGCTTTAGGAGTGGTTGTGTTGGGCGCTGGTATCTGGTTGGTGGGCAGTCAAATGCTGACAGCCATCGTAGATCATCCTTTGGAAACCTTGCACAGCCTGCCTGCCGTTTTTAGTTCGGGGCAACAGGCACCTCTGATCGTTAAGCTTCCTGGCAAGCCAGTGGATGGCGAGGCGAGTTGGATTCAACTGGAGATGCCGCGCGATATCAAATTGGTGAAAGATTTTAATTTGACCAGCACAACGACCGTCGTGCTGGGCGACGCCGCCGAGGTGTCCAAGTTTCAGCGGACACCTTATCGACTGGCAGCCAGTGAAGCCATTCAGTGGGCTCAACCACAACCCTTGACCGATTTGCCAATTTCGCTGCAAGATGGAGCTGCAGTGTTTGCGCAAAACCAAGAAATTGAAGAGGCGACTGTCACTGTGCAATATGCAACCAATGCGCCCGTTCCTCAAGCCGCATCGTTGTTGTCTATTGCTCTAGCTACTTGGCTATTGGGGCTAGCAATTTTGCTGCAGAACGCGGTTGCTCCACGAGTTTCGGCGGTATCGTTAGCAACGATGAAGAACGAACTGGCTCAGCCGCTGTTTCTGGTATTGATGGCCATCGGAACGGTGCTAGTAGTGATGTTTGAATTCTTGTCGTTTAATACGTTTGGAGAAGATATCAAACTGCTGAAGGACTGTGGCATCACGACGATCATGTTGCTGGCCGCGTTTCAAGGTGTATGGTCGGCCAGCAGTTCGATCAGTGAAGAAATCGAAGGTCGTACTGCGCTGACGGTGTTGTGCAAGCCGATTCAACGTCGCAGTTTTGTGGTTGGTAAATTCATGGGACTATTTTGGCTGTTAGCATTGATGTTTATCGTGCTGGGCGTGATGCTGCTGGTTGCCGTCGCGTACAAGCCAATCTACGACGCACGCGAGGCATCGTTGGATATGCCAACCTGGCAAGCCTGTCACGCTGAAATGATGCACACGGTGCCTGGGTTGGCTATGGGATTCATGCAGGCGATCCTGTTGACAGCCGTCAGCGTTGCCCTGGCAACTCGATTGCCTTTGCTGGCCAATTTATCAGTCTGTTTTGCGATCTACGTGATCGGCAATCTAACGACTTCCATCGTCAGCAGCACTGTGGGCGCGTTCCCTATCGTCGAATTCATCGCGCAACTGATCGCAACCGTAATTCCCATCTTGGAGCACTTTCAGTTGCAGACTGCCATTGATGCGGACCGCCCCATCACGATGTCGCTTCTGTCAGGCAATTTGATCTATTGCCTGTTGTACATTCTGCTGGCCATGTTTTTGGCGCTGTTGTTGTTTGAAGATCGCGACTTGGCTTAGAACTTTGGGCGTTCTTGCCGCAAGAATTCATTGACGGTCAGAATTTCCTCCGGCTCGGGCTCGGGAGAAAACCACCACCACCGCGAGGGCTGCGCGTTTGACTTGCTGCTGCGCTCAGGTTCTTCGTCGCCGCGAAAGAGGTCTTTGGTATTACTCCACCATCGCTTGGTCGAGCGCCGAACTTGACTGGCCGATTGGCTGGCCTGTTGCTTAATCGCGCCCAGGCGTGGCATATCGGGCCAGTCTATGCTGGGCCACTGAGGGAACTCAAAACGATCTCCCAGATGCGGGCCATTGAACATGCTGCTAGACTTGGTTGTTTCCGAAGACTGGTCTGCTTGCGAGTTGACGTTCGATTGGTGGGAAGCACTGGTAACTTGCGCCCGAACTTCTGCGTTCAAGATGATCAAGGCTATCGACATCACGATGAATTTAGCGGTCTTCATTTTGAGTCCCCTGCGAGCAAAATGTTTGTGATCGTTCAAGTCATGCAAATTTGCCCTAGAGAATGTCAAATTGGAACGGAAAAGTCGAGGGCGTTTTTTGGGATTTTTCCAGCATCCCAAAGATCTATTCACTTGGTAAGTGCTTTGGGCGAAAGTGTTTGTGATCATGGGAGTGCGTTCTAGCCGGACGCCATGGCTTGACGTTTTGGGGGCTTTTCAGGCGTATGGCTGCGAGGGTAAAGTAGATTTGGCAAGCTGGGCCAACCGTAATTCCGCCGAGCAATTTCTACCAAAAGGGCCTGTCTGGGCTTTCGGCTGAGCGATCCGTTGGCCAAAATTTTCTGTTGTTGCTGGACTTGAGGCCTAGGGCAAGCGTAAGATGAGGACGGCCCCGAGCGTGGTGTCGGCATGGGAGGGCTCGCAGTAGCCGAGCAGGAAGATGTGGGACATGCTGAACGGGCCGGCTGCACGAGCAGCCGTGGGAATTGGGCTGGTTATGGTCATAACGTATTTGGGGGTTAAGTTCACGCGCGGACTACGCCATTCGACCTGCAAAGACGACACGAGCCACACCGGTTTGGCTGCTGAGTTCGAAGAAATGCAGACCGAGGGTGACATCAGCCCTGAAGAACTCCGAAATATAAAGGCGGTGATGGAGAGAAATCGATGCCGGTCGTGATGCGCATAGACCTTAAGGGTTTCTGTGAAACGGCCGGTGACGACGTGGATCATCAATTTTGGTGGTCGATGCCAGTCTGGGAGACTGGACTCTGAAATCGCCGGGATGACTATAATCTGGCAAAGTCGGTTGGGATTCTAAGATTGTGGCCTGACCAACTTGATCGGATGAAGTGATCGACTTTTTTGGCTCGAACCCGAGGACACGGATGCCCGGACCTTTACCAACCGTTGACTAGATGAACTGGCGGCGAGCGGTAAGGTGCCATCGAGCGACATAACGTGTTTTCGGTGGTCGTGGTGTTAGCTGCGACCAAACTAGAATTTTCCTTATCGCTGCGGCATGTTGGACGATTGAGCGAGGCTCAGGGAGTCAACTTGACGGAGTGATTATTCGAGCAAAGGAGTCGTGTATGCCTTCAGGTAAGGATGTTGTTGCCGGTCGTCGTAGCGCTGGCGGAAACAAGAAGAATGCGTTCTGTTCTTTTTGTCGCAAGAGCTATCGCGAGGTTGGACCGCTGGTCGAAGGGCCAGGTGATGTCTATATCTGCGGTGAATGTATCGAGCTATGTCAGTCGATTCTGGACCAGGAAACCAAGCGCCGAGGTCCCAGTGACAAGCTGTTCAATGAAATTCCCTCGCCGCGCGAGATCGTCGAGCAGTTAGACCAGTACGTAATTGGACAGACTCTGGCCAAACGCGTGTTGGCGGTGGCCGTGCATAATCACTACAAGCGGCTTTCCAGCGGCTGGGGTGATAGCGGCGTCGAGATCGAAAAATCGAACATCCTTTTGGTAGGGCCTACCGGCAGCGGTAAGACGTTGCTGGCCAGGACTTTGGCCAAGATGTTGAACGTTCCCTTCGCTATCGGCGACGCAACGACGTTGACAGAAGCTGGCTATGTTGGCGAAGACGTCGAGAACCTGTTGCTGAAACTACTGCACGCAGCAGATTTTGATGTCGAAGCGGCTCAGCGCGGTATTCTGTACATCGACGAAGTCGACAAGATTGGCAAGACCAGTAACAACGTCTCGATCACTCGTGACGTTTCAGGTGAAGGCGTTCAGCAGTCACTGCTGAAAATGCTGGAAGGCACCGTCGCCAACGTGCCGCCTCAAGGTGGCCGCAAACATCCCGAACAGCAGTATATTCAGATGGACACGTCCAACATTCTGTTTATCTGCGGCGGCACGTTTGTGGGCGTTGACGAAATCGTTCGCAAGCGACTTGGCAAGAAGTCGCTTGGTTTCGGTGTGGGTGCTCAGAAGCATCGCGTCGATTTGACAGCCGCCGAATTGATGCCGCAAGTCACGTCCGATGACATTCTGGAATTCGGAATGATCCCAGAATTTGTTGGTCGCTTGCCGGTGGTCGCAGCCTTGTGTCCGCTAGACGAAGCAGCTCTGATGCAGGTACTCCGGGAACCCAAGAACGCCCTGGTCAAGCAGTATCAGGCGCTATTCCAAATGGAGAACTGCGATCTGCAGTTCACCGAACAGGCGCTGCATGCCATCTCGCGGCAAGCCATGCAAAAGTCGGTAGGAGCGCGCGGGCTGAGGGGTATTATAGAAAACATCATGCTAGACCTCATGTTCAGCTTGCCCGATCAACCCAAGGGTACTCGGTTCACCATCGACGTTGACCCGGCAGACGGAACGGTAAAAGCCTTCACCGAGTTTCCATCTGAGAAGAAAAGCGCTTAATCGTCCCACTTAGACAACTGCCAAATTTCATGATCCCCTCTCGCTGGTTCGTCCCAACGAGAGGGGATATTTTTTGTAGTTCTCGTAGGGTGCGGGGCTTCTGACATCGATTGTTGAAACTAGAATTAGACCGTTTGTCGCAAATCGACTAAAATGTTGCACGAGCGGTCAATGTCGCATAAGCGGCAGTAGGTCGATATTCCTAGGTAGACAGTTATGAGCACAATCGCCAAACTTCGTGGAAATGACTTCGACCGCATGGTTTTACGCGGTGCCTTCGTAGATCTCGAGCCCATGAAGGTGGAGTTGATTTACGGGGAGTTGCGCTTAATGAATCCAGCCGGTCCGGTGCACGAAGGGGAAATAGAGTATTTGACCGGTTGGTCCTATGCCAACACGGATCGTCAAGAAGTATCCATTCGAGTGCAATCCAGTATCAATTGCGGCGACCACCGTCCTGAACCAGACCTTGTATAGTTTCGCAAGATGCCAGCCAAGCGGATTCGTCCGACGCACCAGGACTATCGCTTCAACAAGTTGCTAGCGCTCGATCGATTCGGGCCAGACAGCTATTCTGGCCAAGGATCGCTAGCGTTTCGAACATGCCAAAACCCGCTGTCTTGCCGGTAGTCGCTAGTCGTAGAGCTGGAATGATTTGTTTGAATTTGATCCCTTCGGACTCCATAAAACTCTTTAGGCAATTTTCCAGGCTAGTGGGATCAAAGGGTTGAACTTGAGCAAGCTGCTCGCGAAACTTGGCTAGGTACTGTTGAGCGGCCAGATCGGATCGAAGGTGCTTTTTGAACTCGGTGGTATCGAAGTTTAACTGGTCGTCGGCTAGAAAGAACTCGTCATGGTCCAGGATGTCTCCAGCAACCTTGATTCGATCTCCAGCGGCAGTGATGATTTGTTTGACGAGAGATCGCTCGGCCTCAGTTGGAGGTGATTGAACTAGTCCCGCAGAAACGAGGAAAGGCTGACACAAATCAATTTTCGTTTCAACCGACAGTTCGTTCATCCAGCGAGATTGGAATGCGACCAACTTCTGAGGATCAAAGCTGGCCGGGGCTTTGTTGACTCGTTCCAGATTAAACAGCTCGATCATTTGCTGCCGAGTAAAATGCTCGCGGCTATCGTCTAGTGACCAGCCTAGCAGCAGCAGATAGTTCAGCACTGCATCGGGCAAAAATCCGATGGACTGGTAAAAATCTACGATGACTGGATTGAATGTCTCCAGCGAAGTCGTCAGTTCAGTACGCCCTGCAATGCGCTGGCCCAATTCATAGAGTGCGGCAAAATCTTTGTTTTTCAAATAAGCAGCCAGCTTTCTTTTACTCAACTTGGCCGTGCCACCGGGTTCTGCTACAAACGGTAAGTGGGCGTATTCGGGCAGCGGATAGCCCAGCGACTGAGCGATAAAAATTTGGCGCGGCGTGTTGCTAAGATGCTCGACGGCTCGCACGACATGCGTGATGCGCATTTGGTAATCATCCACGACACTGGCCAGGTGATACAGGCAGCTTCCATCGGCTCGCTGAATGACGTGATCCTGTTCTGCTGCCCACTCAAATTCGACTCGTCCACGCACTCGATCGTCAAAAGCGCACACGCCTTCTCGTGGCATCTTCAGCCGGACTACGCCGCTGCGCCCCTGGGCCTCGAAGGCAGATGCCTGTGCTTGGGAAGTGGCCATCCATTGCCGATCGTACACAAACGCTCTCCCGGCCTGCTGGGCTGCCTCGCGCTGTGCCGAAAGTTCCTCTGGAAGCGCGTAATCGCGGTAGGCATGTCCACTTTCAATCAGTTGCTGTGCGGCAGCCTGATATCGGTCGTTGCGTTGTGACTGGAAATAGGGTCCGTGGGGGCCGACTGAGCTGCTGCCATCCGGCGTCGGGCCTTCGTCCCAATCGATGCCTAGCCACCGAAAGCCATCTAAAATGGGCCTTAGTGCCTGGGCGACGTTCCGCTGAGAATCGGTATCGTCGATCCGCAGTAGGAATTGACCACCCGATTGTCGGGCCAATAGCCAGTTGAACAGAGCGGTCCGCACTCCTCCGATGTGCAGATAGCCGGTGGGACTGGGGGCAAAGCGGGTTCGTACAGTCATCGTCGCTTGGTTTCCTTCAAGTTTGTCGGCAGAAGACGCCAGTAGCAGCCCTTCTCGGGCCAGGTAATCGCCTTAGCATAGGTGATGTACCGGCCAGTTGTTACCCCATTTTGAGAAGTCGATAGCTAGATGTTTAATCCAATCCGGGGTTGAAATTGAGTCGTTATACCGCAGCCGTTAGCCCTGCCTGTTCTTTCGCGAAAAGGGCTATCTCCGTAAAATAGCGGACCCTACAGGGTGATCGTGTGTCTTATCAGCACCGCAGCCCTAATTTTGATCCTTTTTCATTCAAACTTCCATACAACAGCCGATTCCCAGGAAAGCGATTATGTCCACCCAGGTTTCACAGGAACGAATTTTTAACTTTTCAGCCGGTCCAGCGGTGATGCCGGTGCCTGTTTTGGAAAGAATTCGCGATGAAATTCTCTGTTTGCCGGGAGCTGGAGCGTCGGTGATGGAGATTTCCCATCGCGGCAAGGAGTTTATCGCCGTCCACGAACAAGCCAAGGCTCGTCTGGCCCGCCTGCTGGGCGTTACCGACCAGCACGAAATACTGTTTCTGCAAGGCGGTGCTCGATTGCAATTTTCAATGATTCCTATGAATCTACTGCGAGGTCAGGCTGGACCGGCTCAGTATGTGCTTACAGGTAGTTGGGGCAACAGCGCAATCGACGAGGCTCGGCGGGAAGGTGCCACTGAGGTGATCTATGATGCCAAGGAGACCAACTACGATCGCCTGCCGACCGCTCAGGAATTGAAAATCAACCCTAAGGCGGCTTACCTGCATATCACCAGCAACGAGACCATCCAAGGGGTGCAGTTTCCCAAGGACATAGACACCGGCAGTGTTCCTCTGGTCTGCGATTCGTCCAGCGACTTTATGTATCGGCCCTACGACATTGGTCGATACGGCATCATGTATGCTTGCGCCCAGAAGAACGCAGGTCCAGCCGGTGTAACTGTCGTGGTCATCAAGAAGGAACTGCTCGAGCGATCCAACAAGGACCTGCCTGGGTACTTGAACTATCAGACGCAGGCAAAAAACGATTCGATGTGGAACACGCCGCCAACCTTTGCAATTTACGTTTTGGGACTGGTTGCCGAGTGGCTAGAGGAGACGATTGGCGGTCTGGACAAAATGCTGGAAATCAATATCGCAAAGGCAGGCATCTTGTACGATGTGCTGGATCGAAACTCGCATTTTTATCTGGGGCATGCCAAACGTGAGGACAGATCTCTGATGAACGTCACTTTCCGTTTCGCCAAGGCCGAAGTTGAAAAGGACTTTCTGAAACAGGCCAAGCAGCAAGGCATGGATGGACTGGCCGGTCACCGAAGCGTTGGAGGCATTCGAGCCAGCATCTACAATGCGATGCCGCTGGATGGAGCTCGGGCGCTGGCTGAATTCATGGCCGATTTTGCTCAACAAAATTCGTAGGGCAATTGGCTACAAGGCCGGTATCGTTTTGGTCAGTTTGATTTCAAGATTACCAACAAACAACTACTATCTACTATCGAATACGAAAGCTAAGACATTCATGGCTAAGTTCCGCATCGGCGTATTAGACTCTATCGCTCCCGAAGGCATCGCATTGTTGAAGTCCGAACCGGATTGTGAATTCGAAGTACGTACCGGACTGAAAGGCGACCAGCTGCGATCCGCGCTCAACGAGTTCGATGGCGTAATCATTCGCTCGGGAGTGAAGATTACCGCTGCCTCGCTGGAGGGCAATCAGCGACTGCGAGCGATTGTGCGTGCCGGTGTAGGAACGGACAACATCGACAAGGATGCGGCGACGCGCCAAGGCATCATCGTGATGAATACCCCGGCTGGTAATACGTTGTCGACTGCCGAGCACGCGTTTGCACTGATGATGGCGCTGTCTCGCAGTATTCCGCAGGCGCATGAAACATTGTGTAAGGGAACTTGGGACCGCAAGAGCTTTATGGGTGCCCAGCTTGCTGATAAGACTTTGGGAGTGATCGGGTTCGGTAGAATTGGTCGCGAGGTGGCGCTGCGGGCTTTGGCATTTGACATGCGGGTCATTGCTTACGATCCTTTCCTAACCGATGAATCGGCTGCCAAACTGGGAATCCAGCGTGTGGCCACGGTAGCTGAAATGTTGCCGATGTGCGACTACATTACGGTGCATACTCCACTGACACCTGAAACGAAGTACTTGATCAACAGTAAGAATCTTTCGCAACTGAAGCCAGGAGTGCGGTTGATCAACTGCGCGCGAGGTGGCATCTATGACGAGGGTGCGCTGGTAGAGGGGCTAAGCAGTGGTCAAATCGGTGGCGTGGCTTTGGATGTTTTTGAAGAAGAGCCATGCACCAACAGCCCGCTTTTTGGATTGCCCAATGTGGTCTGTACGCCTCACCTGGGTGCCAGTACCGAAGAAGCGCAAACGCAAGTGGCCGTAGAGGGTATTCACCTGCTATTCAATTTCTTTAAGACAGGCGAGATACGCCATTCGGTCAACGTGTCAGCCTTAGACCCCAAGACTCTGGACGCACTGCGAAGCCATTTGAACGTGGCCTACCGATTGGGCCTGCTGCTTAGTCAGTGGCACGGAGATAATGTGACTAAATGCCAATTGACTTACCGTGGCGATGTGGCGGATCGAGACACGAAATTATTGACAAACGCCTTCTGCGTCGGATTGCTGGAGCGAGCATTGGAGAACGTCAATATCATCAACGCAGAAATGCTGTTGCGAGAACGAGGTATTGAGTTGTCCGAACAGCGAAGCCGCGATACCGCTGCCTTCAGTTCATCGATCCATGTCACGGTCAGTGGTGGTCAGCGCGAGGTCAGTGCTGCAGGTACCGTGTTTGGCCACGATATGCCTCGACTGATCATGTTGGGTGACTATCGATTGGAAGCATATATGGACGGCGTTGTATTGATATTTACTCACCGAGATGTTCCGGGAATTATCGGCAGAGTTGGAACCGTTTTTGGCGAACATTCAGTCAATATTGCTCAGATGTCAGTTGGTCGCGCAAGCAGTCAGGCTGGTGGTCATGCCATTGGCGTTCTGAATTTGGACAGTCAACCCTCCAAGGCAGCGATTGAGCAGATTCTGAAAGTTGATGGAATTGAGACGGTACAGTGCTTAACGTTGCCAGCGTCGGGTTCGCTTCCGGTCTGGTTGCAGTAGTTTTTGGAGGCTTTGAAAATGGCATCTCATCTCCATAGTACTATCCCCCGGTTTTAATTGTGGTACGCGAATCGATCATCAGCCCAAGCGAACCTGGCGACGAAAACGACATGGCACTGCGCCCCAAGCGGATTGCAGACATGATCGGTCAGCAGGAGGTGATTGATGTTTTGCGCATTGCCATTGATGCGGCTCGCAAGCGAGAGCAACCACTGGGGCATATTCTGTTTGATGGCCCGCCGGGGCTAGGTAAGACCACGTTTGCTACCTGCATCCCAAGGGAGATGGGGGTCAGTGTGCAGATGGCCAGCGGGCCGGCGTTAAAAGCTCCTAAAGACATCATCCCCTATTTGACCAACCTGGAACAGAATTCGGTTTTGTTTGTCGATGAAATTCACCGGTTGCCCAAGGCCGTCGAAGAATACCTCTATACCGCCATGGAGGATTTCCGAATCGACATTGTCCTTGGCGAAGGCGTCAGCGCCCGCACGCTCAATTTGCAACTGAAACCATTCACGCTCATCGGTGCGACGACTCGGGCTGGTATGCTTAGCGGACCGTTGCGAGATCGCTTTCAGATTCGGCAGCATCTCGGATTCTATTCTTTGACCGAACTGCAAGAGATCGTCACTCGCAATTCGCAGAAGTTAGCAGTGGAAGTTGAATTGCCTGCCGCAACTGAGATCGCGCGTCGGGGGCGCGGGACTCCACGAATTGCCAACAATCGGTTGTTGTGGGTTCGCGATTATGCGATGGCCAAGTCCGACGGTCGAGTAACTTTTGACATTGCCTGTAATGCGATGGATATGACCGGCATCGATGCGCTGGGGCTGGACAAGCTGGATCGCAGATACTTGGAGACGCTGATTCGAGTCTTCTCCGGTGGTCCAGCAGGCATCGAAGCGATTGCCCACACGATGAATGTCTCGGCTGACACGCTAGTGGACGAAGTAGAGCCATTCTTGCTGCGCAGCGAAATGATCGTTCGCTCCTCTCGCGGCCGCTTTGTAACACACCGAGCGTTTGACCATCTGAAAATCGAAGCACCTGCGGATGGCGAAAGCGATTTACCGCTATTCAAATAGGCGCACCTTGTGGGGACAAGCTTCCAGCTTGTCCAGTGCACTTGCTTAGTTGACAGCCGATCGTACGGTCCTACTTCAGCTCAAGTAAAAGCTTCTCGCCCAAAGCGGTTTCGCACCCATATAAAAAATGGGCTGGTGGCAACGGTAGTCAGAATAGCCATGACAACCAAAATCGAGAAAAGTTTTGCGTCCACGATTCCGCGTTGTAGCCCGATATTCAGCAAGATCAGTTCCATCAGCCCGCGAGCGTTCATCAGTGCTCCGATGGCCGCTGCCGTCGGCTGGTTTTCACCAGCCAGTCTAGCGGCAGCCCAACATGCGATACCCTTACCCAGAGTAGCGATCATTAAGACCAGAAGGGTAACCGTTATCGCCGATGTGCTGGTTAGCAGGTCCAGCCGAGTACTCAGGCCACTAAAGGTAAAAAACAGTGGTAGCAACAGGCCCACCGTCATTGGTTCAATCTGATTTCTCAAACGGCTGATCAGTTGTCCACGCGGCATCGCGCAGCCCAAGATGAACGCGCCAAAAACAGCGTAGATTCCGATCTTGTCAGTCACAAATGAACTGAACATCAGCATCGCTAGGATAAGAACCAACATGGGCATGGGAAGTCCCGCAGTGGATGACTGACCGTCTAGCTGGACCGATTGCTTGTTGTCTTCGCGGGATAGCCAACCAGGTAACCATGCTGCTAATAGTCGTCGAGCGCCTACCAGCACGATGACTGCGTAGATTGCCCCACCGCCAATTGCCCACAGCGCCGCATCCCAGGATCGGTCTGCGCTGGAAAGCACAATGGCTAAAAGGCACCAAGCGGCCACATCATCCAAGGCTCCAGCAGCTAATGCCAGGGTCCCCAACGTGGTACCTGCCAGTCCGTTTTCAATAATGATACGAGCCAACATCGGAAACGCTGTAATGCACAGCGCCGCACCCAGGAACAGCATCGCCTCATGCCACCTGACCTGCTCAGGGAAATAGCCACCCGTTTGATGCATGCTCAGTGCCAGAATTGCACCTAAAATAAACGGCGTGATCATGCCAGCCAGCGAAACGCTAACAGCGGTACGAACTCGGGACTGGAATAGTTCCAATCGAAAATCCATGCCGACGATAAACATGTAGAGCGACAAACCAACTTGGCTGACAGCAAGGAGAATAGGAATAGAATCTTTCGGAAACAGTTGAGTATGCAACTGCGGTGCGATTAACCCAAACAGCGAAGGTCCCAAACAGACGCCAGCAATCATTTCCGAAACAACCTGAGGCTGTCCAAGAAACCGGGCAAACCAACCGACAATTCGACACGTCACTAAAATGACTGCCAGTTGGAGAAAAAACAAAACGGATAGGTCGAAAGGTTTCATTTGGATATGACAAGAGGCTGATGTGGATTTCTGGATAGGGATTTCATTGATATCGACCACAAATGGCTAGCAAATTTTATACATCGTGCCAGACAGTTTGCAAGCGACCCAAATGGCAGTCTGTTGCGTTCAGGGAGAAGTGGTATTATAGGCACGTTGAATCTGTAGGAATTGACTTGCGACTCCAAATGAATAATTGCAGTCAGCAAAGATATTGAACATCAGACATACAGATTATCCGTAAGATTTCTTAGTATTGCCCCAGCTTTCCATTGAGTCGATTGGGACGGCGACGTATGATACTCGCCATTCCGCTCCGCAAGGTCTAGCGTTTTGACATAGACCGTGGAAGTTTGCGGAAGTATTGAATCTTGATTGTGGTAGGATCGAGTATTTGATGTCTAAAATGATTAGGCTCTATGATCGTTGGTTGAGAATCGGAGTGGGCAAAGAGGCGTTGAGCTTCCACTATCGTTGGTTGAGACACCAATGCGATCAAGACAGACATCCCAAGACGGGTGAGCGAATAGTCGACTCGGTGGATATACCCATCGATATCTATGCCGCAGGCGCTGTTTTGAATGACGATGATCAGTTGATAGTGATCTGGAGCGATGGTCGTCAAAGTTGTTATTCAATGCAGTGGCTAAAGCGGCATGCTTACTGCGTTGGACCAATGGCTGTCGAGCCACCGCCTAGTGATTGGTCCAAGATTGTCGTTCCCCTTGGAGTGAATCTCGCACATTCGGTACTCGAAATGGTTGGTCGATGCGGAGTTGCCGTTGTGCAAGGATTCAAGCGACACCAAAGCGTGGAACCTGATGATACCGAAGCGCTCATTGAAAAGTTCTCTGATGCCGGGTTAGAAATCGTAGGTACGCATTTTGGAAGAATTGAAGACCTACGAACGGATAATACAACCAATCAAAATACCGATCAGCTAGGTTACACAAATGCTGGAGTGAATCTGCATACGGACCAACCCTTCTTGGATCAGCCACCACGCTATCAGTTGTTGCATTCCATGCGCACCGCCGATTCGGGTGGCGAAAGTTTTTTGGTGGATGCATTTCAGGCGGCAGAATATTTGCGATGTATCGATGCGGAAGCATATCAGCTTCTGACAACGACTCCTATCCGGTTCCATAGAAAACAGAAGCAGTTCGAGAGCATCGTCGACGCTCCAATACTAAAGCTCGCCAATGGCAGGCCGGCTCAAGTGCGCTACTCGTACTTCACCCACGCGCCGTTTAGCGTGCCCTTTGAAAAGATGGAAGCCTGGTATCGAGCCTACGATCGATTTGTAGACTTAGTTCGCAATCCAGCGCACCAATATCGATTCCTGTTGCAGCCCGGCGACTTTGTCTTTTATGACAATCACCGCATGCTTCATGCGAGAACTGCGTTTCAAGGCCCTCGCTGGGTGCGCGGGGTGTACTTTAACTCTCGGTAGTCATGGGAAGATCTTCTTAGTATCACTTCCTAGGCATCGTCTATGCATCCAGTCTAAAACTCGGTCAGCAATTCATCTCCAAGATTTTTGAACACCTCGTCGATCGCGTTCGAGTAGTCATCTATAGACCAAAAATCATTTGTTGACTGACGTTTGCCCGATAAATCGTAGTGGGTGCGACTGGGATTTGCTGGCTTATCATTCGATAAAAACAGTGTTGAATCGGGGTAAGACAAAGCTGGCATCTTGGTAATCGACAGCGAACGTGCTTCTGAACTAATTGCGACAATTGGCTCGATAGTCGGCGCAGTATTACTTGGAGCCCCAGAGGAACTGGGTGAAGCTTGCACTCTAGCGAAAGCCGGCGCGGCAGCGGCACTCACGACCAGCGTCATGTTGGTGGCGTTGTACTCGGGCGTGACCACCAGCCCACTAGCCAAGCCTGTGACGTTGATGGTGTCGAACTGGCCAGTGCGAGAGGCGTAGTTGAGGACCTGAACCCGATTGCCCACTGTCGGTGTGAAGCCACTTGCGAATTGCACGTTCAGGTTACCAGCCAGCGAGGCTGCGCCGCCAGCAGTCACTAGGCCAAACTGCGTGCTGGCGGTTCCGCCGATGTCAATACGAGTCGTACCAACGGCGGTTTGCGCAAAGGCGCCGGTGAACTCGACCAAGCTTCCGACTGCCGAAGAGATAATCCCTGAACTGGGCGCCGCCAGGTTATTGATTCGTAAAATAGCACGATTGATTGCGGAGAGCGTCCCCTGGTTGGTGATCGGCGTGGTGGTGAAATGAAACAGATCGCCGCTGGATGTGGAGAATTGCTGATCAGCGATGATCTGCCCGCGATTAGTCAGCGGCCTTGAAAACGTAGCGTCAACTCTACGCCCTTTAAGTACTGCGTCGGGCTCTAGCGAAATACTAGATGGGCCGTTCGTCCCTGTAATCGTGGCAGTATCGCCATTTGCCCCCAGGTCGAAAGAGCCACCACGGATGATCAGCGGTACTCCCACGTACAGAGACTCATGGCCTAACTGTAGCGTGGCATTAAAACTACCTGAGTTGGTTACATTCCCGTTAAAGTCGAGATCACCCACCAGTGTCAGTGTGCCAAAGCTATTAATCCTGGTATTTCCGTTGACAATGACGTCTCTTAGGACGCCGTTTCCGCTGGTGAATTGAGCCGCGTTATTGACTTGGATTGTACCGCCATTAATGGTGGAGCTAACCAGATTCCAGAACGATGTTCCGTTGATCGGTAACGATGCATTAGTATTTTCGACCTCGATATTGTCTTGCAGGAAGACTTCGTCCAGCGGCGGATAGAGTATCTCGACACGCGTATCACGCTGCCGTAGCGTAACTGATATTGGCACCACTACCTCGTTCGGGCCCTGCAACTGGAAGTGCGCAGGAATCACAGTTGCCGGATCGAGCGATTCGGAGAACTGCAGAGTCACTTTGCGGCGCGAGACGGATTGGGTGCTACCACTGGCCGGTTCAATCGCATTCAGAACTGGGGCTGAGGTGTCACGCACTAGATCGATCACTATTGGATCGGATAGCGTCACTTGCAAATTGCCGGAACCTGTGGCCGCAGCATCGGTTGAGAAACGATTGCCTATTGCATTTTGGAAGACAAGAATCCCTCCCTGAATGACGCTCTGCGAGTCCGGAACAAAGTAGACGGGCGGCTCGAAATGCGGATCGCCCTGTAGAACGCGCCGTTCTTCCAGTCGTTCAACTAGTAGATCTTTTCTGAGTGAAGCCACGCGATTGCGACTGCGTAATGAACGCCTCAAGCGGTTCCAATTCATGATAGTTTGCTTCCACTGCCGATAGGACTGCATGATCTGTCTAAAGATCAGTGCGAGATCGGAGCGAAGATTACCCAGAAGAATTCAATAAAATTCTTAGAATTGCCAAAAAAGCCGACATGAATCCATTTGACGGCAGCGAGTGGGTTACTTGTTTGAACTGACGGAGGTCTGGAAAATCGCTTCTGCCTCACGCGAGAGGACAGCCTCCGGAGGGTCATCCGCATCAATGCAGGCCACAGGTGCTTCCAGAAATTCAGGTTGTTCGATATCAACCCTCAGCAGCGCCTCGACACGATCGCGTAGTGCAAGATTGTTTCCGCAGGCCTGCTGCAAATACACTGCGATTGCCTCCATCGAAGCAATTTCTCGCGCAACCTTGAAGATTGCTTCTTCATCTAGTTCATGGTCGACCATGTCGTTCTCCGCGCGTTGGGGCCGCTTTTGATACCCCCTTCTATCATAGTGCGATAAAATTGGATCAGTTACCCAATATAATTGCGGTAAATTGCCAAAAAGTTATCCCTTACTGATTGGCCGCTGTGTCGTCCGCCATCTCGACACGCAGCCACGCCTTGGCGTAGGCCCAATCTGCGTCGGCGGTTGAAGTAGAGATTCCAAGCATTTTGGCAGCTTGGTGAATCGTCAGCCCAGCAAAGAATCGCAACTTAACCAACTTCGCTTTGCGAGGGTCCTTGGAAGCTAATTTGTCCAATGCGTCATTTAATTCGATCAGGTCGATGCTGGGTCTGAAAGCTTCTAGTTCGATTGCCGATAAACTGATTTTTTGAAACTCACCACCAGCTTTTGTTGAACGTTTGTGCCGGGCTTGTTCGACCAGTATCCGCCGCATCGCTTCTGCTGCAGCCGCAAATAGATGCCCTCGGCTATTCCAGTGTTGAACTCGTTCTGTATCGACAAGCCGAATGTATGCTTCGTGGACAAGAGCCGTTGCTTGTAGAGTCTGACCGGGCTTCTCAGATGCCATTTTTTGTACTGCAAGTTTACGTAGTTCGCCATAGATCAGTGGCAGCAGTCGTTCAGCGGCATCCGAGTCACCCTGTTCAATTGCAAGTAGGATCTGTGTCACTTCGGTCATCGTATTGAAACCTCAGGGCTCGACGTTCCAATGATTCTAAAAAAACATTCTTGACAGGTGACAAAAAACCCTTGATACATCAAATCTTGCAATCGAAAAGAGTAATTTCTTGGTTCCTTAGTTTAGCTCGGATTTTGGACGTTCTCAAGTCCGGGCGGAGTCTCTGAATCGCAAATGGTTTGTCCACGAAATGCTTTATCAAGTTATAGACTCTTGCGGCAACTGGACCGAAAAGTCGGAGCTAGCTCAAGCCAAGTTGTTGGGATATCTTGTGTCAGACTGGAAAGACGATGTGAGAAGTCCCATCGGAATCCGGATCGGGCGTGTTCCGAAATTGAAATCGATAGGCCGCAGCCGGATTGCGCTTGTCATAGCCCTATTGATCAGCCGAATGTCTGTAGGTTAGACTGAACCAAACTAACTGCTGCTTCGCGGCTTACTTAAACAACATTGATCCACCGAAGTCGTGAGGCTTGTCGTTTTGGAAATGGTTAATTCTTGACCAAGACGTCGGTGATCGTGGTCTTCACGTCACTAAACCGTGTGCCACTATATCACTGCAACGATGGTGCCCAATGGCGATGAATCGCAACATTGGTCAGCGAATTAGTAAATCCCGCGGCGGCTCTCTTGAAGAAATGAGAGAGGGCGATGGCTTACGATTTCTGACAGTTTTCTAAGAAACTAGCCTCGATGCATGAGCCATTGATAGAATTGCGATCGCCTTGTGTTGTACCACCCGAGGTAGCCGAGCGACGGTGGGCCGAGTGGTGGCAGGCGATGGAGTTGAGTAACGCAATGTTGATTGCTGGCCTTAGGCACAAGATAGGTCCTGATGGCGACCTGGCGCAGGCCTATCGGCAGTGGTATCGCGCGCATCAAGAACGCAAATGGCAAGAAATCATGGAAGTCCAGCAGCGTCGCGCAAAGCAAGACAATCAACAAACTACTGGCTGACACCAACATGCCTCCTTCCCAACTCCTGACAGCCCTAGAACACGTTTGGTCCACACTGGCCGATGTTCCGCACAAGGCCATTGCGGGTGGGCTGGCCGTCTCTTTTTGGGGCTATCCTAGAAGCACACGAGATGTTGATTTGGCCATACTGGTACCAAAGGTCAATCCGCTACAGCAACTTGATCAATCGCTGCGATCCGGAGGTCTGCGGCCGAAGAATCCTGGAGGTCCTAAGACGCTCGGAGAGATGCAGGTCTATCAGTGGAAGTACGAGATACTAGAGGCACACATCGAAGTGGATGTCGATTTGTTACTGGGTGATTCCAGCTACTTTTCGCAAGCCCTAACGCGCCGTCGGCCATGTTGCATCGCAAGCGTGAATGCGAATATGCAGGTGCTATCGTGCGAAGATCTGATACTCTTCAAGACTATGGCAGGACGGTTAATCGACTTGGCAGATATTCGCGAGCTACTGGCGGTCAATCGAGAAGCTTTGGATTTCAGCTATTTGCAACACTGGTCCAAGCAGCTAGGCGTGCAAATTCCTGCGGAGCAATGAGATGGTTTCAAGGCGAAATTAGCTTAAGACACTCTAACAAAACCTATTTTCACAGCGAACTGGATTTGGTAATCATTGGAGCAGAAATGTTTATTTTTGTACCCC
>JBIIJD010000032.1:0-55374 GCA_044234105.1 Aureliella sp. | reverse complement strand
GAAGCAGACCTACAGGCGATTCGCGTGGCTGCTGGCCTCAAAGAGGAAACTCGTGGCACCCGAGAGGAAGTCAATATCTAGAGGATCGCCTCACTCCTACTCCTACTCCTACTCCTACTCCTACTCCTACTCGCACTCCTACTCGGACTCCTACTCGCACATTCCTGCTTTGATTCGAGTACGACTAAGACCAAAATTTCAACTAAGACCAAGATTTTGTAACTAAGTTCTCCCGAATAGCAACCATGCGCATTGTCGTGTTAGACGGATACACTCTGAATCCAGGTGACCTAAGCTGGGACGGCTTAAAATCGCTGGGCAGTTGTGACATCTACGACCGTACCCCACTGGGACAGATTGTCGAGCGAGCGAGGGACGCCGAAATTGTTTTGACCAACAAGACCATGCTCGATGCCAAGACACTTCAGGCACTTCCGAATCTGCGCTACATTGGCGTATTGGCCACTGGTTATAACGTCGTCGACGTGGTGGCCGCGCGGCAGCAAGGGGTGGCAGTCACCAATATCCCTGCTTATGGAACACGATCGGTGGCTCAGCATGTTTTCGCCCTGCTGCTAGAGTTGACTCAACATGCCGGTCATCATGCAACCACGGTTCGCGACGGGCGGTGGTCCGCTAGCCCAGACTGGTGCTACTGGGATCGTCCACTGATTGAATTGGAAGGTTTGTGCTTTGGAATTGTAGGCTTTGGGAGAATTGGTCAAGCGGTCGCTTCGCTGGCGAACGCTTTTGGCATGCGAGTTATGGCCTATGATCATCGCGGTCGCCAGATGCCGGCTGCACAAGCGCTCGAAGTGCGTATGGTGGATCTTGATACTTTGTTTCGCGAAAGCGATGTGCTCAGCTTGCACTGTCCGTTAACTGCCGAGAACAGAGGCTTCGTGAACGCACAAAAGTTGGCGACTATGAAGCCGTCGGCCTTTTTGATCAATACCAGCCGCGGGCCGTTGGTCAATGAAGTCGACCTTGCTGCCGCCTTGAATGCAGGTCAGATTGCCGGTGCAGGACTGGACGTATTGTCAGTCGAACCTCCTCCGAAGGACAATCCTTTGCTGACGGCGCGAAACTGTTTGGTCACACCGCACATTGCCTGGGCTACTCATGCGGCTCGCGCTCGATTGATGAAGATTGCAGTAGATAACCTGCAAGGCTTTCTGAGTGGCGAACCGGTCAACGTAGTGAACTAGACTGGGTGGTCATCTTGGCTACAAGCAACTAATTTTGCATTTTGAGCCTATCCCAGAACTCTCTCCGCAGCTTCAGCGGAGAGGGCAGTGTGAGTGGTTGAATAAATTTGGAAGAGGCTCTTAGTAACTGCGGGCGAGTTCCTGTTCTCGATAATAAAGATTCATATCATGTTCAAATTTGTTCTCCAATCGCCTGGAAAGTATGAATGGTCACGCCACCATGGAAGACTATTCATCTGGGTAATTAGCGCTGTTGCGCTGTTGTTTTCGGTTGGGCACAGCCAGGGACCGTCGCCGATTGGCGCTTCCGCAAGAACCTTGAGCGAAGTCGACTCGCGGCCAGTGCTGGAATGGACTGCGGCCAGGGATTCGCTCAATTTCCGCTACGATTTCTTAGAGAATCTGAAAATCACGTCGCTCTTGGAAGCGACACCGGAGACCGGCACCTGGAATCATCACCAGCATATCTTTTACTTGAATGGCGTCTTCTACGCTATTTGGGATACTCAAATCCGTGATGAGAATGCGGCAGGTCAGCATGCGGTCATGCGACGTTCTACCGATCACGGGAATTCTTGGACTCCGATGGAACAGCTTTTTCCGCCCTTGGCGAGAAATGTGCCCGCATCCGATCCCTACCCCGAAACACGATTTCAAACTTTCAGCGGAATTGCCATCGTAGATGACACACTGTACGCGGTTACAGACGTGGCTGAATGGACTACGGCTGGAAATAAGAAAGCCAAGCCGCGTCGGAAGGTCGGCCGGATGTGTCGCTCCATTGCCGACGATGGAACGCTAGAAGAAATCTTTTGGCTATCGCCAGTTGCGCCTCAGCCTGTCCAAGGATTTCCATCTTTTCCTGCAGGCGATCCTGCATTGATTGCGAAAATCGAAGACTACTTCAGACAACCGGGGCAGGAAATCCAACTTGATTTTGCTCCCCGGGCTCACCCAGATTCTGATGATCATCACGTCATGGCCGAGCCAGTACCGTCTTATCAATTTGAGAATGGTGATTGGGTCAGGCTGTATCGCGACAGTGGTGCGCGCGGAGCGAAAACACAGAAAGAGGAAGAGGCAACCAAGAGTCGAAGGATCTATGCTTCCTTCAGTACCGACGGGGGCAAGAATTGGTCCAAGCCGACACGCACCTCATTTCCTGATGCTTGTGCCCGAGCGAATGCGGGCAAGTTACCTGATGGACAGTTCTACGTCATCAACAACGCTTTGCCGTTGGCCACGAAGCAGGGAGGTCGCAGCTTGCTGGCCATTTCACTTTCACGCGACGGTCTGAATTTTGACCGCATGGCGGTCATTCGTTTTCTTCCGCCGCCGCCCAAATTTGATGGCCGCTCGAAGGCCATCGGATACGCCTATCCACACTCTGTGATCGTTGGAGAGGATCTTTGGGTGATCTATTCGGTGAACAAAGAGGATATTGAGATTGCTAGAATTCCGCTGTCCGAGCTGAGCAAACTAAAATGAATATAAGGTCTCTGTATTGTGCCATATTTGGCTGCTGTTTCAGTGGCTGCTTGCTGGCTGGCGAAAGTATGCGCCCCAACATTGTGCTGATCATGGCTGATGATTTTGGGTATGAATGCGTGACGTCCAATGGAGGACAATCGTATCGGACTCCCAATCTGGATCGTCTTGCTGCCGGTGGGGTACGATTTGAACACTGCCATGTTCAACCGCTGTGTACTCCAACGCGGGTCCAGCTCATGACGGGTTTGTTCAATGTGAGGAATTACATCAGTTTCGGGAAGCTGCCTCGCACGGAGACGACATTCGCCCATCCGCTCAAACAAGCTGGTTACGCTACAGGTATCTGTGGCAAGTGGCAGCTTGGCACCGAAAAGGACTCACCCAAGCATTTCGGTTTTGACGAATCATGTCTTTGGCAGCATACCCGCAGGCCACCGCGTTATGCCAATCCAGGACTGGAGTATAACGGCGAAGAAAAAGATTTTTCCGATGGGCAATACGGTCCCAAGTTGATTAACGACTTTGCATTGGATTTTATCTCACGCCACAAAGAACATCCATTCCTTCTCTATTATCCAATGATGCTCACGCACGATCCGTTTCAACCGACCCCCGATAGCCGAGGTTGGGATCCAGCATTGACCGGTGAGAAACGTAAGCGGCACATCAAGCATTTTGCTGACATGACCGCTTACATGGATAAGATGATTGGACGACTAGTAGCAAGGCTGCAAGATCTGGGAATTGCCGAGAATACATTGCTCATTTTTCTAGGCGACAATGGAACGCACCCTAGCGTTACTAGCCAATGGAACGGAAGCAGTTATCGTGGTGGCAAGGGCACGACGACTCAGCGTGGTACCCACGTACCTTTGATCGTAAGCTGGCCAGCGGTGATCAAATCGGGGCGTGTTAATGGCGACTTGATCAGTAGCGTCGACATTCTTCCCACGTTATGTCAGGCTGCAGGTGCGGCCGTTTCCCAGTCGACAGACGGGGTCAGCTTCTTGCCCCAATTATGCGGCGAAAATGGTACGCCTCGCCAGTGGCTGTATTGTTGGTACTCGCCTCGAAACAACAGGGACACTTCGGTCGAAGAATTTGCCTTCGATCATCACTACAAGCTCTACCGAAGCGGTGATTTGTTCGATTTGACTAATGATCCTTTCGAGACGACCCCAAAGAAGCAAGGCACGCTGTCCGATCAAGACGCGCGCGCCGTACAGAAGCTTCAAGCTGCTCTTGATCAATTCGCGAATGCTCGGCCTCCGTTGCTCGACCGCGCTGTCTCACCGAATGTAGATGAATCGACAGAAGCCAAGAACGATTAATGCACAGAGTGGCTAATGATGCAACAGTCTAGTGTCAAATCATATTGAAGTCGAATAGAAACAACTAACACAGCACAAGTAAGTCCATCATAAAAATGAAAATCATCCTGTATATCTTGTCCATCCATGTTCATTCCTCATGTCGCGAACTGGTGCAAAGGTGCCCAGTGAATATGTTGATCCGATTATTCGCAATGTTGATGGCTTGTACCTGCTGGATATCGCCGTCGCTAGCCAACAAGCCAAACATTCTATTGATTGTATCCGAAGACAATGGACCTGAACTGGGTTGCTACGGAGACAAGTACGCCAGGACTCCGCAATTGGACCGACTGGCCAGCGAAGGTCTGCGTTTTGAAAACGCCTTTGTGGCTCAAGCCGGTTGCAGTCAGTCACGAGCCAGCTTCTTAACCGGTTTGTATCCACATCAGCATGGTCAAATCGGATTGGCGACTTGGGGCTTTCGCATGTACCGGGATGACATACCCAACTTGCCACGCAGCTTAAAAGAAGCTGGCTACCGCACCGGTATCATCGGCAAGCTGCATATCAATCCGGAGTCAGCCTTTCCATTCGATTTTCACGAAATCAAGTCCGGCAATTTTGCTCGTAAGAATTTGCGAGATTACGCCAAGCACGCAGCCAACTTTATGAACGCCAGCGATGAACCTTTCTTTCTGAGCGTCAACTATCCGGATGCACACGACCTTTGGCTAAGACAAGTGGGCGGGCTGCCTGCCGAGCCACAAACCGCCGATCAGGTCAGAGCCATGAGTTATATGGGTATCGATCCAACAGGCATGCGCGAGATGGTGGCCGATTACTACAACTGCATCAGCCGGCTTGATTCGCTGGTAGGGGATCTGCTAGCGGAATTGGATAAGAGTGGTAAGGCGCGAGACACAATCGTGGTCTATTTGGGAGATCACGGAGCGGACATGTTTCGAGGCAAAAGGACCTGCTATGAAGGAGGCTTGCGAATTCCGCTTCTCATTCGCTGGCCCAACCGAATTGAGGCACAGATAAGAGACGAACTGGTTTCGACAATCGACTTGATGCCAACGTTACTAGTCGCCGCTGGAGTACAGCCACCACCGGGGTTACCGGGTCGCGATCTGAAACCGCTGTTTACACCAGGCAAGGTTGATTGGCGCAAGCATTGCTTTGCCGAGTACCACACGCATGCGGCTGCACCGAACTATTTTCCACAACGGTCCGTGCGCACCGATCGCTTTAAGCTCATTGAAAATTTGCTGCCCGGAGAAGTACATCCTGACTATGACAACACCCTTTCGAAAATCGAAAAAGAGGCCAAACGCCGTGAGATAGCTGGCGGGCTGGACTTGTCGAGCGTCATCGCGCAGGCTGCTCGCGAGGTTCGTTCAGCGTATGCTCGAATGCGTCAACCGCCGCAATACGAACTGTACGACTTGCAAGCGGACCCCTATGAGTTCACCAACTTGGCCGATTCCGCCGAACATGCTGGAGTTCTGAAAGAGCTTCAGACTGCACTCAAGCAGTGGCGGCAGGAGACGCACGATCCACTCCTAATACCCGAACACCTAGAGCGTTTGAGCACCGAAGTGCGATCGATCAAGAAGAAGGATGCCACTAGCGATTATCATTGGGGTTACCCCGACTATTTCTTTGGCCGCGAGCCCTCCACTGCCCCTCCAACCAAGAAAAAGAAGAAGCAAAAATCGAACGATGACGAGTGATGTAGTGAATTTCAATGTAGTGGACTTCGCCAGAAGTCCTCGATCTTGATCCAGTAGCCCTTCGGACCACCTCAAAAGTCCTTCGCATAGCACACTTCGTGAAAATAAACTTGTATAATGAACTGTATGCACAGGACTTCTGGCGAAGTCCACTACGTAAGCTATACAAATAGGACTTCTGGCGAAGTCCACTACGCTGGAATGAACTCATGAACGACGTTACTCGACGATCTTTTATTACCGGTGCAACTACCGTAACAATGGCGATGCCCAGCCTCGTACGGGCAGCCTCAACAACAGCCTCTAAATTGAAAGTCGGCCTAATCGGCTGCGGTGGACGCGCTAATTCGCACCTCAGTGAATTTCAAAAGCTTGCCGAAATAGCTTGGGTATGCGATCCAGACAAGAGCCGTCTGGCAGCATTTGAAAAGGCCACCGGTGCCAAAGGCACCAACGACATGCGGCGCGTGTTGGACGACAAAGAGGTGCAAGCCGTGGTTATCTCGACGCCCGATCACTGGCACGCTCCTGCGGCCATCATGGCCTGCAACGCTGGCAAGCATGTCTATGTTGAAAAGCCATGTAGCCATAACTTTGTCGAGGGCTCATTGCTGGTTGCCGCTGCGAAAAGAAACAACGTGGTCGTCCAACATGGAACGCAAAGTCGCAGCAATCGGCTGGTCGTTGACGCCATTCAGATACTCAAAGAGGGCACGATCGGCGACGTCTTGATGGCCAAGGCTTGGAACGTTCAGCGTCGAGACAATATCGGAAAGGGTTCGCCGTCGCCTGTGCCCGATCATGTCGATTATGATTCATGGATTGGCCCCGCCGAGTTCATGCCGTTTCAACAAAATCGATTCCACTATGCGTGGCACTGGTGGTACAACTTTGGAACGGGAGACATCGGCAACGACGGTGCGCATGAAATGGACATCGCACGCTGGGGGCTGGGAGTCGATGGCTTGCCAACATCGGCCTCTTCCATTGGCGGAAAATATTATTTCGACGACGATCAACAGTTTCCCGACCATGCCACGTGCGTCTTTGAATGGCCTGGTGATGGTCATGTTGGTCATCGACGTCAATTGATGTTCGAAATGCGCATCTGGTCGAAGAATTACCCGCACAACGTCGACGGTGGCGTGGAGTTCTACGGCACTCGTGGTATGCTGATGGTCAGCAAACGCGGCAAGTTGATGCTCTGGTCGGAAGACAACAAGCCGGTCGCCTCTCCCAAGCCAAACGAGATCGTGCCGCTGCATTCCAGCCATCAAGCAGATTTCTTGAATGCCATCGAGAGCGGCCAAAAGCCTTCTGCCGATATCGAGATTGGACATCAATCCACAGCCCTGTTACACTTTGCGAACATCTCGGTAAGAACGGGCAAACAGTTGCAGTTTGACACGAAGACCCAGTCGATTATCAATGACTCCGAGGCCAATCGATTGCTCGGTCGTACCTACCGCCAAGAGGGACACTGGTCCATTCCCGAAAATTCGTGACAATGTCGTGGACTTCGCCAGAAGTCCCGTATTTTCAAACAACCTCAGCAAGAGATCCCAATCCAGTCGAACCACTCATGACGAACTTGTTGACTCCAATTCGCTCGACAGGGATTTTAGAAAGACGAGATTTGAGTGGAAGGAATTCTGGCGAATCCCACTACGAGAGAATCGAACCGCTGCCTTGAAAATTGAAAACAATGAGATTGGCATCATCGGTACCGGCTTGTTGGGAACTGCTGTCGGTCATCGACTGCTTGACCATGGCTACAAGCTTCGTATCTGGAATCGCAATCGTCACGAGGCGGAAGGATTGCTTGCGCGCGGAGTATCCTGGAGCGACAATCTTCTGGCCGAGTGTTCGCGAGTCATCATCTGCTTGTACAACAGTGATATTGTGCGTCAGGTCGTCGAGCGATTTCAGGCAGGAATTCACGAGGGATTAGTCGTCATTGACATGACCACCGGCACGCCGAATGATGCTGAGCGAATGGCCGAAACTATGGCTTGTCGAAAAGCCAGCTATCTTGAAGCCCCAGTGTCCGGTTCCAGCCAGCAAACTCGACATGGCCAGGTGATGATCATGGTAAGTGGTAATCAAACGGCTTTCGAGACTTGCAGCGATTTGTGGCGAGTATTATCCATTTCGACTCATTATACCGGTCCCTCAGGCACTGCCGCACGAATGAAACTGGTAACCAATCTGGTGCTTGGGATCAACCGCGCGGCGTTGGCCGAAGGCTTGGCATTCGCAAAGATGATTGGCGTGGATCCGAAGTCGGCACTGGAAGTGCTGAAGAACAGCGCAGCCGCTTCGCGAGTCATGGAGGTCAAGGGAGATAAGATGATTAGTGGCGACTTCAGCGTGCAAGCAAAATTGTCTCAGCATCTGAAGGACGTCAACATCATCCTGCAATTGGCCACTGAGCATCATTGCGAGTTGCCACTCTCACAAACCCATCAGCGCCTTTTAGAGTCCGCTGAGAAGTTGGGTTTTGGCGAGCAGGACAACAGCGCTATCATACAAGCCTACTTGAATCAAGCGGATGAAAACTGATGGATTCTGTGAGTCCCAATCACAAAGTGTCAAACCACTCGCAAGAGGTTCAACCACTCTCAGGACGAGCAAAAGTGGCCGTGATCGTAGCGGCTTTCCTAGGGCTGCTGTTTGATGGAGTAGAATTGGGCATGATGCCTCTCGCCTCGTTGTCGGTATCCATAAGTCTACTGGGCGAGCGTTTCACACCCACGCTGGGCGGTGAATGGTTCGCCTACTTCACTGCGGCCCTCATGTTAGGTGCTGCGATCGGAGGAATCGCCTTAGGCAATCTGGGAGACCGCATTGGACGTTCGCGGGCCATGGGTGTGTGTATCCTGTTTTACTCCGTATTTGCCGGCTTAGGTGCTTGGGTTCAGACGCAGGAGCAAATGCTGGTGCTCCGATTCATGGTTGGATTGGGCGTCGGCGGACTATGGCCCAACGGCATTGCACTAGTTGCCGAGTGTTGGCCGGGCGCATCGCGACCGCTTGTCTCTGGAGCTATGATGGCTGGACTGAATGTCGGTATCCTGTCGCTCTCTCAAGCCGCACGAGTTTGGACGCTCACCGAAGACTCGTGGCGCTGGTTGTTCCATCTGGCAGCCCTACCCGCGGTACTGGGAGTCCTGGTACTGGTGGCCCTACCTGAATCCCCACAGTGGCTCCAGTCGCGAACAAAGAATCAAGCTGAAAAGGCAAAAGGCAAACGAACGTCATCGCTCAGCGAACTCTTCCAGCCAGGTCTGTTGCGTCTCACCTTGGTGGGCATCATGGTCAGCGTCATTCCGATGGTCGGTGCTTGGTCGGCGAGCAAGTGGATGATTCCCTGGGCCGACAATGTGGCCGGAAGTCAGAATATCGGCTACAAAGCTGCTACACAGGGCTGGTGGGCGCTGGGCGCGGCACTTGGCAGTCTGGCTGGTGCTCAAGTTGCGTTTTGGTTGGGTAGGCGAATTAGTTACTGCCTAATCAGCTTGCTGACATTTGTCATCACGTTGGCTATGTTCCAATGGACCGCACCATTGTCCCCTTCGTTTCATCCGACCGTTTTTTGCCAAGGCTTCATCGGAACGTTGTTTTTCGGCTGGTTGGCCCTGTCGTTGCCAGAACTTTTCCCACTGCGTGTTAGAGCGACTGGCAGTGGTCTGTGTTACAACTCAGGCCGCTTCGCTACGGCGGTAGGAGTCTTCATTGCAGGCTGGTTATTTAGTTACTTTGGCAGCAGCTATCCGACGGTCGGCTCGGTTTGCGCTGCCATCTATGCTCTCGGCATTTTCGCCATCTGGGTCGTCCCCGATTTCAGCCAATCGCAATTACAATCAGAACCTTAAAGGGAAAAACGTAGTGGACTTCGCCAGAAGTCCTTCCCATTCACAACGCTCTTGCCACTGCAGAAAACTTGGCAAGCGAATAGGAATAAGCAGTAAACGAAGAACTGGGCGGTAAACGATTCATATGATCTGGAGAATTTGAGTGATTGGACGGGCGAGCACGTGGTTCCCATTTCGGATTTCATCGACTAGATTGGTTGGTATACGAGAATCCGTTTGAATCAAAGTAAGTAAGAAGCATGGAATCGACAGAAATCGACATTGAATACCAGCGACGTGTGGATGCCATGTCGATTAGAGAAAAAATCGAACGGACTGCAGCGATGCTCGCTTGGACTCGCCAACAGATGGCGTCTCGAATACGGCAGCAATCTCCAGAACTTACTGATGAACAGTTAAAGTGGCATGTAGCACTCAAGCTCTATGAGTCTGAACCGGCTGTTGCGACGATGATTCAAGGTCGTTTAATCCATGTTTCCAGTTGAGGCTTTTCAACGAACGATCGAAGGATTCGTCTCGATCTTAATGCGACTCCAGATTCCATTTCACCTCACTGGCGGGGCAATAAGTTCTGCCTACGGTGAACCTCGATTGACTCAAGACATTGATATTGTTGTTTCACCTGACTTGCTAAGCAGCGACTCGATGATTTGATTGAAGCCGTAAGCAATTCAAACTTCCTATACACTGAGCAGGTCGTGCGGAGCGGTGTCTTAAGGGGCCAGATGTTTCAGTTGCTTGACACGAAGGAGTCTCTGAAGCTCGATATCTATCCGCGAGAATTGATCCCTGGCGAGTTAAGACGCTCTGAAACCGTAGAGCTTTTTAAAGGAGTCTACCTACCGATTGTTTGTAGAACCGACGCGGCGCTTTCGAAGCTAATATGGGTTGATAAAGGAAGCCACCGAAGTCGACGTGACCTCCGTAGCATTTTCCGGAATTGCAGTCCGGTTCAACAAGAGTCCATTCGTGAATCTGCTCGATCTATGGCGTTGGACCAACTTCTGGAGACAATACTTACCGAATCAGACGAAATTCGCTAGCCGGTCAACTGGCAACATGAACGTCCCACCCATGCCGGAGGAGCAGGCAGCTCTCATGAATTTTCTGCCGACGCCTTCGGCTTGGCGGTGATAAACCATTATCACCTTCCCTAGGACTACTGGCGAATTCCATTTCGGCAGAGTACCTGTCGGCGTCGACGTGAAAACATGAACGACAGTGAGGTCAGCAAAAGGGCAGCGCTGGATGGTTCTGGGACCGCCGAAGATGAATAGTAGTACACCGGACGATTGCTTCCTTCACTGATTGAATAAAAGCCGCTGCCATCTGGTGCCCAGGCAATCGACTCTCCTTGCGGTTCACTCTGTAGTGTGATCTGAAGAGGCGTGGACTGCATGGCGCTTTGAATCGACTGATTGGTTGTGATGTCTCTTAAGAAAAGAAACGCCTTTGTCCCATTGTTGCTGCTATTGCGTACTAAAATATGCTTGCCGTCGGGAGAAATATCTGCCGCCGTTGGCCGATAGTTTGCCTCTGTGTTGATCGAACCTTGAGATTGCAACGAATACGTTCCCGATACGTTCCACTGATTAGCGGACATGCGGAAAAGGTTGCCTTGCCCCAGTTTCTGAATGATGTAAAGATCGCTATTGAGTGGATCGACAAACAGAGACTCTGCGTCCTCTTCCCTTAAGAAAGGGATGCCTGGGTAGGTCACTCGCTTTACCTGAAACTGAGCGGAAGTCAGAGTGGCATTTCCGGTGCTGGTTGGTTCGCTCAGTCGAATGATATCGACTCCAGAATTACGGTTGGCTCCATTGTCACCGATATCGCCGATGTAAATGTAGTTGCCACCGCTTGGATTAGGACCGATCGCCATGTCCTCCCAGTCCACAGCCGTGCGGCCACTGAGCGTTACCGTCGAATGAATGGCACCGGATGTACTCATGCCATAAAATCGAGCGGAATCGCCTGAGTCTTGATGAGCCCAAATCGTGCCAGGCAACGATCGACTTACTGCGATGCCAGAGACCTCGGTCAACCCAGAAGCTGTTCCAACCTGGACGCCAGGTCCGACGATGATTGCAGACCAAGCAGGTTGGGCGAAGTTCGAAAGGCCAATAGTAACTGATAAAGCTAGAACAGTTAAGGTACGTCGATTCATTCCACCGCCCCTTTTGTTTCCTGATTGCATGAAACGACACGATCTGAGAGTATCCCCCCACGCCCGTAATGTCAAGCAATAGCATAATTTTATCGAGGAAATTCCAGAATCGGTACATCAGCAAAGTCAATTTGACAATTCGAAACCATGCGTTTTGAGTTACCATGGTGGGACTGGCCAGAATTCACTTGGTGAAAACAGAACAAATCATTCGTAATGAGAAACATGTCGCCCAAACAACTTGATCCACTGCGTTTCGACCGCCGAGGCTTCCTGGCATCCACTGGCGTTGGTACCGCAATTGCCGCCACTCAGCTTACCATCGCGGAAGCAAAATCGGCAACACGAATCACAAGCGGCATCGTTGATTGCCAGAGCCACCTGTTCTTTCCAGAAGTGATAGAACTGATGAGGAGGCGCACGGTGGAACCGCTGGTTTATGATCGCGACGGGACGACATTCTTAAAGATGGGAGACTGGCTGCGTAAAGTGCCGCCCCAGTATCTTAGCGTCGAGGCCAAGCTGGCCTCGATGGATGCCAACGGAATCGGTATCGCGCTCCTGAGCAACAACGATCCAGGGCCTGAGTGGTTTGGCGATGATGGACCGGCTGTCGCGCAGGTCATTCACGATTCTCTCGCGGGCGTTATCGCAAAACATCCAACTCGATTCCGTGGACTCTGCACACTTCCACTTCAGGACGAAGCCGCCGCTTCTGCCGAGCTAGACCGGTGCGTGAAAACTCTCGGCTTTGTCGGCATTTTGCTGTATACCAATCTGGCAGACGTTTGGTGCGATGAATCACAGTTTCATTGGCTCTATGCACGAGCTGAAGAACTGGGAGTGCCTATTCTACTTCATCCAGCCAGACCGATGACCACCCAGCATGTGAAGGGCTATGAGCTGACAAGCACTTTAGGCAACATGTTTGAAAACACCATCGCCATGGCCCGCATTATTGCAAGCGGGCTGCTTGACCGACATCCGAAGCTCAAGCTCGTCTGCCCTCATCTCGGCGGTACCCTGCCTTACATTTGCGGACGGATGGATCACCAGTTGCATGTACTCAAACGCGGCCCGCAGAATCTCCAGCGCAAACCCAGCGAGTATTTGAAGTCGATCTACATGGATATCGTCTCTCCTTTACCCGAAGCCATTCGATTTGCGCTGGACTTCAGCAGTGCTGATAAGTTGCTATTCTCGAGCGATCATCCTTGGGTACAGCCAGCCGAGATCCTGGAGCCACTCCGCAGCCTAGAAATCAATCCCGCAGACGAAGCAAAAATCCTTGCCGGGAACGCTTGGAGTTTGTTTCAATTGTCATAAGTCTCCAGTAGTGGGATTCGCCAGAATTCTCCTCGAGTTAGTGTAATATTCCCGACGGAGTCGATTGAAGATGAAATAGCTTCTGGCGAAGTCCACTACTTAAATGATGAGTCTATCGATGCGAACTTGCTCGACTGTCCTGTTAACGATCGTTATCTCCTTGATTCAGATTTCCTCAGCGACTGGTGTGGAGGGAGATCGGGACCGTAGCACATCTCGACCGAATATGATCTTTATCATGGCTGATGATTTGGGGTATGGCGACCTTGGATGCTATGGCCAAAAGCTGATTCAAACGCCGAACATCGATCGAATGGCCAACGAAGGAACTCGCTTTACTCACTGCTATGCGGGAGCCCCGGTCTGTGCACCTTCGCGCAGCGCGTTGATGACTGGTCAACATACGGGCCATACACGCGTGCGCGACAATAGTGGCCGAGTAGGCGGGGTACCCGACGAGATATCGGGCGATGGCCACCGCATTCCTTTGCTCGACCAGGACGTTACGATTTCGGAGGTGCTGAAGCAGGCGGGGTATGCCACAGGTATCACCGGCAAGTGGGGATTAGGGGAAGCTGGTACGAGTGGCGAACCGAATCGACAGGGCTTTGATGAATGGTACGGCTACCTGAACCAGAATCATGCCGTGTTTTACTTCACCGACTATCTTTGGCGGAATGGAAAGCGTGAGACAATTCACGCGAACGCCAACAACGCTAGGCAAGCTTACACGCACGATTTGTTCACCGAGTTCGCACTCGACTTCATTCGTCGTCACCACCATGAGCCATTTTTTTTTTACGTACCTTTCACGATTCCGCATGCAGATCTAGAGGTACCTAGCCTTGAGCCGTATGCGGACCGCGACTGGCCAGAAGAAGCCAAGATTTTTGCTGCCATGGTTACTCGCTTGGATCGAAGCGTAGGTCAGATACTCGAACTGCTCAGGCAACTCGATATCGACGACAATACTTTGGTCGTCTTCACTTCAGATAACGGCAGTCCGATCGAAGGAGGCCCGTTGTTCAACAGCAATGGAGTCCTTGAAGGCAAGAAGGGTTCGCTTAAGGAAGGGGGCTTGCGAACCCCCATGATCGTGCGTTGGCCCCATCAAGTGCCGGGTGGCCGAGTCAGTGAGGCACCTTGGTATTTTCCAGATATTTTGCCAACGATCGCAGAGTTGGTCGGAGCGAGGCCACCTCAAAATATCGACGGAGTTAGTATACTGTCAACCTTGATGGGCCAACCTCAAGATCTTTCCCATCGTTACATGTACTGGGAAAGGCCACCCGGCAAGTTTCAGCAGGCCGCGCGACGCGGTAACTGGAAAGCGCTGAGACTGGGACGCAATCAACGGCTGCAGCTTTATGATGTCGTGGCCGATCCGACTGAGTCTTCTGACGTTGCCGATGCGAATCCCGCTTGGATCACGAAATTCGAAGCCTACTTTTCAACAGCCCGAACCGAATCGTCACATTGGCCCGATTCATTTGACCCGAAAAAGTAGTAGAATGCCCGTAGTGGAATTCGCCAGAATCCCTGTTCAGCGAAGGACCTCTGGCGAGTTCCACTACGGATAGAAATTGGACTCGATAAGACTACTAAAATGAAGCAATTGTCTGACTTGTTGATTGGCGCTTTTCAATTCTACTTCGTTGCCCTTGCCTTCGCTCTGTTGCTGTTACCTGCGATTATGGTCCATGGCACCGAGCAGCAGAACGTTCAGCGACCCAACGTTCTTTACATCGTATCGGATGATCTCAACAACAATCTTGGTTGTTATGGACACAGGGTCGTTCAATCCCCCAACATCGATCGGCTGGCCGCGCGTGCGATGCGTTTTGATCATGCTTATTGTGATTACCCAGTCTGCAATCCATCGCGTGTCTCATTTCTTAGCGGCTTGCGAACCCCTTCGACGCAGATCGTCGATCTAGCCACGCCGACTCGCACTCATTTGAAGGACGCGATCTTTTTACCCGAGCTATTCCGAAAGAACGGATACCGCACAATCAAAGTTGGCAAGATATTTCACACCGGAGATCAGCATGAGGACCCGCGCTGCTGGGACATCGACGTACGCGAAACGACGCATGCCAAGAACCCACCCGAGTCGCAGATCCTGCGTCGTCAAGGCCCGTCAGGTATCGTGCTTCGAGCGAACGATGAGGACACATGGGACGGTTTTGTCGCGCGCAAGGCGGCAGCCTTAATGGAAGAGGCCGCATCGGGATCAACACCCTTCTTCGTTGCCGCTGGCTTTCGCATGCCTCATACGCCATACATTGCACCCGAGAAGTATTACGCGTTTTATGATCCTGACAACTTGGAGCCTCGACGCGGGCCGCACGATACGCTCGATCGAGTTCCCGACCTGGCGCTTACGTATCGCATCGGACTGAATCCAAACTTTCCAGAGAGTCGCCCGGGCAACACTTTGGCTGCTTACTACTCCGCCATTAGTTATATGGATGCTCAGGTCGGCGTGCTGCTTGATACTCTCGATCGACTCAAGCTTTGGGATCGTACCATTGTTGTCTTTCACAGCGATCACGGATACCATCTGGGGGAACACGGAGGATTGTGGCACAAACTGAGTCTATTCGAAGAGTGCGCACGCATTCCGCTGATTGTTGCCGCGCCTGCGCGTCAGCCAGGCTCGACAGCACGACTGGTAGAGGCGGTTGACATCTACCCGACGCTGGCCGAACTGTGCCAATTACCTGCGCCTGCAAATTTGGAGGGCACGAGTTTTGTGCCACTCTTGGAAAATCCTACTCGGGATTGGAAAACCGCAGCATTCACATGCGTTTCGCGTCCTCATCAGCAAGGCGACTCTAAATTTGGCGACCTCAACACTCTTGGGCGATCCGTGTTCGACGGACGCTGGCGATACACTCAGTGGCATGACAATAGCGCCGAACTTTACGATCATCAAATCGATCCCTTTGAATACAAGAATCTGGCAGGCGACCTTGAGTACAACGAACAGCTTGCGACGATGAGACAGCTTCTCCATGTCGGTTGGAAAGCCGCCTTGCCTGGGCGGTCGAAATAAAAGACAGTTCCTTGAATATCATGTCGTCCACTCAAGTTGCCTTCGAACCGAAGAATGGTACCTGCATTGAACAGACTCTCTCAATTCGCTTGCCTCAGTTTGTTTGTCAACTTGATGACATATTGCTTGCGGTTCTGTTGGCTGCAGCAGTACTGTGTTTTCGTTCTCGCCTGACATAGGAAAAATCATAGTGAAACGTTGCCCAGTTCTTGCCGATTTCTTGCTATATCCAATCTCGAAAGTGCTTCGAAGCGTGCTAATCGGAGTACTAATGACCAGCTTTGCCTGGTTCGGTCCGGTTCGAATTGCAGTCGCGGCTCCCAATATTCTTTGGTTTGTCGTGGATGATATGTCTGCCAACTTCTCTTGTTATGGTGAAACGTTGATTCAGACTCCCAACGTCGATAGGTTGGCCCGCGAAGGAACCAAATTTACCAACGCCTTTGTTACGGCTCCGGTCTGTTCTCCATGCCGTTCAGCGCTCATTACTGGAATGTACCAGACGAGTATTGGAGCCCATCATCACCGCAGTGGGCGTGGAAAAATGAAGATTCACTTGCCCGATGGCGTGGTACCAATTCCAGTTCTATTCCAGCAAGCAGGTTACTTTACGTGCATCGGCACCGGCTTGATTGGCATCGATGATCGTGGATTGCCTACCGAAAAGAACGTACTCGGAAAGACAGACTACAATTTTCAGTGGAATGCCGGTATGTACGATAGTTACGACTGGGCAGGTCGCAGAGATGGTCAGCCGTTTTTTATGCAGGTACAACTGCCTGGCGGTAAACTTCGCGGAGGTGATGATCAATCAGCGTCCCGGCTGATGCAGCGAGCCAAACAGGAACTCGGTCAATCAACGGACCCAGAGCAAGTGCAACTACCTCCCTACTATCCGCGCGATCCCGTATTGCTTCGAGACTGGGCAGCCTATCTGGATTCTGTCCGCCTGACCGATGAGCACGTTGGTCGAGTCCTAAAGCGACTGGAAAACGAAGGCATTCTCAATCAGACGTTGATCATCTTCATGACGGATCACGGAATCAGTCACGCCAGAGGAAAGCAGTTCCTCTACAACGAAGGCACCCACATTCCGTTTGTAGTTCGCGGACCGAACATCGCCGCAGGCGATTCGCGGCCGGATTTAATTGAACATATCGACATGGCCGCCATTTCGTTGGCGGCAGCCGGCATTCCAATTCCGCCAAGCATGCAAGCTAGAAATGTGTTTGCGTCCGACTATCAGCCTCGTGAGGCTATCTTTGCAGCCCGCGATCGATGTGACGAAACGGTCGAACGCTTACGAAGTGTGCGTACAGACCAGTACTTGTACATTCGCAATTTCCATCCCCAGCGTCCGCATCTTCAGCCCAATGCGTACAAGGACGGTAAGTCGATCGTGCAGACGCTGCGAACACTTCATCAGGCCGGCCAGCTCGATATGCTAACTGAACAACTGCTGTTGAGTCCCACACGGGCTGCTGAAGAGCTGTATCGCTGGACCGAGGATCGCTGGCAGGTTCATAATTTGGTTCAAGATGACCGGCACCGGGCGGAACTGGTTCAGTTGCGGCAGCGTTTGGATCGCTGGATGACAGAGACCAAGGACCTTGGACCGGAAAGCGAAGCGATGTACGACAGCGATATGGCGGTTTATCTAGGCGGTCGGGCGAGACCTCGAATTGACGGTCCTACTTCTGTGACTCAGCGCAATATCGAGCTGATGAAGCGCTGGGCCAAAGAGGGCAAGTAGCTAGTTGGCTGCGATGATGGTGACATGAGGATCTTGGCAAGGCCAGAAAGGTAGTGGACTTCGCCAGAATTCCCTCTTTGTTTGCCAGGAATTCTGGCGAATCCCACTACTATTTTACCCAAGCAAATTGGAAAGCAATCCAAATGAAACATGTGTTGACTCTGACTCTTTTAGTCTTTTGCTGCTTCGCGGTCGGCGTCTTCGCAGAGGAAGATATACTTGATTTGGCGACCGCTAATAACGCTCGCCCTAATGTGTTGTTCATCGCGGTTGACGACTTGAATCATTGGGTGTCCCATCTGAATCGGAATCACCAGGCACGGACGCCTAACATTGATCGGCTGGCAAGCATGGGCATGACTTTTGCGCATGCATATTGCGCGGCACCTGCCTGTGAACCTTCGCGTGCGGCCTTGATGAGCGGCAAACGACCGTGGACGACAGGCTGCTACAAGAACGGTGATACATGGAAAGATCGTCTTACGGAAGGGCAGCAGCTTTCCAAACAATTCATGCAAGCGGGCTACTACGTTGCAGGTGCAGGCAAGATATTCCATTCGGACCAATATTTTCCCAGCGAATGGAATGAGTACATGGATGGCAAAGGATTGGATGCTGCGGGCAAGGGCGTGGAAAAAGATGATGGCTATCATAAACCGCTGAGGGTCGATTTGAAAGATGATGACTTGATGGATTGGCATACCGTCAATTGGTGTATCGAAAAAATGAACGAACCACGTGACCAACCCTACTTCATCGCCTGTGGACTGCACAAGCCTCATTTGCCGTTTGCTGTTCCACGAAAATACTACGATGCTTTTCCGCTGGAGGAAATTGAGCTTCCGCCGCATCGCGAGGACGATCTGGATGACATCCCAGAACCCGGCCGCAAGATGGGAAATTCACACGGCGATCACGCTAAGTTCTTGAAGTCTGGTCGTTGGAAAGCGGCCATACAAAGTTATCTGGCAACCTGTGCTTACACCAACATGAACATTGGACGGTTGCTGGATGCCTTGGAAGAGAGCCCAACGCGGGGCAACACCATCATCATCTTGTGGGGCGACCACGGCTGGTCTTTAGGAGAGAAACAGCACTGGAGAAAGTTTGCTTTGTGGGAGGAGCCGACACGGACTCCACTGATCTTTGTGGCTCCAGGTACGACGAACGCCGGATCGGTCTGCGAGCAACCTGTCGACCTAACTTCGGTCTACGCAACCACCTGCCAATTAGCCGGCTTGCCTGTTCCACGACATGTTGAAGGGGTCAGCCTTCAGCCGCTTCTGAGGAATCCCACTTCCGCCTGGAGTACTCCAGCAATTACCACGCACGGTCGCGGGAATCACGCCGTAAGGCTTAGCCAATGGCGATACATTCGTTATGCTGACGGAAGCGAAGAGCTGTACGATCAATCTCGCGATCCGTATGAGTGGAAGAACTTGGCCAGTGATTCACAACTTGCAACAATCAAAGCCAACCTTGCAAAGCATCTTCCGCGAACAGAGATGCCCGCAAGAGATTATGGTGCGAGTGCAATCCAGTATCAATTGCGGCGACCACCGCCCTGAACCAGACCTCGTATGGTCTCGCAGGATGCCAGCCAAGCGACTACGTCCGACGCACGCGGACGTTCTGTTATTGATCGAGGTCTCTGATTCCAGCACGGAACAGGATTTGGGAGAAAAGGCCAGACTATACGCCGAGCATGGCATACCCGAGTATTGGGTGGTCGATGTCCAGGCCGAACAAGTTCACGTTCATCGAACACCTAGCCAAGGAATTTACCAATCGATCCAGTCGTTCAATAAACCCACCCTCATCAGTCCGCACTGCCAGCCAGCCGCAAGGTTATCCCTGGCTGAGCTATTCGACCTCGATTCATAAGCGATGATACCAACCTCGTTTGATTGACATAGTCGTTTACTTGTCATAGTCATTATGTCCCGCTTAAGTCATGGAACCACCGGTGAAGGCTAATGAGCGCTGATTAATCTGGAAAACGAAATGGGACAGGCACTCCCAGGCAAGTTCCAGTCAAAACAGGTTGACTCGTTCTTTTTTATTAGCGTAGATTAGGACACTTCTCGCTGATTAGCGGTTTCTTTCGGTCGTGCCTAGAAGCGGGAATTCTGGCGAATCCCACTACATTTGTCTGTGCTACGGTTGCTTGCCAGCTTGATAATTACCAACAGCTTCGCTGGTGCGAAGGGGGCGACTGTAGAGTCGCAAGGATTGAACGGGTCTGCCAATTTGCAGTGTTTCAGAGCCAACAGGTGTGCGCAGCGTGGGGCTGTAGCGGCCCCAGCCAAATTGCCTTTGGTCGCCGCCATCACACAGCACGCCATTAACGACAAAGGTGATGATCTTGGGGCCACCATCCACCGTGATGACAACATGCTGTGGTTGGCCTGGTTGGAGGACTTCTAGGTCACATTCCCAAGCTGCTTGCTGCCGTCCATCGTGCATCGAGATGGCAACGGTGCCTGATTCGGTAGTGGAAACTAAAATCCCTGCGCCACTTGCGTCACGACTGTTCAGCAAGGTCTGACCTGCGGCCAGTGAATCCAGCTCAAGCCATAGATCGATGCTGAAGCCCGCTCGCAGGTCTTTGCCTCCGTAATCTGCTCGCTTGGTGTCTCGCAGATGTAGCGAAGCCAGAAGAGGCATTTTAACAGTGGTTTGACCGCCTTTTATTTCGAGTCCTAATCCCTCCTTAGCAACGTCTCGATTGTCCCATTGATTGAACAATCCCTGAATTAGTGGTGATGGAATCTCATGGAGTCTCGCAACATTCTTCTGAGTCTCAGTCACATAAAACTTGCCGTCTTCTTCGACCAGATCGGGATAGCTCATGCGAATGTACGGATCGTCGTCGTAAAGCAATATCTCAGGCTGTGACCACTCGATGCGTTTCCCCTCTGGAGTATTCACTTCGCGACCAGCCATCAGCCAAGCTGGATTACGGTCATCGAAAGGACTGCGACCCGTTTTTTGAAATGTTCCCATCTCACCGATAAACCGCCCGCCATGATTGTGGAACCAGTACAGAAACATCCCATTCGAACAGTTCCAAGCAAAATTAGCGGCGCGAGGGTTTTTGACTCGCTGCTTACCGTCTGGTTTGTAAGTCATATACGCTGGCGCGGTCCAGTGGTGTCCACCGCCGCTGCTGTAGGCGACGGTTGGCCAGCCATCGATGGTGCGATAGACGCAAAACAGTGTTCCGTCGCTTAGCAGCGAAAGACTCTGCTCTTCGGCCACGCGACCACCACCTGCCGGAGTCCGCAGGCCTATATCGCCATCGGGCAGCGTCTCGAAGAGGATCTTTTCTGGGTCTCGCTCGGTAAGGATGTTCGCACTCTTCAGAATAGCTCCCTCCGACTGCGCAAAGAAGCCTTCTCCCATCGCACCGACCTTGTGCAAAGTCATCAGCGCGGTGTCGCCTACGATTAGTGGTCGTCCCACGTTCCAGAAGAATCGCAGACTGCCACTATAGACGTTATTGCGATCACACTCGAACTCGCGCACCGGAATGTTGTAACGTCGATCGGACCAACTGCGGCCGTAATCGTCACTGTATTTGAAGACATAATATCCCAACGAATCGACTCGCGGAAACACCCCTTGGTCTTCGCGTTTGACCTCACGAACGTTGTCGGTGTTGTGATTGTAAAGCGCGTAGATGCGGCCGTAGGGAGTCTTCAGCAGAACAACGTAACTGGCTTCTGGGCCGTCAGCCGGTTCGATATCGACCAGGCTTTCCCAAGATTGGCCACGGTCGGTGCTACGCATGCATACGACATGTTGGCCGCCAGCGCCTTCGTGACCAGCTCCGGTGGTTATCGCACACAGCCAAGCTCCATCATCGGTCTTGACTATGTAAGGCTGATCGGCGTAGCCTTCGCTGGGGATGTTAAGTCCCGTGGTGATTTGGCGTGGGTCAAATCCAATCGGCGGAGCGGCCGTCTTGGACTCAGCCTTGGATACTGATTGTGCATGAGCTTGATTGGAAATGATCAGCCCAGTAATCAGCATGATGATGCTTAAAATCCAGGTGCTGATGAAGTTGTATTGACTCACGTTTTGTTTCATGTTTTCGCCCGTAGAAGACTTGGCTGTAGTGGACTTCGCTGTAGTGGACTTCACCAGAAGTCCTAAAACGAAGATTGCCAAGATCCGCTTCAAAGAAGGTCAAGGAACTCTGGCGAATTCCACTACTCTAACGGTAAGTTGCTCGTTGGAAATTGGCAATGTAAGTTTATTGTTGGCCGAATTGCGTATTCATGCCAAACTCGGGATCCGTTTGGTCGTGTTTCGTCTGCCAATGCAACTACCTACTCTTTCGACTGAGGTAGCCTCGATATTCCCAGCGTTGCTTCCACTCGTCCAAGAATGGTTGATACTGCGGTAACTCGAACCAGTTGACCGGTTCAGGGTCAGGCGGAGAAACCTCGCCTTCGGGATAGTCCTTTCCTGCAAAGCTGTCATCGACGCTTGCATTCCAATCGAGCAACTGCTGTTTCATGCGTGAGAAAACCTCCGGTTGTTCTAGGCTCAAATCCTGTGATTCTTTGGAGTCAGCGATCAGATCGTAGAGCTGAAATCTTCCAGCGTGGATGCCTTCGGTCAGCAGCTTGTAGCGGTCGTCGATCAAGGCGCGTTTGGTTCGGTAGCGGAATCCGATCGGCGCGCGACGCTGGCCGAGTTCTCGAGTAAACAAAGGTCGGAGGCTAATACCATCGATGGGTTTTGTCATGCAACCCTCCGGCAGTCCAACGATTTCAGCCACTGTGGGAAAAATATCCATGACACAAGCGGGAAAATTGGTGACTCGTGGACGAATGACGGCTGGCCATTCAATGATCCCGGGTACACGGAGTCCTCCTTCGAAAACATCTCCTTTATTGCCTCGCAGACCACCAACCGTTTCAGGCATTATATCAGGCAGACCGCCATTGTCGCTGCAGAATAGTAGCAACGTATCTTTGGCCAGGTCCAAGTCGCGGAGCGACTTTCGTAATGTGCCGATACTGCGATCCATGGCCACCAGTTCACCACAGTGATTCGCAGACGCTTCGTTCAATTCGCTGAAGCCCGCCTTGTCAGCATCCGATGCCTTAAACGGGTTATGCGGCGAACCAAACCATATCACGGCAAACATCGGCTTGCCATTCTGGCGATGTTTTTCGAGAAACTCAACTGCCCGCGCGACAGCAACTTCCGACGAATCTCCCTGGAAATTTTCAAACTCACCAGAACGGCTCATCAACGGACTTACGTCGAAGAAATTCGAGACTGAAACCCATTCATCAAATCCGAAAACGCCAGGACTGCGCGGATCGTCGGCAAAGATTGGCACGCCAGGACCGCGATGACCGTTCAAATGCCACTTGCCGAAATGTCCGGTCACATAACCAGCAGCTTTCAGCGCTTGGGTTATTGTTTTTTCTTGCAGTCGAAGACCGTAGCCATGGCTGAGTACTCCAGCCCGATCATGTGTACGCCCGGTCAACATGCTGGCCCGTGTCGGAGAACAGACCGGCCCGCCTGCATAAAAACGCTCGAATCGCAATCCATTAGCAGCCATTGCATCCAGATTTGGTGTTTTGAGAATGGGATGATTGCGATATCCAGTTTGCCCCCATCCCATGTCGTCGGCCATCACCAAGATGATATGTGGTAATGCAGCAGACGCGACGCGATTAGAAATGGCATGCGACTGGATGCAAGCGAATAAGACGAGGGTGAGTAAGAGTTGAAAATTCATTCGGATGATCTCATTATTATTCTACGGTCATTATCTTTGAGGGTCATTGAATTTAGGCATTTCCGCTCCTACTTCATCCAACCAATCCTTGAGCTGCGTTCCCAACTGAGCAGTTAAACTGGGTTCGTGACTGGCCAAATCAAGCTTTTCATACGGGTCTGCCGACAAATTATACAACTCGTCACGATCATCTTCGTAGTAGTGAAGCAACTTCCAATCTCCTTTGCGAATCGCACTGACTGGGGTCGAAACGGGTACGTGATAGTAATGAGGATAATGAAAGTAGAAGACTCGGTCGGGGAGCGTTGCATCCGGAGCCTTCAACAAGGGTGTTAGATCGACTCCGTCAGTCTGCTCTGGCTCTTGTTGCAGTAGGCTGTGCAAAAAGGTTGGGAACAAATCTGTCAGTACGACTGGCTGGTCTGTGACTCCCGCGCGGCTGAGCTTCGGCCAACGAACCAGCAATGGGACTCGCAGACCACCTTCATAACAAGTCCCTTTGCCAGATCGTAATGGAGAGTTCGAGGTGATCAGCACGTCCACTCCATCCAGTTTTACTTGGCCGATGAAGCCACCGTTGTCGCTTGTAAAAATCACAATCGTCTCTTGTTCAATTTTCAGTTCTTCCAGGTGTTGCAAGATTCGTCCGACGGATTCATCCAGGCTCTTCAACATGCCGGCATACACGGGGTTGCGTTGATGCTTCGAATCGTCGGTCAATCGCTTTCGGAAATAGGCGATATCATCAGGTTTGGCTTCGATCGGAGTATGCGGCGCATGATGGGCTAGATATAAGAAGAAAGGCTGACGTCGCCGGTGAGCTTGATCGATGACTGCCAGGGATTCATCGGTCAGTCGGTCCGTTAAGTACTCACCGTCTTGACCGTACGGCAGGTCGGGCACGTAACGAAATTCATTCCCGGAAGTGCGCACGCCTTTGTACGGCCAGAAGAAGGTCGTTGGTGCTCCCCAATGTGTTCCACCTATATTGATATCGAATCCCTGAGCCTCCGGTCCGTTGGATGTGCTTCCCAGATGCCATTTGCCGATCATAGCGGTCAGATAACCATGTTCACGAAAGTACTCGGCAAGCGTCTTCTCAGACAAGGGCAGATCATGTTTCGAGTTGGCCTGAAGAAGCTTTCGATCCGTTGGTCCCTTGAGACTTCCCTCAAACCAAATCGTAATGCCAAGGCGAGCCGGCGACTTTCCAGTCAGCAATGCGGCTCGAGTTGGCGTACACACGGGAGCCGGGGCGTAAGCGTGGGTAAATCGGACTGCCGATTGGCTGAAGGAATCTAAAAACGGAGTCTCGTGAAACTCCGAGCCGTAACAGCCCAGGTCGCTCCAGCCAAGATCGTCGGCCAGAATTATGATTACGTTGGCTTGCGGCTGCTGAGCTCGAGCAGCAACCATCAATCCAAGAAATAGAGCGAAAGCGAGTTGGTATCGCATGGGAGTTTAACTTCTAGAATTCGTGTGTGAGCCTGGAACTACCAATTCCCAGTCGAATGTTCGTCCCGTAGGTAGGAAAATTGGTGGTAAGAAGATTTCGTTAAGATATTTTCAGCGGCACATTTGAATCCTCCTATCATCAATCTTCTTACCTTTATCACCGTTCTGGCTGCCAGTCGGTCGAGTCGCTCTGTACCCAGAGTGTTGGTGGCGGCGTAATGAGTTGATGCGTTTGACAGCGAAGAGGTAGGCCGGGTCGATGGTCGCGCGACTATCCGAGTCTGCGATCATGAAGCGTTCAGGCGGTGCGACTATGCCTTCGCGCGTGACTCGAGCAATTGTCGAACGGCTTCTACGGGAATCGGAATGCCTTTCAGTAGTCCCTCGACGACCATGGACTGTCCTACAAAACCTTGAAACTTGGTCAGAACGATGCGACCACGTCTAAGTTTGATCATCTGGCATATTACGATCAAACGGTCGCTGGGAAGCACCGGGTCTCGGAAACGCACCTCATCCAGACCGCCGAAGCCGATCATTTCGACGCCCAGGATATCGTACTTTTGCGAAAAGTAGCTGCACATCTGAGCCGCGGCTTCTAACATCAACACACCTGGCAGCAACGGCAATCCAGGCATGTGGCCTCGCACCCAGAATTCCTGTGGGCTTACGTCCTTGTATCCGGCACAGATGTAGTTCTGGAGGTCCTCGTAGCAGATCGCCGTCAGTTGCTCCATCTCGTAGCGCTGAGGATTGTACTTGCGAATTTCAGCGGCATCGGCGATGACGTTGTTGAAATCTAGCGTCGACAAATCTAGGATTGGTTCGCTACTTGCCACCAGTTTTTACTCCCTGCCCTGACATAAAAAGCTGAGCGCCCGCACGACACCGGCTTGGTTTGCGGAGCGCGTCGCAATAAGCTGCCAACGGAAGATCGTTCAAAACGGGACTAGGTTCGAACCTTCTTGCGCTTGGCTTTCCTGGTCTTAGCATTTGCTGGACGAGCGCCGTGGTTGGCCTTTTTGAGCTTGTGGTGAGGTTTTGTCATTTTATCACTTCAAAATCTACGGGTGAACGATTCTGGCCGTTGCCGGCAAGACGAAACTGTTTTCTTAAATTATGAACGCGGATGCGCTTTCGACTAAAACGGCACTTCCGGCGCCGTTAAGCGACAGATCTTACCATCTGGACCAGCTCCGGAAAAGAGCTTATTTTCCCGCACTTTCTGTTAATCCTGGTAGAATCAGACCTTAAAATTGGGGGACTGAGACAGGAACTCGATGGGATTGTCCAGAGTCACCTTGTCGATCATTGCTTCCGAATGCCCACGACGAAGCATCTCGATTCGAGCTTTGGGTACGGCCAGCGGATCGCTGCAACCCCAGTCGCCCGCCGAGTTCATCCAAATCCGCTCGTTTCCGTACATTTCTATGATATCGGTAGCACGTTGCGGCGTAACCTTGGTATCGGGGTAGAGCGTCATGCCAGCCCAAAAGCCACGATTGAGGACCTCCTCCACGGTATGTTCTTCTACATGGTCTATGAGTACCCGACCCGGATCAATTGAACTTGCCGACAATGCGTCCATGATCAGTAGTGTGCCCTTTAACTTGTCCTCCAAATGAGGCGTATGAACCAAAATAAGCTGATCGTGCTCCCGGGCCAATCCAATCTGTTCCTCCAAGATGATCAGTTCATTGCGAGTGTTCTTGTTTAGCCCGATTTCGCCGATCCCCAGAACTGTCGGCTGCTTAAGGAATTCAGGTATCAAAGATATGACCTCGCGAGCAAATCCAGGGTCGTCCGCTTCCTTTGGATTGATGCAAAGCCACGTAAAATGCTTAATGCCGAATTGAGCTGCGCGTTTGGGTTCGTACTGAGTAAGCTGCCGGTAATAATCGTAAAACCCCTCAGGCGATGAGCGATCAAATCCGGCCCAAAACGCAGGCTCGGTCACCGCCACACATCCGGCCAGTGCCATCTTCTGATAGTCATCCGTGGTTCGCGAAACCATGTGAATGTGGGGATCGATGTACTTCATGTTTCAGTTCGATTCTCCAGCGGTGCAGCGCCGGTCGCACCCTTGAGCCCGTGTGCAGACTGTGGGATTTCTGGGTCTGTCGAGCTAAAGAGCAGCAGAATCCTTTTGGCGCGGTCCGGTTGGTCTGATAGCAAAATCTTCAAGGCTTCCACAAAAGCTTCGTGTCGAAAATCGGATTCCGATCGAGTGCCTCGGTCCACTCGATCCAAATAAGCGGCTATATCAATCAGCTTGGCACGATGCTCCAAGAAATAGCTGCTGATGATCTCTCGTTGAGTTTGCGGGCAGGATTGCAAGATTTTTGAATTCATCCGATTTCGGGGGTTATACGAGTTGACCACAGGGAAGAAGCGACATCAAAAACTAACCTACAGAGCCATTGTCCCAGATAAACCGCCTTAGTTCCAGTGCTACCCCTCATTTGGTGCAATACTTCTCTCCAGATATCTTTGAGGCCCGTTTGGGTCCCTTGTCCAGCCGCCGCTTGACGATCGGCAGGCTGTGCAATTACTCTGGATATAACCAGCTTTGGAAAATCAACCGAATTGAAGCCAGGCTGCGTTCCAGTTTTGCTGCCCAATTTGCTTCTAGGAGTCGCCCTCTGATGTTTATGGAAGTCTTATGGTTGCTTTTGATGGTCGGGCTGATCACCTGGGTTGCCGTTGTAGCACTGATGGAACGCAAGGCCCGAGTGGCACCCGTCAAGGCCAAGCGTACCTCGCCAGCCGCTCAGATTCAGGCCGATGACAGTTCTAGCGCGCCTGACGATGCGTTTGGGTCGGAAGGTGCCGGCGAACTGGATATCCAATTCGACGACTTCAAGTAGTTGCGCTTCTCGGTAACTTGATTTGTTCCTATACTGTCCACAAGCAAGCTGAACTGAATCGGTAGACACGCATTGTGGATCGTTTCAGGGGCTTGGCGGGTACACTATAGCCTATCAATCAGGGGGAACCGCGAGTGCATAAGGGTCGGCCTGCCGTCTTGGCGCTGGAAGACGGAAAAGTTTTTCATGGTTACAGCATTGGGGCTGAAGGTGAGACCTTTGGCGAAGTGGTCTTCAACACTTCGATGACTGGCTACCAGGAGATCTTAACCGATCCCAGCTATACCGGTCAGATCGTTACCATGACCTATACGGAGATTGGCAACTACGGCACCAATGCGCTGGACTGTGAAAGTGATCGACCGCAAGTGGCTGGCTTCATCGTTCGGTCCGAAAGTCGCATCCACAGCAACTTCCGAGCCACTGCGGGGCTGGCCGAATATCTGCAGGCTCACGGGATTGTGGCCATCGCTGGTATCGATACTCGTGCCTTGGTTCGCCATATCCGAAGCCAGGGAGCGCTGAAAGGGGTTCTATCAACCGTCGACTTGAATACGGATGCACTGGTTCAAAAGGCACGTTCCAGCCCGGGTCTTGTCGGCCGCGACTTGGTCCGAGAGGTCATTCCCCAGCGCGCTAGAGCCTGGAACGAGGCACTGTATCGACTGACTGGCAACAGCTATCAGCAACTTGAAGATGATGCCGCATCGCCTCATATCGTCTGCTTGGATTTTGGCATGAAATGGAACATCGCCAGACATCTGCGCGAGCGAGGCAACCGGGTGACCATCCTGCCGGGAACCGCTTCACCAGACGACGTCATGGCGCAAAATCCTGACGGCATCTTCCTGTCCAACGGTCCCGGCGATCCTGAGCCTTTGAGCTACGCCATCTCCACTATTGGACAATTGATCGGCAAGAAGCCCGTATTTGGAATCTGCTTGGGCCATCAATTGTTAAGCCTAGCGTGCGGGGCAAAGACCTTTAAGCTGAAGTTTGGCCATCGCGGTAGCAATCAACCTGTGCTGAACTTGGACACGGGACGAGTCGAGATCACTTCGCAGAATCATGGTTTTGCTGTGGAAGAGGAAAGCTTGCCAAGCTGTCTGCGTATCACCCACCGCAACTTAAACGACGACACGATCGCCGGCATCAGCCATCGGTCGCAGCCTGCGTTTTCGGTTCAGTATCACCCCGAGGCATCTGCGGGGCCTCACGATAGTGAATATCTATTCGATCAATTTTGCCAAATGCTGCGCGGTGTTTCCGCCGGGTAAATTTGCGTCGCCCAAGGAATTTTTCCATCAGAAAGATGGGATGGGATGTTAGTGGAACTAGCCAGAATTCCCCAGTGCATCGACAGACACCGGACCTCTGGCGGTTGGCTTCATTTGTACTGGAGTGGTGCTATGTCGATCGTAAAGCCTGCGAGGCTAAGTTGTCTATTTCTGTTGTTGTGCACAGTTCTGTTGTTGTACACAGCACCTACTTTATGGGCTCAGGATTCTATGGCTAAGCGGATAACATCGATTGAAGGCATCACGGAGTATCGCCTAGATAATGGAGCTCAGATTCTTTTGTTTCCCGATCCCAGCAAGTCGCAAGTGACAGTGAACATGACCGTCTTTGTGGGCTCCAGGCACGAGGGCTACGGTGAGTCGGGGATGGCGCATTTACTTGAACACATGCTGTTTAAGGGCACGCCCTCACATGCCAAGATTCCCGAGTTACTTAAGAATCGCGGAGCTGACTTTAACGGTACGACCTGGCTGGATCGAACCAATTATTACGAGACTCTACCAGCGGCCACGCCCCAGCAGTCGGCTGAGAATTTGGAATTTGCACTGTTCCTGGAAGCGGATCGCTTGATGAACAGCTTGGTACGTGGCGAAGATCTGGCCTCCGAAATGACTGTGGTGCGCAGCGAATTCGAAAGTGGCGAAAACAGTCCTCGCGCAGTATTGCGACAGCGTGTTCAGTCCGTGGCCTACGACTGGCATAACTATGGCAAATCAACCATCGGAAATCGCAGCGACATCGAACGCGTTCCCATCGACAAGCTTCAAACTTTCTATCGAAAGTACTACCGCCCTGACAACATCATGTTGGTCATTGCCGGCAATTTCGATCAGCAGATTGCGCTAGATTTGGTCGCCAAATACTTTGGTAACCTGACAGCACCGCCTGTACCGTTGGATCGCACCTACACGGTCGAGCCCGCGCGGGACGGCGAGCGAACGGTGACGCTGCGTCGCGTGGGTAACGCTCAGTATGTGTGTGCGATCTACCATGTGCCTCACGGCGGCAGTCGAGAATACGCGGCGGTCGAGATGCTGGCTAGCATCTTTGGTACGGAGCCTTCTGGCCGGTTGTATCAAGAACTGGTGCTGCCTGAATTAGCAACCAGTGTAACCACCGCCAGTTTGGGCTTACACGATCCCGGTTCGGCCATGTTCGAAGCCCAAGTAGCCGTGGACAAGTCCCTGCAAACAGCCCAAGACAAACTGCTGGAGTGCATCGAAAGTGTTGCGGGCAAGCCAATCACTGAACAAGAACTGTCACGAGCCAAAAGCCAGTTTGAGCGAGATCGACAGCTCCGAGCGGCTGATTCGTCGGCTCTGGCCGTTGAACTGAGCGAATGGGCCGCGCAGGGCGATTGGCGACTCTATTTTCTGTTTCGCGATTACGTCGAAGAATTGACTGCCCAAGAGTGTAACGCTGCCGCAGAAAAATATTTGGTGCGCAACAACCGGACTTTGGGTCTGTTCATACCAACTCAGTCCGCTCAGCGAGTCACCATACCGACCGCCCTTAACCTGGCTGAGCTACTGAATAACTACCAAGGCCGTGGCGAACTGGAACAAGGCGACCTGATCGACCCTCACCCCCTAGCCATCGAAGCGCGTACCCTACGAGGGACACTGAACTGCGGATTAAAAACCGCCTTCTTGCCGAAGAAGACTCGTGGTGGCGTCGTTCAATTGGAAATCAATTTGCGTTATGGCAATGAAGCCTCGCTGAACCCATTGGTAACCGCCACTGAATTTTTGCCCGAGATGCTGATGCGCGGTACACGTGAACTGACCTACGAACAGTTGGAGGATAGGCTCAGTGAATTGCGATCGCAGGTCGGTGCGTCTGGGACTACAGGGCTGGTCAGTCTGTCGGCCGAGACCACTCGAAACAATCTTCCCGAGTTGCTGAAGTTGCTGGTGGAGATCTTGCGGTTCCCACGTTTCGATGCGGATGATTTTGAAGTTTTGCGTCGAAAAGCTGTCTCGTCTACTCAGGCCCGGATGAGTGACCCCAATTCGCTTGCTGGGTTGGCCGTGCGTCGCACCCTGGCACCGTTTCCGGAATCCGATATTCGCTATGTGCCAACTCTCCAGGAACGGATCGAGCGGTATCAGGCGTTGAAGATTGATCAACTGCGGGAGCTGCACCAAGGGAATCTCAGTAGCCAAGTGGGTGAAGTCGTGGCCGTTGGCGATTTTGATCCTGAGCAGTTAGGACAAACGCTTGATCAACTAATGCAGGACTGGACCAGCCAGGTAACTCAGGCCAGGATTGCACAACCCGCTCAGACGCAGGTCCCTGGAGGCCAGCAGGAGATCTTGACTCCAGACAAGGCCAACGCCGTCTACTATGCGGGCTACCAGATCGCCATGCGCGACGATTCGCCTGACTATCCAGCTTTGTTGGTCGGGAATTTTATCCTCGGCGGTGGTGCCTTGTCGTCGCGGCTTGGAGACCGAGTTCGACAGCAGGAAGGCCTGTCTTACACCGTTGGTTCTGGCCTGAACGCTCATCCCATTGACCAACGAGCCAATGTCTCAATTTTTGCGATCACTAACCCTGAAAATAAAGACGCCTTAGTCAAGGTCATCGCTCAAGAATTGGAACTGCTTCGCCAGTCTGGAATCACTGAAGCGGAATTGACGGCTGCCAAGCAAGGGTTGCTGCAAGGGGAGCAGTTATCCCGGAGCAATGATGGCAACTTGGTTGCCCTACTGGCCAGTACGCTCTTTGCCAATCGCGATTTGAAATACCATCACCAGATGGAACAACAGATCGCAGAATTGACTGTCCAGCAGGTCAACGCTGCGATAAAACTGCATTTGCAACCCGAGCGTTTGGTTATCGTGACGGCAGGCGATTTTAAGAATTAGAAATTTCCGCAACTAATCAAACTCGGCGATTCCCTTACGGGTTGTCTGTCTCGCGGAAATCGGCAGCAGACATGCCATGGCGTTTAAGTAGCTTGTGTATGCCTTGCCGAGACATATTGGCTTTCCGCGCGGCGTGAGTCACGTTGCCTCGACTGCTTTCCATAAGCTGTAGTAGATAAGTTCGTTCGGTTTCTGCACGCCGCGCGTGAAACGTTGCATCAGATGCTTCGGAACTGTTATCCAGAGTATGCCCCGTCCTGATGCTGGTTGTGCCACGCGGTACCGGCTGCATAGTTCGACCCTGGTCCACGGATCGTTCCATCTCCGTGGGCAGATCACACACATCCAAAACATCGCTACTGGCCAGCATGGCCGAACGCTGAATCACGTTTTTCAGTTCTCGCACGTTGCCCGGCCACTGGTAGGCCAGCAGCAATTCACGCGCAGAAGGCGTAAGCTGCAACGAAGCGTTCTTCTCCGGTACCGACAGTCGCCAAAAATGTTCGGCTAGTTCGATCACATCCTCGCCTCGCCGTCGTAGCGGAGGCAAGTCGAGCGACAAAACGCCAAGTCGATAGTACAAGTCTTGTCGAAAAGTCCCGCCTGCGATGGAATCTTCCAGGTTGCCTTGAGTAGCAGAGATAAAACGCACATCGATACTTTGAGGTGTCTTGCTACCAACTGGTACCATTTCCTGATGCTGTACAACTCTCAACAACTTTGGCTGAAAGGTCAGAGGCAACGCGGTGATTTCGTCCAGAAACAGCGTACCACGATCCGCCTCGGCCAGCAGACCTGATTCGACTGAGCGGTCTGGCAACACCATACCAAACAGGTCCGCCGTCAATTGTTGTTCGACTACAGCATTGCAGTCCACCACAACAAACTTTCGATCACTACGACTGCTTTGCCGGTGAATGGTCCTTGCCACCAACTCTTTGCCTGTTCCTGTCTCGCCAGAAATCAGTACATGCGCGCTGGATCTGGCGACACGTTCTATCACCGCCAGCACACTTACCATGGCTTCGCTAATGCCGATGATCTCTTCGTAATCTGGCGGCCTAAGGCCTTCGGAAAACATTGCAGTCTGTGCAGAATCCGTACGGCTTACCGCGTTGGCCAGAGCACGACGAACACTGGTCAGCAACTCAGGAAAGGCGACTGGCTTTAACAAATAATCGGTTACTCCAAGTCGCAGGCTCTCGATGGCCGATGGCAACGATGGGACACCCGTAATGACGATCATTGGAACATGGGACCATCGATGACGTCCGGCTTGTAACAGTTCCCAACGAAGATTACCCGGCATGTTCAGATCCGTCAGCACCAAGTCGAACTCTCTTGCTTCGGCTGAGTTTTTTTCCAATTCGACCAGCGCCGAGGGTGCATCGACGGCGGTGGAGCAGTCCGCACCTTCATTGCGCAGAAGCTGACATGTTGTTTGCAAGAACAACGGTTCGTCATCTACGATCAGGATTTTCTTGCCGACAAGTTCCATACTGTATGTTACCTATAACGACTGAGATTCAATCGGATTTCCGGTTGATTTACCCCTGCGGCTGATTTGGTCGTACGATCCCGCCGACATGGGCAGCGGCGCACCCGTTACTCCATTATGATCTGGAGCGACAGGAAGTTCGACCGTAAATCGACTACCCTGGCCAGGCTTTGTTTCCACTGAAATGCGTCCCCTCATCGCATCGACCAGTCGGCGGCAGATCGACAACCCCAATCCCATGGAAGGTTCAGCAATTCCACCTTTCGTGCTGAAATAGGGCGCAAAGATAAAAGGTAGTGTCTCGTCGTCGATGCCAGATCCTTCATCGGTGACGGTCAACACGGCCCATGACTCTCGTTGCTCCGCTCGAAAAGTTACGCTTTGACCGGCCGCACAAGCTTGTATCGCGTTCCGACCAAGATTGTACAAAACTTGCTTGACCTCGCCTTCTGGCAGGACCGCGCGAACATGGGCTGATTGAGCGTCGTGGCTAAGCGCCACCTCGCGTCCGGCTGCAGTACTCCCCAACATCTGGACGACCTGCGTGATCAAATCGTTCAGTTCGATGGCCTTGGGTCGTTCCGATTCCCGCCGAAAAGTATGAAACATATTCTGCACCATGCCTGCCAATCGTTCGATCTCGCGATCAACCAGATCCAGTAGCGGATAACTGGCAGATGTACTCGATAAATCGCCTCGAATCAATTGAAACGCGTTTCGGATTCCAGCCAAAGGGTTGTTGATCTCGTGCGCGACGCCGGCTGCCAGTTGCCCAAGAGCTGCCAGTTTTTCTAGTTGGGAACGGCGCCTTTCCAATTGCTGGATCTCTTCTGTCTTTTCATGGACCACTTGTTCCAAATGCTCGTTATAGCGCGTGATCTGACCTCGCATTTCCTGCCGTTCGCTGATGTCGCGTATGCTGGTTCGACAACCCAAGTGTTTGCCGCGCAAATCAAACATCGGCTGCCAAGAAATGGCCACATAGGCAAGGTTGCCATCGCGATGCCGAATACGAAACTCGATATCATTGCCGCTGGTTCGATTCGCAAATCCCGCGTACATCTCGGAGATTCTCGCGAGATCACCTTCAAACACCATGGGCATGGGATACCTAGGCATCTGCAAACATTCGTCGACCGAATACCCCGTGATTCTCTCGACCGCAGGATTGACCCAACACACGTGCCCATCCGTATGATGCCAAGATTCCCAGTCGTAGGTCGCATCGGCAACCAAACGAAAGTGGTCATGCGATTGCACAGCGGTCACTCTTGGCTCGGTCATTGAGTCTGCTAGTAATAATTTTGGGATCAAGAAATTAAAAATATTTTGGCGGTCAAAACTGTAGTCGTAAAACAAAAAAGCACGAAACAACTTCCTCTTTCCACCGGCTTTGGAGAGCTATTCAGATCTCGTTCTCAATCCCCTCCTTTCCTGCGGGCAACAGCGTAGCGTTAGGGGCGATTTGGACTTGAACCCTAGTATAACCGCAGAATGACCCCCAGGCATCTCGAAGCCAAAATCGCTTCCGGAACCGCAAGGTTTCAAAACAATAATCGCGGTCAAGAATCGACCAGGCGTATCTCAAAGTCGGAAACTGGCAGGGTTGGCTAGCAAAACTCGAGTAATCGTTAGTCAAGCGATTTGCAACCAAAGTCGACAAAAATCCGCTCGACCAGGCCAATTCAGTAACCACAAGTTGCCCCGCAAAGTTTGCCTACGCCTAACCAGCTTAAAATTCAGAATGAACGTTCCCCAAAAATGTCAGCTTGCTCTTGAAAACCTAGCAAAATTGGTCGATGGAACTTTCTGTGTAAACGTCAGTTTACTCAGTGCGAGGGCATTGGGCCGTTTAATGGGGACCTGGACCGGATCTTGGCTAGCAAAAACGGAATGACAAGCCGGGCAAGGGTCAAACACAAGGATTCCGAAGGATCAGGGAGGACAAAAGTGAAGTTCACAAAATTTGGTGTCATGGCCTTTATTGCAGCCGTGGCGAATGTAACAGGTTCGGTATGGGCTGATGCACCAGTAATCAGTGCCAGCCAATTTCAGAAAAGCAAGCGGATGAACAGCCAGTATGCGGCTGTCATCCCAACCGCTTACTCTTGCGGAGACGCTCCTGTGAGCGGCTGCGAATCTTGCGATCCAAGCTGCGGCTGCGAAGAAGTGTCATGTGATGGTGGCTGCGATTCAGCAGGTGGTGGTGGTGGTGGCGACGAGCCATTTAAGCTGATTTCTTCTCCAATCGCCGGAATTAGCTTCGGTGGTTGGACTAGCGTTGGATACCACACAACAGCAAATAACCTCAGCTTCAACACTTTCCCAGACAATGTTCAATTGGGTCAACAGTGGTTTTGGGCCGAGCGAATTGCTGATGGCAGCAAGGGCCTTGGTATCGGTGGTCGAATCGATTACCTATACGGTACCGATGCACCTGATACTCAGGCATTTGGCACGACAGTGCCTCACTGGGATCAAAGTTGGGACAACGGTCCTCAATATGGTCATGCGATACCTCAGTTGTATGGTGAGGTCGCTATGGGCGACATGAGCATTAAGCTGGGTAAATTCTTTACTCTCATTGGTAACGAAGTTGTAGGAGCGACAGGCAACTTCTTCTACAGCCGCCAGTTCATGTTCTACAACGCCGAACCGTTCACACACACTGGTGCTCTCTCTACCTATAATGTCAGCGATGATACACAACTGTTCAACGGTTACGTGATGGGTTGGGATAGCGGTTTCCAAGACAACGGCGACGCTTATCTGGGTGGATTCAAGCACAAGCTGAATGACACTTGGACGGTGCTTTATGCGACTTGCCTTGGTCGATTTGCAGATGGAAACACGGCTAATCCAGGCGAAAATGGCTGGATTCACAGTGTGCTTTTGACTGGTTCATTAAGCGACAACCTCACTTACATAAGCCAGTGGGACGCACTGCAAACTGATAACTTCACCGGTGCTCAACAGCGTAATACAATCGGTACCAATCAATATTTGATTTACAAGCTGACCGACAAAGTTGCTCTTGGACAAAGGTTCGAATGGTTTAATCAGTCCGTTGCTGGTGCAGCGCCCGTTCCAGGTCAAGACGTATACAACTATACAGTGGGTCTGAATTACGCTTACAACGCGAATGTGATGTTCCGTCCTGAGCTTCGTCAAGTCTGGGACAAGACCGGTCTCTTTAACGAGGGTGGTCGATCCAGCCAGATGTCTTGCGGTGGAGATATGGTGTTTGTCTTCTAAGATGAACTCAAGGTTCTGCAAGGAATACAGGAATGCATAACGCTTTGGAATGTCCCTAATATTCCCACTTTCCAGTGGAACCCTTGGTTCCTTGAAAGGTGCCTAAAACGCGAATCGGTCAACTGACAGTTGTCAGTTGACCGATTCTTTTTTCGTTGTAAGTCGGCTATATTCCGGGCGTCCAGCCCGTTGCATGATTCAGCTTACCACAAGTCGGATCGTCTGCATGCAGTATTCCATTTGACTGCCAAGACAGCCGCTTACAACGCTCCCTCACCAGCTTCGTTGGTACGAATTCTTATCGCGTTGTCTAGCGTGCTGACGAAAATCTTGCCATCGCCTATCTGGCCTGTGTGACCAGAGCGAATGATGGTGTCCAGTACTTTCTGCAACTGATCGTCACTGCAGGCAACTTCGATCTTCACTTTGGGTACGAAGTCGACATTGTACTCCGTTCCACGATAGACTTCGGTGTGTCCCTTCTGCCGTCCGTAGCCTCTGACCTCGGTGACGGTCATTCCGCTGACTCCCGCTTCGGTCAGAGCGTTTTTGATATCTTCTAACTTAAAGTGTCTCACGATTGCTTCGATTTTTTTCATGTATGGTTTCCTCGATAACTGGATGGATTTATGATTTGTCACAGGCTGCGGATACTAGGCGGCTAGCATCCGCAGCGGTCCCCGGGTTCGACATTGTTAACTGAGCATGAGAAGGTTTAGTAGCTGATGTATCCCTCTTCACCATGCTCAGTGATATCTAGTCCCTGACGTTCCTGATCTGTACTTGGCCTTAGCCCGATAACGGCTTTGACAATCACCGCAATCACGATGGTAGCTACAACGCTCCACGCAATGGTCAGTCCTACCGCTTTGAGCTGATTGACTAGCAAGCCGGGCATCAAGTTCATCCCCGCCTCACCCAGCACCGAATTGGCTGCTGGGTCGGCAAAAACTCCAGTCAAAATGGCCCCCAAAGTCCCTCCTACACCATGCACGCCAAATGTATCCAAAGAATCGTCGTAGCCCAGAACCCGCTTCAGGTAAGCACAAGCCAAGAATGGAATGATGCCTGCCAGAATGCCGATGATGACTGCCGAGGTAGGCAGTACAAATCCGGCTCCAGGGGTTATAACAACCAATCCGGCTACGATACCCGAACAGAAACCTAATACACTGGGCTTACCACGCAACAACCATTCTGCCACTGCCCAACTGAACCCGGCGGTAGCCGCCGCCAACGTCGTCGTGGCAAAGGCGTTTGATGCAATGGCATCAGCACCTAAAGCTGAGCCAGCGTTAAATCCGTACCAACCGACCCACAGCATCCCGGTACCCACGGCACATAGTACCATCGAGTGAGGAAGCATGGGCTCCTTGCCATATCCAACTCGTTTGCCCAAGATAATACAAAGCACCAGTGCACTCCAACCAGAGGTCATGTGGACAACGGTACCGCCAGCGAAGTCGATCGACTTGATCATCGCATCTGCATTCAAGGGGCCACACATCAACCCGTTGGTGGCCCACACCATGTGGGCGAACGGGAAGTAGACGACAAACATCCATATCGCGACAAATACTAGCACCGAAAGAAACTTCATTCGCTCGGCAATGGCTCCCACAATCAGGGCTGGTGTGATGATCGCAAAACTTAATTGGAACATCGACCACATCGTGTCGCTGATCCAGTGGTACCCGGCACCGGTCTTACCTGACTCGACTCCAGAAAGAAATTTAGCGGCCGTGTCACCGATAATCGCGTTTCCGCCTGAGAACGCCAAGCTATAACCGATGGCCCACCACAAGATAGTTACCAGCCCAGCAATTCCCATACACTGCGCTAGAACTGACAAGACATTTTTCCTGCGCACCAATCCGCCATAGAATAGTGCCAGTCCAGGTAGAGTCATGAAAATGACCAGAGCCGTACTGATCATCTGCCAAGCGTTGTGGCCAGGACCAGGGCCAGGAATCTTGGAAGCCACATCCGGCGTTCTCGCCGAATTATTGATGTAGGCTTCCAAGTCGGCAAGTCGCTGCTCAATGGTCGGCTCGGCAGGCGTTGTTTCGGCGACAACGGCTGGCTCCGAATCCGGCTGGCTCGTGCTGTCCTGAGCCGTTGACCTCGCGACCAGACCGGTCGTAAACAACATACAAAATACAGCTAAAAATTTAAGGTGCTTCACACTGCGTCTCCATGAATGAGCTTGGAACGGACATGAGGTATCGGCCGCCTTTACCTAGAGCAAACCAAAATCCACAATGGACACAGGTCTCACATTAAAGGAAGCTACCAGCTCTACTGGCTGATGCCTATCAGTGTAACCACAGGTGACACTAAATGTAAACTAGCGTTTACTTGTTTTTGTGCATTTTTCCGAAAATATACGAAAACGCCTGTGATTATCGCCATTCTGAGCCTCCGGATACTCAAGATGCGCGGTTGAGACTGGCTTTGCAATGAGGTTCTCGACAACGTTATGTCGCTCATAACACGCTATGCCTAGTAGATTTTATGTCGTCCGAAACGACATTGCCATAAACTCATTTCGGTGACTTATGGCGGCTCATCTCGCACAATCCCGATTTGTCAGTTGCGTACCCGTAGCCTTCGACGGGGGTGACAAGGCCACCGCTCTGAACGTCTTTGAACTGGTTTTGACCAACGAAAACGTGGGTCGGGAGAGCGAGGCTCCTGCCGAGCTTTCGTGGGCCGCGAACATGCCAACCAATGCTTATGAACGCTGGGCTGCGGGCCCGGGAAGGCTCCGCAGGAGCGTCGCTCTCCCTAGGTCAACAAGCAGTCCGTCAAAATTGATGTCTATATGAAGATACTGTTTGTAAACTCTTCCATTACAATTGCTTCTCGCTTAGCTCCGCTGCGCAGCGGTTTGATAGAATTTTGCGATTCGCAAGCAGCAGAAGTCTCGCCAGTTTCCGCGGCAATAGCCACCGCAACTACCCTTCAAGACTTTCGATCGCAATGCCTTGTCGGCAGCTTAACTCACTCCCAAAGGACGATCCGTCATGAATCTTCGATTTCCATTTATTCTCCTCGTATTATTTTCAGCCATAGGTGATGCAATGTCTCTACAAGCCAATGATCTGATGCAGCAAGTTAATAGCAAGTTTGCTGACAGCAGTGGAGTTAAAATTCATTACGCTCAAACTGGCTCTGGACCTCTGATTGTCTTCATCCATGGCTTCCCTGATTTTTGGTATGGATGGCATCATCAAATGCAGGGCCTGTCAGACTCCTACACGGTGGCCGCGATGGATACGCGCGGCTACAATTTGAGCGACCGGCCCGAGGATGCCGAGCAGTACGATATGAAGTTTCTTGTCGGTGACGTTGCAGCAGTAATTCGCGCAGAAGGTCAAGAAAAGGCTATTATCGTTGGACATGATTGGGGTGGAGCGATCGCCTGGGCATTCGCCGCTTCGCTGCCTCAGATGACCGATAAACTGATCATCGTCAATCTACCTCACATGGCTGGACTTGCACGTGAATTGATGAACGAAGATTCGGCTCAGCATCGTAATTCGGCTTACGCTCGAATCTTTCAGCGTGACGACTCCGAAAAGGCTTTGAATCCAAAGATCCTAGCCAACATAGTTGCACCCAAGAACCCGGAATTGAGAGCCATCTATGAGACCGCATTTGAGAAATCGTCAATTCCTTCGATGATGAATTACTACCGTCGAAATTACCCTAGACAGCCGTACCAAGCACCCGAACTGCCCAAGATCCAGATGCCTGTTCTGCAGTTCCATGGGCTGAGTGACACCGCGCTGCTGCCGCCGGCATTAAACAACACCTGGGAACATTTGGACCAGGACTGGACTTTAGTTACTTTGCCCGGTGCTGGCCATTGGGCTCATCACGAACGAGCAGATATGGTCACGGAGACCATGCGATGGTGGCTAAAAATGCGGCAATAGTATGCTACTGACCTTGCCACAGGCCGCAGCCACTTGCCGTCGGTTGCTACGACATTCACAATAGAATTCGACATCCATGCCACGTTTTTTTGCATTCTGAGGATGCGAATCGAGTTCACAATACATCCTCCCAGCTTCAACTTAAACTAACCTAGGATTCGACATGCCTACCAAACATCGCGTTGCAACTCGCCGACAATTCGTTCAAGCCTCGGCAGCATTCGGTTTAGCCTCCAGCGCTCCGTTGATCCTTCCGAAATTGTGTTCGGCGCAGCCGCCCAGCGACCGACTGGGGGTGGCCTGCATCGGCGTGGGTGGTCGAGGTTCGGGCATCGGTGCAGAGGCGGCTGATCTGGGTCAGATCATCGCATGCTGTGACGTCAGCGCCTCAAACGCGCACAACTTTGCGGATGGGCAGGTCAAGAAGCAGCGACAATGCAAAGTTTATAACGACTATCGTGAAATGTTGGATAAGGAACCGGGCATCGACCTGGTAACCATCGGCACGCCTGACCATTGGCATGTGAAAATCGCCATCGATGCGATGAAAGCTGGTAAACACGTCTACTGCGAGAAGCCTCTCACTTTAACCTTCGAGGAAGGGCAGTTGGTCCAACAAGCGGTACAAAAATACGGCAAGACATTCCAGGTGGGAACTCAGCAGCGCACCGAACACGAAGGCCGATTTATCAAGGCTGTCGCAATCGCTCGAAGCGGTCGCTTGGGTAGCAAGCTAGAGGCGGTCAGTTCTGTAGGCAAGTCGGCATCGCGCAGTCCGGATAAGAGCAAGCCGTTTGGGCCATTTGACAACTCAGCGCCGCCCCAAGGCTTTGATTGGGACTTGTGGCTAGGTCCGGCCCCCAAGGTCGACTACTGCGCTGAGCGTGTGGGTTGGAATTTCCGCTGGTGGTTCGAGTATTCCGGAGGGCAGGTGACCGATTGGGGCGTGCATCACACGGACATCGCGTTTTGGGCCCTGGCAGGTGACGACGGACAAGCGGTCCAGGCTCAGGGAACAGGCGAGTTCATGGGTACAGAGCGCCAGCAGTCGCTCGATTTTCTACTGGGCAAGATCGCTCCCGATCAAATGCCAGTCGCCTTCAACGTGGCTCACTCGTTTGACGTCGATGTCACTCTATCGACAGGCAATACGATTAAAGTTTTAAGCGGAAACAACGAACTGGTGATTACCGGAGAACTTGGCAAAATTCGCGTCAATCGTGGATCTTTAAAGGGTACTCCGGTCGAAGAGATCGATGCAGACCCACAAGCCAAGCGAGAGATCGAAGAGGCTATGGTGAAGATCTATGGTAGCGAAATTCCCAAGAGCCACATGGCGAATTTCTTCGATAGCATACGAAGCGGTCGCCAACCTGTGGCCAATGTCCACGAGCATGTTCGGGCTGTCAACGCAACGCACCTAGCCAATGTGGCTCTGCTGACCGGTCGCAAGGTGCGATTTGATCCAGTTGCGATCGCGTTTCCGGACGACGCAGAGGCCAACCAGCTTGTTCGACGCACTCGGCGATCAGGCTTCGAAATCGAAGTCTAACTCAAATCGACTTTGCCTCTAAGAAATACGCCGAATGTTCTCGGTCAGTCGCCATATTCCCGTGGTTGGATTGCGCCCCGGCCTACCGACAGCTTGCGCCTGATGGTCCAATTGCTCTGCGCGCCGCACTGCATCGTGATATCCCTGAGAAACATCGCTGAATCGAACGTGTTTGCGGTAGTCGGGAAGGTATCTTCTGAGCATGCATTGTAGTGATTGAGGGGACTGCACTCCAGGAGAATCGTCGAAGTGTAGCCAGATCCACAGCTCAAAGCATGGATTGGAGATGGCCAGTTCAATCCCGTGCTGTTGTGCCAATTTGCAGACTTCCGGCAACTTGGGATGTTGATCAACATCAAATGCGCACCAGATCTCTTCGTAGCGCAGGTTGTCGTCGCGCTGTAGTCTCGATTTTTCTTCGGCGGATCGTTTCAGATCTAGCGCAAATTGAACGATGGTCGCTGGCACGCCCACTCCGCCAATCACTTTGAAATCGACGCGTGAGTTCTTGAGCCAGGCGATCATGCCTTCCAAATACTTTTTCTCCGTGACCGCGCCTTCAGTTACAATCAACATGCGTGGCTTGGGAGACTTAAAGGCTGGCCGCCGAGCTGGCGGGCGCTCACGATTCCGCTGAACCACTAGTGACTACTCCTTGATCCACGAAATGTCACCGCAAAATGGGATTGCCCCGTAGCGTCCTTGCAGGTAACCGCTTTCCAGGTTCTCCGACTGGCTGGGTTGATAATCGGTAAGCGGATAGATGGTGGACGCGCCTTCCGGGTTTTTCTCAGCAAACCAAATCTGGTCTCTTCGCAACAGGGGAGCGTCAGAACTGGCGGCCAGCATCCGAGTGTCATGAGTCGTAAAGAGAACCTGCGCACCGCGCGGATTAGACTGCGGTGAGTTAAATAGCTTGACAATGGCAGCTCCGATCAGTGGATGCAGACTGGACTCCAGTTCGTCCACCAACAACACTCCACCGCTTTCGATCGCCTGAACGATGCTGGGTGCCATACGAATCAAACTTTTAGTGCCTTCCGATTCTTCTTCCAGGTCCAGCCACGAATTTTCATCGTGTGTGTGTCGCAGTTGCAGCCGCTGCGATTCCCCTGCCGGCAACGGCGGCACTTGCACCGATCGAATGTCGACGATTCCCAGGTCGGCAGCCCTGAGCAATTCGAGGCTCAAACGCCAAATGCTCGAGTCGGCTTGCCAGCTTTCAGCCACGCTGCCAAGTACCGATGGGCGCCCCGAGTTGCCTGGCGACAGTCGAGTTTTGCGAAGTCGATGAGCGATATTCACAGTGAAGATTCGCTGAAACCAGTCGCTGACAGGCCTCAACTGAGGATGCCCCATGCTGCATGCAACTGATAGAAGCAGGCAGTTGCTGCGAGTCGCGTTGAGAGCAGAATCGCTAGGCCCGATGAGGGCTGAGCCAATACTAAAACGCTGGCCATCGCGTTCCAGCCATACCTGCCGGTTTCCGTCAGGCCAAGCAAATAGCCACTCTTCGGCGATCCTTTGATCATCTGCGGCAAATCCGTATTGGTATTTGACGCCCTGGGTCACAAAAGTCACTTCAAACATGGACTGGTCGCGAGATTTGCCTGACCAGGCAAAGGCGGTGCGTGGAACTCCTTTATCCGCCGCCCAGCCTTCCAATGAATGGACTACGGCTTCACGCATGAATGCCAGCGCAACCAGCACGTTGCTTTTACCGCTTGCGTTGGAACCATAGATGACCGCCGCTGGCAGCAGCGGGCCGCAGTGGGTTGATACTGTACGCAGGCGAGCATCAGTCAAATCGCTGACGGGAGCAGCTTCCAGAGTCAGCGCTTGCTCGTCCTTTAAGGATCGAAAATTGGCGACACGAAATTCGATGAGCATCAAATTAAGCTTTCATGGGTCTGGCACTGGGAGCCTACTGATTTTCGAATTGACCAGCCGTCCAGCGTCGCAGCAAAACACTGCTTACCAGATTCACACAGCCCAGTACCAATAATCCTAACAGGGTACTGCTGATAATTGCAGCCACCATGGCATCGGTGCGCGACATGCGTTGCCACCCGGCGATCAATGTGCCAAGTCCCGCAGCCGATCCTGAAGTCTCGCCTACAAAGAATTCCCCGATGATCGCGCCAATCACGGCCAGCCCCGCGCTGATCCGTGCTCCCAGTATCAAATGACGAACCGCAAAAGGGATTTGTAGTTTCCACATCACTTGCCAGCGACTGGCCTCGCTAAGCTTGAATAGATCCAGAAGATTTCTGTCGACTGAAATCAGCCCAGCAGTCACATTTGAAACGATTGGGAATAAACTGATGATGACGGCTACCAGGACGATCGTTTGGAAACCGTAGCCCAACCAAGTAATCAGCAAGGGAGCGATGGCAACAATGGGGACCGTTTGCAAAAAAATGACATAGGGATAGAGTGTCACTCGCAGCCATCGCGAAAGACTCAGCAACGCGGCCATCAGGCAGCCCACGGCGATGCTGATGCCTAATGCGGTCAAGGCCACCACTGCGGTTATTCCAAAGCCTGTCAAAAGTGTCCGTTGCTCGCGAATGGCAGCTTGCAACACACCCATGGGTGAGGGCAAAATCATTGGTGGAGTGCGAAACCACCAGATCACCCATTGCCACAGTCCTAAAAACAGAACGAACACAGCCGTTGTCGCCAGGCTTCGAAGCCACCACTGAAGTACGCCATTGGTTTCGTTCACTTAACCACTTGCCTCCGATAATGCTTGGCTGATCAGGCCATATAGCCTAGCAAATTCCAGGCTAGTTCGTTGCTGACTGGATCGCGGCCAGGGCAGTGGATTGTCGATCAATCGGGCCACTCGCTGTTGCCCCAGCACGGCCACGCGATGACTCAGCAGTGCCGCCTCAGCGATGTTGTGAGTTACCAGCAGTATGGTCCGGCGCCGACGCTGCCACAAATCTAGTACCAATTGATTCAGTTTCGTCCTCAGCAGATCATCCAGAGCCGCAAAAGGTTCGTCTAGCAACAGCAAGCAGGGATCGGTGACCAGGGCTCGCGCGATGCTGGTGCGCATGCGCATGCCACCGGACAGTTGCCTAGGAAACAAATGTCGACTGGCCGGAGCAAGCTCAACGCAGTCTAAGACATCAGCGATTTGCTGTTCTTGCTGCTGATCTGACAGTCTTCGATCGCCCCGTGGTTGCAACTCCAAAGGCAATCGCACATTCTCGTATGCAGTTCTCCATGGCAGCAGTGTGGCGTCTTGGAATACAAAGGACAGGTCGCCACGACGTGAATTTGGCGCGCCAGTAAATTCAATCCTTCCGCAGGAATAGCTTTGCAGACCAGCGACGGTGCGCAGCAAAGTGCTTTTGCCGCAGCCCGATGCGCCAACCAGCGCAATGATCTGGCCCGGCAAAACGTCCAGCGAGAAATCCAGCAGCACAGGTGCCTGCCCAGGGAACTGAACCACCAAATCGCGAATCGATAATCCGGTGACGGCATCCTTGGATTTTAGTTCAGAAGGATCGGTTTGATCCGCACCGTCGCGCGACATGGGGAATCTTAACTATTTCTGGTCGTTGACTGCTGAGTCGTGGAAACGATCTCCACGGCTTTGCGGCCCTTAAAGGCACCTGGTCGTGCCTGGAATTTACTGACTCCAGCAATTGAAACGTCCAGCGTATGACGGCAATCTTTGTCGGTGGTGATGATGTCACCTACCTGCAAATTCAGCAGGTCGACGGCTCGAATGTCGGTCTTCACTAGTTCGACAACAACCTCCAGTGCGGACTGGTCGATCTGCGCTTCAATCTGCCGTGTCGCTTGTTGGTCACTTTTGGTAGGAGTGTAGCCTTTCCAATTGTTACTGGTCAGCTTGTTTCCAAGTCTTTCGATTGTGTTGAATGGGATACAAAGGTTGACTGTACCTTGAGATTTGCCGACCACCAATTCCAGGCTAACCAGAATAACCACTTCGTTAGGTGGAACGATTTGTACCAATTGTGGATTGCTTTCCACTCGTTCCAATTGAATACTCATTTGAATCGTATTTTCCCATGCAGACGCTAACTCTCGCAGGAAGGCCGAAGTCACGCGACTAGCCAATCGCAGCTCAATTTCGCTCAGCGGACGTTTCAGCGTGCTATCGGAACTGGGGTTTCCGCCCAACATACGATCGATCATGGGATACAAGAGCGACGGACTGATATCCAAAATCCAATTACCTTCCAGCGGCGCTGGTCGCAGTAGGTTGAAGCAGGTCGGAATTTCAAGGCTGTAGACAAACTCGCTGTAGGTCAACTGATCAACACTGATCAACTTGGTTTCGGCAATGGTTCGCAGCAAGGCCGAAAGTGACGCACCGAAATTTCTAGCAAATCCTTCGTGCAGCGACTGCAGCGCTCGCATCTGCTCTTTGCCCACTCGCTCTGGTCGCTTGAAGTCATAGGCGACCACTCGTTGCCTGGGTGCCGAGAGCTTTTCGGCTGCTGGAGAACTAAACTGCGGCTCCGGTTTCGGCATTGCAGGTTGAGTCTCTGGTTCTTGAGCGGCACCGCCCGCATCCATCGAGCGCAGCAACTCCTCTAGTTCGTCATTACCAAGAGTTTCTTGACTTGTTTCGTCGCTCATCGTGCTATCCTAGTTTAGACGATTATCCAAGACTACCAGCCGTCCGTTGATTTAGTTGGAATCGTTGATTTCCCTATCAGCCGCAGTGCATTAGCACCCGGTTTGCTACTGACGGACTTGTCCACTACCGGTCACCAAATATTTGTACGTTGTCAACTCGCTGAGTCCACAAGGACCCCGCGCATGAAATTTGTCGGTGCTGATTCCGATTTCGGCTCCTAATCCAAATTGCCCGCCATCGTTAAATCGCGTACTAGCGTTGACCATGACTGCGCTGGAATCCACCGCCAATTGAAATTGTCGAGCAGCCTGCAAATTCTCCGTTACAATCGCATCCGTGTGGTGTGATCCGTAACGATTGATGTGTTCGATTGCCGCGTCCAAGCTCTCCACCACACAGATACTGATGATCGGTCCAAGATATTCGGTCGACCAGTCCTGCTCGGTTCCAAGCACCGCATTGGGGATCAAACTGCAGGTGGCACGGTCTCCACGCAGCTCGATGCCAGCCTTAGTCAAGGCGGTTGCAATGGCGGGTAGAATCGTGGTGGCCACACTGCGGTGAACCAATAGACTCTCGCAAGTGTTGCAAACTCCAAGTCGCTGGCACTTCGAGTTGACAACGATCTTGACTGCCATTTCCAGATCGGCACTTGCATCTACATAGACGTGGCAGTTTCCATCGTAGTGCTTGATAACCGGCATTCGCGCTTCCTGCATGACACGTTCAATCAACCCCTTGCCGCCTCGGGGGATGGCAACATCGATCAGTTCGTTCATCTTCAAAAATTGCCCTACAGCGCTGCGATCTGTTGTTGACACAAGCTGGACCGCTCCAGCGGGAATACCACTCTGCGAGCCAACCTCCGTGATGATGTCGACTAGAACCTTAGAGGAATGCATGGCCTCTTTGCCACCGCGCAGAATCACCGCATTACCGCTTTTGACACATATCGCAGCCGCATCGACTGTCACGTTGGGACGCGACTCGTAGATAAAGAAGACCACTCCCAGTGGCACGCGCACTTTACGGATCTCCAGACCATTGGGGCGCACCCAGCCTTCGATCGACTGGCCCACCGGGTCGCGCAGGGCAGCGATTTCCCGAAGCGATTGCGCAATCGCTTCGATACCTGATTGATTCAAGACCAAGCGATCGATGGCCGCATCGGTCAATCCGTAACCAGCAGCCGCAGCCAGATCAAGGGAATTGGCCTGTATGATCCTGTCAACATTTTCCAATAACGCATCGGCACTGGCCGCCAGCCACCGATCTTTGACCTCAGTGGGCAGCGTCGCCAATGCCGACGATGCCCTCCGGGCCGCAGTCGCTGTTTGTAGACAGTATGCTTCTAGGTCCATTTTTTCCGGTGCAGAGATTATCATACGGGGAATATCTTCGATAGCTTAGTGCCAGGTCAACGTCAGATGTCAGCCGAATTCACTCCAACCAGCTTATTTTCGTTGGAATCGGACGCTGGACAACCCCAGAAGCGACCGGCATTCAATTGGGAAAAGCTGCAAATTTGGAGTACAATCTCAATCTGTCGAATCGTAGCAACTGGCAAAATTTGTGACAAATCGGTCCTGTTTCCACGAGAACTTGGGCCCGAAATGAGTATCCGATGGCAGGTCAATACGGTAAAAAAAAATCAGGGAAGCGGACCTTCAGTGGTAGCCACCAACGCAGTTGGCTGTGGGGATATCATGCGGTAACCGAAACAATTCGAGCGGCCCGGTGGCCCATCATCGAGATCTTCGCAACTCGGGAAGCCTTTGATCAATCGTTGGTACTAATGCAGGCTCAAAGTCAACTGGGTGTGCCAATCGAGATCGTACCGGCAAGCCGATTGGAGCAGTTGGTCCGATCCTCCGAACATCAAGGTATTATCGCTAGACTTGGTGTGTTCCCCTATCTGAGCCTTGATGGGTGGCTGGCAAATTTGCAAGGTTTCGATGGCAATACCAAGACAGAAAGCGGTGCACTAAACCCTGGTCCTGACAGTCTGCCACCTCTAATCGTCATCTGCGATCGCATACAGGACGCATTTAACTTCGGTGCCATCTTACGATGTTGTGATGGGGCCGCTGCATTGGGTGTCATCGTTGGTGATAAATCCCAAGCAGAGGTCACGCCCCATGTCGTACGCTCATCCTCAGGCGCTGTCAATTTCGTCCCAATAGTCCGTACCGACGATCTGATTCAAGCGGCTAGCTTGATCAAGCAAATGGGATCGCGGGTTGTTGCAGCAGACTCCAACGCCACCGCTGGGATCTGGGGAATGCAGCTTAAATCGCTGACGACAGTGATCGTAGGCAGCGAAGCACACGGCTTACAGCCCGACCTACTGTCTATAGCCGATCATCGTGTTTGCATTCCGATGATGGGCCGTGTCTCTTCGCTGAACGCAGCCGTTGCCACCGGCATTTTGTTGTATGAAGTCCGCCGACAGCAGGTTCATGCTGCCAGCTAGCAAGAACGATTACAAAAATTCTTGACAACAACCTAAGCTCATAGATACAAACCCGTTGAAATCTGTTAGATTGCACCTTCAATACAGCGTGCAGCGGGGTGCTGTCGCAGAGTATACGAGAACAATAAAGGAGAATGTTCATGGAATTCGTATTGATGGGAATCGGCGGAGTTTTGGGCTTGGTAGCATTTGTTTGTTGTATTCTGGTCATTGTCAAGATGTTCCAAAATCAATTAACCGGCCTTGGTGTTGCTAGTATCGTTGGCATGTTCGTCTGTGGTATCGGCTACATATTAACTCTGATCTACGGCTGGCAAAACAAGGCGGCTTGGGGCCTTCAGAAGGTCATGCCCATTTACACACTTTGCCTTGTTCTGTCGATTGTGTTTTACGGAATCGGCTACGCTTTGTTCCTCCCCAAAGTGATCAAAGCCGCCCAAGAGCAGCAACAGCAAATGCAGCAGCAAGCTACAGAAGAATATGGAGATGTCGAGTTGCCAGATTTTAACTCACAGCAATAGCGCCACCGAAGGCTAACTCTGGCATCGCTATAGCGACCTGTTCAATGACGTTGGTGCCTAGCGAGTTCTGGTACATCTTAGTACCGCGTCTGTCACAATACTACCCAGAGCGCAGCAACGCTGCGCCCTGACGTATCTGAACCGTTGCCTAGCAGTCGGGTAGGCAAACTCTAGGGCAGATGCAGCAGCTATTCAATCGCGACTTTAGCTAAATAGATGCTGGTCTTGCCTTCGTGGGAAGAATAATAGCTGACCCATAACACATCTTCATGCCAAACCAGTCCAGGATAACTACTGTCACCGCCACTGGGCAATGGCAGGGCTTCGGTCAACTTGCCTGTTTCTTTGTCGATCCAACAGAGCGACGTTCGCACTTTCTGATCGTACAATCGCACTCCAGCCAGCAACTGGCCGCTGGGCAGTAGGATCATCTGCGGTCCGCCAATCTTACAGCCCACACTATGCCAAGACCACTGCGTATAGGGTGCCTTGGCTTGCCCCAACAAACCGTCGCTGGGCTGACCATCGCGCCGTAATAAGCAATAGGCGATCTGATCTTGAAAGACGATCGAAGTTTCATTGGGATACCCCTGATCATAAAGCGGTTGGACCAACACCTGAAAATCTTTGCCATCGCGACTGGTGTACAATCGTACCGAGCGATCGTTTGACGAGCATGCATAACCGATTCCATAAGCGGTTTGATCGTGCCAAGTAACTCGCCACAACCAGAAATCTCGCTGACCGATCTCTTGTTGCTGCGACCATTGATAGCCATCCTCTGAAAACCAGGCCAGCGATTGATGGGAGTAGCTTGAGCGGTCATGCATGGCTTCGGCCCCAGCCAGCATCAATTGGCCGGATGCTGTGACAGTAATTTTAGCATCTCGCAAGTCCGAATCAGACGATTCAATCCGTGCTGCCGACTGCCAATCTAAGCCGTCGGGCGATGTGATCACACGCAACGCGCCGTCGGGCGAGACGTGATCCTGGCCTTCGCGAAAGACGCAGAACCACCGCTGCTTGAATCGCACCAAATCGGTAAACGCATTGTGAGGAGCCTGATCCCAAATTTTGCGAGTCTCTATCAATTTCAGCTTGGGTTGATCCGCCAGTAGCACTGTGACTGGACTTATCACTAGAACTGACAATAATGCCGCACAAATCTTTCGAATCATAAAACTATCTCCTAAGGTGAGGATGCCTGTAACTGTGGATGTGACTGAGTAAATTGCCGCCAAGCTTCCTCAGAAATAGCCGTGGAACTCACTTCGCAATGCTTCAGCTTGGGCAAGCCTTTCAGTAGGTCAAACGAAGCTTCAGTAACTTGAGTACCGGTCAACCATAGCGATTCCAAGGCGGGATGCTGTGCCAACGGTTCCAGATTTTTGTCTTGGATTGGGCATAGGCTCAGATCCAGTTCGGTCAGGCGAGGCAGTTTCGCAACTTGCAACAACATGGCTTGATTCACCTGATTGCCCTCAAGGCTCAGACGATTCAAATGCTGCAGGTCCGGCAGCCAGTCAGCTTGATCGGGTTTCAAATTGCTGAAGGATAGATCCAGCCATTGTAACGATCGGAATCGTCCCACGATCGCCCAGTCCTCCAACCGGCTGCCAGTCAAAACCAACTGCTGGATCGATGGATTGTCAACTTCGACCGCAGCCAACTGTTCTTGTCGAATGGTCAATAAATTCCGATAACTGTCCTGCGCTTGCTGATCATCATGTCCAAGTATTTTTAAGATCCGTTCATGATCGGGTTGCCCTTGATAGACACTGGCCAAGTAGTCCAAAAATGCGGTCCGCGCGTTTGGGGGTTGAGAATCGATTTCAGTGCTACTTGCATCGCTACTTGCATCGTTCATGGGCTTAGCCGCTTTGGTTAGGCCGTCCGTTGCCAAATCCAGTAGCGTGTGCGTCAGCCCGGCAGCATGCGCATAGCTGAGCGCAATCCCGGACTGCTGCTTCCACTGAGCGATTGTACCTTGGCAGTAGTTGGACCAGGGCGGCCAGTGCTGATCGCGAAGCGCACGATACCTGGACGTCTGGAGACGAGACGATTCGATGCCGCCCATAGTCCAGCCTTCTTTCGAAGGTCTTAGCGATTCCATGTAAAGAGCGATGCCTTCAATAGCCCAGGCCCCCTGCAAGTGCTCCAAGTCAGCATCTTCTGTCCTGCGAGCAGTGTCCCCTTTCCAGCGAGCAACCTCGGAAAACAACTGATGCGTCAACTCGTGAAACAACGTCTCCTGGAGATCCGCAGAAGGATAGAAGAAGCTTCTTCTGGCTTTGGGGCTATAGTAGCCAACCGAAACGTCGATATTTTTCTCCTCAGCGCCCAGTAGCTTCAGGTAATCCTCACGATCGGCCAGAATCACGACCTGAATGCTGGGCGTATCTGGCCAAGGATGATTGACCTTTGCCAATCGGGTCTGAAGTACGTCGGCAGGTGCCCACTGGTCGTAGAAGCATTGACTCCACACTGCATAGAATTGCTCCATCAACTCGATGGTTGCCTGTGTCGACTTAGCGTCGGCTCGTGTCCACACCTGAAAATGTGGACTCTGCCAGCGCTGAAAGCTGCCCAGTCGCGCTAGTTCGGGAGGCGTGTTGCCACCAGAGCGTTGGCGAGGTCGTGATTGAATGGCCGTCGCTAAAGGCCCAAGAACTTGCTTGGCCCGTGAGTGCTCCGGATCCTCTCGTAAAACTTGCCACAATAGGCGGAACGCCACGGCAGACTGCCCAACATTTGCCTTCTGCTGAGCCTGTTCGAATAGGTGTTCAGCATAACGACGACGAGCCGTCATAAAATGCTCGCGCCACCTCGTGTAATTGTCGTCCTTGGTTACTTCGGGAATCTGTCCAGGCAAATAGTATCGATGTTGATCGGGTCGGTCGACACCTATCCAATTAAGGCATCGCTCGGCCTGTTCCTGCATCTGAAGCCGACTGCAGACCTCGGCCAGTCGCTGCAACTCCTGTCGCATCTGCTGACGATTCAGTAGTTCTTTAGGCAATGCAGGCGTTTGAGCCCATGCCGACGAAATCAACAAAGAGCCAGCGAAGCAAATGACAGCTAAGCTACATGTCACGCACCGTAGGGGCGGGCCACAAAACCGTGAGGGAATCAAGCCAGTTTCTCGTCAATGGATAAAATAAACAACTGAGAAGCTACCTAGAAACATAAGCCGCTAGCGCGTTAGAGTCCTGTTCCGTACCGATAGCCTTCCGAAGACAGAGCCGCATTGTAGCAGGTTTTCCAACTCTTGCCCCTATCAACGGCACGTGCAATGCGTCTGAACTTCGCTCATTTGGGGAAACTAGGTGGCCGCTTTTCGACATACGCTCCAAGTCCTTCACTTGCCGCCTCAGTAGTTAATGAAGTTGCCAGTGCGGCGGCTCCCGAGGCAAGCTGGCTGGATAGTTGCTCGCCGATCATTTCGTTGAGAACTCGTTTGGTCAGTTGAATGGACTCGGCGGCACCTTGGGAGATCGTCTCTAGCCAAGACTTGGATCGAACCCAAATCTTGTCCGAATCAACAACATGATGCACGAACCCACAATCTTTCGCCTCGACAGCCGACAGTTCTTGATCACCGATCAATAGCCCACTGGCCAGTGCTGCTCCGCTTCGAAAGCAGGCAAGTGGCGCTACCAAGCCTGAAACCAAGCCACGTTTGCAGCTTGCCGCGCTGAAGGTGGCGCTTTGACTGGCGACCACCAAATCGCAGGCAAAAACCAGCGCCAGACCGCTACCCATGGCTGCCCCGTCCACGGCTGCAACGACTGGCTTAGGCAACCAAAGGATCTGCTCGATCAAAGTTTTCAGCGCATCCGCGTCCGAGTACCATTGGTGCAGGGCGTTTTCACTGCCTTGAATCTGCTGCCACTGCTTCAAGTCCATTCCTGTGCAAAAATGTGCTCCGGAGCCAGTTAGGATAACGCCACGCACTTTCTTTTCCTGGTGCAGGTCGGCCAGAGCCTGACTAAGTTGCTGAATCATTTCACCGGTCAAGGCGTTGCATCGTTTGGGGCGATTCAGAATGATAGTCCCTACAGAATCTGTTATCTTGACTTGGATCATACTTGAATGACTCCTCTTTGGATTCAGAACGAATTGATTGGATGAAGAGAAAAGAAATTTTACAACTTTTTGACGTTCGCGTACCTGACCGAACGCCAAAGATCCCTAGAATGCCATTATGCGGATGTCAGATGAGCAACTGTGACCTGGCTACTTTTCTGTGACTTGAATTTTTCGTTCAGTAAATCGCCTGAATCGTCTTGACTGGCATGTCCAACAACGTTGTGATTGACCAATCGCAATATCGATTCTTGCAGAATAGCGAGTATTATGTCTGAGAAAATTGATGGATCAGGACCTATCCGCTGGCGCCGACTGCGATGGTTGCTGCTGGCTATTTTGTTGATCGCGGGAGGATACTGGTGGTTTGCCGCGCGATCAAATCCGGACTCAAGCCAGCCGCCTACGATCAGTTCGTTGCCTGCGGTTCCCACCGGTCCGGCTGTCGCCACGCCGTCTACGACCGATCCAAATATTCATCCGCTAGTTCCAGTGCTTGAGTTGGCTAGTCAATTGATGGCCGACATGAAAACCAACGTTCGCGACTATACGGCTCGAGTCATTAAGCGAGAGCGAATTCGTGGCAAGTTGGGGGAGGAGGAATTCATGCAGTTGAAAATACGCCATGAAGACAGGACTGCCAAACCGCCAATTCCATTCTCAGTCTACTTGATCTATGTTCCGCCCAGCGGCAATGCGGGCCGCGAAGCGATTTGGGTCAAGGGAGCCAACGACAACAAGCTGATTACTCACGAACTGGGGGTGCAGTTCAAGCTGCCTCCCAAGGGATTGTTGGCTATGATGAACAGCCGCTATCCGATTTACGACATTGGCATTCTGAATTTAGCCGAAAAATTGATAGAAAAAGGAAGTCGCGACAAGGTTCATGACCAATGTCAGGTAGAAATCTACGAAAACCAGTTGGTGGACCAGCGCGATTGCAAGCTGATTCAGGTCAAGCATCCCGAGCAAAAAGAAGGTCTGGAGTACCATATCGCTCAAATCTTCATCGACAATGAATTGCATGTGCCAATCCGCTATGCGGCGTACACTTGGCCAACTGAGGTGGGAGGGCAACCAAAACTGGAAGAGGAATACACCTACCTGGATCTTAAGCTCAATGTAGGACTGACCGATTTAGACTTCGATCCGAAACATCCTGATTACAAATACCCCAAATAGAGTTTATGTTAGACGCGCCTGAACTGATTGGAATTCAACTTAACCCAAGCCCAGATA
>JBIIJD010000087.1:0-18258 GCA_044234105.1 Aureliella sp. | reverse complement strand
GTGACGACGACTTGATAGATCGCTTTCTTCAAGGAACCAGTCGCACCTTTGCATTGGCGATACCGCTGCTTGCCGCTCAGCGTCGACGACAGATTGGCTTAAGCTATCTTCTCTTTCGAATCGTGGATAGTATCGAGGACGCAGCAGATACTGATGTTGTCGTCAAATGTGAGTTACTTTTGGCTTTGCGTAGTCGCTTCAGTCAGACGGACGTCAGCCTGTTAAATTCATCGGATACTGCGACAACCGATGATTCCCTGACCGCCGATCCAATTCAATTAAGGGGACTGTGGCCAGATGGCAGTCCAACGGGCCAGTTGTTGCTAGCTTTCCCTAGATTGTTTGCCATTTTTGATTCGTTACCGTCTTCCGCTAGACAAGTGATTTGCAAGGCGCTTAATTCAACGATCAGTGGGATGCACAGGTTTATCGAAGCTTCGAAGGGATTGCCGCACCAGATTCAACTTCAGTCGCTTGATGATCTTCGGCTTTACTGCTACGTGGTGGCTGGGATCGTCGGAGAGATGTTAACAGACATTTTTGTTTACCATCATTCTTGTGGACAGGCGGTTTATCAAGATCTACGTCGGCTTTCCATTGGCTTCGGAGAGTTCCTTCAACTAGTCAACATTTTGAAGGACTCGAAAGTGGACGCCGCTGGCGGGCGACTGTTTATTCCCAGCGCAACCTCTCGTGAAAGCGTTTACCAGTTGGCAATGGTCGGCAGGGAGGACGCAAGGGCTTATATTTCTTTGTTAGCAAGCAATGGGTTCCCACAAGATATTGTCCTGTTCTGTCGTTTCATTTTTATGCTTGCAGAGGGGTCTCTTCAGAGGTTGCGTGACAGAGGAGCTGGCAGCAAATTGACCAGGATCGAGGTGATGCAGATACTGTCTGCGGTCCAGTCAGATAGCGATCACCTCTCGGAATGTGGCTTGGCGTAGATGATCCTGTGCTTTCTGGACTCACATTGCAAACGCATCGAAGAATTGCTATAGTCCACTGATCTGAGTAAATTCTCCAAGGTAGCAGGATCAGCGATGGCAAGGATGCCAGTTGGTAAAAAGAGGGTCTGTATTGTCGGTGCAGGTCCTGGCGGTCTCGCCAATGCGATGCTCATGGCAAAAGCCGGTGCGGACGTCACGGTATTCGAGCGTGCAGAGCAAGTCGGCGGACGCTGTGCGGCCATCGAAGCGAATGGATTTCGATTTGATACCGGCCCGACATTTTTTCTTTATCCTCGGGTGCTTGAGGAGATCTTTCAAGCGGTCGGTCGCGATTTGTGGCGAGATGTGCCGATGACTCGTTTGGATCCCCAGTACCGGCTTGAGTTTGGCCTGGGAGGACGCATTGATGCAACCGGGGATTTGGAACGAATGCGAATGGAAATTTCTCGTATCGCTCCGCAAGATGCTGACTCCTTCGTTCGCTTTATGAATGAAAACCGGGACAAATTGGAAAGATTCCGCCCGATTTTGGAGTCGCCCTTCAACAGTCTGTTGGATTTGCTTCGGCCTTCGGTGCTCAAGGCTGCACCATGGGTTCGTCCCTGGAGATCGGTGGCTGATGATTTGCGCAAGCACTTCTCAGACCCTCGGTTGGTCACCGCTTTCTCATTTCAGTCGAAGTACCTGGGCATGTCCCCGTTTCAATGTCCCAGTTTGTTTACGATTCTTGCCTTTCTGGAGTACGAATACGGCGTATTTCACCCGACGGGCGGTTGTGCCGCGGTGAGTGAGCGGATGGCTGATATCGCACGCGACCTGGGTGTCGATATCAGGTTGAACGAACCCGTCGAAAAGTTGCATTTTGAGGGACGTAAAGCGGTTGGGCTCAGGACGGCCAAAGGCGATTATTTCTTTGAGTCCTTGGTCATCAATGCCGACTTTGCTCAGGCGATGAAAACCCTAGTCCCCGATCAACTCAGAAAAAAATGGAAAAACGAAAAACTGGATCGCAGCAAGTACTCTTGTTCGACGTTCATGCTGTATTTGGGCGTCGAGGGACTTGATGACCAACTTCCACACCACACGATCTATATTGCTAAAGATTACGAGCGGAATCTGGATGAAATTGATCGTCTAAAAATTCTGTCAGAAGATCCGTCGATCTACGTTCAGAATGCCTGTGTGACGGATCGTTCGCTGGCCCCTCGCGGGATGAGCACTTTGTATGTGCTGGCACCTGTGACGCATCAAAGTCCGAACGTCGACTGGAAGTCCCAAGCCACTATGTTCCGACAGCGCGTATTGCGTCAGATGGAAAATTTGGGTTTGAAGGACGTTGAGTCTCGGATCCGTTTTGAAAAAATGGTCACTCCAGACGACTGGCAGAACACCTATCAAGTTTTCCGAGGAGCCACATTCAATCTGGCACATAACCTGGGTCAAATGCTGCATGCTCGTCCGAAGAATCATTTTACGGATCTGCAACAGGTCTACCTGGTAGGCGGTGGGACTCACCCTGGTAGCGGATTGCCCGTCATCTATGAGTCGGCTCGCATCTCGGCGCGGATGATGTGTGAAGCCTTACGATTGGAGTTTCCGGAAGCAATCGTGGAATCCAATGAATTGACTTCCACATCTACCATTCAGAGGAGGGCAGCGTGATGGGGCTGCCTGTCCTGACCACCGTGCAACCAGCATCGACAGTTCTTCCACGTCAGCACACAGCCCATACGCTTGATGACGCCGGCCTCCATCTGGCTGCCAGTGAAAACCTCATGAAAGTTGTAGGTTCCTCCTGGGAGACTGCGTGCACTGCGCAGTCTGACTGGTCGACTTGGCGAATCCAGGATCGATTGAAGGTGCTCAGACGCCTGCGATTGGCTATCGCTGAAGACCCTCGAGCCCTAGCGAAATCTGTCCATCGGCAGAATTTAGCCGAAACGCTGGCCGCTGAGGTACTGCCTTTGTTGGACGCATGCCGCTTCCTGGAAGGTGAGGCACCGCGCATCCTCCGTGAACGGACGATTGGTGGGCGTGGTCGTCCGAAGTGGCTCTGGGGAAATTCGGTGGTATTGCGGCCGGAACCCCTGGGTGTCGTCCTGGTCATAGGTCCTTCCAACTATCCCTTGATGCTACCGAGTATTCAAGGGCTGCAGGCGATTGCAGCCGGAAATAGCGTCTTGATCAAGCCATCTGTCCATGGCACGCCCCCCATCCGACACCTATTGACGCTAGCCAAATCTGCGGGGCTGCCCGACGGCGTTATGCAGGTCCTGCCGGAGGAGCCAGAGGCGGCCACACTAGCGATACGCAAAGGTGTTGACAAAGTCTTCTTAACGGGATCTGCCAACACCGGACGAGCGGTCAGTCATGAACTGGCCGAGTCGACGACACCTTGTGTCATGGAGTTGTCAGGCTGCGACGCAGTATTCGTTCTGGAAGATGCGGATCTGAATTTGGTCAGCGACTGTTTGTTGTTGGGATTGACCTTCAACCAAAGTCAAACCTGTATGGCACCCAGGCGAGTCTTTGTGCGTCACAGGCAAGCCGACGAGCTTGTGCGGCTGCTGAAAGCAAAACTGGAAAATCGCGTTCGTGCTGTGTTGGACCAGCAGGAGGCACTAGACGGGTCTTCTGCGAGTGCTCAACCTGCCGGGCTTCGTTTCCCACCCCCAGCAACGCGGCGAGACCGTATGCAGGAGCAGTTGATAGCCGCAGCGGTTCAGCAAGGAGCGGAGCTGGTCGTCGGTTCCCTGGCCGGAGGTAGTCGTGAAGACCAAATCGGAGTAATGGTTCTTGATCGCGTTAGCAGTCAGATGTCTATTGCCCAAAAGGATCTATTTGCTCCGGTCTTGTCGGTGATTCGAGTTGAATCGGATTCGCAAGCGCTGCAAGAAAATGCAAGATGTCCTTTTGCACTTAGTGCGACTGTATTTGGTTCCAGGGCAAACTGCCATGAATTGGCTCGTCGTATTCCCGCTGGATGCGTGGTGATCAACGATATGATCGTGCCAACTGCTGACCCGCGAGTGCCATTTGGTGGTCGTCTGATGAGTGGTCATGGCAAGACGCGCGGTCAGGCAGGCCTGCTGGAAATGACTCACCTCAAAGCGATCGTGGCCACTCGCCGTTGGTTCAAGCCTCATTTGCATCAGCCCACCGTTGCCGACTCGGAAGTGTTGGAGCAGCTGATTCGGTTGGAACATGCTGCTGGTCCGCTGCAAACATTAAAGGCCTTGCCAAAGATGATCCAAGCTACCATTCAGCAGGTCCGGCTCCGTTCAAAACCAATTGATTTTTTGCAAGAAAGGTCTACTAAAGGAATCAGATCATGAAGCATCAAGCAGACACTATCGTAATTGGCAGCGGTTTAGCTGGACTGGCCACCGCCTGTACACTAGCGGCCCGTGGTTATTCAGTTACCGTTGTCGAAAAGAATGACTGGCTAGGTGGCAAAGCTGCCCTTTTGGAAGATCGAGGCTACCGATTTGATATGGGGCCTACAATTCTGACTCTACCATCGGTTCTACGTCGAGTCTTCCAGGAAGCCAGTCGAAAGCTGGAAGACTATCTGGATATGGTGCGTCTGGATCCTCAATGGCGTTGCTTCTACGAAGATGGCACGCACTTTGATCTGTTGGAATCGTTGCCGGAGATGAAGAACCGGCTGCGCGAGTACACTGGAGCCGAGGCAACAGGAAATGGTTATGAGAAGTTCATGGCCATCTCGAAGAAGCTAGATGAAGTTTCCAACAAGTTTTTTTTCTGGAAGAGCGTCGGTGGGATCGCCGATACGATGAACGTCAAGGAGTCGCTATCACTGGACATTCTTCGCGATGTGATGAGCCTCCGATTTGGTCGAACCGTTGCTGGGCTTGTGCGAAGTCACATTCCGGACAACCGAATCGCGCAGATGATCGATCACTTCACACAATATGTAGGGTCCTCACCGGAAGCATCTCCGGCAGTGCTGTGTGGAATCGCACACATGCAAACGAATGAAGGAATCTGGTATCCCATGGGAGGCACGCGAGCCGTCCCTGAGGCTCTGGTGCGGCTAGGACGAGAATTGGGTGTGCAGTATGTCACAGGACGGCAAGTCAAGTCGATTGATTCTCAGTCTGGCAGAGTCACAGGAATCACACTGGACAACGGACAATCCCTGAAAGCGACCACGGTTGTGTCCAATTCCGACTGCGTTCGGACCTGTGAGGAGTTATTGCCGAACAAGGTCGCGACGCAGTTCCTCAAGAAGCGGAAGTTTGAGGCTGCCTGTTCGGGTGTCGTACTCTATCTGGGGCTTCGCAAGAAGTACGAACATATTCTGCATCATAACTTTGTTTTTAGTCGCGATCCCCATGTTGAGTTCGATCAGATTTACAAGCAAGGGGAACCCGCGGCAGATCCTACCTGTTACGTTTGCGCACCGTCTCTATCCGGGGACAAAGTCGCTCCAGGAGACGGCGAGGCGTTGTACGTTTTGGTTCACACGCCCTACCTGCGCAAGCATCACCAATGGGACAAGATGTTGCCGGCCTACCGCAACGTAATCATCGACAAGCTGAAGAAAACCGCGGGTATGGAGGATATCGAGGAGCGGATCGAAGTCGAGCAAGCATTGACTCCGGCCGATATCCACCGCCGTTATCACGTACTCAATGGAGCCATTTACGGATTGGCGAGCCACGGACGATTTTTGGGAGCCTTTAAGCCGGCCAATCGCGTTGCGGAAATGCAGGGCCTGTACTTGGCAGGCGGTTCTGCGCATCCCGGACCTGGGATGCCCATGGTGGTTATGTCCGGTTGGATTGCCGCTGACACCCTCGATCAGGATTTGAGTGCTTCAGGCACGGAAGAATCTAAGAGTTTATTCGTCAAAGCGGCTTGATTGCCGGCAGCCGCGACAACATTTCCGTCGGCGGAGCGACGGTTTGGCAATAGCCCGTCGCTCCGTTGATGGGCAAGGCAGTTGTGTTTGGAAATGAAATGTCTGAGCTGGCATCCAAGATACTTCACTGGGGTTTTCGACGATATGTTCGCCGCTTTGTGCGCAGGCACTTCAACGCCGTGCGCGTCGCGGGATGGCAGCCACTGACGGAGTTACCCGCAGGGCCTGTAGTCTGTTTTGCCAATCATCCAGGCTGGTGGGACCCGATGACAGCAGTCCTGATGACGGACCTAATGTTTTCTGGTCGCAACTTCACCGCTCCCATGGATGCAGACGCGCTGCGAAGCTATCCGGTGCTCGAGCGGCTTGGATTCTTTCCGGTCCAACGAGAGACTTCCGGTGGCGTCAAGGATTTCCTGCGAACTAGTCGCGAATTGCTTGCCAGCCCGAACACGATTCTCTGGTTGACACCAACCGGTAAGTTTCACGACGCTCGACAGCCGCTACCGTTTCTCAGTGGGCTGAGCTATCTGGTGGACAACAATTTTCGCGGCACCGCGCTACCGATGGCTATCGAGTATACGTTTTGGAATGAACGTACTCCGGAGTTGCTGCTTCAATTCGGTTCGCCAGTCAAGTGCGCTGATTTGTCTCAAGACCGAACCGCTCGAAACATCGAGCTGGAACGGAGCTTGACAACCACCCAGGCGCTACTGGCCGAACTTGCGATGGCGCGCGACCCAGCCGGGTTCACAACCGTGGCCTTAGGCCGGGCGGGGATAGGAGGCGTCTATGATTATTGGCGAAGGATCATTGCCAGAATTCAAGGTCGGCAGTTTCAGGATCGGCACAGCAGTGGGCAATTGGAGTCCGTCAAAATGATCAAAGGGGAAATGGTATGAGTACTTTTGCCACGTCGATTATCATCTGGTCATCGCTGGCCGCTAGTAGCTTTGTTGCCACCATGTTCTTGATCAACTTGCTGTTTTTCCGCAAGACGAATTCACTGTGCGGGCTGTTATCAGAAAGCGATGGAACGGCCTCAGTGACACGCGAAGTCTCTGTGCTAATTCCAGCTCGCAATGAGGCTCTACGAATCGGACCACTCCTGGACTCCGCTCTAGCCAGTCAGGGCGTTCGATGCGAAATCTGTGTCCTGGATGACGAAAGTCAAGATGGTACCGCAGCCATTGTGCAGGATTACTCCAAGCGGCATTCTAACGTTCGATTGCTCAAGGGAGCCTCCATTCCCGCAGGTTGGAGCGGTAAGCAGTTTGCATGCTACCAATTGGCTCAGCAAGCAACCCATGAAGAGATGATCTTCTTGGATGCAGATGTTCACCTTTCAAAAGATGCTTTGCTGCGTGCGGTTGATCAACGGCGGCGAAACGAGGCGGATTTATTGAGCGGGTTTCCACGGCAACGAGTTGTCAGTATAGGAGAACAGTTGTTGATTCCGCTGATCCACTTGATCCTTCTGTGCTTCCTGCCATTTGTTCTCATGCGATGGACTCGCATGGTCGGAGCCGCTGCGGGTTGTGGACAGTTCTTCCTAACAACGAAACACGCTTATGAGCGTAGCGGTGGACACAGCTCGATTAAGCAGTCATTGCATGATGGCATCATGCTGCCGCGCGCCTATCGGAAGTCTGGATTGAAGACAGATCTCTGCGACGCATCCGATTTGGCCACTTGCCGCATGTATACTTCTTTTGAGGAAACCTGGTCCGGCCTACTCAAGAACGCCAGTGAGGGTTTTGCCAAGATGCCATTGCTACCTGTAATTACCCTGCTGATGCTGTTTGCATTCGTCTGCCCGGTATTGTGTCTGGCTGGCCTAGCGGTAGGCCTGATCAAGGCAACCTGGCTGCCAATGGTCTTATGCGCAGTTGCCATGAGCTACCTGCCGAGGTTTCTGTGTTGTCTCAAGTTCGATCGCGCTTGGGTGGCTTGTTTATTTAGTCCTGTTTCCATTTTGTTGTTTTTAGTCATTCAATGGACTGCATTGATTCGAAAATCACGCGGTCGTGGCGTGCAATGGCGGCAGCGAGACTATGCTGTGGTTCCATCATGAGGGAGTCGTCCCCATCCAAGAATGCGACCATTCTGAGTCTTCAAGATGTTCGCAAATCCTATCGCGGACGGGAAGTTCTGAAGGGGATCTCGCTACAACTTCGGCGGGGAGAGTTGCTAGGCTTCTTCGGGCCCAACGGAGCCGGCAAGACGACCATGATCCGTTGTATTAGCGGGCTTATGCAACCTGATTCCGGTACCATTTTGCGTCATGGCTTGGATGTTGCCCAGGAAGGCAGCGCCATACGACTTGGAATAGTGCCGCAAAACCTGGCTGTCTATCCCGATTTGACAGTACAACAGAACCTGGAGGTCTTCGGACGGCTGGAAGGCATCCAACGAAAGGCTCTGCAGCAGCGAATCGTCGAGGTGCTGGAATGGGCGGCCTTGAAGGATAGAACAAGATCTCTGGCCAAGAACCTATCTGGTGGTATGCAACGCCGACTGAATATCGCTTGCAGCGTGCTGCATGATCCGGACATCCTGCTGCTGGATGAACCCACGGTGGGGGTGGATCCTCAGAGTCGCGAACGCATCTATGAGATGATGAGCGATCTGAAGTCCAAAGGAGCAGCCGTGCTGTTGACCACCCATCAATTGGAAGAAGTCGAAACGCGATGCGATCGAATCGTTGTTATGGATCAAGGTGCCATCGTGGCTGATGGTACCCTGAATGACTTGGTAAGGAGAACTATCGGTCAGCAGCATCGGGTGGTCTTGAGATTTGATCGCCCTTGCGTCCGGTCCCTGACAGCTTTCGAGTTTAATGAACCAAGAACGACCGCGACTTGCGCGGCAGCATCCATGAAGGAGCTTTCCCAAATCCTCGCATCGATCAAACAGATGGATCAAGAGCCTGATCGGATCGAAGTTAGCAATTTCGGCCTGCAGGACGTATTCCTCGAATTGACGGGAAGGAGTCTCCGGGAATGATCCTGACGATCCTTCGCATCATGTATCTTCGCCTTCGCAACAATCCGGTGGAGTTGTTGCTGGTATTCGTCATGCCGGTTGCCTTCTTCAGTATCTTTGCAGCTATATTTAGTAACGGAATTGCGACTAGCAGCGAGAAGAAAGTGCGAGTCGGCTGGCTCGTCCAGCGTCAGACGACCTTAGGCATGCAGCTCAAGGACTTTCTGGAGAAGAACTCCTTGCTGGAATGCCGTCCGCTCATCACGGAATCCTACTTGACCGATGAGGTTCTGATGAGTGATTCGCAGGTCATCAGCGACAGCACCGTCGAAGCGATTATTTCCGACGCTCAGCGATCTGGTCATTATGACTTGATTGTCAGATTGCCAAAAAATTTTCCAGATACTCTATCTGATGAAGGGCCGCATGAGCCCTGCCCTATTCATCTGGTAACTGACGGTCAGAATCCGATGGCGTTGGCCATGGTTACCTCGGTCATCAATGGCTTTGTTGCTCAGAATCAGGTCGCACGGGTAGCCGACCATCTGATAAACACTGGTCCCTTGGGACAACATTCCGCCAAAAACCCAAGCTCCTCAAGTAGCGAGGAGCGGCAAAGAATACGGCCAGATAATCCACATGAAGATGCTATACAAATCAATCGCCAAAAACTGATCGAACCGCTTGCTGAGCCATCACAATTCTGCTTGCGAGCAACGCATTATTTACGTTTTGATGGGAATCCATGCAGCGCGTTCTTAGTCGATTGCAACACGAGTGGGCTCCTGGCCGAGGCCGATCGTTTGATTCTAACTTCGGGAGTTCGCGAGCCAACCCCAGATTCGCGGGCGGCTCGACTTGTTAAACCTATCGACGAACTCCAGCAGACCATGGTGCAGGCAATTGGGTATCGCAATTCGCAATATGTCGCGTTGTTCTCCCTGGCAAGCGATTGGGGACAGCAATGGCTTGATGAAGAATCACCTCGTAAAAACTCTTTGAAAAGTAAACTGGCTGGCGCAGTCTCCCGGCCTGGCGCACAACGACAATCCGATGCAAAGGCAGAACAGTTGCTGGCATCAACCCAGATCACTCAATCGGATTCTTTAGACCGTAATGTCTTGCAAATAAGAGTAGAAAACCCTCAGTCGGCTCTCCAAAAGAATCCTCGCATCGCGATGTACGCGGCGGGAATTGCTGTTCTTTTCCTATTGTTTTCCTCAACAGGAAATGCGGCCACGCTGCTGGAGGAGTCCGAATCCGGTACCTTGGATCGAATCATGGTCGGCAAAGCTAAGATATTTCACATCATCTTCGGCAAATGGTTGGGCATTTTTTTCATGGGCATAGTTCAGATCAGTGTGATGTTCTTATGGGCGGATTTGGTCTTTCAGATTCAATTATGGAAGCATTGGGATGGATTTTCTTTGATGACTTGCTGCACGTCTGCAGCAACAGCCAGTTTAGCCATTTTGATGGCAACAATCTGTAGGTCCAGGGCTCAATTGAATGCAATCTCAGTTGTTCTGATCTTGAGTATGTCCGCCATGGGTGGAAGCATGATTCCTCGGTTTGCAATGAGCGACCGAATGAAAGAAATCGGCCAATGGACGTTTAATGCCTGGGCTCTCGATGGATACCAAAAGGTGTTTTGGTACCAAGCACCTATTCCAAGTCTGATGATTGAAGTAACGGTATTGATTGGAAGTGCATTGGTGATGGGGTGCTTGGCATTAATTTTTTCTCAACGTTGGAAATGTGCATAGTTTAAAGGATGAATGATGAAGACGAGAACAATTGGCGTGGCATTGCTCGCTCTGCTGGGCCTGACTGGCAGCTATCAACTAATACGAAAACCTCTTTTGACCGAGCCAAAGGATATGTTGAAGTTTCATCATAATGCACAGATTCAACCTGCGTCCGTAGCTGCGCCCTGGGTTCCACCTGATCCATCTCCAGCGGACGATCGACAGACCCTCAATGCGAGAAAACCGAAACTGAAAATGGTTAGTTCAGTAGACTCTCTAAAAATTTCGACTGTTGAAGAAGGTGCAACAAAACGCAGGCAACGGTTCAGCGTCACTGGACTGGCTGCGAAACAATGCAATGTGTACGTAGCCGTCTTTGAATCGGAATCTGGATTCCCGAACTCAGAACTTAGCACCGAAACTGTTGTGGTCTCAACCAACGGCGAGCGGGTTGAATTTTCGCTGGAATTGCCTACGAATCGTCCCTTGGCTATCGCAGTCTTCCAGGATAATGACGGAAATGGAAAGCTTACGAAAAGTCAGATGGGCATTCCCAGGGAGCCATACGGTTTCTCTAACAATGCTCGAGGGATTCTCGGTCCCCCTAAATTCAAACAGGCAGCTTTTGAACTTGAGCCAAGAACGGACAACACGGAAACAATCGAGATCAAAGTACGGTAAACTCGGGATCGTCTTGCCTATACCGGAACCGATGATAATGGACGCTATAAATTCTACTATTTCGGCTGTACGGTAAACGATTAAAGGCTCGAGAGCTTCTGGCGAAGTTCACTACAGAAGAATTGCTTTGTCGGAAGGAACGTTATCATGCTAAATTTTCGAATCAATTATTTCGGTATTCTGCTACTCATGCCGCTGACTGTGTTGCATGCTGGTGATCCCCTCTTGGAAAAGTCCGAAGTTTTTCCGCCGGGACTCAACGGCATCACTCGCTATCGCATTCCAGGCATCGTCGTTACGACCAAGGGTACAGTGCTCGCCTACTGCGAAGCTCGCAAGAACGACAGCAGGGACTGGGGCGAGATCGAGGTACACCTGTGCCGCTCGACAGATGGCGGCAAGACTTGGCTGCCCTCGCAGTACATCGCGCACAAAACGGAGCGGATCGAAGGCAATCCGCACAAGAAAGATGGCGTTGGCGCTCGCGAACAAACGGTAAACAACCCAGTTGCCATCGTGGACCACGAGACGAGAGCCATCGAGTTTCTCTACTGCGTGAACTACGACCGCTGCTTCTCGATGCGAAGTACGGACGATGGAGTTACCTGGAGTACGCCGGTGGAGATCACCGCGAGCTTCGAGCCGTTCCGGAAGAAGGTTGACTGGAAAGTCATTGCCACCGGCCCCGGCCACGGCATTCAGTTGAAAAACGGCCGCATTGTCGTGCCCATCTGGCTTGCGTATGGTGGCGTTGGCGACCACGGCCCCTCTGTCTGCGGCACGATCGTCAGCGATGATCATGGCAAGACATGGCAAGCCGGTGACATCGCCATTCCCAACGAAGGCGACTTCGGCACGCCGAACGAATCCATACTCGCCACGCTCTCCGATGGCCGCGTGATAATGATCTCGCGCAGTGTATCGAAGCCCAGTCGCAAGCTGGTCACCACAAGCGACGATGGCGCAACAGGTTGGAGTCAACCGGTGTTTCACGATGCACTGTGGGAGCCAATCTGTATGGCTGGTCTAGTCGCCCATCCATCGGGCGTGTTGTTATTCTCCAACCCGCACACACTGCTGATCGACAAAAAAGGAGACCCTGTCCCCGCAGGCAGAGGCAAACGCGAAAACCTCTCCATCAAACTCAGTCGCGACGACGGCAAGACTTGGCCAGTCAACAAAACTCTCGAAGCTGGCAAAGCCGCCTACTCCGACCTCGCCGTGCTTCCCGATGGCACCGTTCTATGCCTCTTCGAGCGCGGGAACTCCATCGCCTGTGCGCGGTTCAATCTCGAATGGCTGCAGCAAGACTGAACCGCTTCACGGCAATGTTTTTTCTCGGCCTGATCGAGCATCAAGAAAGCGATATTCAAAATGCCCATCAACGGACTCACGCTGCCAATTTACGCCTAGCCGTTTTGAGTTATCGTAGTAGGATTCGCCAGAATTCCCTTTGCTGTCGTACGTGATGAAGCGTGGGATAGGCTTCCAGCCTGTCATGTTGCTGTGCGGCCGACATGGTGTGCAGAGCGAATGGGACAATCACAGGCAAGATGCCTATGCCACGATACCGGCAGCATGCTTATGCTGATTTAGTTCGCTCGTACGAATCGAGATTATCCCGAACCGAGGACTTCTGGCGAAGTCCACTATGGAGGGAATGTCAATCTAAATGATCATGTTTCGAATCGCACTATTTCACTTTTTGCTGCTCGCGCCGCTGGCTGCGCTGCACGCAGCCGACTCACGGCCGAATATTGTTTTTCTGTTTACCGATGACCAGACCGTTGGGGCGATGGGGTGTTATGGAAACGAGGAGGTCAACACGCCGCACATGGACAAGCTGGCGGCGGAGGGTGTGCGGTTTCGGAACCACTACAACTCGACCTCAATCTGCATGGCCAGTCGAGCGTCGGTGATGACGGGGCTATATGAGTACCGGCATGGCTGCAACTTCAGCCACGGGGATTTGGAGCGGCGGCTGTTCGATCAGTCGTATCCGGTGAAGCTGCGACAGGCGGGCTATTACACGGGGTTCGCAGGGAAGATTGGATTTTTGATTGCAGGCGAGAAGTTCGAGGCCTTTAAAAAGGAGTTCGATGTGTGGGCGGGTGGACCGGGGCAGACTCATTACGAGACAGAAAAGAACGAAGGCATCGCTCAGTATGCCGACAAGTATCCGCATAGCTCACGGGCTTACGGTGCGTGGGCACAGGATTTCATCAAGAAGGCAAGGCAGAGCGGCAAACCGTTCTGCATGAGCATCAGCTTCAAAGCGCCGCATCTACCGTTCACGCCCGACCCGATCGACCTGAAGCTCTATGAGTCCAATAAGAACTTCACGCGCCCGCTGAACTATGGTGTCAAGAATGGTAAACATCTGTCGCCGCAGGTGTGGACCAGCCGCGCGGCTTCGGATTATCGCGAGTGGGTGAACGACTACGACCACCATGTGCGGCTGTACTATGCGCTCATCACGGGAGTGGATGCTGCCGTGGGAATGATTCGCGAGGAACTGAATCGCCAGGGACTCGCGCAAAACACCGTGATCATCCTTACCTCCGACAACGGCTACAACAGTGGCTCGCACGGATTTGGCGACAAGGTTCTGCCGTATGAAGAAGGCTCCAAATCGCCGCTCATTATTTTTGATCCACGCCTGCCCAAGAATCATGCGGTTCAGGTGTGCGATGCCGTGACCGCCAATGTGGATATGACAGCGACGATCTATGCTCTTGCGAGCGTGCCCGCACCGGAGGGCATCGACGGGAAGAATCTGCTGCCGCTGCTGAACAACACGAATGGCAAAGTACGTGATTGGCTGCCGCTCTTCAATCACTGGGGCTCTGCATCCGCGCAATCCATGGCCGTCGTTTCGGCTGAGTGGAAGTACATTCATTGGTTTTACGCGGGCCGATTGAAGCCCGACTATCCCGCTGTGAAGCCAACCGACGAGTTGTTCCACTTGACTATGGACCGCTCGGAGATGACCAACGTTGCCGGTAATGCTCAATTTGCTTCACAACTCGCCACCGCACGCGCAGCCTACGATGCAGAACTCGCTGCGATGAAAACAAGGGTCATCCAGGGTCACAGTTATGAAGCCTATCCCGTTCTGTTTGATCGAGTGACTTCCTGGGAATCCAAGGAGTCACTCTTAAAACAGATCATCGGCAACGGTGCCTCGGAGGGAGGCGGCGGTGACGCGCAGCATGAAGGTAGGAATAAGGAAAAGAAAGAATGAAAGTAAAACTTCAAACGGAAGTAGTGGAACTCGCCAGAGTTCCGGTCTCGGTATCGGACTTAGACGAATCCCGAAACGGCTCTCGCTTTGGAAAGGTAATTCTGGCGAATCCCACTACGGATTGTGCATTGGAAAGGAGTTCTGGCGAATTCCACTACGGCAAATTGTTTGCAGCCTATCGCCTTGTCGTGTTACTGCTTCTATTCACAACGACTTCATGCGCGACGGCTGCGGACTATTTCGTGGCAGTCGATGGTCAGGACTCGAATTCCGGAACCTCGATCGCAGAACCTTGGCGGACCGTCGGTCGTGCAGCTCAATTGATGCAGCCTGGCGATAGATGCTGGATTCGTGAAGGCATGTATCGCGAGACGATCAAGCTGACGCGATCGGGCCAAAAGAACAAGCCCATAACCTTTGTTCGATACAAAGAGGAACGAGTCATCATCGATGGTTCGGACCCAGTAATCGGTCCTTGGGTCAAAGATGAAACGGGCGTCTGGAGAACCAAGTTCACTTCCAATCGGCCCATCGAAGCCATCTTCTGTGGCGGCCGGATGATGATGGAAGCCCGCTGGCCGAACTGCTCTTGGGAAGACAACTGGAATCTCAGCCAGAAGTGGGCACTCACCGGCAAAGGCTCAAAACTGGGAGTCATCGAGTCTCCTGAACTGGCACCATCAAACTTGGATTTGAGCGGCGGACTGCTGTACTTGAAGCTCAGCAAGGGCAACAACTGCTTCACTCGGCCCATCACTGGTCATCACGCAGGCGCAAAGTCGCTGGAATATGACCAAACCGGCATTGAAGGTCGAGCCTGGAACGAGGATTCGATGCCCGAGCGAATCAAGAAGTTCGGTTTCGAACAGAATCGTTTCTTTGTCGTCGCTAAAGGCGTCTTGGACGCAGCGGGTGAATGGTGGCTCGATACCGAGCGATCTGAGTTGCTGTTCATTCCTCCAGGCAACGACGTCAATCCCAATCAACTGGACGTGACTGTGAAGAGTCGCGTTGCCGGTTTCGAAGCAGAAGACGTCAGTGACATCATCATTGAGGGCATCGAGTTTCGGGGCTGCAATCTGCGGTTGGACGAGTGTCGTAGAAACGTTGTCCGAAATTGCCGTTTTCTCTACCCATCGACTCCCCGGATTTTTCCAGACGGCAAGACCGCTTTGGAGATGCAGAAGAACTTGCGAGTCACCGGTGAAGACAATGTACTGGAGCGACTGCTAATCGAATGGGCGGTGGATGGAGCCCTGGAGGTCGAAGGCTCTGGTAACGTCATCGAGAACTGCATCATCCACGACTCGAATCTGCATGGCCGTCACCCAGGACCAGCCATCAGCGTGCGAGGTCGAGCCGAAAGGCGGCGCGAGGCGGCCAAGAACCCCAACGTCATCCGTCGTTGTACCGTTTACAACGTAGGCGGAGTTGGCATCTATGCACAAGGCAGCGGGTCAGCGATTGCCGAGTACAACCACGTTTTCAATGCTGGACTGTACTGCGTTGACATCTCGTCGTTGTATGTCCCTGTTGGCAAAGAAATGACCGGCACAATCGTTCACCATAACTGGCTGCACGACATCAGTGGAATTGGCTTTCGAGTCGATACTCAGGGCCGAGGCATCACGGCGCATCACAATCTGGCGTGGAATGTGACTGTGGGATGCAAGCTACAAGGTTATCAGTTGGCAGCCTACAACAACACGGTGCTCACACACGATGCCAATGGAGGATTCATTGTTGTTTTTGAACCCGACGCTTCGCCCGAAGAGCTAGCTGGATGGCGAGTTCAAAATAACGTGGCTCTTGCCTTTTTCGATCGACTCTCGCTGCGCAACGACCCGCGAAAGACGAAACGTGAGTTCGTCATGCCGTTGGCAACAGTCGAAGGCTTCATCGATCACAATGTCGTCGTCCAGGCAGAGAATCAATCGCAACTGTTCGTAGATCCATCAGCCTATGATTTTCGCCCCAAGCCAGCAGGGCCGCTCGCGGGCAAAGGCGTAGCGATCGATGGCCCTGCGACAGCCAATCCAAGCAGTCCACCGTCAATTGGTGCTCTGGAACCCAATACCATTCACTGGCAGGCCGGAGCAGACTGGATGAACGACAATCTATCGGTTCCTATATCGCCTGCCGAGGCAACTGAACTCGCCAAGCAACTCCGTCCCGCTTCCATCCCGCTGATCAAACACGACCGGCGATATGATGACCAGTAGTGCCATGTCGCATCTAGATTAAATGCGAGGAAGCAATCTTGATCGTCACGCTACAAACTGGCGAAATTTTCTAACAGTTTCAGACCTACAGACTGGCTTTTCTCGGGGTGAAACTGAGTTGCAAACAAATTGTCGCGCCAGATGGCAGCGCAAAATGAATGCCCGTAGTCGCAGTTCAACCAATCTACGGTGGGATCCATAGGCCTAACATAGTAGCTGTGAACAAAATAAAAATAGTCGTCAGCAGAGATACCCTTTAACAGGGGGCAGTTCAGCTTGACGGGCTGCACTTGATTCCAACCCATGTGTGGGACTTTTAGACCCTGATCAGATGAAAACGGATCACCCGAGAAGCGTTCTACGGAACCAGGAAGAACCCCCAGGCCTGAGTGCAGGCCGCCTTCGTGGCCGACTTCAAAAAGTAGCTGCAGACCAAGGCAGATTCCCAGGAACGGTTTGCCCGATGCGATCACTTCCAGAATTGGCTGATCCAAAGACCGTAGCTTCAATTCCCGAATCGCATCGCCAAATCCGCCCACTCCTGGCAGTATCACCTTGTCAGCTCGACCCACCGCGTCTGGATCGCTGGTAACGGTCGCCTGACATCCCACCCGCTCCATCGCCTTTTGAACGCTGCGAAGGTTGCCCATTTGATAGTCGACTATGGCAATATTGGGTCGCATAGATGAAGCCGCAGGTGTGATGGTTCGGGTTATGACCGCTTGGGAAATAAAGTTTTGGGCCATGCAGATTGCTGCCTCAATGACTGACAGGGCGTCTGCAATTGGGGTTCGGTACCAAGTTTTACTCTTAAGAATAGCTCGGATGTCCAGCCGCATTATGGCTAAGCCCCGTTTCTTTGCAAACCCATTGTGACAACAGCCCATAGGTGGGCTGCTCGGAACGGTCGTCCAAACCTTCGCCATGGGCAGCCTGAATAGTCCGTCGATCATGCTTGAGAGTACGATTATCCCTAAAAAATGAAGAATTCGGGTTATTCACGAGTTAAAATCTAAGCTATGCTGACCGTGAGTAACTTAGTGAACTGGCAGGCTGGGGGCGTCCGAAGGGGATTTGAGAGCCTATCGAATTCGTGGGCTTCAGTTGGTAATGCAAAAATTTGATTGAAACAGTAGATCATGGGATTGTACGACCGCCACTACTATTACGACGATCAGTTGCAGCCGCTTCAAACCGGTTGGAACGCTCGATCGATCGTAGCCATCATCATCGTGATCAATGGTGCGATACAACTTCTGACGCTGTTTTTTGGCCGCAACGATCAGTTGGCATCCTTGTTGTGGCTTCGAGCGGAGGATCTGGGCAATCCAATCCAATGGTATCGTTTTCTGACCTATGGCTTTGTCCATTCACAAGACATTCAGCATGTCTTTTTTAACATGCTAAGCCTATTTTTTCTGGGGCAAGCCGTAGAGCAAAAATATGGTCGCAAAGAGTTTCTTCGAATCTATTTAGTCGCTATAGCTGTGTGTGGAGTAGCCTGGGCGGTTCTGCACTTGACCCAGCGAGACACCAATTCGGT
>JBIIJD010000031.1:0-56077 GCA_044234105.1 Aureliella sp. | reverse complement strand
CAAACAAAAAGACGTATTCACAGAATTGCAGATTCAGCCCAACACTTCCAGCACCGTAGCTCATCAGGATCACATGTTTGCTGGGATCTTGCTTGAACTGCTCAATCACTCCTTCACGGCGGGACGAAGGAATCCTGCCATGATATTGCATAGGACCAAAGCGGCCAAGCGGCTGAGCGATCTTCTCTAGTGTATCAACCCACTGGCTGAAGACGATGGCCTTCTTGCCACTGGCAGCAATTTCTTCCATGTCGGCCTCCAGTCGCTCCAACTTGCAACTGCTGCCTGTGGCCGGATCAAAGTTGCAAATCTGCTTCAGTCGAAGTACCAGCTCGAAAACATGCTGAATCGTCAGCATCTCGCCCATGTCCGCAAGCTGAATCACACCTTCTTCCTCTGCCGATCGATAGCTGGTCAACTGATCAGCGGTCAATTCAAGATCGGCGTCGCGGTACATCTTAGGCGGCATCTCTGTCAAGACTTTGTCTTTGGTGCGGCGCAAAATGAAGTCTCTCGCTGCCTTGGAGATGCTTTTTAGTTGCATGTCATCGCGCAGGTAACCAGGCGAAAGAAACTCAAAAATGCTTACCAGGTCCTCAATCGAGTTCTCGATAGGTGTGCCGGTAAGCGCCCAGGAACGTGTACGAGGCAAGCGCCGCGCCAACTCGGCGGTCGCACTGTTGCGGTTTTTGATTCTTTGCGCCTCGTCGAGTATGACCAGATCATAGTGCGGCTGAGCACCACCTGCCAGCGGCCAATCACGCATCAAAAGTTCGTAATTGGCGATGCGAACGGGCACCGCCGGTTGACTCCAGATCCACTGACGCTTGGCAGCATCACCTTCTACCACGGTGACTGGAATTTCAGGTGCCCAAAGTCGGAATTCGCGTGTCCAATTGGAGACCAATGGCTTTGGGCAAATCAACAAGACGGATTGCAACTGCCCGGATCTCAGCAGCATGCGCACGGTGCTGATCGCTTGCATGGTTTTTCCCAATCCCATTTCGTCTGCCAGGATCGCTGTCTCTCGTGGGAACAAAAAGGCGATGCCCTCGTATTGATACGGAAAAGGCTGAAATGGAAATTCAAGCTGACTTCCGGCCAGCAATGTCTCAAGTGGAGGCTGCAACAGAAAATATAAACGATCTTCCAGCTTAACAAGATCTTTAGGCGGCTTCATTCGAGTCCGCGTGGAACCGCGGGGCATCTGGTCACCAGTCGCATTGCCCTCTGATGACTGGGCCGACGGACTTGTGAGTAAAGTACCTGAGTCGGATTTTTGAGTTGTGTTTGCTGGTTCCTGATGTGGTTGGGCGTCCGGAAAACAGAAACCAATGGTTTGCGGCAATCGCTGCGTCAGCCGTACCGACAGCACCGATACGTCTATGGAAAAAGAATAGGACTTATGAGCATCGTTCATCGCTACGTCTATCGTGCCGACGTCGATTCGGTCTCGTGACAGCACCTCAATCGGCAAATTCTGCGACGTCAGAACACATGGCTGCTGTAATCGAATGCCTGCCCAGCCCTGACTTTGATCAGACACTTCCGCATTCTCTCCAATTGGTCTGTGATTGATCGGACCGTGTTTTGATTGCACCGAGTATCAGGCTGCTTTGGCGATCGGATGCGCTTCGATCAACGCTTCTGCGATTCGGCCAAATGGTTCGCTCAGGTCAAAGTTCGTAGGCAACTTGGCAAGCAATTGCTGGACGCCGCCTTTTCGATCCTGGCACTGCTTAGCCATCATCATGTCGTGGCCACCGTCGGAAAATTCAATCAACTGAAGCTGAGACTGGCATGGCAACTTTAGATGCTCACAGCACTCCGACGATTCAGTTTCATAACACAATGCCACAACCGACTGTTCAGTGACCAACGAAACGGCCAGTGCGGGTATCGAATCGACCACCACTAAGTCGGGTTTCAGTTTGGCTTTGGCGACGAGCGCCCCTGCGATCTGCTCTCCACACACAAAGTCGTCCAGCGTGGGACCGTACAAGAGTGCCTGAGCCCGACTGGGTTGAACCGGCATGGTACACTGAAATTCAAGTGGACGGGCAAGTTGATTGACGATCAAATAGCCTCCAAAATATCCGTGTTGGTCATGATACCGGACCGTTAGAAACCCAAGCGTGTGAGACATAGGCGCTTGATAGACTCCCAGAGTTTCAACGAGTAAGTGACCAGTGTTTCAACATTTTCGCTCCAGCTTGGGCACTGCACTATGCGGTCTGCAATCCGGCCCAGGCTATCGCTAGCTAAAGATGGTGTGCTTGGCGAATGCTGCTGGTTTGTGTTTAGTTTGTAGGTAAATTTGGTCAGCGGAACACTACTTACAGAGTACATTGTTCGGAACGCACCGCCCGGCTACTTGAGCCACCGTTCACCTTGACCCGACTCTCTACGGAAACCACCTAAAATAGCACTCATTGCGGAAACGGAAAAAAACTTTGGGCCCCAGGCGATTGCTATCAACGGCCGCCTGGGCCAGAAAATTCTGGGTCTCTGGGCCGCTTTATTCCGCCTTTGACGCCCGATCACGCCCAGAAAACTGCTAGCATTTGCAGACTAAACGCTCGACTTCGTTTCCCAGATGACTATACTGAGAACCACTAACTGATTTTTCAGCTCTCAATTTATCATGGAGTCTATTGGTGGCTAGCGATCCAACACAGTTCTCCCCCATGTTTCGCATTGATGTTTCCGCTGAGCCGACGCGGGGAAATCCGGCAGGTGTGATCAGCGGAACAGAAGCAACTCTGACGCTACTGCACCAGTTGGTGGTCGCTCAACAAAGGCAGAATCAACTGCTGGAACAACTGGTCCAGGCCACCGTGACCAGTCAAAAACAGCGCAATAACGAACTGCAGCAGTGGAAGGATGCCAATCCTCAGCTTGCCAATTCCTGCCGCCGAGCCGCCGAAGTTCTGTCGCGAGTTCAGTCTGAGTTTCTCGACAACCTGACGGTGGAAATCGAAGAAAATGAGGAGAACCTGACGGACGGCGAATATTACTTAAGTGAATTCGTCGACCGCTATGGTCCTCGACTTGCCCACTTAAACGGTGTGCTGCAGGTGCTGGCTCAATTGAGTACAACAACTCCAGTAAAGTAGTTCAGCGACCATAAAGCTTCTCTGACACTTCTGGCTGATTGCCGGCGTGTGACAATAATTGTTCGGGCAATTTCGTACAAGGTCAGATCACGCTAACGAGTTATTTTCGTTTACCCCACGGACGCCCATCCGACTGGAGGTCTCGAACGATCAGCCTGCTACTTTCCCGACTTTATTCTGATACCACTCTTCCAAGCAAAAGGGAGAGCGGACACGACTTGGCTGAACACTTGAGTGAGTCGGAACGAAAACAATTGCTTGAATACTTAAAAACCCTGTAAGGCAAATCCGTTCAATCCAAGACCACTCAACTTACTGAATGGCTAGGCAGCCATTCAGCTTAGCTCTGCCCAAGCAAACTAACGATAAACCAGCCAAGAAGGCCCGTAATCGTTGCATACCATAGAAACAGCGGCAAGGTGGTGCGAATGATACTGCCTTCTTGACCTGACAAACCCGCTACTGCCGATGCTGTTACCACGTTGTGGACGCATATCGTATTGCCTGCCGCACCGCCAACAGCCTGCAACGCGACGACCCATAACGGATCAACGTCGATTCTTACGGCCACTTGGAATTGAAACAGTGCGAACATCATATTACTGACCGTATTGCTACCAGCAATGGCCGCTCCAATGCCGCCAACCCATGGCGCAATCAATGGCCAAAATTGACCAAACCAGGACTCGATCCCTAGAGCAAGTGCAAGCGGCATCTTGCTATAACCGGCAGCTCCGCCATCGCTGTAAATAAAGACTTGAACCATGGGAACCGTAAATAGTAAAGCTACGGATGCTATCAACACGGTGCGCATCGATGCAGTCCACGCTTGACGCACATCTTTCCAATTCATTCGAAACAGGAAGATACACAGAATCGAAACAAGGATGAATAGAGTTCCTGGAAGATAGAGCGGCTCGGAAACTTTAGAAATATCCGTACCAAGAATATTGCTAAATTCGATCTTCACTTGCTTCAACCAAGACTTTAGGGGGAGCTGCTGCAATCGCGACAGCACCAGCAGTCCGCCTACAATCAAATAGGGGCTCCACGCTAAGAGCACCTGCATTACATTGGCCCGAGAGGAACCCTGCGAACTGACCTGGCTTGTGGATGCGACACTCGGATCGACATCGGATCGATCTGCATTCACTTCACTCGCTTCTGACACAGCAAGTTCTGTCTGCTTTTGGTTCCCACTAATGTTCGACAAATGTCCCCAAGCGGCTGGCCACGTTGAACGCTCAGGAAAGTCCCAAGGCACCTCGCTTCGTGGCAGCAACCATCCTCGACGCGCTACCGGAATGACAATTGCCAAGCCAATCAGTCCTCCAAAGAGCGAAGGAAACTCAGGGCCAAGAAACACCGCCAATGCCAAATAGGGAATTTCCATGGCCAGAGCAGCAAATAGCGCAAACTTCCAAACGCGCAGCCCCTCGCGAAAGCTTCGATTGACTCCAAAACCACGAGTCATCGATAGGACAACAAACATCGGCACCACAAGTCCCGCGACAAAGTGCAGCGAGGCAACGCGCCACGAGATCCCGCGAAGTATCGAAGAAAAGTCTTGAAAGTTACCTGCCACAAGCGACTCGGCAACCAGCGCATCGCCAGACAAACCGCTAGCCACCCCAACCAGAATCGGTGTTCCGACAGCTCCGAAGGAGACCGGGGTCGACTGAATCAGCATTCCTGCGATCACAGCCGCCAACGGTGGGAAACCCAATCCGATTAGCAGTGGAACTGCGACTGCTGCAGGAGTGCCAAAACCAGCAGCACCTTCGATAAAGCTGCCAAAAAGCCAGGCAACGATGATGACTTGCACTCTTCGATCCGGCGAAACAAGTTGAAACGACTGCCGCATCAAACGCATAGCTCCTGCCTGATCAAGCGTCTGAAGCAACAGAATCGCGCCAAAAACAATGAACAACAGTTCCGATGCAACGATCAGCCCCGCAATCGACGCAGCAGCAACACGCACGGCGGGCACTTGCCAAACCAGCACAGCCAGCAAAACTACGACCAACCAGCAAATCGGCATCGCTCGCCGCGCTGGCCATCGCAGACCTACAAGCAACAATGCCACAACCAAAATCGGCAGCATTGCCAATAACGCAAGCGCGGAATTATTCATCCGATCCAAAACCAATGCTGAAAGTAGCTTATAGGCCTGCATCAAGAACCAGTGATTATAGTCACTTCTTGATTGAAGCACAAAAGATATTACAACCAAGAAACTTCTAATCAAACTCAATGTTGTCTGGAGCACAACGTTAAGTTATTCTGACATCATCCTATACATTTCGATTGCTGGGCCTGAATTGCTACAACCTAAGGCCAACATCCTGTTCTAAAGTCCTAATCAGGATAACTTTGGCGTTCCATTAGGTGTCAGGTGTGGGAAACTGCTTCGGCATTGTCCAGCGGAGTCTACCATGTCAAGCCATACAACCCAAAGTTTTTCTAATTTCGTAATCTCCATCGCAGTGGCGATTGGCAGCGCTGCCCTTTGATATTAGGAATTCAGCCTATTCTCCTGGGCGAACTTGTCAGCAGCGGCACAGTCGACATGGATGGCGTAGGATTGATTGCGATGGCCGAGATCATTTCGATCGGAGTGGGTGTCGGAGTCGCTTCATTTCTAGGTCACTATCTTGGCAGCGAGCTAGCTGGATTTGCCATAGCTTGCAGTGTCTTTGCCTTTATGTGGCTGTTCATGATGACGTTTCATGTACGACTTGCGTTCTTGATCGAGCCAACCGGTAGATTAGCTCTTTTTGGCCCGTCCCTTCAATTGTTGGGACGCGCTTTGGGCCCACTTGTGGCCAGCATGCTGGTGAGTACGCAGCATGCCGTTCCAGCCGCATCCGCTTCAGCCGCTTTTGCGGTTTTATCAGTGGCATTGTTATTGACGCTTAGACCCAATCAATCTTGACGGTCGACGATTTGCCTATGATCAACAACACGCTGGGGAATTTTTTTCAGAGCCTATCCTAGAACCCTCTCTGCCGGCTTTGCGGGTGACTGGACAGGGTGAGGAGGGTCGAACTGAACTGAGATAGACTCTAAGCACAGAGCAATTGCAAGGCATTGAAAATGTAATCATGCGGGCTTCTTCACTTCCACTGCCGCCTTCTGAAGAACCCCTGCATTGCTAGCTTAGCGGAGTTCGAAGCGCCGCATTTTTCGCGTAATCGATAAACTTTAACAAAACAGCATGTGTTCAAAGGACGATACAATGTATTAAAAGCCGTATTTCACTTATCGCAAATACGATCATAAGCTGTTAAGGCAGCCGGACACTAACGCGATTGCGGCTGATCTGGCAACCTACATGCGAACGGTTACTTACCAGACTGACCGAGAGCGCACGGACCAACCACTACAAAGGGTAGGGAAAAGGAATCATGACTGGATTGAAACAGATCATTCGTTGGCATACCTCCTGTGTACTACTTGTGGCAACAGCGACGAGCACAGGTTGCAACCTATGCTGCCCGCCCTACATGGACGACTACGCAACGATTGGTGGCAAGTGGCAACGATCACACCCTTCCGAAGGTGTGGTAGGTTCGGCTTTCAGTGATCCAGGAGTGAGCATGGCTGTCGCTGAGTTCTCGGGCTACGAATCAGGCGAAGTCTACCATGACGGCATCTACTCCGAAGGTGAAGTGATCGAACCGAGCCACTCTTCAGCGATCGGTCCGACCGAAACTTATGTTGATGAAGAAGTCATTGTCGACGACTCCCAGGAAGGTATCATTGTTTTTGACGAGTAACCCAACGCGCAGCTCAAACAGAGAATCGGTGCCGCCAAACTCACCGTAACTGGCATGCTGATTCAAGCGATGCATGCCAGGGATCAGCGTGAATGCCTTTTGCAAGTCAGATCGCAATTGATCAACGGTAGTTGCTTTGCCGGGTAATGTGTCAAGCTAACTTCGCAAGATCTCGCGAACGACTCGACCGTGTACGTCGGTCAGTCGATAGTCTCGACCACCCCAATGATAGGTCAATCGCTCGTGATCCAACCCCAGCGCGTGCAGAATTGTGGCGTGCAGGTCGTGAACGTGTACCTTGTCTTGGATGGCATACCAACCATACTCATCGGTTTCTCCATACGTCATCCCCCCTCGAACACCTCCACCCGCCATCCACATACTGAATCCAAACGGATGATGCTCGCGTCCGTCTCCATTCTGAGCGGTTGGCGTGCGTCCGAACTCGCCGCCCCATACCACTAGCGTGTCGTCCAGCAATCCGCGAGCCTTCAAATCGGCAAGCAACGCAGCGATCGGGCGATCCACACCAGCGCAGCACTGTGGTAGTGACTCCTTGATTTTCGAGTGATGATCCCACTGAGGAGCCGGAATGCTGCTATCGTACACCTGTACAAATCGCACACCACGTTCCAGCAGTCGTCGCGCCATCAAACACTGACGCCCCATGATGTCCGTAGGTTGTCGGCCAATACCATAACTGTCTAGCGTGGCAGACGTCTCAGATGTCAACTCAAACGATTCAGGCGCTTCGGCCTGCATTCGGAAGGCTAGTTCGAAGGAAGCGATGCGAGCTTCCATCGCATCGTTTTCAATCAATCGCTGCTGATGAATTTGGTTGAGCGCACGAAGGGCATCAAGATGCCGTCGCTGCTGAACCAGCCCACCCGCAGGCGTCAAATTGGCAATCGGCTGATCCAAGTTCTGAATCCAAGTCGCCTGATACGCTCCAGGCAAAAAGCTGGAACCCCACAGCGGTGCGCCTTGAAAGACGGACTTGGGACTGATCACAACGTAACCGGGCAGGTCTTGCGACTGGCTGCCCAACCCATAGGTCAGCCATGATCCAAGGCTGGGTCGCGGAAACCGCTCATCACCCGTGTTCATCTGCAGTGATGCACCGGTATGGTTGATGTTATCAGCTACCATCGATCGAATCACGCACAGATCATCCACGTGCTTGGACAATTCTGGCATCAGCTCGCTGACCCAAAGACCTGATTGGCCATGTCGCGCGAACCTCCAAGGAGATCCCATCAAATTTCCAGGTGGAGTCAATTCTAACTGAGGTTTGGCTATCGGTAACGGTCGTCCATCTTCTGCTTGAACTCGGGGCTTTGGGTCGAATAAATCGATTTGCGAAGGACCACCGGGCATGAACAAGAAGATACAGCGCTGAGCGGTGGGCTTGTGATGTGTTGGTCGCGGGCGCAATGGATGATGCTGGCTACTGTCAGCGGGCGCAACCGAGGTTGATATTTCATCAGCCGCTGACCACTGAGCTGTTAACGCAGCCAAAGCCAACGATCCAAACGCTGCACCGCTACGCTTTAGCGCCAGACGGCGTGAAATCGGCATTCGTGAAATCGGAACTTGTGACTGTTGTTTTAACATAATTCGTCAATTGCTTCATTCGATATAGATCAATTCGTTGCTCGACAGAAGAATTTGACAGAACTCGACTAGTCGCTGCTGGTCGCTGGGCGAAGATTCACCGAGCCACTGCCGGGCTATTTGCCGCTCAGCCTCCACAGGCAACCGCCCCAAGACGGCCTCATACAATTGCTCTAACTGCTGCCCCGCCTCACTTGTTTGACCGCAAATTTTGGTGACCAACTGCCCAGACAAATGCTGAAGCCAGGAATGGTTCAAAAAGAAGAGAGCTTGTGGTGCTACCGTCGAGACATTTCGCTGAGGGCTCGGCTGTTCGTTGTCAGCAGCATCAAACAAAGATGCAAAATACTCGCGCTGATAACGCGGCGACTGGACGTAAATGCTGCGTCGCGATGAACCGAACGAATCGTCGGCTGGCCCGCCTGAGCATTCCGAGAGCTGTCCGGTAACCATCAGCAGACAGTCTCGCAACTCTTCAGCATCCAGGCGGCGCGGCTGGAATCGACTAAGCCAACGATTGTCCGGGTCTGCCGTTATCAGTTGTTGGCATGCCTGCGTCGAAATTTTACCATCAGAACGTAAACAATCGCGTTGGTAGCTGTCCGTAAGCAGTATCTCGCGATGCAATGCCTTGAGAGACCAGCCAGAGTCGATCAGTCGCCGAGCTAAGTAGTCAAGCAATCGCGGATGTGAAGGCTCTGAGCCCAGGTGCCCGAAATTGTTGGGCATGCTAACCAGCCCCTGACCGAAGTGCCACTGCCAAACTCGATTGGCGATAACACGCGCTGTCAAAGGATTCGTAGACGACACAACCCAATTCGCTAGTTCCACTCGGCCACTTCCTGTGACAGGTTCGCGCTGACCTTCTCCAGCCAGAAACTCGGGCAAGCCTCGCGGAACGATCGGCCCAAGTTCCGTGTACTTGCCGCGTCGATGAATGGGGACATCCTGGATACCAGCAAACAAACTGCCTGGCGTTCCGCCTTCTTGAATCGCCATAGTCATCGGTGGCTCAGGCAACAATTCCGATCGCAGCACTGACAACTGAGCCTCGAGCTGCGACTTCTGCGACGAGCTGGTTTCACCGCTACCGGACGGATCGTCGGTAATCTGACTGGTCGAAGAAGCTGCTGGCTCCAAAGACTTCACCCGCTTTTCTAACTCGCCAATCTGTTTCAATTGCTCCGATCGCCGCGCGAGGAACACAGGCGTCGCCACTGGGGTGCGCAGCACCTCCGTATGAGCGCCTTTGGCTCCAAGGTTGTGAAGTATTCGACTGGAATAAAAGATGCCCGCCAGCGCATAGTAGTCTTCGATCGTCACCGGATCAAATTTATGATCGTGGCAACGCGCACAGGCTAGAGTAACACCCAACATCGACTGGCCAAGTACATTGATCTGGTCATCGACGATATCCGAAACGATCTTGTGCTTGTCCGCATCGCCGTTGTCCCAAGGGCCAAGTGCATACCAGGTTGTGGCGACTAGTCCGTCAGGATTGGGCGTACCGTCAGGACTGGCCGGATAGGTGTCGCCGGCAATCTGATAATGCAGAAATTGATCGTAGGGCATATCGGCATTCAATGCGGCAACGACCCAGTCGCGATACTTCCAGGCTTCGTAGTACTCGACCACCGATCCTTGTCGATTTTCGCCAACTTGCAGATTCAGATAGTCCGCATACCGCATGAGATCCAACCAATGTCTTCCCCAACGCTGGCCATACCTGGGACTGGCAAGCAGACGATCGATCAATTGTTCAAACGCGTCGGGCGCGTCATTGGCTAGGAATTGAGCCACCTCATTTGCAGTCGGCGGCAGACCAGTTAGGTCATACGTGGCTCGACGAATCAACGTCCGCCGATCAGCCCGACCCAAGGGCTGGACTGCAACTTGCTGACAGGCCGCAGCCACATAGGTATCAACCAAAGAGTTTTCAGTCGCAATATCTTGTGATTGCTGCGAGTTCTTTAGATCATCTAGCAGTTGTGACATCGCCGGAACAGGCTGAATCGCCCACCACTGCTGTGCCTCCTTTTTGGTAAGCGCGGCGATTCGCTCCTGGCCTTGACGCGGATCGTAGGCACCCGCCGCGATCCATCGCTTGATATCCTCGATTTGCGTTTCGCTAAGCGGCTCACCTGGAGGCATTTGCAATTGCCCATCAGCGCTGCTAACCGCTTTCCATAGCAGGCTGCTGCTAGGATCGTGCGGCACCACTGCAGGCCCCCGCGCACCACCTCGTTGCCATCCTTGAGCTGAATCAAGCGACAAACCGCCTTCCGTTGACTTTTGTTCGGCTGAGTGGCAGTCTAAGCAGTGTTCGTGAAGCAGCGGACGTACACGCGTTTCGAAGAAGTCCGCATCGGCTTGAGTTTTTAGCTCGTTAGCGGCCAGTTGCCCATGGCAACAACTCTGCGCGATCCCCATGGCCATGCATAAAGCCGGTACGAACAAGATTCGAGCAGCAGTCTGATCGATTCGTTGTCTTGTCGATTGCAAAAATCGATACATGGTAGAGTCCAAGTCGCCATCACGTGTCGGCCAAAAGCAGCAGCCGACCAGGTTGCAGGGCAGGGAATCTAGCGGAGAGAGCCGAGCAGAAGTCGCAATTCACAGTCAAGTTAACTGTGAAACCATGCTGCAAGCTTGGGCTCGACCTGGGATATCATAACACGAACCGTAGAACGTGCCAACAGGCTGTAGGCTGAGTACTCAGTACTCAGTACTTTCTGCTTACTCCTTACCGCTTACCACTCAGCTTCGCTCAAGGCCGTTTTTTGGAAGATCTTTGGCTATCTCATTGAATATGACAAACATTATGCGTTGGGCTTTTCTCCATGCCCTTGGTAGCTTGTGGCAAAGTAGATCATGACCAACAAAAGTGTCCCTGTCAGTCCCAACCAGTAGAGTTGCCAGTTGGGATCAGCCAACCCACCACAAAGACTCATCCAGGCTCCGGTCAATAAATATCCTGACAGGTTTCCGATTCCGCCAGTCATGAAACTGAGCAACGCTTGTGCCCGAGTTCGCCAGCTTGGTTTAATTCTTTGTGCCAAATAGATCTGCGCGCTGATGTATGTAAATGTAAATAGCACTCCGTGCAGCACGATACCCGACAGCACCGACCATGATGTGCCAAACGAAAAGAGAGTGTATCGCAAGATGGCAAGACCTATCCCTGCCAAGACAACCCACTTCAAGGGCCATCGCTGCAAGATGGCACTGATAAAGACTAACACGATCACTTCAGTGACCTGAGCTAACGACATCCAAGCACTAACGCTGGTAAAGCCAACGCAAGTCAAAAGCGGTGGGGTATACGGGTAAAAGGCGGCCAAAGGAATGGCAACCAGCGCGGCTGTTACGAAGATCGCGCGATGATCTGAATCTTTCAAAAGTGACATGGCGTCCAAGCCCAAGCGTTCTTTGATCGAACGTGGCCGCGAGGAATCGAGTGACATCTCACTTGAGGGCACGACTGCCGTGTAGACGGTTAGCACTAACCAGAATGCGGCACACACATACAGGGACTCGGGATTTGAATCTAGCCCCAACAGGCTCACGACCCAACAGCCTGCCATCCAGCCAATCGTCCCCAGAGCACGGATCATTCCGAACTGCTTTTGGGAATTCCCTAACCTAGAGAAAACGATGGAACCGGTTAAGCTGGACGACGGCGAACAGAAAATAGACTGAAGCTGGATCACCGCCAGAATCAACCATAAAGAACTTTCGCTTTGAATATTCCAGGCAGTCAGCGCGACGCACCCGGATGTGGCTAGACTGGTCCATCGTAGAACTCTAAGAGGCGGCACACTGCGATCGGCAAGTGCTCCAAAAAAAAGCGGTGACAACATGGCGGCAACCGCCGAAGCAGCAAACGCCCATGGTTTGATGAAACTAAGCCACGATTGATCCAGTATCCCGCTCAGCGGCACAAACCAGGACCCCAACGCCATACCATGCAGAAACAGTAGGCCCATCAATTCGATGGTTTCAGCGGTATTGAGCGGTCGCTCCACTTCATTTCGGTGATGAACAGGGTGTAGAACAGCGTGCCTTGCAGCACTGCAGCAGATTTGCCGTCTGAAATCTACTGAAAATTATCGTTTCGTCGGATTGTACCGACGGATGACTATTTGTAGAGGGGACTGGAATATCAGTAACCACGTACGCTTCAATCACGCTAGCTGTCTTGGGTTACAACTGCTCAAGCTTGTGCAGATCCCCATTGATTCGTTGACAATCTGCGCTCCGGCCCTCGAACTCCATCAGCCTCAGTTCATTCTCTAATGAATCGATCAGAACGCTTCGCTGCTTAGAATGGTCCAGAGCCGTCTGAGCTTCGTGTAACGCGGCCAGCCCCGCTTCGGTGTCGCCTATGATCAGTTGTGCGATGGCTAAGTCGGCAAGCGACTTATTTCTTCCAGGCCAATCGGTTGCCGAAGCGTCCGCCAGGGCCTTTTGCAACAGATGAGCGCCTTGTTGATACGCACCGGACTGCAATTTGATTCCGCCCATCATTGCCGTTGCCGCCGCCGAAATATTCTTGTCGGTGCTTGCCGCTGGACCGCTCAGGATCGCTGAAGCAGCAGGTGCTTGCGACATTCCGGCGAGGCATTTTGCTTGTGCAATCCGTAGCCACAACGCGCTTGCCCCATCTGCCTGAGTCTCTGCCTTCTTGAAATTCACCAGCGCGGCTTGTAATTCATCTCGATCAAATTGAGCGTTGGCGATCGATGCCCAAAGCGTCACCTCTGTGCTCGCGCTGGCGTTGCAACCCAGCGCCTGAAGCTGATTTGCCCAGTGCTCAGCCAAACTGTCTGGCCATTTTCCAGACGCTGGCCGAGTCTTGTCGGCTAATAACCAGAATCCAACATCCAGCGGTTGCTCCAAATGATCATGATCCAAATGCAGCTTGATAGCGTCTGCCCAGGCGGCCTGAGCAAGATCGTATTGTTCGTTCCTTCGAGACGATTCGGCAACCAACAGCCAAAGCCGCGCAGCAATAAGCGGATGCCCTGACGACTGAGCGATTTCGATAGCTTGCCGAAAGTGCGACTGCGACCAATCGTATCGCCCGGCCACTAAGTCGCGCAGCCCAATCATGCGCAGCGCATCGATTTTAACTAGCGGGTGGCCGACTTGGACCGACGCCTTGAGCAACACTTCAGCCGATCCGTTGCTTGGATCATCTTCCTGTAGCTCACTGGCAAATGCATTGCGTAAAGTCAAGTAATCGCCGGTCACATCGGAATTTTTCTCTAGAGCCAATCGTAAGAGCGCACTCCAACTGGCGCTATCCTGTGCATCGCGATTGCTGAGCGCAGTTGCCAAGTGTTGCATCAATGGATCTTGAGGCTGGCTTGCCCATCGCTCTAACAGAATTCGCTCAGACAACTCGCGATGCTGGAGAATGATCTGGCGTGCCGAATAGCTCTTATCCTGATCTATCAGACGCCGAACCTGTTCCTCCCATTTGGATGGATCGACCCCCTGATGCTCCGACTGACCTAAGACGATTTCGTGTCCGTCAAATCGTAGTGTCTTAGCCGGAGGGTTCGCAACCTTTTCTTGAACCTCTGTATCCTTGCCAGACAACTTCTGAAGCGGCGAATTGATGGAGTCGATCAGATTTCGGGATGTCAAGTCGCTTACCGACAAGGTCGAACAGCCTAATGCCGGGCAGGCCAGCAACAAGCACAACAGGTTTTGTAGATTTCTTCGCATGATCAACACCGGGGGGAATTGAAGGTGGCTTCCGTCATGGGAACTAAGCGAGCAGTGAAATGATTGCCTGGCATCATCCGACAGGAAACCACACCCCAGACTTGGCCGGAAACATGTCGACCTTTGATCGTGGACGTAGTTTTCAAGACCAGAAGCCCTTCCAGTTGGTTGGGCAAAGCTAGGTCTGTTGAAAAGCTTTTTAGTCCTCTGCCCGAGTACCGCACCATGCTACGGATGGCACCCGCTAGCTTTGTTTGACTACCGATTCGGATGCTTGACTGGTCAATGAAGCCAGTAACTGCAACTCCATCTCGATTGGAAACGCTTCGCGATCGATCGCAGGCAATTTGAAGGCTTCTCTGGTTGAAGCAAATCCGTCTTGGCTCTTCGCGTGCCAGGGCGTGTTCATTCAGAAGCAGAACGCGAAGCGGCACTTCATAGACAGTACTCTCCCTCGCGGTAGTCTCAAGGCGATAAATTGTGAGTGCTGCGTTTGCGTCTGAATGATGTGGTCCAGCCCGTCGCTCGTGCCAAGTCATATCAGCGGTAGACTTGACACCATGTAATAACCGCTGAAATGGCCGCGCCATTCCACCTATGGCTAACGCGGTGATGGTAAACAACAACATTGGGTCGATCGAGATGGTGGTGAACGATTCCTGTGGCTGGGATACTGGCGATGTTTCAGGCAACTGACCATCGGCAATCGTACTAAGTAAGTTATCGCAGCGACTAACAACTCCCGATTCAGGCTCAGTTCCAAGTTGTTCATTGCTCAAGTCTGCTCTACTGGCGGTCACCGAGTCCAACTCGCGCTGGATCAACCATTCCTGAGCCTGTTTCTGATACTGTGCGAACAATTGGTCACGGTGCCGGCGCGATGAAGGTTCTGTGGTGGTGTACGCTACCGTCTGTACGTCATGTGTGTTCGATTCAATTGCAATTTCTGTAGGCCGCTCATCGGCGTTACGTTTGGCAAGCTGAATTGCCTTAGCCTCCCTCACAGGTTTGGAACTGAGCGGGGATGTCCCTGCTAGCGATACGCTGGCCGTATCGTCAGAGAACTTGGCAAGCGGAGCCGATCCATCCAGCATGGCGACACAGCCCGAGCTGGCAATGACAAGTACAATCAGACTGTAAAGCCCGTAGTGCATTGCGTCATCCTAGCCCTGAGTTATTGTGCGTTGGCATTGGAAACACTGTGGAACTGAAACAACTTCGCCCGTTGTCGGCACTCGGCGTCTGAACGAGTTACGGCACAGGGCAATGCGCAAAGGCCATGACCGGTCGCACATGCAGCCGAAGATTGATTGGTAAGTTCACTAAGCAAAGTCTCGCTGGTTGCGGCTGATTCGGTTGGCGTATTAAACACATACGGTCGAATAATCACTACCAATTCGCTGCGAACTTGCTTGATGGCTTGTCGGCGAAAGAAAAATCCGATGCCAGGAATATTTCCGAGCACTGGAACTTGGTCGCGTGCATTGCTGTCGTACTCTTCGATCATGCCGCCTAGCGCGACCGCCATACCATCCTGAGCCACCACGGTGCCGCTTATCGTTCGCCGACGCACAGTATCGACACTGATGTTGGTAACACCTGATCCGCTGGTAGCTGGAACGGGAATTGAGGAACCGCCAACCACTCGCTCGGAGTTTTCCTCAACGACTCGCAGCGTGACTGTTCTATCTGCATTGATATTAGGCGTGATCAGTAGCGACTGACCTACGTCTCGCATTTCGGTAATTGGTGTAGCGGCTACAGCTCCGTTGACCGCTCCCACGGTGCTTAGAACCTGCGAGGGCGTGAACCCGACCGTAAATGGCAGTGTGTCACCTACAAAAATACGACTGACTTCGTTGTTGGCTGTCAGGATTAGCGGTGTGGCTAGGGCATTGACGCAGTTCTTGCTCTCTAGCAACTGCATTCTGACGCGAAAGTTATTGTCAACTACTTGGAAGGTCAGCGCCCCAGGGACACTGCCTGCCACTCCCAAGCCATCTCCCAAACGCTGTGCTATAGCACTTGCTCCAGGAAAGGGAGGAGTAAGCGACCCATCGGAGAAGGCAGTAGCGGTTTTGGAAGGACTGCCCAGGAATTCAAATGCCGAATTGAATCCGTCTGCCAGTAGCACTCGCAGCACCTTCACCTCCAACAGTACGGTTGGCGTTGGCACGTCCAACTGAGCGACCAGTGCAGCGATCTGTTCCATGGACTTTGCATCGCCCGTTCTGACAATCACTTGATTGTTTCGGCGAATGGTAGATACGTAGATCGTCGCCTCCCGACGTTGCAACAAATCAGCCTGAGCCTGATCGGAGACTTGGCCATCTTGAGCGATTGCATTTTCGATCTGTTGAACTTGATCGGATGACAACACGCGAGGCGTTTCATTATCTCTGTTATCATTCGCTGAATTCCGGCTGCCTGCCTGGAAGTTCGGATTCTGAAAAGCCCCATTGGCACCCAAGCCACCCAGCATCCCTAGACCACCGGCTTGAAATGGGCCACCTAAATTTCTGGCAAACTGCCCAGACTGATTGTTAGTTCGGTTGGGATGATTTCCCAGCCCCAGTGAGCGTCCATCGACAAGGTCGAAACGATTGAATCTCTGGGATAAGTCTACCAGGTCTTCTACTTCACCGTCTGCGCGATTCAGTTGCACGCGATCGCCGAAAACCTGCTGGATGACCTGAGCCACGGACGAGGGGTTTGGATACAACAGGGTGAAGACCTTAGTTTGTTCCTCACGAAAACTGGACAGATCCTTTTCGTACTCCTTAAGAGTTGCAATCCGTACTATTCCCGAGTTGGGTTCAATTCGATAGAACAGTCCATTTGCCTTGACGATAGCTTCTAAAGCATCCAGCGGAGTCACGTTTTTCAGAAAGACGGTGATTCGTGTCTTGCCAGCATCAGTGCTGGTAATCACGTTCAACCCGGATTGATCGGAAAAAACCCTCATCGCTTGAGCAAGCGGGATGTCTTTGAACTCGATCAACTCCAGTTGCGCCGACTTACTTGGTACCGACTCCCGTTTGGACGACTTGGTTTCGGAAGCGACTTTGGGGCTGTCGGGCAGATCACTGATTCGGAAAGCTGAGTCAATATCGTGCTCGTCCAATTGCATTACAGATAGAGAGTTCCCCTGATTCACCCCTGCTGTTGGAGAAGAACCTGGTAAACCCGCAGATCGCTTGGAAGGCTGATTGACTGCAAAGGACAACGACCCGACCATCGCGCAGACGGATAGGCAGGCCGCTAGTACTAGCGGTTTGCTCCTTTGGCGATTGACTCGAATTGAACGATCGGATTGTGCCATGTTAATCTGTATCGACTGGATCGACTTTACTGATTAACTAAAAAATAGGATTGGTCCATCTCTGGCCGTTTCTTCGCTAGCAACACGACAAACTGAAAGACTCCCGCCATTTCCAGGTCGCTCAGATTCTCAAGGACTTGGGGACATAACCTCACGATGGTGGGGACATTCCAAAGATACGCACCGCTGCCCCCTTCTAGCATCACCATCCGATCAAAGCTGCATTTACTGAGGCCGGTCAGTACCCCCCCCTTTGGACAACCCAGGCATGCTCCTGCAGGCATGCTCCTGTGTCCCCACACACTTCCGCACCTGTGTCCCGCCCCCCCAAACAACCCGTCCATCAAACAACCCGCGCTAGCCCCCCGAAAGCAGTGCGCAAGTTCCGAGTGTCGTAGGATTTCGGCCAAGTAGTGGGAAATCAAGGTAACGGCACATGGAATGTGTCTACTACTTTGCTGCCAGGCGACTGCTTTGGTGCTGTGTCCCTGCAATTGCTAGCCAGGCGACTGCTTTGGTGCTGCGACTGCTTTGGTGCTGTGTCCCCGCAATTGCTGCACCGCTGTGTCCCCGCAATTGCTGCACCGCTGTGTCCCCGCAATTGCTGCACCGAATATGGCTGATACTTTGAGTCCAGTCGCGTACGTCTCTTCAGCGTCTGTACGACTCGCAGTGCCGATGCAATCTGGCTGACCGGTACAACCGTTAAGGTTTATGTTTTCCGGCATAGGCAATCTGCATAATTTGGGAGATTTTTTTTGATTTCTAATTCAAGGGCTTAACCGTGGCTTACATTCTTGTGAACGCTCGGAGAACTGTCTCCAGCTTACAACCTTCCACAATGTGTCCGACTTGAGAATTTGGGATACGATTCCCGAGAAAAGAGATGTGTCCATGAATACCCACTTGGCAAATACCAGTAAGATTCGCCATGCTTTTACGCTGATCGAACTGATTGTCGTCTTGACGATCCTAATTGGTCTGGCGGGCATCCTGATCCCCACCATAACCAACATGGTAGGGCGTACTAACCGCAGTACCTCGGCAGCAAACATCTCAGAAATTGCCGGTGCCATCCAACGGTTCGAAGCGATCTACCTGGGCTATCCTGATAACTTCGACAGTTTGATGACCGACCTGACAGGTACAGATTTGAACACCTTGTCGGCCAGCCTGACCGCCGTGACAGCAGACGTGACCCTTGACGCAGATACTTTGGCGGCGCTGACCAATGCTGGTATTGCCAACGTTGGTGTTCACGCAGTCGACGATACGACCTTTGCACTTCCAACGGTAACCGCTCTGACTAACACTACATTGCTAAAAGGACTTACGGCAGCTCATCAGCAAAACCTGGGTCTTGAAACAACGGGTGCCGCTGGCAAATATGTTGTCCTGGGAATTGGTACGCTTAGCGAACTGACCGGCACGCTGATGGTTGACGCTCCAGTTCACTTCCCTCGCGATTCTGCATCCAATCCAGATACCGTCTACAGCCGCTTCCTGGCTGTATTCCAAATCACCGATGGAACCGATGCTTTGACTCGCGCTCGATTCACTGGAATTCTAGCTCCTGACGGAAGCGGCCTGAGCACTCAACTGGGTGGATACTTCAACATTAGTGCTAACGAGTAATTCAATAGCAAGTGTGCAAGGCTAGTGTGAGAGCTGACATGAAGACGACTCGCCTAGCCTTAACCTTAGTGGAATTGATTGTAGTACTGAGCGTGGTGGTTGCCCTGTCAGCGATCACTGTCCCACTGTGCAACAACCAGTTGATTTCAGCCTCTGAAACTGCGACTCGAACTACGCTGGCCCAGTTGCAGGTAGCCTTGCAGCAGTATTGGAAGGATACCAAGTTCATCGCTCTGGACGGCGTGCTAACGGCAGCTTCAGAGAACGAGCGGTTTGAAATCGAGTGGATGTTTCACAATCCTATGACCGGAGATGCAACCAGTAGTTTTGATAAGAATACTGGACTGGGTTGGAACGGTCCCTATCTGCTTGTAGCCACTTTCAATACCAGTCAGCCCGGTTTGGTAGACGCGTGGAATCGCCCTTTGCAAGTACATTATGTCAATCCGGCGGATTCTCTGAAGGATGTTCGCATTGTATCAGCGGGAGAAAACGGTGTTATTGATATCCCTGCCAATGTGGCCACATCGGCGTTGACCCCTAGCAGCATAGGAGACGATCTGTATGTTGCCCTTAGGTTACGCTAAAAGTCACGGGCTGACTCTTCTAGAGCTAGTGGTCGTCTTAGGGATTCTTGCCGCACTGTCGACTGTGGCAATACGTTCGCTAGAACCGGTAGCCGATCAGGCGCGATATCAACAGTCGCAAAAGATTCTGGATGAATTGCGTATCGCGGTGGCCGGAGAGTCGAATCTGTCGGCCAGCAATGTTTCGACGATGGGCTTTGTCGCCGACACCGGCGTGCTTCCCGCAAATGCTCAACAGCTACTCCAGCGACCTGCCAGCTTGATCGATCGCACACTTCACGCTTTCGATTCAGATCGTGATATAGTGGAGGATGTTCAATTGGCGAGCGGCTGGAACGGGCCTTACCTACAGCTTGGCGCGGGTCGAAACGATGTTGTCGATGGCTGGGGAACGGCACCAACATTTCTATCCGGACTAGGCAGCTTGGAAATGCTCTCTCTCGGTTCGGACGCAGATTCCACGTCACCTGAGGACGGTTATCGAGAGGACATAACCGTTTCGGTCCAATCCACAGACTATTTGGGCACTCTGGTTCTCCGTTTGTTTGCAATCGACGGCCTAAACGGCTCTCGCGTCGATCCAAGTCCCACAGGCAGTCAACAATTAGGTGTCTTGTGCTATGCTGTCAACGCCGCTGGAGGCACTAACGGAGCCATCGAAGAGCAACTTATTGTTATCAGCAATTCGGGTAGCTTCGAGTATCGTCGGGACAATACGCTGAAAGGCACTGTAGCCGTTCGTGCTATCCTGTGGAACGACGTGAACACTGATGATGTGCTAGATATCGGTGAATCGATCGTAAACAAGAGCATCGTTCACTACGTGACGGTACAACCTCGCGTCGACACTCGAGTAGAAATGGAGCTGCGATAGTATGACTCCACTGCCAAGATTCGCTTCTCATCAGACTCTGCTGATCGTCACGCCGGACATAGTGGCCCGAGCCGACTATCGTGGTGTGCTTCGCCCTAAACTGCACGCATTGTGGTCGGAATTGAAAAACGCAAATTCTGCAGATTCTCTTAGCTTGACGGAATCCTTAACTCAAGCCGCCAACTTGGGTCCCAAGCGAATCGGCAATGTCTCTATCATCTGCTCTCAGTTTTGGACCGAAATCGTCAGTTTGCCAATTGATGTGGTTGCGGTTGCTTCATCAACGGAACTCAATCGAGCTCTGGTTTTAGAAGCCGAGTTTGAATCGGGACTATCAGCGTTGGCCAGCCGTGTTGCCTGCGTACCCGTAGAGGCTAAATCATCAACTGCAAGCAACACACGAGACTTTCTTGTCACTCAAATCTCTGATTCTCATTGGTCCGAACTCGAGTCCGCAATCCAAACCATGGGCGGCAAGCTGCAGCGACTTGCACATCCTGCCGCTGTTCAGGTAGCCCAGAACTCCTCAAGCTTAACTGAAGTTTATCGACAACAGACCTTGTGGTCTGAACCTGGCAATTTCTCACCTGAGCTACTAGATGATTTGCTCAATGCCTGGCTTACTATCATCGCATCACCGGCCGAAAGTGCAGCATGTTGTCTTTACTCAATCAAACAACGTTCTGTGCGTGAAGAGTTGACATTAAGCTGTCTGCTGGCAATGGCCTGTTGTACCGTTTGCTGGTTTTGGCATCGACACACACATGAGTCGTTAACCCAATTGAACAGCACGAACGAACGGTTGGAACAACGCCAGCAGACTCGCGATGAAACACTGGTAGCCATTCAAAAGACGCAGAGCCAACTAGCTAAGCTAGAAAAGGACTTAGCTGAAGGAGAGTCAGGACGTCGAAATATTGAAAAGCTGATCCACACGGCTTCAACGGTCCAGGGCTTACAGAATCAGCGCTGGAGCAGGCTACTGGTGTCGCTTTCGATCAATGCCCAGGATTGCTGGCTACAACGCATTGAATCAGACGCCAAACAGACAAGACTTCATGGCTTGGCAACAGACAGCTCGCAAGCACACAAATTTGCCGCCAGACTTGAAACCTCGTTAAGCGGATTAGGCTGGATTTTGCAACCAGCCGCCACGCAGGAACTACCCAGCGGCATTTGCGAATTCACCATCGCCTTGCAACAGGTGCATGCTGGAGGCGGACAATTACTCAATCCAACAGAAATCGTGCAGTTGGTCGCACCAAACGCATCTGTCGAGATGCTGACCAAAAACGTTGCGGAGGCGCTGCCGTGATGCGGACCCCTGCAAACACAACGACCCTTGCGTTCACCCTCGGGCCAGCAATAGCTATTGCGACGTTTTATGGACTGTTTGTCCACCGACCACTCAATCGTCAAATCGCTGCGGCCCAGTCGCTTCTCAGTCAATCGGCCGCCAAGGCAGCTCGAATCGATTGGGGTGCCGAACAGAGGCAACTAGTTGAACTACAAATTGAGCTCAAGCGACTATCGGAGCGCTCCGCCGACAACAAGACTCAGCAGTCCATGCTTGTCGCAAAACGCCGCGATCTAAGTGCAGGCTTATTGGCCAGCATAGCACCGGCGACCTCTGTCACGCAGATTCTAGGCATTGGTCAATCGGCCGGCCTGACATGCCTGAGCGTTCAACCGATCAAAGAATCTACCGTGACCATTCCAGACGCATGGAAAGTTTTAGCCAACGACAATTCGCCTCAACCAAACCGGAATTCCGAACACTGCGAATTTTTAATAACACTCAACGGCACCTTTGCACAGATGCAATCCGCATTGTCTTCCTTGGCTGATCAATCTTTAGGCTGTCGGATACTGTCACTGAATATGATCCCAATTGACGGTCAGGCCGATCAGCGCAGTTGGCAATGGACAGTCTGGTTAGGGAGCCAACTGCCATGAGCCTTACACTGTGCGCGAAAGAGAAGCCAAATTGGAATACGGATCAGTCTCTGGATTTGGATCAGGTTCGACTGGACCCAAAATGGGCGCTTAAAGTGCCCGCCAGCTATGCTGAGCGCAAGCAGGTTCTACCGCTAAGCGAAGTGGACGGCAGCGTGCTGGTGGCATGTCGCCAGTATCCCGACATGCAAATTCAAAAGCTGCTGCAAAAATATCTTCAACACGAATGCACCTTTGTTCACGCGCAAAGCAGTTCGCTGCAACGCGCCATCGAACGAGTCTATCAAGTGGTCTCGCTAGGTGATGCTGAAGCATTGGCGATCGGCGGCCCGTTGGTTAACGAAAATCAGAATGCGGTAGCAATATGCGATCAGCTCTTTCAAGCCGCTCTTCTGCGCGGCGCTTCTGATATTCACCTGGTTCCCAACGAACGAACTCTGACGATACACCTACGAGTCGACGGCGTACTTGAGCCTTACTGTGAATTGACAAAAGAAACCCAGCCTTTAGTACTCAGCCGCTTGAAGGTGCTAGCCGGGATGGACATTGCAGAAAAGCGGTCCGCGCAGGATGGACGCATCAACTCGCAGTATGGGCCAGATCGACAACGCCTGGAAGTTCGGGCAGCTTCGCTACCCACGCGATATGGCGAACGAATCACTCTTCGACTTCTGACCAATCCAGCGCAAGAACTGTCACTGTCGTCGCTAGGCATGCGGTCTCCTGAACTAGAGCAGTTTCAATCGGCCACATTGCGCCCGCACGGTTTGATCTTGCTAACCGGCCCAACAGGCAGCGGAAAATCAACGACGCTCTACGTCGCCATAAAGCAACTGCTTAAACGCCAGGGTGGCAACGTGATTACGATTGAAGATCCAATCGAATACGAAATTCAAGGCGCGTCGCAGGTCGAAGTCGACTCCGCAGACAAGGTGAATTTCTCGAAGGCGCTACGCAGTATACTGCGACATGACCCCGACGTAGTCATGTTGGGAGAAATTCGCGATCATGAAACGGCAAGTGTTGCCATTAAAGCGGCATTAACAGGGCACCTAGTCTTCAGCACGCTACATACCAATACCGCTGTCGGCGTGATCACTCGGCTGACCGACATGGGAGTTGAGCCGTTCTTGGTAGCAGCCACTTTGCGAGTCGCAGTCGCTCAGCGATTGGTTCGTAAACTCTGCCCACACTGCAGGCGCGAACGCGCAATCGACGTGAAAGAAGCTCTCATTCTCCAAAATCCGAATCTAGAAGGTCAGCTGACTTACGAACCTGTGGGCTGCGTCACCTGCGCGGGTAAGGGCTACGTAGGTCGTATCGGCTTATTCGAACTGTTCGACTGCGACAGCGAATCGGCCAAGCTAATCGCGCAGAATGTCAATCAGGCTGCGGTTGCGCAGCAGTCGTTGCAGCGTGGCGGACGTTTGCTTTTGGATGACGGACTTGCCAAAATCCTCGATGGCACCACTTCACTATCCGAAGTCGTGGCAGCCGTAGATTGGGGTTCAAGCCATGCCGGTCTATAACTACTTGGCACGCGACCGTACCGGGCGACTGGTCCGAAGTCAACTGCTGGCTGCATCGCCTGTTGAGTTGCGATCACGAATCCAGGCGATGGATATTCGTCTGATCAGTTTCGATTCACAGCGTGGAGGTGTCCGGCGGCAACTCGGCAAGCTGTGGCCTGGATACTGGCTGCCAGCACAATCTGCTGACATCGAATTAGCCTTGCAGCAACTGGCTATGATGCTGCGGAGCGGACTGAAGCTATTGGATGCGATCAAGTCGCTTCAGTTGCAGACTCAGCGACAGTCGTTGGCACGCGTTCTAGCCAGAGTCCACCAGGCGGTCGCTCAGGGAAGCTCGCTATCGGATGCTCTGGCCAAACAATCCGTGTTTCCAGCCATAGTCGTTCAAATGGTTCATGTCGGCGAGCAGACTGGTGAACTGGTCAGTTCGCTGCATCAGAGTCAAGAGTACCTGTATTCACGTAGGCAGATGATCACCGAAGTGCGTATGGCATTGGCCTATCCGCTGGTTGTGACGACAGCGGCAATCGCTATCGCTGCTTACTTGGTTCTGCATGTTATTCCTCAGTTACAAGTCTTCTTAAGCGCGATGGGGCGCGACCTACCGGCCATGACTCAGCGGCTGATCGATTTGTCTCAGTGGCTGCAATTACACGGTGTCAAGCTGGTAGCGATTGGAAGTGGACTGCTGGCTACATTGGCAATTATTTTGTACACACCGCGCAGCCGAAACCTCTGGGATCGCGCCATCTTGCGATTACCGATCATTGGTAGCGTGTTGCGATTGTCAGGAACAGCGACTCTTTCCAAGGGACTTGCCGTAATGATGCACAGCGGCATCCGATTAGTCGAAGCCTTGCAGATCGCCACCGGCATGCAGCGCAATCGCTTCTTGGCCAATCTGCTGGTACAGGCTGACTGTGGTGTGCGGCGTGGCCAGCCTCTTGCACCCTTCCTGTCGGCTCGCGGTGGTTTTACACCTATTCTTTCCAGCATGGTTGAGGTCGCTGAACGAGCCGGAAACATGGATCAAACACTTAGCGAAGTTGCCAAGCTGTGCGACACAGAACTAAAGGCCAAAGTCAAACGACTTAGCCGCATGGTCGAGCCCGCAACCATCGTGATATCTGGTGGAATCGTAGGATACGTCTATATCGCATTTTTTGTAGCCTTGATGAGCGCCGGAGGTAGCCTGCAATGAGAGTCTATGTGACATTCTTTCTATTTTCGATGGTCAGCGCGGCGATAGGACAAGACCCCACCGTGCCCAGTCCAAAGCTAATCCAGCGGTTAGGCAGTGGGACTTCGGGCAACTCGGTTCCGCTTCCCAAGCCACCCTCTTTGCAGCTTGTCGCATTGGTCATGTCTAGCCCTGGTCGCGGTTTTGCCGTCATTCAATGCGAAGAACAGCACTTTGATCTGCAACTTGACCACAGCCAAGTTTCAGTCGATAGCGGATTAGAGAACAGACCAGCGCCAGTAGCTCTGATCATCCAGGGCATCCAGTACCACGTTGAAGACTTTCGCTCAGGGACAATTACGCTCTCGGACGGACAGCGGAGGCTGATCGTCCAGTAGTGACTTGAACAACTCCTCATCACTGATCGACGAAGACTTGACCACGATCTCGATGACTCTCGCTGGCAAGCTTTCTCGAGTTATCTTGATGAATTCAAAATCAGGTCGTGGCGATCCAGCTAAGGACCGACCTCCCATGAATCTCGTCAACTCTCTGATAATTTCTATCGATGTTACCCAGTATACCATAATTGCCATTTGGCCTGATACTTCGTGCCATCTGGCATGTCAACAAAGAGCCTGAATTCTCTTCTTTGGCGAAATAGGATTAACTCAGTTGGCGAAGTCGTCTGGCAAGAAATTGTTCGTGAGCGGACAATAGGTACTGTTCGATGAATTCCTAATTGCCGAAACAAGGTGTCACGATGCAAACCAGTTACCGACGTGTGGTCATTCGGCGCGACGTGTTGGCTGAACAGAAGAAAGATGCTGCTGCCGAACGAGAGCGTCTAGCAGGGCGTGGCACTTTGGTCATTAATCTGGTGTCGTCGCCTGGAGCGGGCAAGACAGCGCTTCTAGCTGCAACAGCGCAGCACTGGACTGGTCGACACACGATGGCGGTGCTGGTTGGCGACTTGGAAACCGATCGGGATGCTCAGCGGCTCGAGCCCTACACGCAGGTTGCCCAGTTAACGACCGGTGGTGCCTGTCATCTGGAATTGCCACTTGTCAGCCGTGGCTTACAGGCGCTTGGCGATCCGCAGGTTGATTTCCTGTTCATCGAGAACGTAGGCAATTTGGTCTGCCCGGCTTCTCACGATCTTGGCGAACACCTGCGTGTAGTGATGCTTAGCGTCACAGATGGCGATGACAAACCGGGCAAATACCCCAAAATGTTTCGCACCAGTCACGCTATGGTGATCAGCAAGATCGATTTGTTGCCCTACGTGCCCTTTCAACCCTCTGCCGCCATTTCCGATGCGCTCCAGGTACAGCATGAACTGGCGACGCTTCAATTGAGTGCTCGAACCGGTCAAGGTGTCGCTGAGTGGTGCGAATTCTTACAGAAGCGGCGACAGCAATTGCTTCAATCCCGGACTGCCGAAACGACCATCGCATGACAGCGGACAGCTTATCTGCTCGGCGAGTAACAATCGCCGGGTTGGTTCAGGGAATTGGCTATCGTCCCGCTTTGGCTCGGCTGGCAACAGATCTGCGCCTAACCGGTTGGGTGCGCAACACATTGATTGGTATCGAAGCGCATGTGCAAGGCAATTCAAGTGACGTAGCCAGCTTCCTGAATATGTGCCAAGCCGCATGCCCAAACAGTGGTCGCGTTGACCGATTGAACGTAAATGAATGCCAGCCGCAAAGTTACGCAGAATTCCGTATTGTCCAGCAGTTCAGCACTGGTCCAGTTCAAACCACTGTGCCCGTGGATCTTGTCACTTGTCAGGAATGCTCACGTGAAGCACAACAAGTGAACGATCGACGTTATGCTTACGGATTGATCAGTTGCAACCAGTGTGGTCCTAGGTATTCGATTCTGGAAGCGATGCCCTACGAGCGGCAACTGACCTCCATGATTGAATTCCCCCTTTGCGATGCCTGCCGCAATGAATATGAATGTCCCTTTGATAGACGCTATCACGCTCAGACGACATGTTGCCAGCGGTGCGGACCGACTCTAACCAACCTGGATCAAGCGATTCGAGCTTTGCGCGATGGCCAAGTTGTAGGCATCAAAGGCATCGGCGGATATCAACTACTGGTCGACGCTGGGCAACACCAATCGGTCGTCGCGTTACGAAGATGCAAAGGCCGAGAATCCAAACCGCTGGTGATCATGGTTGCCGACATAAGACAGGCGGAACAATTGGCACTCCTGAGCGAACAACAGCGTGCAGTTCTTCAGTCGCCGGCTGGACCAGTGGTCGTTCTGGAGCGCAAACACAACCTGTTGCCCGCTGCGATCAGCCCAGGACTTAGCAGCATTGGCATGATGCTACCGACCACCGAAGTTCATGCTTGGCTGGTCGACCAAATCGGTCCTTTAGTTGTGACTAGCGGCAACTTAGAAGGCGAGCCAATAGCCTATCGTGCGGATTCGCAATTTACCAAGTTGCAGAATATCACATCCATAATCATTGATCATCCACGCCGAATCGTTCGCCCTACCGACGACAGCGTAGTGCGAGTCATGGCGGGCCGAGAAGCCACGCTGCGATTGTCTCGTGGTCTGGCTCCATTGCCATTACCAGGGATTTCTCGACCGCAAACGGACCATCACCTGTTAGCGTTAGGAGGGCATCAGAAAACGGCCATAGCCTTGCATAATGGTCAGCAAGCCGTGCTGGGCCCACACGTGGGAGATATGGACAGTGTAGAAACGCGACGAAGGCTGGTCGAGCACATTCAGGACTTCACTGCACTTTATTCGGCAGAGCCCACGGTTCTGGTTCATGATTTACATCCCGACTACTTTACGACCGTTTGGGCCAAACAATCGGCACAGGACATGGGCCTTCGCACATTAGCTGTCCAGCATCATCATGCGCATGTCGTTAGTGGAATGCTTGAGGCGCACGTTCTGGATCGAACCGTTTTAGGACTGGCTTGGGACGGAAGCGGACTTGGTAGCGATGGCACGATCTGGGGCGGCGAGGCCATGATTGCCTCGAAGACCAGCTTCCGACGCGTCGCCAGCGTACGGCCTTTTGCACTTCTGGGAGGCCAGTCGGCTATTCGCCATCCATGGCGAGTGGCCTTTGCGCTGCTGCAACAGGTGCGACTGTGGAATACAAGCTTCGCCTTTCAGTACCAAACCGAGCTGACGCTGGCAAAAAATCTGGAGCGATTGCCTCAAACCGTTTGGACAACCAGCATAGGCCGTTTGTTTGATGCCGTGGCCGCACTAATTCTCAGTCAGGCCGAACTGGGCGATGGTCACGCCAGCTACGAAGGACATTTTGCAGCGATGCTCGAATCCGCTTGTAACCGCGATGCAACTGGGATATACCCCATGCCGCTAGTTTCTAGCCTTGATGCAGGTCGCCAAATAGATGAACTGGACTGGCGACCCATGATTGCCGCCATGATCGCTGACAAGCAGAAGAAAATTCCGGCCTCCACAATGGCCATGCGGTTTACGCGCACCCTGGCCGATGCAGTTGTTAGAATTTGTAGCAAGTTTCCAACTGAGGATGTTGTGCTGTCTGGCGGAGTCTTTCAAAATCAGGTGCTGGTCGAATTGATTGCTGAACAATTTTCATCGTCTCGAGTAAACTTAGTTCTACCAGGCCGAATTCCGGTCAATGATGGTGGATTGGCTGCGGGACAATTGGCAATTGCCATATCAATATTGGAGCAAGAACAATGTGCCTAGCGATTCCAGGTCAAGTTATTCGATGGATTCAGCGTGAAGTTCCATTCTGTGAAGCCGATGTGCAGTTTCTGGGCGTCGTTCGTCGGTGTAATTTATCTTGCGTACCCGAAGCCCAAATTGGCGACTATGTGATCGTCCACGCAGGCGTTGCCATCAGCCTATTGGATGCTCAGGCGGCTCAGCAGTTACTTGAGCAGCTCAGTGAAGCAGAAGTCATCGCGGAATTTTCTGGAGAGGATCATGAAACACGTTGACGAATACCGCGACAGCCATTTGGCAGAGCGTTTAGTGCGAGAAATTCGCAGCATCGCCACGCGTAAGTGGACTCTGATGGAAGTATGCGGAGGCCAAACACACGGATTGCTGCGATATGGAATTGATCAAGCACTGGATAGTGTGGTTCAGATGCTGCATGGTCCAGGTTGTCCTGTATGCGTAACGCCAGCCAAGGCCATCGACCATGCGGTCGAATTGTCAAAGCGACCTGGCGTCATCTTGGCAAGCTTTGGAGACATGCTGCGTGTGCCCGGCAATCAGAACAGTCTTTTGCAGGCTCAGAGTTATGGCGCTGATGTTCGCATTGTTTACTCTCCGTTGGATGCGGTTCGTTTGGCTCAAGAGAATCCAGCATCACAAGTCGTTTTTTTCGCTGTCGGATTTGAAACTACCGCTCCGGCTACTGCTCTGGCGGTACTACAGGCCCATCAGTTACGACTAGAAAACTTCACAGTTCTCTCGGTGCATGTCCGCGTATTGCCGGCCATGCAGCAGATTGCTCAAGCACCAGGCTGTCAAGTGCAAGGCTTTTTGGCCGCTGGTCATGTTTGTACGGTGATGGGTTGTCAGGTTTACCAAGCGTTTGTCGATCGATTCCAGATACCTGTGGTGGTTACCGGATTTGAACCTGTTGATCTGCTAAAAGGCATCAACGAATGTGTGCGATTGCTGGAGAGGGACCAGCCGGCGGTCATCAACGCCTATCCGCGCAGTGTGCGTGATGCTGGAAATATCCCGGCTCAAGAAATGCTTGAGCAGGTCTTCCAAGTTGCTGACGGGCCATGGCGCGGGCTTGGCATTATGCCCGGTGGATCGCTTGTACTAAGGCCTCAGTATGCTGCGTTTGATGCTGCCGTGCGATTCCCCTGGTCTGCATTCACTCAGCAAGATGAAGAAGAGATATGCCCCAGCGGACAAGTCATGACTGGCCTCATTCTACCGCCTGAATGTCCATTTTTTGGAACTCGCTGCACGCCTGCACAGCCACTGGGCGCCCCCATGGTCTCAAGCGAAGGAGCCTGTGCCGCCTACTTTTCATATCAATTGCCCGATCACCAGGTTACCGGCGAGAGTTTGAAATGAGCGACCCAAGCTTAAGCGACCCAAGCGTGATCACATGTCCGATCAAAACAGAGTCAACCGCACAGCGCGTTGTACTGGCACACGGCGAGGGAGCAAAACTGGCTAGACAGCTGATCACCAAACTAGTCCAGCCAATGTTTGACAACCCGTTGCTTGCTCCGCTGAGTGATTCCGCCTACTTGCCATCGGTCGACGGTCGGCTAGCCATCAGCACTGATTCTTACGTCGTGTCGCCACTGTTCTTTCCTGGAGGCGATATCGGCAGTCTAGCGGTGACCGGCACACTGAATGACCTGGCCGTTGCCGGAGCACAACCGCTTTGGTTGACTTTGTCTCTGATTATCGAAGAGGGACTGGAACTTGAGACACTGCAGCGGGTACTCAGCAGCGCCGCAAGAGTGGCCAAACAAGCTGGCGTGGCCGTGGTCGCAGGCGATACTAAGGTTGTGCCGCATTCAGCGGCTGACAAGCTGTTTATTAACACCACTGGGGTCGGACGTGTGTATCCGCAAATCCAAAGCGACGTGGCCACACTGGCGGTGGGGGATCAACTGATCGTGTCAGGTCCGATCGCTCAGCATGGCATGGCGGTACTGTCGGCGCGCGAATCATTGGGATTGACTGGCGACATCCAAAGCGACTGTGGTCTCCTTTATCCTGCCGTACAAGCGTTGGCTCAAAGCGGTGTCGCAGTCAAGTGCATGCGCGATGCAACGCGAGGCGGAGTGGCTGCCGTGCTTCACGAATGGGCAGACAGCAGTGGTCTGTCGATGGTCATCCAGCAGTCCGAAATCCCTGTTTTACCGGCCGTGCGCGGGATGTGTGAACTCTTAGGCATAGACCCACTTTTTGTAGCCAACGAAGGAACTATGCTAGTCGCAGTTTCCGCCCAGCAGGCTCAAGCTGCACTAAAGGCGCTGCGCGCAGTCCCAATCAGTGATCAAGCCCGTATCATTGGCGGGGTTCAGCCCAAGGACATTTCACCAGTCAGCGTCATTCGCACGCTTGGCCGCCAGATCCCTTTGGATCAACCCACCGGAGCACTGCTACCTAGAATTTGCTGAGTGCGAAGCGGTGAGTTGGCCACAAGGAAGTCGGTCTATTATTGCTGCGCCGCAACGTGCCCTGACTACCGAAACGACATGCAGAATGTAGAGTGTCTACTTTAGGTTTGGGGGATGCGTCTTGAACCTGGCGAAGACATTCCACACTCGACGGTCGATACTGAGAAATAGCGCATAATGTCTAAGGAAACAGGCTGAAGCGGATCATAGTCAAGTTCCGCTTCAGCCCGAATCATCTTGCGTTCTAACTGGCGACTCCAAGAGTCGCTCAATTTGAGTGGCCAGAAAACTTTTATGGTACCGTGATCTGGGTCAGTTCTTTGGCTAACTGACCGCGTGCGGCTAGTATGTCCGCAACTAAAACGACCCCACTCTTATCCAAGTCCGCATTGCTGCTGGCATCAACGGTCTCGGCCAGGGCAGAACGAATCTGCAGAATATCTGCAACCAGCACGGTGAATTTTCCTCCGGATGCTCCGGTGGTTTCGCCACGCAGGTGTCCAAGATAGTAGGTCTTCGGCAGAACCAATCCGGTATTGACATTAGCTAGAACGGTAACGCGCAGCCATCTGTTTTCGATCGCATTGTCCGCCCAGTCAATCTGCACTCGGTTTGGAGAACCTGGAGTGACTGATACTGATGCAGGGGCAGGCGCTGGGTCCCATCCACTGGGCGGATTGAGCAATTCATCAAAGACATTCTGAGGACTCACTTGGAAAGCAAAATCAGGGGCACTAAGCGCTCCTGGATCAGCCAGTCCGGCGATATCAAAGACCAAGCTGTTGATTCCGCGCGTTGTGTTGATCAGGTTGTCCATTGTCAGTTCAGTAGGACCTAAGCCTTCCTGTGCGAGCGTCTTGCCAGTATCGATGGATGAACCAGTGCCGGTATATCCCGCATGATTGACCGATCGCCCTACAATACCAGTAGCCGGTCCAATCACACCCGACACTTCGCATTCAAAACCAGCAATGTCGCCAGAATTGAAGACACCGTCAGCATTCATGTCTAGAATTACGTCCGCATCAATGGCGTAAGTGCCGTCGTAGTTGGCTTTGTCCGACAACGCCAGGTTAAAGGCGGTAACGTCGGACATATTGATGACACCGTCTTGGTTCGCGTCGCCGTGCTTGAAGCTTTGCGGCGTACCTTCAATCTTGATGTTGTCGACGGCAAACCACCAATTATTCTGAGCATCTATGCAACCCAAGCGCAGAATCATCTTGCTGCCGTTTTTGGCAGGGCGAGCACCTGACGCATTGGTAAATTGCCATGACTGAGGACCGTTGGCGGTACTGAAGATGTCACCGGCATTGTTCACGCCTATTCCGTCTCCCGTTCCGTCAAAGTACAAGTAACCGGCATTTCTCAATTCCGTTAGCTTAGTTGCGTCGTCGGAATCAACATCCAACAGGTCTGTCCATGTTGCGCCACAATCAAACGAGACTTGGACTAGGGATCGTTGAGTGCTCTCGATGCGAGACTCCCAATCCATTTCGACTTCGATCGTGGTATTGTCATACCCAGACACATCATAGACTCGATAGATGAACGAGTTGAACTCCTTCTTCGATTTGTCGGGGTGATCTGAGGGCAATTCGACATCGAAGTCATCATGAGCATCTGGGTCTGCAACCAGAATCGTATTGCGACCCGGAGGGAAGATGGCCGGATTTGGGAAGAATTCGTTTCTAATTTGCCCACCTTGTTGATTCGACCAAGACTGCGAGTCGAGTGCAGCCCATCCATCGAAGGCCCGCTCGTTGGATCTGGTGTACATCTTAAGAAGAGGATCCCAGAAACCGTCATTGTCAATCGTCCAGTTCGCGATACTTTGCGAGTAATCGGTTCCGTCTCCAGGAGGCACGCCAACACCACCGTCCGGGAATGGAAGTAAAGTCAGTCCCTCAAAGTCTTCTGAGTCGATAACTCCGTTCACGTCTGCCAGTTCGACGTTGTCGACTGCAAACCACCAGTCATTGCCGGACAAAATGCAACCGAAACGAACGGTCATCGATGTGGCTCCTGGTGGAACTGTGAAGTCGGTGCCCGCCATAAAGGTGCGCTGGGTCAACTCTACTGTGTCGGTGCCAGGGTTAGTTGAGTAGGACAGGTCGTCTTCGGTTTTAGCATACGTTCCCCAAGTTGGATCACCGACCAAATTTTTTGAGGCGATAGCGAACAATATCGCATAGTTTGTTCCACCGTCGAACGAAACCTCCACAACGCCAACTTGGTTGTCTTCCGTCACAAAGTCCCAGTCAAAACTAAGCGATAACGAACTCAAGTCTCTGCCAGTGATGTCAATCGTGCGCTTGAAGTAAGAGTTGAAGCCATTTCCCTTTCCGGCCGGAGGAAAGTCATCCCAGGCGTCTGGATCAGCCACCATGGCGGTGTTGTTGACATTGCCACCCAATTTCATTCGTGACCGTCCAGTGGGAGCAATCGAACTCCCCTGATTACCTTGCTGGAGGGACCAAGAGTTTACATCCATGGCTACCCAACCGTTGTAAGCTGCAGATGTAGTGGCCACGTGACTTGCATCGTTTTCAATAGTCCAACCGGGAACATCATTGGTCCAGTCCGTACCATCTGAAAACGTAGGTGTATTTGCCACATCGAAAGGAGTCAGGGTCACTCCTTCAAAGTCATCAAACGCAATTTGATCTCCTCGACCAACACCCCCTGTCAACAATACGATGGCGCATGCCGTGCACCACTTCACGGAATGTTTCCTCACACTCCCACTCAGTGCAGCCATCGCCTTCAACAGGCTGCTGCAATACCACCAATGAACCGCTTTCATCTTTCATTCTCCCTGAAAAAGAATCTACCGAAGTCCAGACACATGCCTGAACACAAAATCACATTCAAATGCTAAGCAACCTCGACGAGAAATCAGTTTTCAACTGCTACGGTTTCGCCACCGTTGCGAGTTCCTAGCGCACTATAAATCTTTGGATCGATGGCATCGGGAATGAATCTGACCGAGCCATCTCCGGAAACGAAGTTGGCTCCACCCGCATGGCGACTACTTGCACTGACTTCGTATGCCGCCCATTCAGGACTACCATCGTTGAACCGTACTGTGGGTCTGGGATAGTTGATTCGAACACCAGTAGAACACCCCATCTCAGACCAATCGGTGCCCTCCCAATTGTCGAAATCGTCGCCCCCCATGGCCCAGTGATCTTTGCGGCCTGTGTTTTGGCTTTCAGTATTCGCGGATGTCTCTGCCAGTCTTGGATCAGGTTCGCCTTCACCAATCATTAGTGTGTTCGACAAGCCGTCTGTTACACCGCTCAGCTTAACGGCACCTCCCATGCCTCCTTGGGCGATGCGTGCCTTTTCAGGTGGGCGCGTGATACCCATACCATCCAATTCCCAGTGCCCTTTGGTGGGTTGAGTAGCACCAGTGCTATCCACCCACGTTGGACGATTAGGGCGTCCCGACCCCGAAGCTGGTTTCCAGTCATTGGGCTGAATGCCAGTCACCACGAACAAGTAATTGGCGGGTTGTCGTTCAGCGACAAACCAAGGTGGCAACCAAGTGGAAGCGTCGTAAACTGCCGAAGTGGCTGTTGAAGACGGACATCGCATGAATGCGATGGGCAATTGGCAGGCGGCTACTTGTCGGATAATCGGATTGGGATCTGTAAGCGAAATACTGCTAAACGATGCGCCAGCCGCCCAGTCGGTCGAACCGAAGGTTAACGCGCCGAACAGTGAATTTTGTTCAACAAAGGGCAATATAAATGCGCTCCAGTGGCCACCTTCCTGCGCTTCTCCCAGCATTGGAATTTGCTCAGAATAGGTCGACGCAAAATTGTGAACGGCTAGCCCAAGTTGCTTAACATTGTTTTGACAGCTCATTCGCCTTGCGGCCTCTCTTGCGGCTTGAACGGCCGGCAACAATAGCCCTACCAAGATTCCGATGATTGCAATCACAACTAACAGCTCTACCAAAGTGAATCCGTGCTTGAATCGATTCTTATTTGCCATGAAATTTTGCTCCTAATATGAAATTCCAATCTTTGGAACGTTCCAAAGTCCGTTACTATTTCGTAGGGATATTAAATTCCAAAACGTTGCTGCCGCTCGAGGATACTTCGATCACTACCGGGCTCTGCTCAGAGGAGTTGTAGGGTGCTGGAACGATGTCTTTGATATCCACCTTGCGGCTGTCGGTTGTTTCGTTCTTGGTTGCCAAGTTTGACTCGTTGTCGCGGTTCGCAGCACTGCTACGAGATTCACGGTTGCCAGATCCGGGTGTTACAAAACAGGCAAAGGAAACTCGATATTGGCCTCTAGCAAGCCCGTTGCCCCCGGTAGATCGCATACTCAACGTTCCGTCTCTGGAGGTCTCACCAACACCCATGGTGAACGCCGTCACCTTGCCATTGGCTGGATGAAAGTAGACTAGAAGTCGCTCGTATGGCTTTCCACCGAGCGTCACCTTGCCTGTAACCGGGTAGAGCGGCGGGTCGCCACATCCGACTAGCAGCGAGCACAAGAGCAATACAACCATGAACCATCGCATCGCAACATCCTCCGTTTGCTTCCAAATCAAACGGACGATAATATAGGGATGCAGTTTAAAGATCAGACGAAGAGACTTTTAATCTCAAATGAAGTTTGCATTAAGCTACATTAAGACAAGATATGGTTTCAACGAAGACATCGTAAAGAGTCAGTGAATCGCTGAGCAAACCGCATTCGGCAACATCGTTTACCACCCATTCGCTAGGTGCCGGTTTCAACAAACCGCACACTCCATGTGTGCTTGTGCAGATATCAAGAAAACTATAGCGTGCTGGAAAAGCGATCACTGAGGATATAGGCCAACTCGCAATGGCCTAACTTGTTCCGCATACTGCATTGCATCGGCAAGATCTGCGAGTTCAAACCATCGATCCACTATTGCGCCGGGTTTGAAGTTCCTGGCGAATTGCTCTGTGAAGTTGACCGCCGCCAGCAAGTGCTCAGGCGTGTAATTGTGGATACCAACGATTCTTAGGTTTCTTCGCACGATTCTTTCTAGGACGACTGGAACCGGCGAACTTGGAAAGACTGCTCCAACCAGAACAATAGCTCCTCCAAGGCGAACCGCGCTTGAAGCCATTTCGTAAGCGACATTTTGACCCGAGCACTCAACGACGGCATCAAATCCGAAGCCATTAGTCAGTTCCGTAATTGTTGCTCGGTCCATTTCCAATCGACTATGAGTAGCACCAAACTGAGTGGCGAAAGAGAGCCGGGACGGATTGGGTTCCACGCAACAGATGTTTCGAACGCCATGATGTTTTAGCAATGCACACGTCATTAGCCCAACCAAACCTCCACCGATGACCATGACCGAACCATCCTGGTTAATGTCGCAAGCTTCAACCGCAGCCACAGCAGTAGCCGTTGCGCAACCGACCGGACAGGCAAGTTCTATTGGTACTCGATCGGAAATCTTTTGGCATTTAGTCCCTGCAACCAGCAATATATGCTCAGCAAAACCACCGTACAGATCGCGATCTGAACAGAATCGTGAATGTCCGTACTTGCGGCCGACGGTACACTTCTGCGGCAATCCACGCAGGCAACAAAAGCATTGGCCGCAACTGGCCACTACAGACCACACGACGCGATCTCCGACAGCAAGTGGAACTCCATCTATGGAGCTGTACGATCCGCGTTTGCCAAATTCAACGACTTCTCCAACGATCTCATGGCCAAGAATGATGGGGCAGGGCGTCTCGCGCCTGCCTGCAACGCTATGCAAATCACTTCCGCAGATCGTACACCCGAGTACCTTGACCAAGATCTCTCCTTCATTTGGATCCGGCGTATCGACCTCCAACATCTCCCAGGTCTTTGAAGTCGAGTGAAAAAGTACTGCTCTGGTCATATAAACGTCGCCTTGGCGAGGGAGATCAATGGTTATGAATTGCCTTGAAATCGAAATAGACGATTTAGCTGGTTACCGATTCAGAATTAAAGTCGCGATAACGCGATACAGCGGCGTAGCTCCGCTGGTTCTTCATCAATCTATCATAAATCGAGACTTCCTGATCTGGGTACTTCATGGTAGAACCTTCTCGTAATACGGTTTCTACTTCGGATTGGATCTTATGGCCTCAGAAAAAGTCGCAATTGTCGGAGCTGGGATTTTTGGGTTGGCTCACGCATGGTCTGCTGCACAGCGTGGTCACACCGTCACCGTGTTTGAGCGGACCAATGTGGCTTCTGGTGCCTCAATTCGTAATTTTGGAATGGTTTGGCCCATTGGACAACCAGATCACTCACGCCATTTGGCGATTGCCAGTCGCCAGCGCTGGCTTGAATTGGCTGCCGAGTCAGGTATTTGGGTCAATCCCTACGGATCGCTTCATCTGGCGCATCACGGTGATGAATGGGAAGTTCTGCAAGAGTTCTATCATCAGGCCGCATGCACTGAATTTGGAAGCCACTTAAACTTGCTAGATCGCGAAACAGCACTTGACCGATGCAGCGCAATTAACCCGGAAGGCTTCATTGGAGCCCTTTCAAGCGATCTTGAACTTTGCGTCAACCCGACGCAGGCTATTCGCACAATTCCTAAATACCTTGCCGAGCGATGGAATGTAGATTTCCAGTTTGACTCCACAGTCATCGATTGTCACACTTGTCATGTCAGAACTTCCGGCGGCAAGGTAACGCCTTTTGACCGCGTGATTGTGTGTTCGGGGCACGACTTGGAAACTCTGTATCCCGAAGTGCTTCAAAACGTTCCAATGAAAAAGTGCAAATTACAAATGATGCGCACGGTGGCCCAACCGAATTCTTGGAAATTAGGTAACCACATCGCCAGCGGTTTAACGTTAAGGCATTACACTAGCTTTCGAAGCTGTCAATCACTTCAAAGAGTTATCGACCGAGTATCTCATGAATCACCCGAATTGGATGACTTTGGCATTCATGTCATGGCTTCTCAGGATGATCATGGGCGCGTCGTTTTAGGCGACTCCCACGAATACGGTGCAAGCATCGAACCTTTTGATAACGAACGTATCAACGCTTTGATACTTAAAGAGTTGCACAAGATAATCAAGCTTCCTGAATGGAAAATGGACAGCCACTGGCACGGAATCTATGCAAAGAGCCCAGATTCCATCGCTGTAATCACATCACCAGAACCTGGCGTTCACATTTGTACAGGTCTAGGCGGTGCTGGCATGACAATGGCGCTTGGAATCGCAGAAAATAATTGGCAAATCTGGAATGGAGAGCTTCAGTGATGACTATCGAAACCAAGTCTTTGATCAATTCCCAACAACAATTACAGCGTGCAGAGCAGATACCCTGGAGTACCTTTCGCGGTGTATTATTTGACTGGGCCGGTACAACGATCGACTTTGGAAGCCTGGCACCAGTCGCAGTAGTGCGCGCAGTATTTCAAGAATTCGGCATTGAAGTCACCGAAGCTGAAGCACGTCAGCCGATGGGCAAAGCCAAAATCGACCATTTACGTGAAGTATTGTTGATGCCGCGTATCGCCAGATCGTGGAAGGATCTTCATCCTACGCCAGCAGACGAAACGGCCATTCGCGAAATCTATACACGCTTCTTGGAGCTTCAGAAGGCTGTGTTATCGCAACACTGCGACCTGATACCAGGTGTCCTTGAGTTCGTGGCATACCTTCGCGCCCAAGGTATCAGGATTGGGTCGTCCACCGGCTACACTCGCGAGCTGATGGACGTTGTATGTCCGATTGCAGCCGCGGCCGGTTATCAACCAGACGCAACCGTGTGCTCCGATGAAGTGACAGCCGGACGACCAGCCCCATGGTCGAATTTTCAAGCTGCAGAAAGAATCGGAGTTTATCCCATGAATCAAATTTTGGTCGTGGATGACTCAATTGCAGGAATACAGGCAGGCAAAAATGCAGGCTGCATATCGGTTGCGGTAACCACAACAGGCAATCCGTTCGGGAAGACCCTTTCGCAGCTCCAGCAGATGAGCGATAGCGACATAGCTGACCGACATCATCAGGCCCAGTCCGAGTTCTATTCAGTGGGGGCGGACTTGGTGGTTGAGTCCGTTGCTATGCTGCATGAACTCTGGATGCAATTTTCGTAAAAGATCATGCACTACGCAGGCGTGATACGAACGCGTGAGACGTTATTTGAAGATCAAAACTCGCTGGTTATTTTGGCCAGTGTTTTCCTTGGGAGTAGAGAATGATTTCGCCGGTTGTTCAGCAAATATTTGACGTTTTTAAGAATCGAGGCTCGGAGAACTACGGTTCCGAAGCGGTAACTCAGTTGCAACATGCCATTCAATCCGGCATGTTGGCTCAACGCGATGGTGCAAGCCAATCACAAATTATTGCCGCGTTGCTGCATGACATTGGTCATATCCTAGGCAAGAATCCATTGCCGGATCATCCGTCGCAGAACTATGATGACAAACATGAAACTTCCGCTTATGCGTGGCTACTGAAGCATTTTGGGCTTGCCATTGCCGATCCGGTAAAACTGCACGTCGCTGCCAAACGCTATCTATGCACAGTCGATCCGGCATACAGCCAGACTCTTTCTCCGACGTCGCTTAAGAGCTTCTATGACCAGGGCGGAACGATGAATGATCAAGAGAAGTCGCAGTTTGAACAAGAAACCTACTATCGCGAGGCTTTGCAACTTCGCCGCTGGGACGATCTTGCAAAAGATCCAGCGATGCAGATGCTAGACATTGACGATTTTACTGAATCGTTGCAGCAAGCCTTGATCAGCGAATAGGCTATGAATACAGCTTTGCAGAGAAGGCTCGCTGAAAGTCCAGTGCTGCTTAATCTTTGGGCACTACTAGCTGCTTTTGCGACCTATTTTTTTATGTACATGTTTCGCAAGCCGTTTACGGCGGCTTCCTTTGATTCAACAACCTTGTTGGATTGGAACGGCAAGGCGGTCATTGTTGCATCGCAAGTCATAGGCTACTTCTGTTCCAAGCTGATGGGCATTCGTGTCATATCAACGATGCCTGCCGGTCGCAGGGCGTGGGTGCTGCTAGGACTGATATTGGCATCTGAGGCAGCGCTCTTGTTGTTTGCCGTTTTGCCAGCACCTTGGCACGTGATTGCGATTTTCTTAAATGGTTTGCCTCTAGGTATGGTCTTTGGGCTGGTCCTGGGATTCCTGGAAGGTCGGCAGATGACCGAAGCTTTGGTTGCTGGATTATGCGCTAGTTTCATCGTTGCCGGGGGATTCGCCAAAACACTGGGGCAATGGACACTGGAGCTACTGAATAATTCGTGGGGCATGACCGTGGTGCAGGCCGAACACTGGATGCCTGCAGTGGCTGGAGGATTGTTCGTCATTCCTATCGCGATCACGATATGGATGTTATCACAAATCCCTCCTCCGTCACAAATAGATCAGCAGCAGCGTAGCCAGCGAACAGCGATGACCACTCAGGATCGGAGGACGATGCTAAAACGGTATGGGATTGGGCTTGCTGGGGTCGCATTATTCTACTTGCTTGTGACCATACTGCGAAGCTTGCGCGACGATTTTGCGCCACAAATACTCGCTGGCATGGGCGCCAACGTTCAAGCATCCGATTACTCTTGGATTGACAGTCAAGTTGCGGTCTTGGTATTGCTAGTCAACGGCTTAACGGCTTGGATTCGAAGCAATCGACTAGCATTGCAGGCAGCCCTAACTATTTCGCTAGCCGGATTTTTTTTGATTGGGTATGCGCTGCTGCAAAGCCACCTGATGGCGCCGGTAACCTTTATGGTTTTGATTGGTGCTGGACTCTACCTGCCTTATGTGGCTGTACATACAACCGTCTTCGAGCGATTGATTGCCCTCACTCGAGATCGCGGCAATATGGGATTCTTGATGTACGTTGTCGATTCGATGGGCTATCTTGGCTATGTAGTCGTCCTTTTTATTCCCAAGGGAGCCATCATAGGGACACAGACAGCAGACAACGCCTTCTACCAGGACTTTCGCTGGTACTGCGCGGCTACTGCCATAATGAGCCTAGTAGCAGCACTAGTTGCACTGGCTCACTTCTCGATCTTACAACCTCAATCTGGGCAACGTTGCCAGTCAGCTCAACAGCCAGAGCAATCCCAGGTCGTCTAACGAGATCTGGTCTCGCCCTGCAGTTTGGCGAATCTTCCGCGATCTAGTTCCCAGTACTCACTGCCAGTGCCCGGCGGTGCGATGCGTCTGAGTAGCGGGCGTTCGGATGCAGATACATCTTGTGACAGAAGTTGCGATAAGTCGTCTATAACAACTGGGTCGGTACCATAGTACGAGTGGCCCAAACCAAATAGATCGTGAGAGCCAATGTGAATCACTTCAATGCCGTCCAACAGCTCAAGGATATTTGCAGCCAACCCCAGGCGCGGTGCAGCATGGATTCCGGCCGATAGCTGCAGCGCTCTGTCTGAGCGACTGAAGTAGATGGTGGCGTTGTGGCTGAGCTTGCGTAGGGGAATCAGATAACGAGTCTCAAACTGGACCGCATCCACGTCAGGCGCAGCCAAAATCAGTTGATGAATGGGGCGCTGATGGATAGTCTTACCGGAACCAACGCTGGCCTGAAGCTGACTGGACTTCAGGTAGATGCGTTCGAGCGCTTCTAGTGCAGCGCGGCTGCCCATGCTGTGTGCAATGACATTGACGCGATGAACCTGAGTGCGCTGATGAATATCGCTCAGCAGACGTTCGAAGTGCGGTGCAGACCAGGAAACCGTGGCTTCATCGGCTGTGTAAGCCAGCACCTGCCCACGCGAAGGCCAACTGTAACAAACGGTCGGCCCTTGAACGCCCAGATCATGAGAAAGCTGCGCCGTACGTTTCAACGCCTCGGCAAAGTCTACGTTGTATCCATGCACAAAAACGAAAACTTCGCTACGGTCAGCCTGCTGTGCCTCCTGGCGCATCCGCGAGTACCATCGATCTGGTAGATCTTCACGCTGAATTTTGTGCAGCATGATATGCCGATCGGGCGATTCAACGAATTCTAGCTTCCAGATCTTTGGAGTTTCGACACGCCCCGGCTGATGATTGGGCGGAATGGAAACCAGCGCTCGCCCCAAATGCAGCGGATAGTCGGTACTCGCCTCACTGCGCAGCCCAGTAAAGGCGGTATCCGCGTTGGTCGATAACCTCAGTCCTTGCTGAAATCGAATCACGCCACGCTGCGCCCCATACAAAGCCACCAAAGCGGCTGCCAGACAACCCGCCAGCCAAATTGGTCGCAAGCGGGCTCGGTTGGCCCATCCAACAAAAAAGATCATGCCTGTGACCAGCGCTGCCAGAACCGGTGCCAGCAGTCGCATGCGTGCAGGCAACAATGCTTCGGTAGGCAACCTGTCAGTTGCATAAAACAGATCCATCTGCCGCATCGCGTTTTGACTAGACGTTGTAACCTTTGCATCTAACGGCAGAAGCCCATCGATGAACTCCTGCTGGCGCAACTGCTTTGGCGAGGAACTCACCTTAGGCGGTGAGACACTCGGCGCAATGGCCGCTTCTGGCATGGCATATCTGGGAATCCGCTCGGCCGTGGAAGATGATTCTGCCGAATGATGACTCTCAGAGTCTTCCGAACTTGCCGTTTCCGTTGGCTCCATGGACTCCATCGGCTCTTCTGATCCTGGTGGCTCGTACGGTACCGTTGCCCCAAAAGACTCTTCCGCTTCAGCAGACCGGACGGATGATGCGGTAGCGTCTTTAATGGTATCGCCGGGCGCAGCATCGCGAGACTGCGAGCATCCCAACAACGCTGATAGGGTCACCAAAACGAGAAATGCCAGCAAACCATCTATCCGGCAACAGTCAGTTGCAATTAAAGCAATGCGACCGTCGTGATTCTTAATGCCAACAACAAATGACATGTCGGTATACCTTGAAACTTTTCACTGGCCATGCACACCCATTCTTTGTTCATCGACATTTGATCGTGACAACTACCACTGAATCACCTGCGAAATTTACACTGCAGGCTAGAAAGTGGGGACAATGCTCCTAGCTTGTCCAAGGCACTAGAGAGTGGGGACAAGGCTTCTAGCTTGTCCAAGGCGCTCAGCCTAATCATCTTGCAACCTGGAAGGTCGCAACCACGTGTACTCGAACCCCAAGAATTAGCATGGAAGTAGCACTACGGTCTGACAAATGCCAGACGATGAATGACTTGCAGTGCGCCCAGAGCATCTTTTAGACTTAGCTTGCTCTTTCCTGCCAGTCGCGTGTCAAACCAGATTGGTACTTCGCTGAATTGGCAACCGGAGCGATGAAGTTGCACCAGAATCTCTTCCAGAAAGCCGTAGCCATTGCAGGTCAACTGCTGCAAATCCAATCGCTCAAGAGCCGCCCAGCTGTAGCAGCGGAATGATCCGCTACAGTCACTGATGGGTAACCGCAAAATCATCGTTGCGTAACGATTTAGTACCCAGCTTATCAGCCTTCTATGCACTGGAATACCTCGGAAGCCACCACCGGACAGATATCGTGAAGCCACCGCGACGTCGCAGCCAGCTTGAAGGCAACAGTCCAACAGCGAGGGCGTGTCTTCCGGTCGATGGCTCAGGTCTGCATCCATATTGATCAAGTAGTCAAAGCCGTGGTCACGAAACCAACCGATTCCTTCGCGAATCGCCGATCCTAGCCCCAGTTTCCCGGACCGACGAATTAGATGCAAACGTGGGTCTGTCTTGGCAGACTGCATGACCCAATCGGAGGTGCCATCGGGAGAATTGTCGTCAACGACCAAAATGTGAGCATCCGGAAGCTGCTTGAATAAACGCTCCACAGCTACTGGCAAATTGTCAACTTCGTTATAGGTGCATAGTAGAATCAATACTCGCACCTGACTTCGATTGTCGGCTCCAGCGTCGCTCATCGGATCACTACGTTGACCAATCTTCCTGGAACAACAATGATCTTCAAGATTTGTTTGCCACTGGTCAGTTCGGCGATTCTACTGTCAGCCAGCGCCAAACTTTGAAGCTCTTCCTGCGAACATTCAGCGGGCACGGAGATCTTAGCTCGAACCTTGCCGTTGATTTGCAGCGGCACTTCCACTTGAGCAGCGCGAGTCAGAGCCGGGTCAAAGCTTGGCCATGCATCGTACGCCAACGATTGCGAGTGCCCCAAGTGTTGCCACAACTCTTCAGCCAAGTGCGGGGCCAAAGGCGAAAGCAGCTTGGTGAAGTCACACATCGCCGTCCTTGGGCGCACTTCTTGTTTGGTAAAAAAGTTGACAAACTCCATCAGCCGAGCGATCGCCGTATTGAAGCTCATCGATTCCAGATCATCGGTAACTGTAGCGATTGTGCGGTGAAGCATCTGCGCCTGCTCGCCGGACATGGGCTGATCCGAAACATTTGGCAACAGTACCACTTCGTCACTGCGAACATCCATGATCATTCGCCAGACGCGATCCAAGAAATTGCGGACGCCGCTAACCCCTGACATGCTCCAGGGCTTGGTGGCTTCCAGTGGTCCCATGAACATTTCATACAGCCGCAGAGAATCGGCACCATACTCGCGCACAATTTCGTCGGGGTTGACTACGTTACCTCGGCTCTTGGACATCTTGTGAGCGCGGCTATCAACTTTGAAATCCGGATGATCGACCAGAACAAAACCGTCACCCTTCTTAGTAACCTGAGCTTCTGCCAGCCGAAAAAGCTGTGCCTCCTTCTTTGTCTGCTTGCAAATCGTAGCACCGGTCTGTGCATCGCGAGTCAAGCTTTCAGAGTCCACCCACTGACCTTCGACCTGATAGGCCGTATATTCGACTTCACCCAAGATCATGCCCTGATTGACCAGCTTCTGAAAGGGCTCTTTCACGGACACATGGCCTCGATCGTACAGCACCTTGTGCCAAAAGCGAGAATAGAGCAAGTGCAGCACGGCATGCTCGGCGCCTCCCACGTACAAGTCCACAGGCATCCACGCTCGTTCCTTTTCCGGATCGCAAAAAGCCTGTGAATTGCGAGGATCGATAAAGCGCAGATAGTACCAGCAGGAGCCCGCCCACTGAGGCATCGTATTTGTCTCGCGTCGATAACGCTTGCCATCAAGCTCTACATACAACCAATCATCAGGCGATTTGCCCAGCGGTGGCTCGGGCTTGCCGTGCGGTTTGTAATCTTCCAGGGCAGGCAAATCCAGTGGCAAATCTTCGGGTTGCAGTGCGCGGATGGAACCCGTGGGACTGCCTTGTGCGTCAAGTTCGTGAAGGATTGGAAAAGGTTCCCCCCAGAATCGCTGACGACTGAACAGCCAATCCCGCAGTTTGTAATTGACCGCTTGGCGCCCCAGCGCCGATCTTGCCAAATCCTCGGTGATTCTTGTCTTACATTCAGACGTATCCAGCCCATCATACTGCTGCGAATTAATGACCGTACCTTGTCCCGAGTAGCAGCATCCACCGGAGAGTAACTGATTCATATCCAACGGCTGGCTGCCTTCTGGCTTAACGACCGGCACCACGGGAATGTCAAAAGTCTTGGCAAATTCATAATCTCGCTCGTCGTGCGCCGGCACCGCCATGATGGCACCCGTGCCGTAGCTGACCAATACATAATCGGCAATCCAGATCGGAATTTCTTGACCATTGACCGGATTGATCGCATGCGCACCGGTAAAGACCCCGGTCTTCTTCTTTGCGTCACCCTCGGTTCTCTCTCGATCACTCTTAAATGACACGGCGTCACAATATGCCTGAACCGCTGCACGTTGCTGCGTGCTGGTCAGTTTGCCAACCAGTGGATGCTCTGGAGCGATCACCATGTAGGTAGCACCAAACAGCGTGTCTGGCCGAGTCGTATAGACTCTCAAGCAGTCACCCGCTGCTGTTTCAGGAAGTCCGTGGCTGAGCCGCTGGTTAGACCACTGAGCGAACTGAGCTTGATCCCCTAAGAAGAAATCCACCTCCGCTCCCACGCTGCGACCAATCCAGTCGCTTTGCAGTTTTTTGATCCCTGGAGACCAGTCCAGGCCTTCCAAATCGCTTAGCAATCGTTCCGCATAGGCTGTAATCCGAAGCATCCACTGGCGCAGTGGAATTCTCTGTACCGGATGACCACCTCGCTCGCTCTTTCCGTCGATCACCTCTTCGTTCGCCAATACTGTCCCAAGGGCAGGACACCAATTGACAAGCGCGTCATCTTGGTAAGCCAGGCGATGTCGATCGCGATACCTGCCAATCGCCGCTTCGCCCTGAGTCTGTATCTCTTGTGGTATGGGCAATTCGGAGATGGGCCGTCCCTTTTGTGCTTTATGGTCAAACCAAGTATCAAACAAGACCAGAAAAATCCACTGAGTCCACCGAAAGTACTCGACGTCCGTAGTGGCAAGTACTCGATCCCAGTCATAGCTGAAGCCTAGCATCTTCAACTGTCGCGTGAATTCGGCAATATTCTTTTCAGTCGAAACACGTGGAGGAGTATTGGTACGAATGGCATGCTCTTCTGCTGGCAAGCCAAACGCATCAAAGCCCATCGGATGCAGCACACTTTTGCCTCGCATTCTCGCATAGCGACACACGATATCCGTTGCTGTATAACCCTCGGGGTGCCCAACGTGCAGTCCCGCGCCGCTGGGATAAGGAAACATATCAAGGACATACAACTTCTCCCCAGTAGGCTGATCTGGAGTCCGAAAGGTGCGGTTGTCTTCCCAATATTTTTGCCACTTGGGCTCAATTTCGGCTGGATTATAACGAGGCATAATACGGCGTTTGATTCCACAAAACTATTTTATCGAGTAGGAGTACAAGTACCGCCAAAGGCTAAGTCCGAAGACCCAGGATTCCCGAGCGTTCTACTTGGTCGATACCAGCGGTTAGTTAGAAGCGTTCAATTTATAAGCGCTTACGCCAGAATTTGGTAGTCGAAAGGGCAGCAGTCCATCCGCTGAACCGAATCTTCTACTTAGCCGTGCCGGCCAATATTTCTGCGATGTGGACCACGCGCAATTGCTGACCGGATCGTCGCACCAAGCCTTCCAGGTGCATTAAGCAACTGGAATCCGTGGATGTCAGCACCTGAGCCCCGGCGTCGAGATGATCCTGGATACGATCCCGGCCCATCATGACCGAAACACCCTCCTCGGCCACGGCAAAAGTTCCCCCAAAGCCGCAGCACTCGTCGCCGCGAGTTGGTTCCACCAGTTGGATTTGGGGCACCATTTCTAACAACCGTCGTACTTTGCTCACTTGACTACCGACACGTTCCGAACACACATCCAAACGCAGCTCACGCAGTCCGTGACAGCTCTTGTGCAATCCGACTCGGTACGGAAACGGATTAGCAAGCGACTGGACCTTCATCACGTCAGTCAGAAACTCACACAATTCCCAGACACGATGTTTCAGAAGGCCGTATGCCGCATCACCATGAAAAAAAGACTCGTAGTGATGACGCACCATAGAAACGCAGCTTCCCGACGGTGACACTACATGATCGTAATCAGCAAAGATGTCCACAAAACGCTGCGCCAACGGACGCGTATCGTCGACGCAACCAGTATTGGCCATCGGCTGACCACAGCAGGTTTGCTGCTGAGGATACTCCAGACTGATCTCAGAGAATCGCTCAAGAATTTGCACCGTTGCCATACCAACTTGCGGATAGAACTGGTCGATATAACACGGGATAAACAGTCCAACTCTCATTCTCAGTCTGTACTCTCAGTTTAGTGGGAAAAATGTTCTGTTGGTTATCGCTTCGCCCAGTAGTCTACGACAGTCGCCTTCTCAAGGTGAGGCAACAACATGTCGACAAAGGCTTGATGCGCTGGATGCTTCAGGTAGACATCACGATCTTGTTCGGAGTGAAACGTGATCAAAAAGCAATGTGTCAAACCTTGATCCAGTCCTTCAGGGCTATTGTTCGTTCCGTATTCAAAGTCCTGAACAACCGAAATTTCCTTCTTCAGTTCTGCCAGCGCATGTACAATCTTGTTCACCTGTTCGCTGGAACTGGACTGTTTGAACTGAAACAAAACTACATGTCGCAGCAGCTTAGTTTCCAAGGCTTCCTCCTTTTGAGCAACCTGCTGAGCAGTGGCGAGATTTTTCTGGGCATCAACCTCATCAGCCCAACCCACTAAGTGCCACTGTCGTACCAGTACAAGTATCAACGCGATTCCGCAGACACACAATAGGCTTGTTGAAGAACGCAATTTATCCCCAATCACCAAACTTTTCCCAAATGAAAGTTATCTTACAGTAGTCAAATCAACCATCCAGAAGTAAAACTACACCTTCCGGCAGGCTCGAACCGTCTTTTCCACATTTTGCACATGTTCTTCCAGTTCTCGCCGCAACTCTGATCCAATAGTCAACTCTGGGCCAAACCTGGATTGATGATACCAGTAGTTCAGAAACTCCACAGATGCTGCCAGATCATTAGTAGGAGTGCCGCCGGTATTGTGGATTTGCGCTAAGGCTCGCCGGCTGAATTCATGCAATGTTTCGCTATCGGCTCGAACCATAGGCAAAGACTCCAACGAGTTTAACATTCGCGCATAGAACACTTGATGCACCAACTGCGATCGATGACGAAGAATTCCGAGCCTACGGGAAAGATTGGGCGCAAGATATGGCATCCAAACCATGATCTGCCAAACTAGAATGCAGGCTACCAGCACGAAAAATGCGCCAACGACAACGCGAAAAACTTGCCGCATGGATCGCTGCTGAAACAGGTTGCCGCCAACACCTCCTAAGACTTGAGACCAGTCGGAAGCTAAATTGCCCATCAGTACTTTACCATCCTGCGCCATATTTCCGTACAGATCCATTTCATGCAGCTTGTCCGAAGCAGAGACGTAGTCTTCCCAAAGCTTGTCAGCATAGTCGAGCGACTGAGCGGTTTCGACAATCGCACGATCCGCCTGCTCGATGCCTGGCGAGGCGTCCAGTTGGACCCAGTAATAGGGTGCGTCACACAGCGACGACTCGACTTCGGTCCCCAACAATTCAGCCCGGCTAAATCTGGCTTCCACCCAAGCATGAGCATCGGATTGCCGCACGATAAAGTGCTGCCCCAATTTGTTTCGATCGGCAGCAAGGTAACCGATGACGATGCGTGAGGGGATGCCGGACTGTCTTAGCATAGCGACCAATGCGGCCGCATAGCTTTGACATAATCCGGTTTTAAGGTGGACGACAAAATCTTCAATCGGATCGATATCGGCATCAACGGGAGGTGGCAGATCCAACGTGTAAGTGTATTCTCCCGAGTACTTCAGGTGACTTTCCAGCGCTTTAGCAGCCGCAAAGCGCGCAGCCGTCGATATGCTTACTGATCGATTGTCCTGTATCACGCCTGCTTGTCGTAAAATTTCAAGTCGTTTTTTGTTGACTCGTGGTAACTCACGTGGCAACCTGGCCGTCACCGAAGCCGCAACTTCCTGGTGAAAATCCGGGATGACAGTGATCGGGCTGCCGCCGGAGAATCCTAGCGACTCAAAACGATAAACTTGTGTACGTCTTGCTCCTGGATCATAATTCGGCCGATTGTCAAAAACCATTTCTGATGCGCGATAGGGCAGGTTCCTGTGAGAAGCCACCAGAGGCGGGATACAAACCAGTTCCTGACGAATTCGCTTGCGAAAGGTCACTTCGACAGTCACCAAATCTCCCTGCTCGCACAACGGCTGCCCAGAATCACCGGTGGTGGGATCTACGGGATGCTGAGCCGTCCAATAACCGGGTTCGTACGATCCAACCGGAGGTAGATAGGTATCCACAACGCCCACACGCAAATAGGGAGGCTGATGAACGGGATAGACCTGGCCCTGGCTGTCAAGCAACTTCAACCGCATCATTTGCTCAGGATTCGATAGCACTCGACCAAACATGCCAACGCTGACGCGGTCCGAAAGTCCTACCTCTTTCTGTTTCTGACCCAAATGGGCATCGTTATTCGTTCGTGGTAAAAGCACAAACAATAAAGCAGCGAAAACAAGTGCCCCTAACGATAACGGTACGGTCAACAAGAACCGGTGCTTGCGATGAACAGTACTCAGGGAAACATCCACTTGAGGTAGCGAAGTGACCGAATGCAGTGGCAGTGACGTCTTGCGAATCGACTTAATGAACCGCTGATAGACCAGTTCGTACAACAATGGCACCGGCCGGTCGACGTCAGGCATAACGTCAACCAGCGTAGCGTAACGAGCGAACAAGATCAGCGAAGACACCCATAATAACAGAATCGGTGCCAGCAACAGGCCATACATGTAATTGTCGTTGATCAGAGCCGCAACAATCATTTGCAACAGAAAGAAAATCGCCAATTGCTCAAAGACACGTATGCTCTTCTTCTGAAAGAACAGAACGCACTGTGGGTAGATCAGCAGCCCAGCAACCGCCATCAATTGCCCCGATTCGGAGCTTCGAAAAACACTAATGATCAGAGTCACTAGAGCGATCACAGAAGCTATCCCCATCCCGAAATAGCTGCCCAAACGTTCGATATGAAATACTTCCAACCAGTCTACCAAGACGTACGACGCGATCACCACCAACAAGACCAGCGCAGGCAAAAAGAAATTGCCGGTGTCGCTATTGGCTACCAAAAGCGATGTCAAAAAAGCGATGATGGCATACCGCTGAGTTAGATAGCGGCGGAGCCGGTGAATTCGCTTGGGTTCCATTGAAAGTAAGGCTCCAAATCTCCACTTTGGACGTCCAGCCACTGAATACTAATCCTCTTGAGCGCGCTGGGACCAATCGATTTTAGCATCTCACCCTGTAATTGTTCGATCTGCGAACTTCGAGTGCTAACAACCAGCAAGCTGGGATTGGACAGCAAGGCAATCGACATGCCACCGATTGCCGTAGCGCGTTGAGGCTGCGGGCTGGGCCGCAGTACAGCCAGTTCGTCTAGCAAATTCCTAACCAACACAGGGCTCTGAATATTGGTTAGCGTCACCTCTTGGGCTGCCGCGATAGCCACTGCGATACGCGCTCCGGCTACCTGAGCAGAACGTGTAGCCAACGTGGCCACAAAAGCGATTGCACGCTCACAGGCGACTAAACTTTCCACGCTGCGATCATTCTTATTTAGGTAAAGATCCAGTAACACACAAGCTTGTTGCTGCTGAAGTCGGTCGAACTGCTTGACCGTCAATTCGCCTTGCTTGGCAGTTGTCCTCCAGTGTATCCAGCGCCGTGAATCGCCAGTCGCCCAGGGCCTAAGTCCAAAAAATTCTGTCTCGTGCGCGCCGGCATGGCGTGATGCCTTGACTTGACCTACGCGTTCAATGTGGAAAAACATCTTGGCTGCCGGAAGCAAATGCCCCAGCCTGGGATGGACGATCACCTGCTGCACCAGCGACTCGGTTCGCCAGCTTCTTCCTAAACTGAGCGGAAAACGGGTCGAAAGCACGCAAGGACCAATTTGGTATGAGCCGCGGCGATTGAAGGTCAGCCGGTAAGTGGCACTGCCGGTGCTTCCTGGTGCCAATTCGTCTAGCGCAGCCGTAGCTTTGCAAATCTGTCGATTCGATTTTGGCGCCAACTGCTGAATGTTGTCCTCGAACTTAATCAACCAGGCACCCAGCCATTGCTTGCGGTTGTTAGCGGTGATCAGGCAGTCCACGGGACTGCCCTCGGTCGTCCGCTCCAACATGCGTCGCGTTGCCGTCACTCCCGAAATGGTGCCGATGCTGATTCGCCATTGCAGCAAAAGCAAGCCTATCATCGCAGTCGCGATCAGAATCAGCAAGTTGATATCGCGAGCTACCGCACCTACAAATACAAACAAGACGATAAACAGCAGGTGAGCGCCTTCACGTGTCAATGCAAATCTAGCCTGCGATGCCGATCTAGCAAGCAGCCGCTGGCGTCGCCGTTGATATCTACCCCAACCTCCGCTCAATAGCTGCTTGAATCGAGTCAACCAATTTACGCGTTTTGCCATAACACTTTTCAACTATACAGGCACAGGCAACTCTCGCACCAACTGGCGCACAATCTCTTCGGTTGCACTTCTGTCAGCTCCGGGCAGCATTCCGCGCGGCACAATGCGATGCGATAGAACCGGTATTGCCAAGACTTTTACATCGTCAGGAATGACGTAGTCGCGCCCCTGCACCAGCGCAAAAGCCTGCGATGCGCGATAGTAGGCTAAGCAACCTCGCGTGCTGATACCAACTTGCAACATATCCGATTCTCGCGTCGCGTGAACGATGTCCAACAAATAGTTAGCGATCGACTGATCCGCCTTCACCGCTCGCACTCGCTGCTGGAGCGCTAGAATCTGATCCAAGTCGATTACCGGTTTCAGTTCATCCACCGGCTCGCCCACGCGATGCGAGGTCAAAAGACTCAGTTCATACTGCCTGTCTGGATAGCCAACTGAAATGCGAAGTAGAAAGCGATCCAGTTGGCTCTCGGGCAATAGATAAGTTCCCTCAAACTCGAACGGATTCTGAGTTGCAATCACCAGCAACGGATGGGGAAGTCGGTGCGTCTGGCCGTCCAGACTTACTTGACGTTCCCCCATAGCCTCCAACAGCGCGCTTTGGGTTCGAGGCGGTGCTCGATTGATTTCGTCAGCTAGAACCACGTTGGCGAAAATTGGACCTGGGTGAAAGGTGAATTCATTTTTAGCGGCGTGGTAGACACCACTTCCGGTAATGTCGCTGGGCAACAGATCCGGCGTGAATTGCAATCGTGTGAACTTACCTGAAATACTCTTGGCAATCGCCTTACCAATCAGCGTCTTGCCCACTCCCGGCACATCCTCCAGCAAAATATGCTCGGCGGCCAGCAAGGCTGCAACGGCTAGCTTGACAACCTCAGGTTTTCCTAGAACCGCTTTGCAAATATTGTCCTGCAGCAGTAGCAGTTCGGGTATGCCACTCGCGTCAGCCATGAAATACCTTAAACTAAGTGGAAATATAGTTGATGGAACACTGGTTATACAATGTAAGGCGATTTTAAGAAACCGGGGAAACCTATAGGGAAAAACCAATGAATTCATCTGAAGTACAAAACCCGATGTCCGCAAGTTCTTCCAAACGCAAGTTGTTTGGAGCCTGGCTGGCATTTGTTGTGTTGATACTGGCCGGGGCTATCGTTCACCGCAATCGAGCGATTGACAGCGATTTTGCAATTACGACCATCGTTAGCTATTCGGCAGCGGTCTTAATCTGGCTGGCCACTTGGCTAGCACTGTTGCTGGCTGGCTATCGGCGGCTATGGAAGTATTTACTTGCTCTACCCGTGTTGATAGTCCTTGGTTTGTTGTCTGTATTTCGTTTTGATCGCGTGGACGGCGAGCTGCGTCCGCAATTTTCTTGGCGCTGGGGCGCTGCACCTGATCTTCCCACCGTCAACGCTCCAGACGATTCAATTCCACAGAACATTTCCGTCTCTTTGGAATCGCGCCCGACCGACTCCAATCAATTCCTTGGCCCGACTCGCAACGCAACCTGGACCGACACCGAAATGGATGCCGATTGGCAGAATCAACCACCAGAGATCTTGTGGCGACAATCCATTGGCGAAGGCTGGTCCAGTTTTGCGGTAGTTGGCGATTTAGGCGTGACCATGGAACAACGCGAGCAGCAGGAGTGGGTGAGCGCTTACGACGTCAACTCGGGCAGGCTGATTTGGAAACATGCGATTGATCAGCGTTATGCAAGTCCAATAGCTGGTAACGGTCCCCGTAGCACTCCAGCGATTCACGACGGGCGCGTCTTCGCATGCTCGGCAGTCAACCAATTTGTATGCCTGAATCTGCAATCTGGAGCCTTGCTTTGGTCCCGGGATCTGAACGAATTGGCGGGAACCGACGCTCTGGCGTTGCAAGGCGAAGTCGAATGGGGCCGCAGCGGTTCACCGCTGGTTCATTCCGGTCGCGTCATTATACCGTTGGGCGGTCGTTCACCTACCTATCATTCGCTGATCGCTCTGGATCAACAAACGGGTGACGAGCAGTGGAGGGCGGGTGACGAGCAAATCAGCTACTCGTCTCCAACTTTGATGACCCTAGGTGGAGTGGAGCAGATTCTGTACGTCTCCAGCCAAACGATCTCGTCCTTTCATCCTTCCACCGGCGAGCGATTGTGGACGCTTGAGTTTGACGGTGCCAGTGGCCAACCCAATGTTGCTCAGCCACTTCGGTTGGACGACGGGCGAGTCTTCTTCTCCAAAGGGTACGGTATCGGCTCGCGCACCCTGCGAGTCACTCGGCAGTCGACCAGCGCGGAAGCAAGCTCCGAAGTCAAGTGGAGTGCTGCGGTTGAGGTGGAGAATCGTACAGTGCTAAGGACAAAATTTACAAATGCAGTCCTATGGGAAGACCACCTCTATGGCCTGAGCGATGGGATTCTAGAGTGCATTGATGCAAAGACACTTCAGAGACGCTGGAAACGCGGACGATATCATCAAGGACAGGTTTTGCTATTGGGACAACACCTACTAATTACTGCAGAAGACGGCCGCTTGGTGCTGCTTCAACCGGATACTTCAGAAGCTCGGGAACTGGCCTCACTTCCCGTGATTGGCGACGTTAGCTGGAACGTGCCCACCGTAAGTGGCGACCGACTGCTGATGCGCAATGCAACTCAGGCAGCTTGCCTAAAGTTAAAGATGACCAAAACAAATCTTGCGCGTTCTGCCTATCAAGAATCGCACGAGGTTGCATTTGACGCAGGCACTGCAGCCGCAATCCTCGGCAGCACGATACAACGCTAATATTGGATTGAGGCTTTAGTTTATGGACAACACGCTAGACATGCTGGTGATTGCACCACATCCTGACGATGCCGAACTGGGGATGGGTGGAGCAATTGCAAAAATGATTGAACTTGGCTGGCAGGTCGGCATTTTAGATTTGACCGACGGCGAGCCTACGCCCCATGGAACTGTGGAAACGCGAGCTAAAGAAACGCAGCAAGCAACCAACCTCTTAGAGGTCTCGTGGCGAGAAAACCTGGGACTACCCAATCGACGATTGGAAGCCACGCTCCAGGCAAGAGCGCAACTGGCCAACGTGATCCGACGTGTGCGTCCACGATGGCTGTTTGCTCCTTATTGGGAAGATGCGCATCCAGATCACCTGGCGGCTACTCAGCTTGTCGAAGCGTCTCGTTTTTGGGCTAAATTGACTAAGTGTGAATTGGAAGGCGAGCCTTTTCACCCCGAACGAGTCTTTCATTACTACTGCGTTCACCTGAAGCACGCAGCACAGCCCGCATTTATCCTGGATATTTCCGATCAATGGCCCAAAAAGCAAGCTGCAATCGCTGCGTATGAGAGCCAGTTTGTAACAGGTCGTCAGCATGTACAACCCAGCATGCTGGATCGTCTGCGCGACGAAGCCGCATACTGGGGAAAGATGATCGGTCGAAAGTATGGAGAACCTTTCACATGTCGCGAACCGATCGCTTTGACCGACCTACGCGGCTTAATGTGATATTTTCGCGGCTTATCGTGATATTTCCAATGTTTATTGGACACTTCTCGCCGAACACCACCACCAAGTGCTGCCCAAAGTCTGGAATGACTGCATTATCGTACTCGTACTCAGCCTGTGCGGTACTCGTACTCGTACTCGAAACCGTTTGGGCTTCCGAGTAGGAGTACGA
>JBIIJD010000145.1:0-5377 GCA_044234105.1 Aureliella sp. | reverse complement strand
GCCCATTGAGCCCATTTAAAAATCCTTGAATTAACCCTAATCCGAAATCATCCAGACTGTAAAATTCATCGACCGTTCCGTTATAAGGATCCGGTGGATTCGTTTGATTAGGTGGCGGAGTGGTTGGTGATTCTGGATCTGGTTCAGGCGGCTCCGGATCGGTTGGCGGTGGAGTTATCTCGCCTCCATTCCAATTGTCAAAGATACCTTCGAGTGCTCTTTCATAGTCGTCACGATGCGATTGGTCGTAATTGCCTGGAAGTCTGACCACATGGGGACACACAACTTGCGATACGTCGGCTCCCATCGAAAGTGCTGGAATTGAGGCTTTCTAGGCTTGCTAGCCTACCCAGATTGCTGACCTGTCACTCGCTACAACAATGGCCCCGATAGAAGACGAGTGTCCTCGGTCAACATACATGTCTTCGATTATTGCTGTTCTAAAATGAATCTTTCCCAAGCGCAAATATCCGGGTTATTGAAAGTTGAATCAACATCGCAGACAGAGTATCGCAATTTCTCTTCCAATGGCCATTGGACTGTTCTGATACAAATTATCTCGTTGTTGTTCTCGATTGTTGTCGTCATAGCGCCTTCAAAACTCATTGCAAATTCGCGTACGTGTCGACACGCGACGTCCCACGAAGTCTGGAGGCTTGACTTAACTGACTCTACAAGTGATGGATTGGCGGGAAAGTACAAACCAATTCCATGTTTCTCTGTGAAATTCCATGCTATGAGACTTTTCAATAAAAATTTGCGTGGGCGAACTTCCACTACAGAGCAAATTGATCGATCATACCAATCAACGACTAACTCGGTTAGAAATGTCAATCTACCTGGGACTAAGATCTCATTAGGCATAGGTACAACTCAAGACTTCGGCTTAAAAACTGAATTGAATAATGCCGCAACTTTATCTGTTACAGGATGGGGTAAATGGACTGTATAGTGAATTAGCTTTTTTCCGGTTTGCTCCACAAAAAATACTGCCTCAACTTCTGCCAATTCAGCGAACTTGTGAAGCTTGTCGCTTCCTGTAATTCGCTCGACAAGTTTTGTTGATACGCCATGTGGGAATCCGTTCGCGACTGCCCTGGCGGCGTCATCGGCTAATTGAATCGCAGTCTCAGCTTCTTGCCCGAAGCGCACCAGGCACCTACCTGCATTATGCACCAACAACCCCAACTCACCAACTTGGTACACATGCTCGCCATGCACTTCGATATTGTACACGGGTACAGCCTGATTGACGATGGTGACGGACAGAACGAGTCCGGAGGCGGGAGACTGGAGGCCGTAGGAAGCATCTGAAGCAGCACCTTCTCCCAAACAGCGGAGGTGTTCGCCGGGCGAGAGTTCTCCTAGCGGCACCCAGTCTTGCTTGTCTTCAGACCAAACCGGGTGAATGGTGGTTCCAGTGATGGTTTCGATGGAGTCTTCCGGGCCGAGGATTTCAACTCGGGCGATGGTGTGGACCTCCCGCGTGCAGAAGCGAGCGGTGACAACTGAGCCAAGATCCCTTGCTGACGCATCGGGTTGTGATGAGCCTGCGATCTCTGGGCAATCATCGATCGAAGTGACCAGCGCCGAGCCCTTGACTTGCAACTCTTCGATGTTCATCGGCAACAGCTTGCCAGCTTCGATGCCAACCGACTTGATCCACGATCGAGGCCGAATCAATTCAGCATCCACAATGCCGCCATCGGTTCGGTACATGGTGATCGACAGCTTGGCCCAGCTGGCTTGATCTGGCTCTGGTAGCGAGTCGTCACGCTCCCATGGCTTGGGATTCTTCGTCGGGATACGTGCGCCCAGCGGAACCTGTTCAATGGGAATAGAGAGTTGTTGAGTGTCTAGCGTTTTGACACTAGCCGTTGCTTGAAGTGAACTATTTGGCTGCTCCGCGAACTGACTAACGCCGTCTAGCCAATCAGTTTCACTCCACAGCGCGGATGCGCGGCTCGGTGAGTATGGCAGTTGGGAGACGGCTACTTGTGTTCCCGCTACAAAACAGCCTCCCTGCCACAGTTTGGTGGCAAGAGTTGCACAGCGACCGGCATCGTCAAAATTATTGACGGCTGCCTTTACCAGCCGAAGCCCTCCCATGGCGACTCCACCACCAATGGGAGCTGATACAATCGCAGAGCCAACTCCGCCTACGGTGTACATTCCAGAGTCATAATCGACGCCGTCATTCCCCCATGCTTGTCGCCACAACTTAGTCGCATTAAAAGTCAACCCATCGGCAAAGCCAGCCATTACGTTGATGACCGAGTCGCCTGCATCTCCTCGACTACCTCCTATCCAGCGGACCACTCCATCCAAAACAGATTCGCTGCTGCTTGGCGGTGGCGTTCCCGTACCAGGGGATTCAGCTTCAGGGTCAGGCTCAGATTCAGGCGGCTCCGGATCGGATGGCGGTGGAGTTATCTCACCACCATTCCAATTGTCAAAGATGCCTTCGAGTGCTCTTTCATAGTCGTCACGATGCGATTGGTCGTAATTGCCTGAGCTAGTTCCAAAGATACCCGGATCGTTCCAACTGCCTGTAATCAAAACCTCTTCGTCTCCGCTAACTGTGCGACTTTCGGAGATTGCTTGGGTCGTTGGATCGAAAGTTGAAACGATGTTGACACTCTGATTGAAGTCAGCGTACCGATAGTCGTAGTGCGGCGTAGCATAAATATCAACACGATCTTTATCGTAGTGAATCTTGCCTTTGGAACCACTATCACCTGATGACTCGCCCTCACCTTCGGCAAGCATCATTGCTTGGGGTGCTAGTATGCTGGCCTCTGGGCTCTCTAGCCAACCGGGGAAGAATAAGTTATGCGTAAGAATCAATACGGAGACACTCGTGGGTGCTAAAACCTGGATGCTTGCCTATGTCAAAGACAATGCTTCGCGAGCGCTCCGTTCAAACCTCGAGCTTGACCGAAATGCTTCCAGCGCGTTGGCTCGCACTCTGTTTTCGAAAGAAATCCTCGAACCACGTGATGATGGGTGTATTGCGTACACCAATCCGCCCGACGATGAATTGGTTGTAGGATGCTTCCCAGGAATCGACATTGTTGCTGCAAAAGAATTCGGAATTGACTATCCTTCACGGCTTCCACAGCAATTCTTGCGACCTGGGGCTGATCGAATGGTCTACTTGCACGCGATGCACAGCGTTGTGGATTGGTTCGCTTTCGCTATTTGGGATCACGGGAGACTTGTGCGATCATTAAGCCTATCCCCTGACTTTGGCGTAATGGAGGATATTGGTGAAAAACGCTCGTTCGAGATTCCGTACTGGGGTGGACAATATCCCGCGATTGACGGGGACGACGACGATGCCGAATATCCTTTTCCGTTTCACCCGCTAGAACTCGGCGAAGCTGCTCTCAGAGATTTTTTTGGCTACAATTTGGAAGGTGAGATTGATGAGTCACAACCCGACATCGAATCAATTGCACTCCTTACATTCAAACGGAGGCCTAGGGGCCTTCTTAACCGGCTCTTCTGGAAAACCCGCGCATAACATATATAGGCTTTGATGTTGCGTCGCCAATGGAGTGAAGTTGGCAGCGGTTGTGGTTGGGTCGGAGGAAAAGAGTTGGCGCTAGAATGGTCAGCCGTTATTGAAGCCTCATCGCGGCAGATTGATTGATTCAGCCTCTGCATTTCGATATACTAACGGCACAGTTTACACTTTGACCAAGGGGTTAGCAGACTATTATTCAGTGATTACTCGCTGACCGATGATAATTATAAGTTCTGTCTTAAGAATGAAACTTTCCGTCGTAACGCCAGCTCACAATGAAGAAAGGTACCTTGCAGCGTGCGTCTCCTCGGTAATTGAGTCTGCAAGACACGCAGCGATCGACTTCGAACACATCGTTGTCCTGAACAGGTGTAATGACCGCACCGAGGAGATTGCCGTTTCATTGGGTTGTCAAATCGTCCGTGAAGATGCTCGCAACTTAAGCAGAATTCGGAATGCTGGCGTTTCCGCAGCGAATGGGGAGATTATCGTGACGATCGATGCGGATAGCGTGATGTCGCAAAACATGCTCGGAGAAGTTGTGCGTATGCTCAGTACTCGAGGGTACATCGGGGGTGGCGTCAGGATCTATCCCGAACGATGGTCTTTGGGAATCGCATGCAGTCTCATGATCGTTTTGCCCTTCGTTGTATGGCATCGTGTCAGCGCCGGGATGTTTTGGTGTTTCAAAAGCGATTTTGATTCGATTGGCGGATTCGACGAAAGACTTATTTGCGTTGAGGATGTGGATTTTGGAACGCGTCTCAAGCTGCTCGGTCGTAAACGCGGATTGAGGTATGGCACGATTCGGTGTGCCCACATCACAACATCTTGCCGGAAGTTTGACCAATTTGGTGATTGGTACTTTGTGCGTCATCCGGGAGTCGTCTGGAACATATTTCGCCGATGTCAGCAGACTTCGGAAGCGTTCTATTACGACGCGCGATCGACAGAACGAAGCGGTGAAAGGGAGCCGCCAATAACGTGAGAGTTCAAGTCATAGTATTCTTGGCGGCGGCCCTTTTACCGCCCGCGTTTTGCATCACAATTCTACGACTTCAATGAAAGAGCCATTTATGCAGGGCGGGATACTAATCATTGATGGCCATCCGGACCCGGAGAGTTATTGCGCTGCACTCTCAAATGCATATTTGGAAGGTGCTAACGATCGCAAAATCGACATCATTAGAATTAGGGACTTGAAGTTTGATCCCAATCTGCGATTCGGCTATCGAAAGCGCACGGAACTCGAACCAGACCTTATCATGTGCCAGAATCTCATCCGGAATGCTTCGCACCTCGTCTGGGTTTATCCTGTCTGGTGGGGATCTGTCCCCGCTATTATGAAAGGTTTTCTGGACAGGGTATTGGTGCCGGGATTCGCGTTTAAGAAACGGGATGGATCGCTTTTCTGGGATAAATACCTATCGGGAAAATCTGCAAGACTAATTTGCACCATGGATCAACCCACGTGGTACTACCGGCTTATCTATGGTTGTCCAAGTCACAGGGCCATGAAGAACTTAACCATGCAATTTATCGGTATCAGTCGAGTTCGAATCACTGCGATCGGACCGATTCGGATGTCAACAGATAAGTTCCGCAAATCGTGGCTCAACAAAGTCAGAGAGCTAGGTGCTCGGGGAATCTGACATGGAAATCGCGCAACAAACCCATGCACACGGGAAAGCCGAGACGAACCAAGCAATTCAGACGGATCGGCAATGTCGCCATTTTGACTGCTAGTAGCGATTTTTCCATTTATCTTTCCTCCCGTGACCATAGGTGTCACGCAGTTACATTCTGATAGTAGCCAAAAGGAAAACAGCTAGCACGCGCTGGCGGCAG
>JBIIJD010000144.1:0-5394 GCA_044234105.1 Aureliella sp. | reverse complement strand
TGAGCCAAGCGACTCCACTGCTGCCCTTCGTCGTAACGATAGACTTCGGCCAAAGGCAACGTTCCTCCGTACATCTTGCCGTTGTAAACCAGCAAGGGCATCGTCTCCAACTCCTGTCCTAATCGACCAGCGTCTACCCACTGAGTTCCGCCTGTATATCGAAAAACATGTGCCTTGGGCCACTCACTTACGTACAGCTCGCCGCGATACACGCCAAATCCGTAGGTCTGAGTGGCTTCAGGGATACTTCCAACTGCTTGCCAATTGTCGCCATCGAATCGAAACACCGAGCCCTCATCATAGCAGGTCGCGAAGATGGAACCATTGAACACGGTTAGTGCCTCCGGGCGCTTGCCATTAGGTACTGCGCAGGCCGACCATTGCTGCGCATCTTCATAACGAAAGAAACCGGCCGGGCGATAGAGCGAGCTAGCATACAGTCTTCCACGGTACTCAACCAACGAGGCAACACCTTCGGTCTCGGGCGAGACCTGACCGCATGATTCCCAAACGTCGCCTGAGGTCAATCGAAATACTTTGCCACCCATGTTCGTGTTTTCTGACTCGCTTAAGCTAGAACCGGCCAATCGATATTTGGCGGAAGCCACGTAAAGCTGGCCGTTGTGAACCGCCATGGCGCTAATGGCATTGGACTGGTCAGGACTGCCCAGATCCTTCCAGCGGTCGCCACCTTCGAATCGGAAAACACGGCCCGTTTCATTCTCGCCGGCATGACATGTCGAAGCGTACAGATGCCCAGCATGAACACAGAGTGAGAAGACGTATACCGCATTGCCCAGTTGCCCATGATCTGTAAAGCCATCTTCTAAGCGAGCCTGATCGATGCCAAAGTGGAGCTGCCGAGAATTGGGCTGGCTATTAGTAACACCACCGTGATTGTAAATACCCAGGTGAAAACCTGTTCGCGTCTGGGGATCATAACAACTGACCAGATCACCCAAAACGTCGTCAATCGCTTGATCGGTGTGAGCCCAAAGCGAAATGGAAAAATCGTGAGTTCCCAGTTGAAGCCCTGCATTAGCGGAGACCTCAACTACCGAAGAATGACCGTTAAAGACGGCAGATTCCATGCCTGTTTCCGGGTCGGTCTCGAACGATAGATCTTTGGCTGTGGTTGCCAACTGATTGACTGAGTGATCAAGACTATCCTTTCGTAGCGGCCAGTGTCCAATCGTCTCGGTCGATGCCAGCAATCTACCTGGGTCGTCGTTTGGCCAATCCTTGGGCAGCTGCAACGACCAGACCTCACTGCTAAGTGGTTGAGCATGCCCACCTGCGATCCAGAGCTTGTCCTGAAACACAAAAGCCGAATGTTCGTGACGCTCCTTCCAAGATTCATCAGCCTTTAGTTCAATCCAATTCCGACCATCTTTCGAGTACCAAACATCACCCCAGTTCTTGTTCGGATTGCTCGACCAACCGCCCAGAACCCAAAGATGGTCGCGATAGACGGCTGAAGAAAACCACAGCCTTGGCGACCAGGGCGCAGCACTGGTCACCTGTGTCCAATTGGCTCCATCTTCAGAACACCAGGCATCGTTGAGCGCATGGTATTCGGGCACATAGTTGCCACCACCAAAAACGTAGATCTTGTTGTCAAGGACGGCGGCTTGATGATAGGCACGCGGCGACCAAGGAGCTGAACTGGTAACCAGTGTCCACTGCTTTCCATCGCTAGAAGACCAGACATCGTTTTTTAGACTTTTTGCATCACCGAAGTAGTAGTTCTCCGTTCCACCGAGCAGAAACATTTTTCCCTTGAATTCAACCAGTGCGGCGGCAATTCTTGGCGACCACGATGCGGCTTGTGTTACCTGGCCCCATGCCACACCATCGCTGGAAGACCAGACTTGATTGCTGGCTGAGTGCGTTGGCAGCCTGCCATCGGCCCAGCCCCCCATCATCCACATTCGATCTTTGTAGACGATCGACATAGGTAAATCGCTGTGTTGCCACGGTGCCGCTTGAGTGGCCATAGTCCAGGACTTGCCGTCGACAGAACTCCATACGTCTCTGGGCGCTGGCTCGAACGAATCGAACCAACCGCCTAAAATCCATAGACGATCCTTGTAGACTACTTCGCCTTGCGAGTCTCGCGGTTGCCAGTCTGCTCGATCGACCACTTTCGTCCAGCGAATCGCTTGATCTGCCGCAACAACTGGCAAGGTGCCTGTTAATAGGAACAGCATCCAGATGCCATTGGTTCGACAAAACCGGCGTTTGATAGGCATCAATAGGCCCTTTATCGCAAGGTAGAAGTCGGAAGCTTGAAACGTAAGCCTTTAGTCTGATAGCGCTGAGCCAAATTACCGCTGAACCAGCAACTTCCAAGTTCGCATAGGCTCAAGCATTTTCGTCTCGGTTAAATCAAACTTCAGTGGAGTAACGGTCAGGTGTCCATCGGACAGCGCAGTCAGATCCGTTTCGTGATCGGTGCGCTTGGGTGGAGGATCATTGGTAGCCCAAAAGTAGTCACGCCCCTTGGGATCTTTGCGGCGCAGAAACTGCTCTCCGTGGCGTTCAACGCCCATCGGTACGATCTTTACTTCAGGCGTGCCGCCTGACAGGAAAAGTTTCACGGCTGCGGTCGGGATGTTGATGTTGTAGAGCTGTGGAGGTGACGTCTGCTTGCTCAAGATTTGCTGAATCAGCGGAACAGCTAGCTTTGCGGCGGTGGCAAAGTCGGCATGCGGATCATACTCCAGGGACACCGCAAAACTGTTCAGTCGGAAAAAAGCCCCTTCAATCGCCGCCGCTACGGTTCCCGAATAGAGTACGTTGATGCCGGCGTTCAGTCCACCATTGATCCCGCTAACGACCGCGTCCACGTCTTCGTCAAGCAATTCGGAGATGCCCAGTTTTACGCAGTCTGCGGGGCTGCCTTCCACAGCAAGCTTCAATTCATCGCCATCGTAGATCTTCTTGCACACCAGAGGCTCCAGGAAAGTAATGGAGTGCGCGACGCCGCTCTGTTCAGTTGCCGGTGCAATGGTGTGAACCTCGCCCAGCGGCTTAAGCGCCTGGCGCAACGCGGCCAAGCCGGGCGCGTAGACGCCATCATCATTGGTTAGCAGAATTCTCACTGATTGGACTCCTGGCAGATGGGATGTTGGTTTGCTTAATGGTACTAGGCAGATTGAAAAGTGGAACAAACGCCCAACGGCTGGCGTTAAACTTTGCCCAAAGCGCCGTCGGTTTGGGTTCCACCGAATGTAGCGACTTTTCCTTCAACTCCGGTATTCCGGTTTGCCGATCGTAACGGACGTGGATCGCTTGAAAAGTCCAACCCAGTTGGCGCGACGCATGAATTTCCGGGGGATCAAAAATGTTGAAGAGATCAGCTCTCATAATGCTATCTATGGCCATTGCCAGCAGTTTCACTTCCGCTAACGCTCAGCAAAATAGATCTTTGGAAGCGCTCGGGGCAAGCAGCCAAGCAAGCGGCGCGTCTGGCACATCGCAGGTTCAGTTAGCTTCTTACGGAACCTGTTATCCTGGTGGCGGATACAGCAATCCCAATGGCCCCAAGCCGATGGCTTACGGACCAGCTTGGCCGGCCACAGGAAATCGAGACTGTTCGCGGTTCTACCACTATCCGTACGTCTTCTATCCACAGAACTTTCGCGGCAACGATTATTATCGCAGCAGTGATAGTATGTACTACAGGTACCCACCTGAAATGCAAATACCTGTCTATAACAAGCACTGGCATAACGAGTACCCCAGCGCGCGGCGCTACCACTGGGGACATCACTTCCTGCTAGACGTTTTTTAATCAGCCTGCCGACAAGATACTCAATCCCGCAAATCGCGATTGCTTAGTCAATCGCGATTTTTTTAATTGGCTGAGATGGTGCTATGGTAGCCGATTGGCCAAGAAGCCGTCCTGGGTGCTACTTCTTGCGGTGGCGGATACGCGAACGCATACGTCGCTTCTTTTGTCCTAGTTTGCGTCGGCCCTTGCCAGTCTTCTTTACACCCACGAATGCTCCTCCAAATTTGGTCAACTAAAAACGGATCTCAACTTAACTTATTGCCGATCCCAGACCCCTCTGCGAGGTGGTCCTTTTGCGATTAGCTTGGGATCTTCCAAACGCTAAGACTACCAGAGATTTCCGATTCTATCTAGGGGCAAAAACTGCTGTTTGCAAAGGTGTGCAGACATTCAGGAGCCCCAGACTTCACCACTAGCCGTTTTGAGTCAGTCTGCTCGCCCGAAATTGGTATCCGGGATATACTATGGAGCTCCAACCCTGGCACCGTCGTCGCCCCATTGACGTGGTTCGCTCCCGCGAACCTACGAAGAATGGCGGAGCGATCAAACGACTTTGGGGGTGTCGCTGTGCTTTAATTGCGGCCAAAGCGGGGTTCATTGGGAGTCGGCCATGAGCAGTGAGCAAGAGGCTAAAGTGAAATCGCCCGTCCAGGGCACGAGCGTCCAGGACGGGCCAACTACCGTTGTGGGCGAAGGCGAAATCCCAGTGTCCGCACCCAGGGAAGCTCAAGTAACTTTAACATCCAGCACAGCATCCGCGGGGTTTAACCCTGCTCCCGCATGGGCCGGTTTGATGATGGTCTTCATTACGGTCAATGGCATCGGATATTGGATCACCAACCGCGCTCAGGTCGATTCCCAGGTTTTGACGGAAAATCAGTTTCAGGTGGACATCAACCTCTGCTCGGCGGATGAACTACTGGCCCTGCCAATGATCGGACCAAAATTTGCTCAAAGGATTATCGTATTTAGGCAAACAAACGGGCCTTTTCAGCAAGTGGATGATTTGTTGCTGGTTGACGGCATGGGCGAGGTTAAACTGGAAAAACTTAGGCCCTGGTTGCGCGCAGGCCGCGTGGACGCGACCAATCCGGCACAACCCTCCTTGGCTAGCAGCCTATCTCGCTAACGAGTAATTGGAATCACAACATGAGCGAGATACCCATTTTGCCAAGAGCGGAGTTTCGGTTGGTCAGTCCTTTCCAGCCCGCCGGAGACCAACCACAGGCGATCAACAAGTTGGTCGAGAACTTGGAAGCGGGAATGTCGCATCAGTGCCTAATGGGAGTTACTGGTTCGGGCAAAACTTTTACCATGGCCAATGTCATCGCCCGCATGGGGCGGCCCACGCTGGTACTTAGCCATAACAAGACTTTGGCCGCTCAGCTTTATTCAGAATTCCGCGATTTCTTCCCGCAAAACGCCGTGCATTACTTCGTCAGTTACTACGACTACTATCAACCAGAAGCCTACATCCCGCAGCGCGACGTTTACATCGAAAAAGATTCGTCCATCAACGAGGAGATCGATCGTTTGCGACTGGCAACCACCAGTGCGCTGGTTAGCCGTCAGGATGTGGTGATCGTAGCCAGCGTGTC
>JBIIJD010000004.1:0-153045 GCA_044234105.1 Aureliella sp. | reverse complement strand
GACTGACCTGACTGACCTGACTGACCTGACTGACCTGACTGACCTGACTGACCTGACTGACCTGACTGACCTGACTGACCTGACTGACCTGACTGACCTGACTGACCTGACTGACCTGACTGACCTGACTGACCTGGTCGTTTGTTAGACTGGCTTTCGGACTGGCTTTCGGACTGGCTTTCGGACTGATTTCCAGACTGACTTTCGGACTGACTTCCAGACTGATTTCCAGACTGACTTTCGGACTGACTTTCGGACTCTCTACCCGACTGATTTCCGGATTGATTGTTTGACTGCTTTCCTGACTTGCTGTCTAACTTGTTACCCGAGTTGCTATCTGACTTGTTGTCTGACTTGTTGTCTGACTTGTTGTCTGACTTGTTGTCTGACTTGTTTCCAGGCTGTCCGTCGGACTCTTGGTTCGAATTCGATTGGCCGGACGGATCGCCAGATTGTTGTTGGTCGTTGGATTCAGACGGATCGCCAGCCGGTTGTTTAGAACTGTTTTCTTGGCCGCTGGAAGTCGCTTGATTTGATTGAGCATCCTGAGATCGCGATGACTGACCACTTTCGGAAGGTTGGTCGCCGGACGAAGCATGTTGTTCGGGATCGTTTTGCGCAGATTTATCGGTCTGGCCATTGGAATCGGGCTGTTGCTTCTTTAGGTACTCCTGGATTCGTTTGAGCGTTTCTTGATCGCGAGCCTGTTGCTGGGCAGAGGGCGATGATTGATTTTGACCATAGCCAGAAATGCCATTGGGGCTCAAGTTCTCATTGGAGTCGGGACGCCCGTCTGCTCCAGTGTTGTTTGATGAGTTCGAGTTATTTGTCGAGCCACTGCGAGCGTCACTGCTAGAGTTCCCCGGTTGGCCGGGAGTACCGGAGGTGGATTGGTTATCAGTCGATTCAGAATGGGACTGGCCGCTACCACTGGAAGCACTGGATCCGTTCTCTTGAGAAGGTTCCTTGGGGGATGAACCGGAGCCAGCGGAACCGCTTCCTGATTGGCCACCCGAATCGCCATTTTCCTGTTTGCTGGACTGGTTTTCTGGGCCTTTCTGCTGGCCACTGGACGAACCGTTTGGGGGCGGCTGGTCACCAGATTGATTTTCTTCAGATGCAGATGCTCCGCTCTTAAGTCTTTCGGATGGATTGCTAGATTCGTTGTTGTTAGGCTGAGCGGAACTGGTCGAATCGCTACTGTCTTCCGACTGCTTGGTCTCGGCAGCTTGCGGGTTGGGCCGCTGGAGTTCAGGAGGAATCTTGGCCTGCTCGGCAGCCACCACTTCGAGTGTTAGTGGCAGCGAGCTCTGCTGGTTGGGACTAAGTTGTTGTGTGATTGGGTCGTGCCGATTGTCGTAGGCGATGGCCACAATTTCGATGCGGTCGCCCGGCTTCACTTTCAAAGACGCTAGGTTCACCGGCAGCGCTAGGACTCGATTGCCTACCGCTTCGTTAGCAGATGCCGGGACATCCAGCAGCGTCTTGGATATGGGTAAATTTTGATTCATTCGCAGTTCCACGGCGACTTTGGATAGCCCGAAATCCGGATCGTTGGCGCGAATCTCTAAATTTAAGCGACTACGAGGTCCAACCTTCACAATTCGACTTTCAGGTCCCAGTAAGATAACCTCAGGTGGGATGTCGCTGTAAACCTTCAGAGTTCGAACAACGGGGTGCACATTGGACTGTCCAGTCGAGTTGTACCCGCGCAGGCAGAACGATTTCATCGGCATGCTGAGTGTGCAACTTCCCTGCAATGATAACTGATCAATATCCATCTCCAGATATTCGCCGGCTCGCGTGATGGTGCCCGCAGAGTCCACTTCTGGGTTGATCACCAGTCGAGCGCGATCAAGCGGCTGATTCGAGGAACCTGTGACATGCAGTTTCGATCCTTCCAGTGCTTCGATATGTACCGCAGCAGGCAGTTCCTCTGACGGTAGCCGTGTGTAACTTGGGTATTCAACACGAACCTTTTCCATGGCCAGTGTTGGCAGCGGGACAAGTTTTACTTGATAGGGGCCACTGAGCGAGTCGCCGGCCTGGACCCAATACTGCAAATCCTGCTCCAGGCCGGGTGATCCAGGATTGAGTTGTCCAGCGTACTGTAACCCTTCAACGACAGGTTCCAACAGCATTTGCTGGTTGACGAACTGGCCATCCAACGTGCTGTAACGCATGAGTACTGGATCTTGGGATCGCAGGCCGCGCACATGCACTTCAACCTTCAGTGGACTGCCCTGAGTCAACTGAATACTACCCGGTATCACCTGCAAGATTTGCGTTCGAGTGGGAACTGCCAATTCCATCCATGGAAACATCATGCGTCTTCCGGATTCCAAAAGGCTCTTGGGCGACAACATGGCGTAGACTGCGATGGCCACTGTCAACATCAATGATGTTCCCACCAATTTGATCAGCGGCCCTGTGTCGATCGTGGAAGATGGGTCTTGGCCTCCCAGAAATCGGACAGCGCGATAGCTGAGCGCCGCCATGACACCTTTGGGAACACCGTGATCGGGCAGTGATTGAAGCTCGAGCCACGAAATCAGGCCATTGTTGAATTCTGGAAGCAACTGCTCGATCTGCTGAGCCGCATAGACGGGGCTGATTCGTCGCCAAAGCAACGGAATTAGGCGTTGCCAAACTAGCCACGAGCTGCCGCTGACAACGGTCAGCCATATCAACCACCGAAGCGATTTTGACAACGGGTGCATCCAGTGGTCGACGATGCTGCCCAGTAGCCACAGCCCCATCAAGGCGACCAACCAGCCAATCGCCAGAATCAGTAGGTCAAAAGTGCGAATCAGTCGCGTCGTCTGCTTGAGATGCTGGGTAAGCTGTGCGCGGGCAGCATCGGCTGTCAGTGCTGGGCCAGCGCCAACTTTCGAAGGTACAAGCAAATCGGATGTAGTTGGCGCTGTGTTCATCTAGAAAATTCCAACGATCGGACCCTCAATAAACGGCCTTAACCAGCAACCTTCTTTCGTAAGAACAATCGTTTCGATGACTGATAGTGGTATCTGGCCGCCATAGCTTGTCTATATTATAGACTCCACGGGCGGTCCTAGCAGTTCCCATTGATCAAATTCCCATCGGCAGGGCGGGACGCCTTTTATTGCCACTTTTGAATGGTTCGAGGTATTTGTGTCTGATCCCGTTGAAACGTCGCCGGTTGCGCTAGTTCATCCCAGCGACACAGTTGTCGTTTGCCTGAGGCCGATCCAGGCTGGACAATCCCTGAACGTTGCCGGGCAAGTGATTCAAGCGGACCAGCCGATTGCGGCAGGCCACAAAATGGCAATAGCCGATCATCGACCGGGCCAGCAGGTTAGGAAACTTGGGTGGCCCATCGGTGTGGCGACCATTGACATTTCTGCTGGTCAACACGTGCATACGCATAATCTCAAATGTTCCCATCAAATCGATCGCTCCGCCTTTGCGACGGAGATGCCGAACCCACCCACATTGGAAAAAGAATACACCTTTAAGGGCTATGTCAGGCCCAACGGTCGTGTGGGGACGCGAAACTATCTTGCGATTATCAGCAATGTGAATTGCTCGGCATCTGTGGCTCGTATGATCGCTCGTCAGTTCGAAGGCCATGCGCTGCGAGACTTTCCTAACGTCGACGGAGTCATCTCCTTTAGGCACGAGGGTGGCTGTGCGATGGCCTGGGAGGGCTCGCGTCATCGCATGTTGTCGCGGGTCCTGGCAGCCATGTCGCGCCATGTCAATGTGGGTGGTTGTCTTCTGGTGGGGCTTGGGTGCGAGCAAGGAACGATCGATCATTTGGTGCAAAGCCAACAACTTTTTCAGATCAATTTACCTAGCGATTCGTTATCTGATCAAGCTCAGCGATCGATTCCCGTGTTAAGCATTCAAGATAGCGGCGGGACTAGGCAAACTATTCAGCGCGGTGTTCAGGTGGTCAAAGAGCTGTTGCCCGAGGTCAATGCGGCGAGTCGCACCACTGTCAGCGCTTCACACTTGATTCTTGGAACAGAGTGCGGCGGCTCCGACGGCTACTCGGGCATCACGGCCAATCCGGTGTTGGGAAGTGCCGCCGATAGGTTGATCGGTTGTGGGGGTACGGTCATCTTGTCGGAGACATCGGAAATTTACGGTGCCGAGCACTTGTTGGCACGTAGAGCGCGTTCCAAGTCGGTTGCCGAAAAGCTGATGGAGCGAATCGAGTGGTGGAAGTCTTACTGCGATCGATATGGAGAGGAGCTTGACAACAATCCTTCGGTTGGCAACAAGGCAGGTGGATTGACAACCATCACTGAAAAATCTCTTGGGGCAGTTTCGAAATCCGGTACATGTGTGCTTGAGGCGGTTTATGAATACGCCGAGCCCATTCAGCAAACCGGTTTTGTGTTCATGGATACTCCCGGCTTTGATCCTGCCAGTGTAACAGGTATGGTGGCCGGAGGTGCCAATTTGATCGCTTTCACCACTGGCCGAGGAAGTTGCTTTGGATTCAAGCCGGTGCCCAGTTTCAAGATCGCCTCCAATTCAAACCTGTTTCATCGACTAAGCGATGATATGGATTTTAATGCCGGACAGTTGCTGGAAGGAAATACGCTGGAGCAACTGGGGCGAGAACTATTTGAAGCCCTGTTGGATGTTGCTAGCGGTCGGCCGACCTGCAGCGAGAAATTGGGCATAGGCGACGAAGAATTTGTCCCCTGGTTGGTCGGGCCGGTACTCTAATGGACTGTTCGTATGAGTAGTTGGCGAGAATGGTTGAGCAATCCCAATCCAAGCGTCTTGGATCGCATGGCGCGCGCAGGTCTGTGGCTAGGCAGTTTACCCTACGCTGGAGTCGTGCGGCTGAGGAATCGACTTTACGATCGACAGCTTCTAGCGGTGCACGACAGTCCGTTGCCGGTCGTGTCGATCGGAAACTTGTCCGTGGGGGGGACTGGCAAGAGTCCCATGGTTGCCTGGGTTGCCAAGTGGTTGCGAAATCAAGAGCTGCGAGTTGCCATTCTTAGTCGGGGTTATGGACAACTGGATGATGGGCGCAATGACGAGGCATTGGAGCTGGAGCTGAAACTGCCTGACGTACCTCATCTGCAACATTGGGATCGAATCGCTTCGGCTCGGCTTGCACATGAAGAGTTGGATATGCAGGTGCTGATTTTGGATGATGGCTTTCAGCATCGCAGAATCTCGCGAGACTTGGATATCGTGTTGATCGACGCAACTGATTCTCGAGCTGCTCAGCGACTGCTGCCTGTTGGGCTAAGACGCGAGCCGCTTAGCAGTTTGTCGCGGGCCGACATTATCGTGCTGACTCGCGCCGATCAAGCCAGCCAAAGCGTTTTAAGCCGACTGGAAAATCAGGTCAAACGTTATCAGCCTCAAGCAGTGCTGGCCCATGCTAGCCATCGTGCCAGTCATTTGATTGCTGGGCATGGACAAGAAATTCCCTTGGAGCAACTCGGGGGGGCTCAAGTATTAGCCTTTTGCGGTATTGGCAACCCTGCTGCGTTTTTTGAAGGGCTGAGTCAACTGGGCGCGCGGGTTCTGGCAACGCGAGCTTGGCCCGATCATCACGCCTATACGGCTGCGGACATCGAGTGGCTGTGCGACTGGGAGCAACAGAACCCGGACGCCAAGTTGGTTTGCACCGTAAAAGATTGGGTGAAAATTCAGGAAGCTCGGATTGGTCATCGCGACCTGTGGGCGCTGGCCGTCGAGATCGACTTTCTAACCGGACAGATGGCCATTGAGGCGAAACTGCGGTCGATCATTCCACGCTGACCGAATTGACGATGTGCAAGCCACGAGTGGCGCAGCGAATGGTTTCTTGAGCCATCTGCTTGGCATAGAAGGATCGCACGCGGCCTTGCAGCGTGACTTGATCTCCGTCTTGTTCGACTCGCAATCTTCGAACTTCGGCAATCGGACTTTGTGATAGCAGCTTACGAATCCGTACCGTCGCGTCACATATACCTGCTTGAATCATGATATACCCATCCATAGAGAGCCTTGTGGGCGTGAGCGAATATGTGGTGTGGTCTCAAGGCTGTTGGGCTTTCCCGCTCACTTACCAAACAGTATCCGGAATCTGTAGCGATTGGTCAAGTATCCCGACCCGACAAATCGCTTCAATCCATACCTTCGTCATGGATAGGTCTCGCTAGCAATACCGTTTTGACTGAATCCGTTTTATGACCTAACCTCTAGGGTCCCCATTTTTATGCCTTTGGTGCGCCAATTTGTCAGTCAAGCAGAATTTGGCATTGGAGCGCCGGTATGTTGCCTATTTTCAATTCGACTTTGGGTCAATCGGCAAAACCCAACGCTCTTAAGGTGTCCAAGCATGATCGAGTTTTTATGTACGATGACCGGACTAGTCGCAGGCGTGATCGTCGCTTCATCGCTGCTGGCTGCCCGACAGGAAGAATTCCAGGAAGGCATCGATTCGGCGCTTGAGCAAATCAACCTTCAGAAGATTCAAAGTGTAGTCAATCAGATTCAATCGCTGTCCAGTCGAGTCAGTTCGGACGTTTCATCTCACAGTTCCAAAGTGGAAGACTTTAGCGCAATCTTAACAGCCGCTGCTGGTGAAGATCCCTCCAACCTGCTGAGCGCAATCGATGAGATCATTTTGGCCAATCAAACGATGCAAGGACAGTTGCAGGAGGCTCAGAAGCGACTGGCCGAGCAGTCTGAGATTATCGAAGAGACGATGCAGCAAGCTCATACCGACGCATTGACCGGTTTGGCCAATCGTCGTGCGCTGGATGAATACCTGAAGAATACGATCAAAGACAAAGCCGATACAACAGTTGTCGGTTTGTTGCTGCTAGACATCGACCGATTCAAGAGCTTTAACGATACATACGGACACTTGGCCGGTGACGCGGTGTTAACCTGCTTTGCCCACTCGATGGCAGAGATCTGCGACAAGGTTGCCTATCCGGCGCGTTATGGTGGCGAAGAGTTTGCCGTAATCTTTACCGCTGACAACGTGCCTAGGCTAGTAGAACTGGCCGCCAAAGTCCGTAAGTTCGTTAGCGAGCAAAAGATTCACCACGAAGACCTTGAACTTACGGTGACGGCCAGTGGTGGCTTGTCGATTATTCAGCCTGGCGACACTCTGTCGGTTGCCTACGAACGCTCGGATGAAGGCTTGTATCAGGCCAAGGAGAACGGCCGGAACCGTGGTTTTTGGCTGACCCCCGAAGGCTGGCAAGCCTTTCCAGAAGTTTATAACACACGCATGTCAGAAGGCCAGATTTTTAACGGTGCTGACTTTGCGGGTTCACAGCAAGCCACCAACGAACAGATGTCTGGACAATCGGAAAGTGAAGTATCGTCTGAGCCAATCAATAGTGCAGAAGCATCGGATGGGGTGTCAAAGGCATCGATCAAGGTTTCTCCAGACGCGCCAACATGTTTGGACCTAAGCACCTATGTCAATCGAGTCGGCGAGCAGCTTGGAAAACTGCAGCGATCCGGGCTGCCAGCAGGCTGTATAATGATCGAAGCCTTAGAACACAGCGAGAATTCACTGGATCAGGATAGTTGGCATCAAACGCTATCGATCATTCAGAGCTGTTTACGAGGGATCGATCTATTGTGTCAGTTTCGGCCTAGAACAGCTTCAGTATTCTTGCCTGGCTGTTCGCCTGAGGCGGTTGTGGACCGAGCAGCCGAGATGCTAACACGTCTCAATGAAGCACTGCAAGATTGGGGGCTTGCCACGCAACCCAAGCAATTTGCCGTTGCCGTCGGGCACTCTGGCGATCATGAAGAGGCGGGAAGACTACTAGACCGACTGGAGCAAACGCTGGATGAAGCCCACGATGCTAGCGCTAGCGAAATGGTAATCCATAACGGAGAATCTACCTATTTTCAACAGTTGTAATTGAATTGGCAGAGAATTGCCCTTGACCTTGAAAGGTCCCACTTTGTAACGTGACCATCACTTATCCGCATTGATTAGCGGTCGACGAAAGGCGAAATTAAATTTTTTATGAGTTCCGTCTTTCAAGGTTGAACTGGTCTTGTGCAAGGATGCCAAGCCTGCTAAACCTCGATACAAGAACATGTGCAGATGAGGGTGGCCTTCGAATAACGGAATGTTCGAAGTTCACCGCTGAAATTATTTGCCTATGCCAAAGCTTGGGTGTTTTGTCGTAGCAACAAACTATGCTCCCGGATTAATAGCTCGCAGTCCTCCGCCCCCCTAGGACTCGTTCACCAATCCGGGAGCTTTTTCTTTTTCTAACCGCAATGACTGCATTAAGTCCTGTGGCCGCGCAACTTCTCTCATGCGGAACTACTGACCCAAGAAGCAAATCTTGCGTATCTTGCGTAACGCAGTATCCCAGCGAATGCTGAAGATGCATGATCGCTCTTTTCGATTGGTTCGCTAGGACCCCAATAAGCGATTCACCCGGTCTCACAGAAGTCAACTTCGGATGCTAGCCAATCACCTTATGTCTCGAAGCGTCATCGGACGGTCTGTCGATCAGCGCCACCGCGAGAGCAGGTTGATGGTAGCATGCATCGTCTTACTGTTTGGCTGCAAATTTGTCGTGGCGGTTGAACCTGGGATAGACTCACAGCAGAGTTCGCGTCGGTGGGTTTCAGCATCACTGACCAGTGCGAGTGCAAATGCAGGACTAGATTCGCTGGGAGCCCACGAGATCGGCTGTCAAGCAGCCAAGAACTGGCAGCCTTCGGCGGCTCTGCGCCAGCGTGCTCAAACCATCCTTCGCCAATATCGTGACGATTGCGAAAAGAAACGTCAAGCTGCAAATGCCATGGCCTGCTTCTTGCAACTGCAAGCATCGCACCAGCAGGATATCGGCGCTGGAACGGCCATGCGAGCCTACTATAGTCGAATTGCCATCAGCTTACAGCAAGAGCTAATCGCCGTTGGCCAGCAAATGGTGGATGATCAATCAAAGAAACAGGATCAACTGCTGAAACAGGGGATCGCTGCAGCACTGGATTTGACCTCCTTGCAGCGTCAACGAATCGACTTGAAGGATAGCAGTGTACAAGCTGCAGCTCAGGACGAACAACTGCGCAATACGTTATACGCTTTGACAGACATCGACTACGACAGTTGCCAATGCTTGGTGGAACCGCTGACGATTATTTCGAGCGAACTGGACTGTCAGTGCTTAGTAAACTTTGCCATGCGCAACCGTCGTGATTTATATGCTTGGCAATATTTGTGTAGCCAGGTAAATGAAGATTCGGCACCGATGTTCGTTAGCTTGTTAGTGACCTCAATTACAGGGTACGGCATACCCGTACCGATCACTGTTGGCTTGAAGAAATTGTTATGCTCCTGCGGCGACCAGTCGAATTTGGCTGAAAGTATGCGTCAAGAATTGTCTACAGTGATTCGCGGTAATCAAAGTTGGATTGAAGAGACGGTACTGACTAAGTGCTCTGAACTGCGACTTGCCTACCAGCGCTTGGAATTGGAACATCAGAGAATGGCCAGTTGGCGGCAGCGTTTGGATCAACTGCAGCGACTGGAATCGTTGGGGCAAGCCAAACCAGATGAACTCGCGGCCGCACAAGCCGGCTATCTTCGCTCTCAGACTGATGAAGTCAAACGCAGGCTGGATGCAAAGCTAGCCGAGGTGGCGCTTTCTGAGACGGTTGGCGGCTTGTCGATTCGATGTTGCCAATGCCAACCTTGGTTGATAACTGGCGTCCAAGGATACTGATTGATCCTGAAACATCGATGCTTCCGCCGCAGTTCTGTGGAAAGGTCTATCAGAATAGACTTGCCGGATCGCTGCGAAACAGTTTTCGGATAGCTAAACCGCCGCTAAAGACACACATGGCCAAGGTTAGACACCAGACCAGCAACACGCGATCCCAGGTCATCATCATCACTAGGCCGCTGTAATGCGACAACAGGCCATACATGGCGTACGAGGCTAAACACCCTGGCAGGAAGCCCAGGCAGGCAAGAAAAAAAGACTGGCTTAGAATGAATCTCCAAAAATAGCCACTGCTGTAACCCATGGCTTTTAGCGTAGCAAATTCCGACATGTGATCGTTGATGTCAGTGAACTGAATCTGATAACAGATGATGGCACCAACGATCAGTCCCATCATGGTCCCGATAAAAAATATCTTGCCGACAGGGGTGGCTTTGGACCAAAAGTCTTTTTCTCGCTGAGCCAATCCACTGGTAGTTCGCACTTCCAGTAGATGCGGAGCCAACTGTTGAATCTGCTGCATGACTTGTTCTATAGTTCGCCCCGGCAACGGTTCCACTTTCAAAAAGGCCAGGTCCACTAGATCCTCAGGTCGGCCGGTAGGTGATCGCCACGGAAAATATTGCGAGTGCTGTCGTTGGCTCATCAGCAATGTTCCATCATTGCCAAAATCCGTCCCTAGTCGAAAGAGTCCTGTTGCTTTTAATGCACGGCCATTGAGTTCAATGTGCTGTAGACGAACCTTTTCGTCGGTGTCCGCGAAACCATAAAACGGCTTGCTGTCTTGAGCAATTAGGCAAGCGCCCTGACGGTCGGCTTCCAGTAGCTGCTCTCGTAACGCGGGTTCTGCTAAGAATTCTTGGGCAGCCTTGTCCAGGGCCAGTACACGAATAGGCCTAGCTTGAAGGCCGCGAACCTGAACCGTGGCTGTGCCACGTTCGATACTGACCGTCCCAACTTGCTTGACCTCGGGCATCGCAGCCATGACGTCCAGGGTGTCTCGCGGATAACGCAGCTCGGACGCAAGGTTGTATCGCGCGCGACTGAAGACCGCCACGTTGGCTTGGCTCAAATTAAAAAGCGAAAACAATTGAACGTTGCTGTCGATCAATGCGTTACGGAAGCCAGTCTGCATGAACATAAGAACGACGGCAAACCCAACTCCGGTACCTGCCAACAGGCACTTGCCCCAACTGGCTGTCAAGTTTTTCCAGGCTAACGGTGTTCGCATTTTGATTGGTCAGGCGGTAACGAAACTGGATGATAGTAGGCTGAGTGTTACTTGAGGTTATCAACTAAAACAGGTTTGCAGGTTCAGCTTTCCAGAGTTTACGCAAGGCTAGTAGACCGCTGAAGCAGCACATGCCCAAGCCCAATACACAAACCAGCGCAATGCGCTGCCAGTCCATGCTCATGGTGATTCCGGAATAGGCGGTCGCGAATCGATAGAGTGTTTCTGCTAATAGCCATGCTACGACAAACCCACAAAATGCCAGCAACACCGCCTGAGTCATCACGATGCTGGCCAAATAGCCACGAGAGTAGCCGATGGCTAACAGCGTAGCGTATTCGGGCAATCGTTCAGTTACGTCCGTTGCTAGTACCATATAAACAATTGCTGAGCCAACAATTAGAGATATCACAACACCTAACTGAAAAATCAGTCCAATCGGCGTTTGCCACAGCCACCGTTGCCGTTCCCAGTCGATGGCCTGCTGGCGTGTCAACACGCTGACGGACCATTGTGGCGGCCAAGTAGGATCCCGAATCGCCTGTAATTGAAACCTGTCCAATAGCCGTTTGAGGACCTGGTCGGCCGATTGCCCCGATTCCAATTGAACCAAACCAAGTGCGGCTGTAGTCTTGGTGTTGACCGGTAACAGACGAGCGTAACCGCGATCGCTGGTTATCATCGATCCGTTGGCGGCCAGTCCCGTGCCTAGTCGATAAACGCCGGCAATACGAAAGCGACTACCAAGAATTTCAGCTTCAGTGCCGATGTCGTTTGGGCCGAATTGCCTACCGTTGATAGGTTCGAATTCAGGCCGAGTCATCTGATCGATCAACAGATTATTGTCTCCGCGCAGACTGCCTGCCTGGACCAGTCTACTTAAATCTGGCAAATCAAAGGCTTCGTCGCTAGTGTCAAAGGCCATCACTCCAATGGGCTGTACATCGGGTGCTTGTGAGGGAACGCGACCGGGAACGATCCGCTGCCAATTGAGAACTGTGATCCACAGTGGTGCGACGTCCGCCACACCGGCTGTATTTTGCGCGACCGTCAGCAGTCGTCGATCCACCTGGCTGGGCTCGAAGAAATGAGCGTAGTTGCTAGAGCGAACCAAAAGATCAAACTTCAAATGCCGAAAGGTATTGGTGGCTGTGTGAGACACCGCACCCATGAAGCCCAACTGAGCGAAGACTAACAGCAAAGCAAACGCCACGCCACTAGTTGAAACCAGCGTTCGAGTTCGCTGATGCCACAGGTTCAGTAGCCCAAGAGGTGTCTTCATGCTCCGGTCGATCAATTGGTTGTGGTCGAACCAGCCGTGTCGATTTCTACTTCCACCTGTAGTTGAAGCCATTCTTTGGCTTGCATTGGATCGTCTAGCGCAACGATGGCCGAAACGGTCCGGTAGTCGACTGCGGCAAACGGGTCCAAGGATCGCAGACGCGGGCGTCCCACCAATCGATTCTTATCAGTAACAACGCCTGTCAGTGGCTTTTCGAACGCTCGACTTCGAATGGTGGCACGTTGTCCGACTCGCACTCGGCCAGCGTCCTCTACGTTGACTTCAACTTCGCAAACCAAATGCTCGATGTTAGCCAATTCGACCAGCGGGGTCTGAACAGCGGCACCACCTACGGTTGCATTGATGGCCAGAACGACACTTTCGCTTGGGGCTGTAATGACCGACCTTCCGGCTTCCGAATCCAAAGCGGCCAATTGGGCTTCAATGGCTTTGGCAGGGTCTGACTGCTGTGCCATCGACAGGGCTGACTGAGCGGCTTCCAATTCCTGTTCGGAGGCTTGTGCTGCCAGTTGAACCTCTTGTTGAGCGTCGTGGTGAGCCAGTTGTTGCTGTAAGAACTTCAATCGCGACTCGTCAACTGCCAATTTTTGACGATCGATGTCCATCTGTCCTACAAACTCGCGAGTCAAATCGTCATTGGCGATGGCCTGAAGCCCTGTCAACAATTTCTCAGAAGCGGTTACCTGCTGTTGAGCCAATTGCAGCAGCTTTGTCTGCTCGGCCACTGATTGACGCCGTACTTCGATCTGTTGCATCTTCAATCGAGCTGCAGACACCTGCAGTTCGGCTTGTCGGATCGCATTTTCCCTGGTTCGTAACGCAGAACGCTGCTGTTCTTCCAAGGCTGCGCGTTGAGCCCGAACGGAGGCTTCGGATCGCAAACGGGCTAGTACTTGACCGCTCTTGACGTGAGCACCCACCTGCGCGGGCAATTCGACCACTACATCGCCGGGTGCCGAGTAGATTTTGACGATGCCGCCCGATGGCATGATCTGACCTTGAGCCACCACGCGTTGGCTGACCGCACTGGCCAGTTGCAATGAACCGGCTGCCCCAACTTGATCAGAGCTTGAAGATTCGGACGAACTGGAAGTGCATCCGACTAGCAAAACGATGCCTGCCCCAAGACTAAATAGCGCTCCGCGAAGGCAGACGTCGGACTGTCCGCCTTTTCGGAAGAGTCTAGATTTGTCAAGTTTTCTAGTCATAGGGCGTGCGATACTAAGGAAAGTGGCCTTTGGTTCAGTTATAGTGTATTTGGTTGCCTGGTGAACTGATACTACGAGCGTAGAAATTTTCCAGATCTGCCCCCCAAAATCAGAGGCGGCGATTGCCCAAGTGTCGTCTGCCAAGGGGAAGTTCTAGAGGACGCCTTAATGTTGTACCAGCGGTTGATCGGCAACCGGAAATTCAGTCGATGTGGGCGACTGAATCAGATACGTATTCCGGTCGACAGGTTGTAGCTTTTATAGTGAATTTCCGGAGTTTTGATGGTGGAACTAGCCAAGCGTACCGCCCGATTCGATCCTCGTTGGCGAGAAAGGCTGGCCGGAGAGGTCAAGCCAGCGATTGTTGCCAAGGGTGTGCGGCATTACTTTGGCAGCGGCGAACTTAGAAAACAGGTCTTGTTCGACAACACTCTAGATATCTACCCTGGCGAAATCATCATCATGACCGGCCCCAGTGGCTCCGGGAAAACCACGCTACTGACTTTGATTGGTACTTTGCGTAAAGTTCAGGAGGGTCACCTGAGCGTCCTGGACAGACCGTTGCATCAGGCCAGCAACGCTGAAATTTTGGGACTACGTCGCGAGATTGGCTTTATCTTTCAAGCACACAATCTGTTCGATTCTCTAACGGCTACTCAAAACGTTCGTATGGCCTTGGAGCTTGGATCACCTAGTGGTTCGCGTCGTCAGCAGAATCAACAGTGCCAGGATATGCTAAGAGCCGTTGGTCTAGGGGAGCGAATCAATCACAAGCCCAATCAACTCTCAGGGGGGCAAAAACAGCGAGTCGCCATCGCGCGCGGTTTGGTGCATCGACCTAAACTGATTCTGGCGGATGAGCCCACCGCGGCGCTGGATGAACAAAGCGGTCGACGGGTTGTCGAATTGCTGCGCGAAAGAGCTAAAGTTGACCGAGCGACCATCATCATCGTGACTCACGATAATCGTATCCTGGATGTGGCTGATCGGATTGTCAATTTAGTAGACGGCAGTATCCGTAGCGACGTCTTGATTCAAGAGGCAGCGATCGTCAGTCAGATGCTGGCAAAATGCGAGCTATTCCAACATCTGACCCCGCGCAGTCTGGCCGAAGTGGCGGATCACCTGAAGCCCGAGCAATTCACGGCAGGACAAGTAGTCATTCGCGAAGGCGACATGGGAGATAAATTCTATTTGATTCGCGAAGGCTTGGTCTCTGTTCAGCGAGGCGGAGGGCAAGTAGCCGAATTGTCGGAGGGTGACTTCTTTGGCGAAATGGCGCTAATGTCGGGTCAGCCTCGCAATGCAACCATCACCGCCTTGGAACCTAGCGTTTTGTACAGCTTGGATCAAAAGCATTTTCAATTGGCCATGTCTCAGCAGGCTAGCTTCGAAGCTGAAATTCGCAACAGTCTTTTTGATCGTCAGTAGTCAGCTTGGGGGGATGCCAAGCTGTTGCTTGGGGCGCTGGGTCGGCTGCCAAAACCGCCTTTGGCAGACTCAAAGTGCATGTCAGGCACAATATTGAATAATTTGTTGGCCAAGTCATATTGTCTTTGTGCCTAAAATAAGTGAAATTTGTAAGATGAACGGATCGATCAAAAGAAGAGTGTCGCGCGGAATGCTCGAGTGCGACCTTTGGAATAGCAGATTCTGTCGCCCGTAGATCGATCCGGCGAAACGCAAAGGCTAAATGCCACAATAGAATTCGCCCACCGACGGGCGATTTCAGGGTTAACACACCATTTAGGAATGTAGAAATGACGGAAGCTACATTTTACCAATTCTCTCGGGAAGTCTGGCAAGCTGTTACCGACCAAGCGCACAACGCTCTGGTTCGCCGCGACTTCAGCATCGAGGAATCCCGCATCGAGTCGTTGCGATGTGTCTTTCTGGACGAAGAGACAGAGTCGACTTTTGGCCGACAGTTCTGGTTCTTTGAAGCCGCAGGAATCGACCCGGTAGGCAAGAAGCATCGGCTGTTTGGTGCGCTGGATTTCTCAGTTCAATTTGGACTGCTGGAGCCGTCTCGAGCGGTACTATCCAGCGAGCCCAGAGACAGGCAGCGCATGTTGCAGTCGATTGCCAGTCCCGCACAGGGCAAAGTTTGGGCCAATCCATCCACCAAGGTTTGGGTAAGATTGACCTTGGCATCTGTCATTATTCTTTCGGCGATATGGCTGTTGATGTTAGCCAAGTATTTGATGCAAAGTTAACAACCAACTTCAGATCAGCGTCCAAGCTTTTGTAGGCGGCTGTTTTGCTGTAATGGCAACCAGCGATTAGCCCCAGTCGATGCGAATTCCAATCTGCATCAGACGGTGGCCAGTTCTCGTGTTCAAACAGCCAACAAATCGTTTAGCAAACTTTGAAAGTCAGCGATGGACTGGCTGTTCCAATGAGCTGATAGTTCCTTTCTGAGCGATTTTTGTCGATCTTGTTCGACAATCAGTTGAGACTTCAATTGCTGCGATAGTTTCTTGCTGATGCACTTGGCCGACCACTTTCGCAGGCGTCGTCTAGCAAGCCGGCAGTCGTTGATTTCACCCAGCAGGTCTTGCAACCGAGTGACGGTCTTGTGGATCACTAAGAAGCGATCTTCTGGGAAGGCGTCGGAAAGTACCTCCAATGTGTAACGTAGCTTCTTCGCTCCAATTCGGAATCGATGAATGACTTCCAATGAGTCCAGTGGAGCAGAGCCAAGTGAAATGAATTTTTCGGCTACTGCCATGATCCTAAGTCTTGCAAACACTTCGTATCGTTCTTCTGCATCATTCTGTTTGCTTCTTCTTTTCAGTTTGGCCAGTAGTGCGGATTGGTGGCGCGCATACTTCTTCTCAGCCATAAGTCGGACATGCAGGGCCTTTAATTCGGTCAAGCGATCCAAGCGTTTCTTCCGCAGGCCAGGTAAGACCTTCATTAGTCGCTTGGAGTTCGCTTGTTCGTTCTGAGAGATTGAATGGTAACGCTCGATCAAAACATCCAGGTCACGCAGCCTGCCAGCCACGTCCCGTATTCGAGTCAACTGTTTACAAAACCATCTCTGTTGTCTATCGGATATCCATTGCTCGAAAACTTTCAGCGACGCATAGGCACGGCGAGCGAAGACTCGGGTCTGGTGTACCGCTTCAGCGCCCTTCCTGCCCGGCTTGACTGCAACCTTCATGTGTCGCTGAACTTCGGTCAGGTAAGTCTCAATGACGCCAGCGGCATGATCCGCGATCGATTCAGAAGCAGAAGTCGTTTGGGGATTCATTGGAAAGCAGGTTTGATGCAATACGCATGATGGTGGTAACCAAAGTCCTTTGATCAAAAGGTATCACTGCGAATCCTGCTGCAGCCCAATCGCTTGGCACAGTCTAACATGGAGGCAAGGATAGATCGATTTGCCAAAGTGAATACTGTCGAAATTCGGCAAAAAACTTGGGAATTCCCCCTTTCGATTGTTTCGACGTTTCATTTGTTAATAGTCAAAAGAGGTAGGCGGTTCCACCACGCCATCAATCAACGATTCCCTGACTGGCAGTTTGGGTTTGCGATACTACAATGGGCGTAGCTTGTTGGCTTCCATAGTCGGAGCAATTCAATATCAGTTACTGAGAGAAACTCTATGTCCGAGCACGAACAACCACCACTAGCAAGTAGTTTCATGCAAGCCGATCCGAAAACGGTCACTGCAGAAATGAGTCTCGATGAAGTCACGGATTTTTTGCTCAAGAACAAGCTGTCCAACGCGCCTGTGGTCAGTCATGCTCACGGTGCCAATCTTCTAATCGGTTTTGTCTCCGAGCGAGATTGTTTGGCAGCGATGACTCAGGCTGATTTCTACGGCAGCCCGGCTCCAGAACAGACGGTACGGACCATCATGCGATCATCGCCGATTTGCGTAACGCCCGAAACAGATCTGTTTTCAGTAGCTTCGCTGCTGATCAACCACGGTTATCGTCACCTGCCAGTGACCGACCAAGGACGGTTAGTAGGGATCATTAGCCGACGAGATGTATTGCAGGCCGTAGCTCAATTCGGTCAGCGGTACGGGCAGGCTCAACTTCTGGAAAAATTCAGACCAGATCTCAGTCAGCTCATCAATATTCGTTACTTAGTTCCTGCCAAGAAATAGAAGTTTTCCCCGAATGGGTTACCAGGTCTGTCAACGGCCTAGCATGTAAGATCTGTTCATAGAATATTTTGAGGTGTGTAAAATGTCTGAGCATCCGCGATCGCTAATTGGTAAATTGATTCAAGACTTGGTTCAGCAGCGCGACGAACTGAAGCTGGACCTGCATTTGGGCACTCAGGAGGCTAAAGAGCAGTGGGAAAAATTAGAGGACAAGCTGTTTCAACTGCGGCAGCGATTTCAGCCGGCACAAGAGGCAGCCGAGGACTCGGCAGAGCAGGTGTGGGATGCACTGAAGCTACTTGCCGGAGAGGTCAAGGATGGATTCGACCGAGTTCGAAAGTCGTTGTGAGATACCCAAACGACTTTCGTGGCTATCCTAGTTTGCCGACCCGTCGTTTGGGTTGGCCTCAGTCCGCAAAGCCTTTCTCTTTTGGGCCGAACTTGGCGTCTGTGCAGATGTTGGTGTTTGGCTACAATGCGCAACGTTACCTTGCAGCACGAATCATTCTATTGAAGGAGTCTTACAGATGAGAATTCGTCTTGTGTCAGTATTTTGTGCGCTTCTTGCACTGGGCTATTGGGCTGTCAGTTACGCTACTAGCCAGGAAGCCGGCCAGTCCAACAAGGCTGGGTTTATGCGACTAAAACTAGAGCCTGCAAAGAAGATCTTGGAGGGTATTGCTCTGGCTGATTTCCAGACGATCAAGGCCAACAGCGAACAACTGCGCAAGCTGTCGCTGGATGAAGGCTGGATGGTGTTACAGACAGAAGCCTATCATCAGCAAAGTCAGGATTTCAAAAAGTCTCTGGATCTGATCAGCCGCATGTGTGAAGAAAAGGATCTAGATGGCGTGGCACTAGCTTACATGCAGATGACGATGCGATGTGTGCAGTGCCACAAGATGTTGCGAGATAGTCGCAAACCCTAAATCTAGGCCGATCCCAACCATTGTATTCAAGCAGGCAAGTGACAGCATTGAAGACAGACTTAATTCTGTGCCCCGTTGATTTTTCAGATTGTTCCTCGTTGGCAGTAGATATGGTTGGAAGAATGGCCGAGCCAGGTAGGACCAAAGTGATCTTGCTGCACGTGATCCAGCCAGGAAGCGAAGAGGACCGCCCACAGTCGATGGCAAGCGCTTGGGTAAGAAACGCTCGCAACAAGCTGAACGAACAAGCGCTTGTAGATCGGTCGATTGATGTTAAGTTCCTGGTACACCGTGGTAATCCGCCGGAGTTGATTGTGCAAATGGCGGATCAAGAGCGGGTGGATATGATCGTCATGGGAACTCACGGTCTAAGCGGTTGGCGCAAGTTGATGGTCGGTAGCGTTGCGCAAGATGTCATGCGCCACGCAAGTTGTCCTGTAGTAACTGTCAGACCACCGATCAGCCATTAACTAGTTTGATTGGCAAGTTCTCGTAGCTTGAACTTCTGAATTTTCCCGGTGGATGTCTTGGGTATCTCGACAAATACAACTTGCTTTGGGCATTTGAACTTTGCAAGTAACCCTCGGCAGTGTGTGATCAGTTCCTCCTGACTGGCCGAAGCGTCGGGCTTAAGTTCGACAAATGCCAATGGCACTTCGCCCCATTTCTCGTCGTGTCGAGCCACTACGCCGCAAGCGGCTACGGCGGGATGCTTGTAAAGTGCGTCTTCGACTTCAATGGATGAAATATTTTCCCCACCAGAAATAATGATATCCTTGCTGCGATCCTTGATTTGTAAGTAGCCATCGGGGTGCATGACACCTAGATCGCCTGAATGAAACCAACCTCCAGCGAACGCTTCTTCCGTTGCGGCCGGGTTTTTGAGGTATCCTTTCATCACGATGTTGCCACGGAACATCACTTCTCCGATCGACTGACCGTCTGCGGGTACTTCCTGCAGTGTCTCAGGGTGCCTTACCGAAAGTCCCTCAAGTGCCGCATAACGCACACCCTGTCGAGCCATCAGGGCGGTGCGATCTGCTTTAGGTAAATGGTCCCAGGGGCTTTGCCATTGATTGACGACCGAAGGTCCGTAGGTTTCCGTGAGTCCATAAAGGTGAATCACTTCAAATCCAGCTTCGGCCATGGCGGCTAAAACGGCTTCGGGCGGCGGTGCAGCCGCGATATTGCAGGTCACTTTATGGTCGAATGCTCGCTTTTCGCTCTTCGGTGCGTTCAGCAGCGTAGACATCACCGTCGGCGCTCCGCACAGAAGAGTGACTTTCTGATCAGCGATAGCATCGTAGATTGCCTTGGCTCTGACCCAGCGTAAGCATACATGAGTGGATGCGGTTACGGCCAGTGACCAGGCGAAGCACCAGCCATTGCAGTGAAACATCGGTACGGTCCACAGGTAGACACTGTGCTGCTTCAGGCCCCCGTGGATTGTATTGACGTACCCCATCAGCGCAGCACCGCGGTGATGAAACACGACTCCTTTGGGATTGCCCGTGGTGCCCGATGTATAGTTCAGAGCGATAGCATCCCATTCGTCATCGGGTATTTTCCAGCAGAACTGTTCGCAGCCTCCAGAGATAAACTGCTCATAGTCCAGCGATCCAATGCGAGCCCCCTGTGGGTAGGGCGCATCGGCTGGATACTGTAAGTCGTCAAAATCGATGACGACAGGTTTGACTTTGGCCAATTGCAACGTTTGGGCGATCACCGACGAGAACTCACGATCGACGATCAGTACCTTCGATTCCGCGTGATCAAGTTGAAAAGCGATGATCGCGGCATCCAGCCTAGTATTGATCGAATGGAGTACGGCTCCAACCATGGGCACTCCGAAGTGCGTTTCCAGCATGGGAGGTGTGTTGGAAAGCATCACTGATACTGTGTCACCTTTGCTGATCCCCAATCGATCCAAAGCCGAAGCCAGCCTGAGAGATCTGTGCCAGAACTGTTGGTAACTGATTCGATGATTTCCATAGACTACGGCTGTATGATCAGGAAAGATCTCCGCAGCTCGTTCCAGAAAACTGATAGGGGTCAATGAGTGGTAGTTGGCACTGTTCTTCCCTAAGTTCTTGTCATAGATCTGGGTCATAGGCACGGCCTCGGCAGCAGTGGGCAGGGTAAGTGGAAAATCGTGGTTTCAGTATAGATCAGTGCCACATTCTATCAGATTTGCTAGCCGTTGTTTCCAGACATGATCGCCTATGCTACTTGCAATCACCTGGCTTCTCGATCGATCAGCCAAATTGGGGCAATATCAGGATTGTGACTAAGCATCGGCCTCCGCAGGCGTGCAGCCGCCGATTCGATCCCGAGCCCGTGCGGGACGCCGCAGCGGCAAGATCGGTCGCAATTGGAAGTGAAAACACGCATTTTGCCATGGAATCCCACAGAACAGGCCACCAGCATCTGAAGAAGATATTGAGTCGAATGGGTTGTGGACATATAATCCGGCCTTTTGTTGCTGAATCGGATGATTCGTCCAAGCGTTTGTCGCTCGGGCAACACATCCGTTTTAGTCCGATCTGCAGATTAGTTAGTGGGAATTTTTATAGGACGCGGAAAATGAATAATCAGCGGCGGCACGAACTGGAGCAGAACGTGTTAGCGGGCTATATGGGCACGCATCTGGCTAAGCTGCAGCACTTGGTCAAACCGGCTCTCATCGCGGTTGCGGCTGGTGGCGTTCTGTTCCTTGGCTACAGCGCTTTTCAAAATTGGTCTTCCAAGGAGTCGGCCAAGGCGTGGACCGATTTCTACTTTAATCTGGACGGCGAATCGGATTCTTTCGCTGACCTTTCTCAGCAGTTCAAAGGAGCTGCCGCTGGCCAATGGGCGCAGCATGCGGCTGCTGTAGGCTACCTGCAGGATGGCATCGAAGCCATGTATGTCAATCGTAAGGAAGGGGTCGCCCTGCTAAAAGATTCGATTGAGCGTCTCAATTCCTTGAAGAATTCCAATATTGCCGAACTGAAGCGATTGTCCAATCTGGGTTTGGCTCAAGCCCATGAAAGCCTTGGCGAACTGGATCAGGCGATTGAGTTCTACCAGACGGCCAGTGGTTTGCCCGGAACTCCTGAAATCGAACGTGAACGAATATCGCAGCGCATTAGCTACCTGCAAAGCAACGAGGCCCGGAGCTTCTATAGCTGGTTTGCCCAACTGGACCCTAAACCTGCGGCACCGCCTGAGTTGAAAGGGGACCTAAGCAAACCACCCGAGACGCCTTCGATCAGTTTCGATCCGGCCAACATGCCTGCACTGCCCAGTACCACAGATGCTCCCGCATCAACCCCGGCAGATGCCAGCCAGACTGCGGGAATCGAATTAGATGCATCCGCCCCCGCGCAGCCAAATGAAAATGCTCAGCCTGAGGGCTCAACTCCCAATTCTGGCTTGGATTCCTCAGCGAACAATCCTTCCAGTTTACCCGAAAAGTAGGTTCGGGCTACCATCGATTACTTTCTGCATGATCAGCTTGATTCGATCGAGTATCGAATTCAAACCGCTTAGCCAAATGTTCAAAGGTAACCAACTCAGGTGAGCGGCCCAATTACACTGTTCGAGCATCAAGTCACTGAAGCGGAACATGGTGAGAGAATAGACGCGGTCCTTGCCTTGCTGCTGAACGCCTACAGCCGTGTCTTTCTAAGAAAAGTCGTCCAGGATGGGGGAGCGCGAGTTGAAGGGGCCGTCGTGAAGCCCAGTTTTCGCGTCCGGTCAGGGCAAAAAATTGTCGTTCAATTGCCTCCACCGCCCGATGATGGCCCGCGTCCTGAAGCCATCGATCTGAAGATCTTGTACGAAGATGAGGCATTCCTGGCGATCGATAAGCCGTCGGCCATGGTTGTGCATCCAGCCAAGGGGAATTGGAGTGGCACGCTGGCTAGTGCGCTAGCCTACCATTTCAAGCAATTAAGCGACATTGGCGGACCGACTCGACCAGGGATTATTCATCGATTGGACAGGGATACCAGTGGAGTGATCCTGGTCGCAAAAACCAACGCAGTCCATTTGAATTTGAGCGAACAGTTTGAGCAGCGAACGATCAGCAAAGAGTATTTTGCCATCGTTGTTGGGCAATTGGAATTGGATCGGGACATCATCAGGCAGCCCATCGGACCTCATCCATACCAGCGCGATAAAATGGCGATACGACGAGATCATCCAGATAGCCGCGAGGCGGAAACCATCTACGAAGTGATCGATCGCTTTCGAGGCTTTTGCACTGTTCGAGTCCATCCGAAAACAGGCAGGACTCACCAGATTCGCGTGCATCTGGACTACTTGAGATCCCCGGTGCTTTGTGACCGCCTATATGCAGGTCATTCCCAGATCACGCGCGGCGAGCTGCGGCGACGCCTGGCCGACGGCTTGCCGCCTATGCCCAATGATGCCGAGATCCTGTTGCAGCGGCAAGCTTTACACGCCCGACGCATCGAGCTGACTCATCCGCTCTCGAAGCAGCGTATCACAATAGAAAGTCCCTTGCCCGAAGACCTTCAGCGTGTCTGTGAGGCCCTTGAGCTGCGGGCTTGAGCAAGCTGCTGGCTTCGACCTGATTGAACCAAAAGAAAAATGGGGCATCCCTCAGGATGCCCCAACGTTTTGCATGATTATCAGCTTGGTGCTTACTTGGCTTCGCCAGTTACAGCTTCGGCTGCTGCATTGGCAGCACCTTCAACAGCACCTGCGGCTGCGTTGGCAGCGTCACCGGCAGCTTGGGCTGCGCTATTGGCAGCATCGCCAGCAGCCTGAGCGGCGCTATCAGCAGCGGTCTTAGCAGCGTCTTCAGCGGCTCCGCAACCCACTACGGCGACACACAATGCAGACACACACAACAGACCAGCAAATTTTCGTAACATCTTAACGTTACCCCCTAGAAGAATGGTTCTTGAAAAAACTGCGCAGACACATTGTCCAGGCAGTGGCTAGTGTTTTACAGACACTGGGCGGGATGTAGATCGCTGCTGATGTCCGATTATTCCCGAATCAGAGAAAAAATTCCAGAAATAGACCCAACTCCCTAGCGAGAGGGGGTCTCGGGTGATGAGCAACGCCGTTAAGAAAATTCTCTGGGTCGAATTGTCGTTTCTCGATGCCGAATTGTCGTTTTGTCCCTTCTCCCCCGCGCTTCGTGGGGGAGAAGGTTAGGATGAGGGGGCAGAGATGCCTTGCGGTTTCAGGTTTCAGTTTGCTTAGGGTCGTTGGGTGATGGGCCGCATTCGAGCTGGCAACAATCGCAAGTACGGGCATTCCGTGCATGCCTAAGGCTAATCGACGATCCTAAGATCGAAAAGTTTGGTTGTTTCTGACGCTGTGAATTCAAACAGGGCCGAGAATTCAAAGCATATCACGGACTACTTGAGCGACTGGGTGCTAGGTCCCTGAGCCGATGCAGGCACCACTGTTCGAGCTATCTGGATCGATCCTTCTAAGAAATTTTCGACGTGAGCCGCTTTGAGCAGCGAGTCCATCTTTTTCTGCATGGCCACTTGCAGCTTCTTGTCGTACAGTTCTCGTTGGATTTCTGGTTTGACAGCCTCAAAATCCTGAACAATTGGAGTTGTTTCGCTTTGTTTGTACAAAATGCAGTACTGTTCGTTACTCAGAGCGATCACGCCCGAATGGCTGCCAGCAGCTAGAGCAAATGCTTCACGTTCTAGAGTGGGCATGCCTGCGTGCCGACGAATTGCCTGGATCTTTCCAAAATTACTTCGCGAGACCGGCTCGACCGAGTATTTGGCTGCCAGTTCGCCGAAGTTCTGTTCGGTGGGAGCTTGACGGACTTGCCTGAACACCTCTTCGGCGGTGCGCTGGTTGGATAAGACAATGGCCAGCACTTCAGCCCGAGGCCCAAAGTTGGACTCAAATCCCTTCTTCAAATCTTCGTCGCTAACTTGCACTTCCGATTTGGCCAGCATCTTCAGAGCTGCACTTGGCCAAATCGCGTCTTGAATGTAGATGTGATAAGGCACTTTCTCGTCCTCTAGCACAGTCTTTACCCAAGCGTCAGTGTTGGGCGAACCATCGGAATTGAAGTAACCCATGCCTGCAGCCGCAGCGGCAAGTTCAGCTTGAATCTCGCCTTCACCCAGCGTCAGTTTGGCGGACTTGAGCGATTCAGACAGCAGTAGTCGGTTGATTTCGCCACGTAGTACTTGACGTCCGTGTCGCTGGATACATTCGGTTGCCAGTTGGTCTCTGGAAATGGGCTGATTGTTCAGGAAGCCAGCGACACCCGGATGCTGCTTCTCCAGTTCGGCATTGCCGATCACGGCCACGACTTGACTGGTTTGTTGCAGACTGGCAAACAGCTCTTCGGCGGCTTTGCCAAGCCGTTGATCTCGCAAATGATCCACGATCCGCTGTTGAATGGCTGGCAAAAATTGAGGATCGGGTGGCGTGGCGGGCAGGTGCCTGACGCATTGCAAAATCAGATGTAGTTCGCCAACTTGAAAAACCGGTGAGACTTCGTTTTCTTTCAACTGAAAGGCCATGCGCTCCAACATGTCGTCGCCGCTATACTGTCTGATGGGCGGCAGCAAACCTTCTACGCTGGCACTCGGGGCATCCTCGGAGTGTTCTTTAGCCAAACGCCGAAACAGCTCTGGTTTCTCGGTAGCTTGTCGATGAAGGTCTTGAGCTTTTTCAGCCTGTGAAACGGCAATCATCCTCACAGAAACTTTCGGGCCATATTCGCTGTGAATGATCCGGTCAACCTCCTGTTGACTGACTGCGATTTTGTCTGCTGCCAAGGCACGCAGCGCCAACATCGGCCAGACGATTTCACTTGCGTATTGCTCGGGTGTCACGTCTCGTTCTTGATCGATGGATTGCAGGAACAATTTGGTGGTCAACCCAAATTTGCTGGCCACGCGATCGATCTCGGCATTGACATCGGCCTGCGTGATCTTGACGCCCTTGGCTTCGCAGGCCTGGACAATCAAATACTTATTCAGAAGGTTGTCCAGGACGATCGTTCCGAATCTTTCGATACAGGAATCAGCAATCTTTTCGCGAGTGATCGTATGTCCGTTGACCACCGCCACCACTTTCGGTGCCTTGTCGGGTGCATTGGGCTGGCCGCTGGCCGACTGATTGACCGCAGTCTGATTCGATGCGGTTGGAACCGGCTGTTTAGGAGCGGTGCGTTGTTGAGACCAGCCCCAGGTAGAAGCGACGCATGTTAGCAAGATTGCAAAAAAACATGACTTATTGGACATTGCAGGGTCCCTCCTGAACCAAAATGAACTTCAAAGCGTTAGACTCACTTGTATAGCCAATCCATAGCTGTGCCAGCAACGCCATTTTTTGTGCTAGCTAAAACCGGATGCACATCGCGGTTAACAAATAGTTGGCAAAGTCAGGAAGTCGTTTGGCGTTAGAGATAGGCACCTAGTTCGAGACCGGAATTGAACTCTTAGGCGAGCGACAGAAATGTAGCTACCGTCGCCAGACGGTGGGATGCTGGTACTACCACCGTCTGGCGACGGTAGCTACGTCTACGGGTAAGTTCACTTTTACCGCTTGCCTTAAATCGAGACTGGGATTGTGATTTGTGTCAGTTCTTGCGTTAAATTGCTACGTGCATCCAAAATATCGGATACCAACACGATCCCGCTTTTGTCCAGATCCAGCGTACTATTAACGTCCGCATTATTCGTAAGAGCTGCCCGAATCGCCAAGATATCTGCCACCACTACCGTAAAGCGTCCGTCAGAAGCTCCCGTAACTTCACCTCGCAAATGGCCAATGTAGTAAACTTGGGGTGCAGCAAGACCTGTGTTTGCGTTGGCTTTAATCGTCACACGCAGCCAGCGATTCTCTATAGCATGATCGGCCCAAGTGATCACAACTCGGGCGGTTGCTCCTGGCAGGACGGAAACCGATGACGGAGCAGGAGCAGTGGTCCAAAGTGCCTCCGGATTACTAGCTTCGTCAAATGCACCCAGCGGGCTCATCTGAAATACAAAATCCGCTGCGGTTAGATTGGCTGGCAAGCCAGCGATATCGAATACCAAACCATTGATACCACGTGAGCTGTTGATCAGATTGTCGTAGGTCAGTAACTGTGGCGTCGCACCTTCCTTGGCAAGCACCTTGCCGGTATCCAACGCTGCCGCCACGCCAGCCGCTCCACCGACGGATGCAAACGTTGAGCCAGCATAATAAACGTGGCTTCCGACAACCGAGGCCGTTGCAGCAACTTTCTGGACCCGGAGTATGGCCGCACTTTGCACATGCACATAGGCACTGAAAACAAGGCCAGCTTCAGTGTGATCGCTGACCTGTGCCCAGCCCGTGCCAATATCGACATAATCTCCATTGTTTCGAAGGACATACAGCACGTTGCTCGTGCTGGACAGGTTCAAGACTTCACGATAGCTGAGAATCAAAGAATTGTTACCGGAGCCGTCCAGATTAATCGCCTCAATATCGACGATCCGATTATCTGCGATTGTAGGCAGATTTAGAAATCGCCCGGTACCAAGAACAAATAGCGTGTCGAATCCGCTCCCGCCAACAATTCTTCTGCCACCAGAAAAATCGACATCTTGTATCACAAGAGCGTCATCGCCTTGTCCACCAATGAGCACATCACTTCCGGCATCGCTCCAGAGTTCATCGTTACCTAGCCCACCGATCAGCCGGTCGACTGCTGCTCCTCTATTGGCAACCCATACGTTATTTCCAATATTGCCTACTTGCGTGCCTGTATCCGGCGTAAAGTTACCACCAAATACCACGTAGCTCTCGCCGGCTTGTATACGATCTTGAGCGTTGGGGACGGCGGGCGGAGGCGGTTGATCCGCAAGCCAAGCCCCGATAATCACATCGTCGAATCCATCTCCGTTGATGTCTCCAGCCCCTGAGACAGAGTTTCCTGACTGATCATCTGGGTCAATTCCGAGGAGGTGGAAACCGGTTGTCCCGTTCAAGCTGCCAAGCTCCAGAACCGACGAAAAACTCGACTGTCCAAAAATCACGTAACTCCTGCCGACATTAAGTCCAGTTGTTGAAGTCGCATCAACTTCAGGTGCTCCAAGAATCAAATCGTCAAAGCCATCACCATTGACGTCTCCTGCACCGGAGACAGAGGTAGCTGAAAATCCAATCTGGCCTGTCCCGCTAATGCGAAAACCCGAAGGACCTCCTGGAGATCCCAGCGTGCTCAGTGAGATGATGCTTGCAAAACTCGACTTGCCGAACACCACATAGCCATCATTCCCGATAACTAGATCGTCGAAACCATCACCGTTGACATCTCCTGCACCAGAGACAGAACTGCCATCCCCCTCTATTCGGAAACCATTGCTGCCATCTAGACCGCCTAAAGCAACTGGAGATATAAAGCTTGACTTTCCAAATACCACATAGCTCTCGCCGACATCTGATGGACCACCACCATGTGCCGCGATAATCAGATCGTCGAAACCATCGCCGTTGACATCTCCTGCATCAGAGACAGAACTGCCTGAAAACTCGTCCACAATTAGCCGACCATTGATACGGAATCCGGGCGAACCGAAACTACCAATGTCATTAGCCTGGATTACCGCTGGAAATGCACTAGAATTGCCGAATACCACGTAGCTCTCGCCGGAATCGAAACCAGTAGGCGTACCGCTAGGTTCCGCCTGGAACGCACCCACAATTACATCGTCAAAGCCATCACCGTTGACATCGCCTGCTCCGGAGACAGAAACGCCGAGTGCATCAGAGCTATCAATACCATCTATCTTGAATCCGTTGATACCATTCAGGGCGCTCAGTGCGAGCGCAGACGTAAAACTTGGTTTACCGAACACCACATAGGCTTCGCCGCTATTGGTGCCGGGCACCTCAGCCCGCCACGCACCGATAATTATATCATCGTAGCCATCGCCATTGACGTCGCCAGCCCCGGACACAGAATTGCCGGAGTCGTCTAGAACCCCAATACCGTTGATTCGGAAGCCATTGCTGCCATTCAGAGTGTCCAATGACAATGATGATGCAAAGCCGCCTGACTTGCCAAACAAAACGTAGCTGGTCCCCACGTTAGGTTGAGTCATTGAGAGATCTACACCTTTAGCTCCGATAATTACATCGTCAAACCCATCGCCATTGACATCTCCGACTCCAGAAACGGAGTAGCCCGAAATGTCTCCAGATTCAACGCCAGTGATTCGGAAGCCGCTAGTGCCGTTGAGAGAGGCTAGCGCCAGTGGATGTGGTGCTGCCAGAACCCTACGATCCTCCAGTTGTTCTACGAGCAACCGACGTATCGCTTTCCGTCGCCGCACGTGATCCTGTGAAGCTCTAGCTGAAAACAAACTTGCGCGGCTTGAAAAGGCTACTAAGGCGCGAAGAACGGACATATCTTCTCCAGTTAGAAACAAGACCTAGAAAGAAAATGGCGACTTTCCATTAACGACACCTACCTGCAATATAAGCGCGGTTGGCGGAAGTCACGTAATAGCTTGAGATACCCGAAACTCGCATGGTAACCCCAATCACAGAATTCGCAACCAAGCCGGAGCAGGCTAAAGAAATACGCTTGCTTCTAGATGGGAAGCATTTCACCAAGCAGTAGGTCTAGAAAATGCGCTCACGCCTGCAAATCGCATGTAACGTCAGAAGACCGGGAATGAAGAGTAAATTACTTCCTCCTACGCCGCCGCCGTTGAAGCGGAATAAATGCCCCCAGTACGGCCGTCATCACTAGTGACGACGGTTCCGGGGTTACGGTACCAACTAGAAAGCCAAATGGCCCGTCCACCGGTCCGCTGGCTTTAAATAGCACATCGTTAATTGCCACGTTCGGTGGATGTGACTTGCTATATCCTGCGATATGTGAGACGCTACCGGAACCAAAGATAAGGAATGCATGGGTCGATGAACCAAATCCATCCCATTCGATAAAAGAACCTTCATTCGTGGTGCGGTTAAGGAAAAGCATATCGTCGAAAAGAAACCATGCCAAGTTATCTGATACAGTACCAACGAGATGGGGGTTGCTGGGCAATGGAAGCGGAGCATTCGAATTTTGTTGCAAGTAAAGCGCCGACGAAATGCTAGTAACAGTGATCGGCATGTAAGGATCTACAGTCAAAGTGCCAAACACTCGCAACGTGTCGCCAGAAGACTCATCCACACCGGAAAGGTCGACGTTGAACGTAATCAGCCCACCATAAACGGAGTTGGCTGCGAAAGTCAGTAGCAATCCGATGGAACTGAATACTAAACGTGCGTAACCGGACATATTGCCTGTCTCCTTACTGGTCTTAGCATTTCACTTGGCCGCTGTGGAATGTCCTCTTAGACTTTATGGCCATAACAACTCAGACCATAGGCTACCGCTTAGGTCTTTGTTCGGTCAAGTCCTATGCCTTGTTTGCTTAGATTCATGCACTCAAAATTGTCGCGGACCGAAGTCTGTAGGGTGGGATCAGCGAGCCGATGAATCAAGTTGAAGTCTGACAACACTATAACAATTCACCCGGCTCTGAAAGCTGAATACGATTTGTTCGGCTCGCGCCGGCCCACCACGCTGGAGCAAAACCGACTCTGAACGCATCGAAACACTCGTGCTGTGCAACGACTCGCTGTGTGGCGCAGTGTGTGGTGTGCCGGCGGTCGCGGAATGATCGTCGGTCCAAATCTGGTTGGTTCGATTCACATTCTCTGGCTGCCCCACGCGACCTTGTCACACCCCACAGACAATTTGTCCCAATTAGTGCTTGGACCTTCGGCGTGTATACTGAAAGTCATTGAATAGCCAAACAGGAATGTCGTTGTAAACACATAGGAATTCGAAAGTGTCGCAGGCAGGGCTTTCTTTTGAAACGGTAACCGGTCACTCTATACTACGAATATCCTACGCTATAATTTCCAAAGCCCGAACGAATATCCAATTGAAAAGATGAGCATCCAATTGAAAACTGCAATTTTCCAATACCATCTTTTGATCGCTGCTGTCTTTTTCTGCCGCATGACCTCGGGGCAGGAGACAGCAGTCTCCAGTCAAGCGATCTTTCGAATTCAATCGATTGAACTGAATGGCAACCTCAATGCCGCTCAGGGCTTGGACATCGATGACGACGGGGATAACGATCTGATTTGGTTGAAAGACTTGCCAATCGAAAAGCGGTCGGCCGCTGCTGATTCATGGGCGGGCAAGCCTGAGATTCATTTGAGTTACCCAAACCACCTTGACCTGAGCTATTTCGTCGATGAAACGGGTCAAAGAAGGCCTATTCAGTCTGCGGATGACCATCGTATCCGACGTCAACATGCGCTACTGCAATTACAGGAGGTCATGGGCGCGGTGCCGGATGATTCGTCGCCAGTCCCACTGGATGTCCAGATCAACAGCGTCGAAGCTGCTCAGGGCTATTGGCGGATTCACCTGAGTTATGCTGCTGATCAGTGGCAGGGGCAAGTCGATCGCGTTCCCGCCTACTTGCTTCTGCCGTTTAACCTGAGCCAGCCGGTACCAGCCATGCTGTGTCTGCATCAAACCAATTCCCAGCTTGGCAAGAAAGAGCCGGTGGGACTTGGAGGCAGTTCCAATCTGCAGATGGCTCACCAGTTGGCTCAACGAGGTTTCGTATGCCTGGCGCCGGATTATCCTAGCTTTGGCGAGTACGAATACGATTTTCAGCAGCGCTCGGCTCAATATGCCAGCGGAACCATGAAGGGCATTTGGAACCACATTCGCGCTGTCGATTTCCTAGAGTCACTTACCTGTGTGCAGCGCGGATCGATTGGTGCCATCGGACATTCACTGGGTGGGCATAACTCGCTGTTCGTTGCCGCATTTGATCAGCGCATCAAGTGTGTGGTAACAAGCTGCGGGTTCAACTCTTTTCAAGACTACTATCAGGGAAATCTGGCGGGTTGGTCCAGTTCTCGTTACATGCCGCGTGTCAAACAGCTATACCATAACTCGCCTGACAAGATGCCTTTTGATTTTACGCACGTGCTGGCCGCCATCGCACCGCGAGCCCTGTTTGTCAGCGCTCCAACGCGCGATAGCAACTTTGACGTGGTTGGAGTGAAAAAATGCGAGCAAGCCGTTCGTCCGCTCTATCAGATACTACAAGCCGACCAGCACCTGACGTTTCTCTATCCGGAAGCCGAACATGATTTCCCAGCCGAGCAACGGGAATTGGCATATCAATGGATTGAGGCCCGGCTAAAGCTACTTCGCTAATAAAACTGCTGGCTGGGCGACTTCGACCACTCGCTGCACTACGTAGTATTCGACCCATCGAATTAACTGGCCCAAATCGTCCACACCAAAATATCCCATGTGACCCCCGTAGTCTGTGTGAGTGAACTGCACCCACCGCGGATCGTACTGTGCTTTCAAACAGCTTTCCCAGGTAACGATTGGGTCATGACGATCCAAAACAATTTCGGTGGGCGTTCGAATCTGTGGCAGCCAGGGCAGGCTGCTGGCTTCGGTGTAGTAATGTTCGGCATCTCGAAAGCCGCACAAGGGAGCGACATAATGAGCGTCGAACTGGCGGAGCGTTTTTAGATCGCTGGCATCGGGCAATTGTTCCCACTGTGGCCAGCGAGCGCGTTTGAGCGACGCCTGCTGTTGCAGATTTTTTAAGTAGTATCGGGCGTAAAGCCGGCGTTTCCAGCGATCCATGTTGTCAGCGCAATCATGCAGATCCATCGGCGGCGCTACAGCCAGCGCCTGAAGGATTCCGGCCTCTTCCATCGATAGGGGCAAGTGGCCCGCAGCCAGTTCGCCTAACAACTTAAGGACGATATTTCCGCTGAGCGAAAATCCGACCAGAACGATGGTAACCGCTTCGTAAACGCGACGTGCGGCCAACAGGACGGCGGCCAGATCCTGACTGGCACCGGCATGTGCCGGTCGCCACGCTAGGTCAAAGCCATGGCCGCTGCCTCGCATGTCCACTCGCCAGACCCGGCAGTCTCGCAGCCGAAGTTGATACGCTACACGCTGCATGTAAGGGCTAGAGTGGTCACCGCCTAGGCCATGAACCAAGATGGCCAGTGGAGCGTGACTAGAGACAGGCAGCCCAAGTTCTTCATGCACCACCAGTTGCTCGCCGTCGGGCAAGTCAATATGCCGTGTCGCGGCGTTGCGCGGAGGCCGATATCCTTCGTTAATGCCTGCCAAAAGCGTTTGCAGGTGCCCGCTTTTAAGCAAGGGATGAGGTCGATAAGGCAGCATAAGAATTTCCTGATTGCACCAGAATCTTTCCTATAAAACGGCTACAAAAGCTAGTCAGTCGAGCCAGTTTCAGCCATAATCCGCAACTTATTGATTTTGTTAACCCATTTTTTTGAATTCTTAAGAGGCTGTGACTGGATGGTCGCAAATGATCCGCAAGGGAATGCCTTCGTCACATTTTACACGGCTTCCAGGCCGGTAGACAGAACTCAACGATGAAAAGATACGATGTATGCGGTTTAGGAAACGCTGTGGTGGACATTTTCCTGGACCTTTCAGACCAAGAATTTGCCGCCTTGGACTTTGAACGCGGCACGATGCGTTTGGTCGACAAGGCGACTCAGGACGACTTGTTGGCTCGTTTTCATAATATTGGCCATGATCTGGTTCTGGTCAGCGGTGGTTCCGTAGCCAATTCGACGATCGCGCTGTCTCAGTTAGGTGGGGCTGCCGCATTTATCGGTTGTGTAGGCGACGATCGCTACGGACTGCATTATGCCGAAGAGTTCGAACTACTGAAAATTGACATGGGCAACCCTGTGCTGGTTGGCGAGTCCACAGGTACTTGTCTGGCGATCGTAACGCCCGACGGCGAGAGAACCATGCGAACCTTCTTGGGGGTAGCCAGTCATTTGTCCGATCGGCACGTAGATCACGATCGAGTAGCGGCTTCCAGTTGGCTGTTTATCGAAGGTTATGTGTTTGCTAATCCCGATACAGGACAACATGCCATTCGCGAGGCGGTGCGCATTGCCAAACGAGAGGGAACGCGTATTGCCTTGACCTGTTCAGAGGGTTTTATCCCAGAAGTATTTGGTGACGCCTTTCACGATTCGCTCAATCAGGCTGACCTGCTGTTTTGCAATGGCACCGAATCGATGGCCGTGACCAAGGCCAAAGACCCTCAAGAGGCGTTTGAGAAGCTAAAAGACATCGTTCCCAACTGTGTGGTTACCAACGGACCGGATGGAGCCTACGTCAGGTACGAAGGCCAATCGGGACACGTACCCACTGATGCGTGTGAACCGCGCGATCTGACCGGTGCAGGAGATATGTTCGCAGGTTCATTCCTGTATGGTATCACCCACGATTATGATCCTTTGACGGCCGCGCGGGCAGCCAATGCCATGTCAGGTCATGTCATCTCGCAAGTTGGCGCAAGGTTGCACGATGGTGTTAAACAGTTGTGGCAGGATGCGCTGAAGGGATAGAGGCTACCACTCCATCGGGGCCTTGCCGAATGTGTGGTTCGGTTCGGACAATAGGGCAGGGGGGCTGGGAGATCGTCATTCATGCGGCAACAACTTCAAAAGCACTGGTTTTTGTTGGGACTGGGGCTGGCCGTACTGGTAGGAATTTCCGCTGATCAGTATTTATTGCCCGTGGCCAAGCTGTCTTGGTTGACCAGTCTGATCGTATTTGCCGTCATATCGATGATGGCTGCACCTGTGCCGCTGGAACTTGTCAGGAAAACCGTTTCGCGACCCTGGCCTGCAGTACTAGCTTCGCTGGTGAACATGGGAGTGCTGCCGCTGATGGGCTGGGTTGTGGCTCGGTGGCTGCCCATCGATTTGGCAGGAGGCTTGATCGTGGCTACCGCAGTACCTTCCACATTGTCATCTGCAGCCGTAATGGCTCGTAAAGCCAATGGAGATGAAACCGTCAGCATCTTCACAACGCTGATCACCAATGTCGGTTGTGTGGTAATTACACCGGTTTGGCTAGTGATGCTGTTGGGTGTCCATGTGGAACTTAGTTTGCCCGATATGATTACCCAATTGTGCATGGTAGTACTTGCACCGATTCTACTGGTTCAATTAGTTCGGCGACAATCACAGCGCTTTTGTCGCTGGGCAGATCAACGGCGCGTTGGCTTGGCGGTTGGCTGCCAGATCGGCATTTTGTCGATGGTCATGCTGGGAGCCGTTCACATGGCTGACCGCTGGCAAGCTCAAGCTGCGGCAGCTTCACCCGACTTACAGGCGTGGGGCTATTGGAGCACGCTATTGTTGGTTGTCGGCTTGGGCATGCTGATCCATTTAGCTGCTTTGGCTGGTGCTTGGTATGCGGCGCTTTGGACCGGTGTCTCGCTGCCAGAGCGAAAAGCCGTTAGTTTTTCCGCCAGCCAAAAGACTTTGATGATCGGACTTAATTTGGCTATTGAATGCGGCGTCAACATCGTGCCTATGATTACCTATCACGTATTTCAGTTGCTGGTCGATGCCCTGATAGCGCAGCGCTGGTCGCGTGGCAACCCGTGAACGGTTACTAAAAATGTGGGGACAACCTTCTAGGCTGTCCGAGGCATTCGGAATGGTCATTTTGCAACCTGGAAGGTGGTGACCACATTGTTCGAATGCCAAGAATTTGCTTGGAAAAAGCACTAGGAACCAAAGGTGTTTGTCACAAATTCATGGGAAACAAGCTCTGCGAGATTCCGCTCTGGGGTGTTCCAACGCCTTCCCCATGGGCGGCCCTTAAGTTAAATTAACATGCCGCATTTAGCCAGCATATTTGCTAGCATTCCTTATTATCCAGATGGAATCGAATCAGCAATGAAGCGTCAACTACTGATGATCTTGGTGCTGTTAAGCCTGACCGCTTGTACCGACAGTACTTCGTCCGCGCAGGAGTGGGTCAAGGGGATGTTCCCTGAGACTTCACACGACTTTGGAATTGTCCCGCGCGGCTCCGATGCGGTGTACGAATTCAAATTCACGAACAAATACGAGGAAGACGTACACGTCGCCTCGGTGCGTAGCAGTTGTGGCTGCACGGTACCTCGCATTAAAAAAGCCGATCTAAAGACTTACGAGGAAAGCGCCATTATTTGCGAGTTCAACACCAAGTCATTTATTGGGACCAAGACAGCTGTGGTGACCGTAGTGTTTTCCAAGCCGTTTTATGGCGAAATGCAATTGAATGTTAAGGGCAATATTCGCTCGGACATCGACACAGACCCTGGCATGATCGATTTTGGAGAAGTCGACCGCGGAACATCCCGATCAACGCAAGTCAAAATTGCGCACTCAGGTAGAAATAACTGGGAGATCACGGACGTGCGTTCGGCGAACCAAAATTTGGGCGTGAACATCGAGAAAAGCAACCTGCCTGGCAAGGTGTCTTACTTGATGAACGTGAAATTGAAAGAAACCGCGCCGGCTGGAGAGTTTCTGGACAATATCATTCTAGTAACTAACGAGCCTCAGTATAACTTGGTTACCATTCCTGTCCGCGGTACGATCAATCCGCCTCTGGTGCTGCCATCGCGAGTAGATCTGGGAACAATCAAGTTGGGTGAACAAGGCAAGTCTTTTTTCTTGGTGCGCAGTAAATCGCCGTTTGAGATCAAGGATATCGAATGCGACAATGACAAGTTTGTGTTTAAGAAACCAACGGGCAAGAAAGACAAGCACGTCATTCCCTTTGAATTCAACAGCGGGGACAAGGCTGGTGCCTTGCGACAAAACATTACTGTTCGAACGGACCTTGGCGACGAAGATGGTAGCGGCAGTACAGTGATCATCGTTAACGTCACGGAAAATGGCACCTAGACGAAAAGCTGAATTTGCCATGTCGATCCCTCTTCCCGTTATTGGTTCTCAGTCTGCTTCGGAAAACAGCTCAAGCGGGTGCATTGCACCGCTACCGGGTAAAGCAGGTCGCCTACCCAAGTGGCTGCGCAGAGAGATTCCTAGCGGCAATGCCAATCACTTCACCGCAGGACTTTTGGAAGAGCTTCGGCTGGAGACGGTTTGCGACAATGCGAAGTGCCCCAATCGCATGGAATGTTACTCGCAAAAAACCGCCACCTTCATGATCTTAGGCAACGTTTGCACCAGGCCCTGTGGCTTCTGCGCTGTCTCGCGCGGTCGCCCTGAGGCGCTGGAAGCCGACGAACCAGAGCGAGTTGCCGAAGCGGCAGTTCGATTGGGCCTGAAGCACGTCGTCATCACCTCGGTAACGCGTGACGATCTACCGGATGGTGGCGGAGAGCATTTTTACAGAACCGTTCTTGCGGTCCGAAAACGCACTCAGGCCAGCATCGAGGTCTTAACACCCGATTTTGTGCGACACCGTCACGGGCTCGTCCGGGTCGTCGAAAGCCAGCCGGAAGTCTTCAATCACAACATGGAAACCGTCCCTCGACTCTATCCAAGAGTGCGTGGGCCCAAGAGTGATTACCAGTGGACCTTGGGGCTGCTGCAGCGAGTCAAAGAGATCAATCCAGCGATCAGGACCAAAAGCGGCCTCATGCTGGGACTTGGCGAGACTTACGACGAACTGCTGGAGTGCCTGGCCGACCTGCGACGAAGCGGCTGTGATTTCCTAACGCTGGGACAGTATCTACAGCCTGGCCCCAAGTACCTGCCAGTCCAGCGCTATGTTCCCCCCGATGAGTTTCGTGCTCTGGGAGACATCGCCAGACAAATGGGATTCAGTAAAGTCGCCAGCGGTCCCTTTGTGCGCTCCAGCTATCACGCTAGGGAGATGGCTGATGAAGTCGAGCGGACTGAGCCATAAGCCATTAGCTGTTGAGTAGTGCGCAGTGATAAAAAAAGACCCGATTTTGAGTTGGCTTTGGTTTGGATGGCTGGGACTGCTCCTAACCAGTTTTGTTGCAGGTTGGACGTCAGATCTTTGGTGGCATCAGGCAAGGCTAGACCTGAGAATGGTCTCTTGCCTGCTACTCGCTTTGGCCGCATGGCACGCTTGGTTTTACAACTCGAGTGTTGGTTTCTCCAAGAGCCTGTTTTGGATTGCCGTGGGAATGACGCTTGGTTTCTACGGGGATTCGCACGTTGGAAGTCGATTGTGGTGGCCACCTTTTCCACATGCGATCCTTGGTGGTGTGACCCTATTTGGTCTTGGTCACATGGCTTACATCGCGGCCTGCTTACGACTGAGGAGCAGCGGACAGGTATTTCCACCAGTTCGCAAAATTTGGGGCCAGGTTTTGCTCTGGCAAATCGTGGGATTGGTGGGTTGGGCAGCAATTGCGCTCAGTTCACAGACCGAACAACAACTTCGCTGGCCAACGCTGCTGTACACACTGCTGGTTGCGGCCACGCCAGGAGTCAGTAATGCGGTGGGGCGTCACTGGGCTCCCTGGCGATGGGTTGCCTGGGGAGCAGTGCTGTTTTTTGTCAGCGACTTGCTTCTGGCCTGGCAGCTTTTTCATCAACCCTTCTTCATGGTCGACGAACTAACTTGGGTCTGCTACGGAGTCGGTCAAATGCTGATTGTCTATGGAGCCCAGTGGGCGGAACAATCAGCACGTACCGACTCGGTTGAGCGATTTTAAGAGAATGGCCTTAGCCTAAGCCTCTTGGGCTTTTTCGATGAAGCTGATCGCTTCGCCCACTCGTTGGATTTTTTCCGCTGCATCCTCAGGGATGTTAACGTTGAACTCCTCTTCCAGTTCCATGACAAGTTCAACGGTATCTAAAGAGTCCGCGCCTAAATCGTTGACAAAATGAGTGTCACGAGTGATCTTGTCTTTTTCCACACCTAATTGCTGGGCGACAATGTCAATGACTCGCTGCTCGATGGATGCCATGTTAAAGATACTCCCTGTGTATTCAAGTTTGAAATGTGTGTTACGTATGTCTATTTACTTGCCAAAGTTACCGAATTTTAACAGATTCGGTCAAGTGAGCTAGATGGTTAAAGCCCCGGTTAACAGCTAGTTTTTTGACTTTAGGGTGCATCCGGGAGTTGTCGGGTTCTTTGGCTTGGCTGATCAAGCTCAAGGCATGTGCCTGAAGCTAACAGATCATTCCGCCGTCGACTGTAATGACCTGTCCATTGATGTAGCTGGCCGCTGGGCTGGCTAAAAATACGACTACTGCGGCTACATCGTCACCAGTTCCCAGTCGGTTTGCAGGGATGCGTTTCTTGACCTCTTTTAGCGTTTCGTCTCCCAAAGCTTTGGTCATTTCGCTTTCAATAAAACCTGGCGCAACCGCATTTACGGTCACCTTGCGTTTACCCAACTCTCTAGCCAAACTGCGAGTCAGACCAATCATCCCGGCTTTCGAGGCGGAATAGTTGGTTTGACCTGGATTTCCGATCAAGCCCGAGACGCTGGTCATATTGATGATTCGGCCATACCTGGCCGACATCATGATCCGTGACGCCTCTCGAGAGAATAAAAAGCAGCTAGTGAGATTTGTCTGTATGACTTCGTCCCAAGCCTGGTCGGTCATTCGGGGTAGCAGCGTATCGCGGGTGATTCCGGCGTTGTTTACTAGGATATCTAGCTTTCCGAAACTTTTTTCAAGATCTGCAAAGAGCGCTTGGACGTTTTCGCGTTGCCCGACATCACAGGCTCGAGCCTCCGCTTTGCCGCCTCGCTGCTGGATTTCGCTTACCGTATCAGCCAGTTTGTCTTGACTGCGAGCCACGCAGATGACCGTGGCTCCACATTCTGCTAACCGGATTGCGCACGACCTGCCAAGCCCTTGTGAGGCTCCAGTAACTACCGCAATTTGGCCGTTTAGATCGGTAGAAATCCCAAGGGGCACTAAATCGCTCATTGAACTGCAGTCCTTTGTCTTTCAGGTGTGTAGGGTGAAGTGGTGAAACTAACCGGCATCACCAAAATTCTCGCAAGGGATCTTGCGATTGACTCGCTTCAACGTTCCAGCCAGCACTCGTCCGGCTCCCACTTCAATAAAGCGATCTACGCCAGCAGCCAGCATCTCATTTAGCGACTTTTCCCACAAAACTGGAGAAACGACCTGGCGAGGAAGTAAGCTACAAAAATCGGCAGGCATGGTGTGAGGCTGGGCGTCAACGTTCGAGTACACAGGCACCCGCGTTGAGGAAAACTGAGCCTTTCCAAGCGCGGCGACCAGTCGATCTAAGGCCGGTGCCATGATCGAGGTGTGAAAGGCTCCGGCTACTTGCAGTCTTATGGCTCGCATCGCACCGGCGGCAGTTGCCAGTTCTTCCGCTCTTTGCAACGCATCCAAATGCCCAGAAATTGCGATATTTCCATTGCAAAGCAGGTTGGCTGGCTGGACAAGACACCCATCACCACCAGTGGCTTGTCGGCAAACCTCTTCGATCTTTGAGATCTCCAACCCCAAAATGCTGCTCATCCCGCTGGCGACCGCATCGGCAGCAGCTTGCATGGCTTGACCACGAGCTTGCACTAGCCGCAGCCCATCGGAAAATGATAGCCCGCCAGCAGCAGCCACAGCCGTGTATTCTCCCAGGCTCAAGCCGGCTACGGCAACTACGTCACTCCAAAGCTCAGGGCGTTGCGATTGCAGTTCAGTCAATGCAGCAAAGCTGTGAACATAAAGCGCTGGTTGGCAGTACTCGGTGCGCCCCAACTCTTCTGCGGGTCCATTCTGACACAATGCAAGCAGGTCGAACCCAAGAACATCGGCAGCTTGATCGTACAGTTGCTTGGCGGCAATACTGGCCGATGTCAGTTGGCTGCCCATGCCAACAAACTGCGCTCCCTGACCTGGAAACAGGATGGCGGTGGGCACAGTCAAGCTCCTGAAGACTTAAGGCATTGAAATTAGAGCATTTACTACAAACGCTCAACCGGCCTGGTGGCATGCCGATGGAGTTATCGCAAACTGTAAGGGGCACTATAAACGACGAGAGGCCGGTCGATTGCCCGTCCTCTTGAATTCGTTGTTACTGGAAATAGCTGACTCGCAGCCGACTAGCTTTCGTCGGACATGTCTACTACAACGCGACCCATGTAATAACCGCAGTTGGGGCAGACCACGTGAGAAGGCACGCAGGCACCGCAATTCTTGCAGTAACCTCGCTGCTTTGCCTTGATGTGATGGTGCGATCGACGCTTTCCAGAACGTGAATTGGAGTGCTTTCTCTTGGGAACAGCCATTTCCCGGTTTCCTCGAACAAAATATGTGCTTGATACAAAAGCTGTCGCCTCTTAAGTCACGGACCGCGCACAGCAGGCCCAGGAAGTTAAGCGGTGCCTCAAGAATTGTCAACCCAAAATCATCCCCGCAGGCAATCTAACCATTTCTTGTGACACCCGTTGTGGGGGGGCGAGGTTTTTGAATTCCTGTTGGAGGTGGAGAAATCCTGAATATGCAGCCTGTCGTTGGTCGGGCCTGCTGGAAAGATCGATTTTTTATCCGATCTGGCATATCCTACCGGGCAAATCGACTTCTACACTATGAACTATGACGTACAACTATAGGGCTAGCAGGCGGCTGGCCGAACTCGGGTTACCCCGGCGGATGGAAACGATTTTGGAATATTTCAGCGACTTATAGGAATTGTCACCGATGTATCGGCTGATTGCACTAACTTGCCTGACCCTAGCCGCTACGACAGGAGTCGTCCGCGCCTGCCCGTTTTGCACCGCCGTTTCACAAACGTTGCGTCAAGAGATGAAGCAAATGGACGTGGTGGGCATCGCTTTGCGAGTGGCGGCAGAATCCGATTCGGTATCCACGTTTGAGATCGGCCAAGTTCTCAAGGGCAAGGATCTGGTAACCGAAAAACAGCAAGTAGATATCAACTTCTTTGGACAGGCAGACCAGAAGCAAAAGTTTTTGGTCATGGCTATCGATCCTCCTGACCTGCTATGGTCCAGTCCACTGGCCCTTTCCGAAAAAGCGATTGAGTACATAGACCATGTTAGACAGTTTCCAGAAGACAATGCACAGAAGCGACTGGAATTTTTCTTGCAGCACCTTAACGATCCAGATCCAGTATTATCCCGTGACGTTTACGACGAATTTGCTTCGGCATCCTACGCAGACATGCTGCTTCTGAAAGAAAACTACAACCGTAATGATCTGCTTACATGGATTCAGGACGTCGATATTTCTCCGGATCGACGACGGCTGTATCTGGTCATGCTAGGTATTTGCGGCAAGAAAGAGGACGCTCAGTTGCTTGAAAAACTGCTGCGAAGTGAAGACCCGAATCAACGTTCAGGACTGGATGCATTGATCTCTTGTTACCTAAGCCTTTGTGGTGAAGAGGGTCTGAAGCTGGTAAGTGAACTGTATCTAAGCAACACGCAAAGCTCCTACGCAGATACCTACGCCGCCATCATGGCCTTGCGGTTCCATGGCACTGAAGGCGGTGTGGTAGATCGCCAGCCGGTCATGGAGTCACTTAGACTAATCCTGGACCGTCCCGAACTGGCCGATCTGGTCATCCCAGACCTGGCTCGCTGGGAGGATTGGGATGTCATGGATCGATTGGCGGATCTCTACAAGAAGGCGGATGAAAAGTCGAGCTGGGTGCGAGTTCCCGTGATCAATTACTTGAGATCCTGTCCTTTGCCCAGGGCTGCCGAACTGCTGGAAGAACTGAAAGAAATCGACCCTGTCGCATTCAAGCGGGCGACCCAGTTTTTTCCAATCCCGCAGCCTGCTGCCCAGGAGAGTTCGTCGCTGGACAATAATGCCAAAAGTAGGGGCGTGTACAGCGATCATATCCCACCCAATGCCAACAGCCAACCTATTGCCTCCAGCAGTCCATGGAATATTCATTTGCACAACCAGTCCAGCATCCAAAGGCCAGTGAACCCACTGCTTCTGGGCAGCGTACTAGCAACGATTGGTACTTCGATTTGGCTATCGATGTGGTTGGCCATTAGCGGTGCCGGCAGTTGTTCAGTGCTTTTACCTTTCGGGAGACGCAGCAGTCGGCCATAGATGCTTTGAGGGCCGATTTCCAGAGCTTCCCTACTCATGACTAAGTCAAGGACAGTTTAACTTCCTTGATCCGGAATTTCTAACTATTCGAAAGATGTTTATCGAATTCGGTGTAAGCCCATGTCTCTAAGCAGTGTCGCCAGCAACTCCGAAGTAATTTTGGACTCGGGACAGGATGTCTATCAAACGATCTCACGAGCAGCCGTTGTTTCTTTGACGCTGGCAGTGCTTGGTCTGTCAAGCTTCATGGCCGTACCGCTAATCGTGTTGCCAATCGCAGGTTTGGTCTTTGGTTTGGTGGGGCTAAGCGCGATTCGTCGATATCCTCAAGAACTGTTAGGGCGTCCCATAGCGATATTGGGTGCTTGCTTGTCTGGAGTAACTTTGCTTGCCGGTTCGCTTTATCATAGCTATGTATACGCCACCGAAGTGCCCGAAGGTTATACTCGAGTCAGCTTCTTCAGTCTGGCCGCAGACAAAAATCAACCCGATCAGCCAACCGCAGCCGCTGTGAGTTGCCATGGTCAGCAGATTTTCATCAAAGGCTATGTTCACCCCAGCTCGATGGCTTCGGCCATGGAGCAAAAATTCATTATCGTTCCCGACCTGGGCACCTGCTGCTTCGGTGGGCAGCCTCCGCTGACTCACATGATCGAAGTGCATCTAACAGGTGATCAGTATGCGTATCGTAACCTGAGGAAGAAATCTCTAGCCGGAAAATTCTCGGTAAACCCTCAGTTGAAGCCGGTCAATGGGCTGACTGGCGTGTATTATGAACTCCAAGCCGACCTGATCAAATAGTAGGCATTCTCAACGAGAGCAGCGTGACCAAGTTGAATGGCTGGCTAGGAATGGTCGGCCATCAATAGCTAAGAATGTGTTATGATGTGATGGCTTAGCGATTGGTACGAATGTCGCCACTCGCCGAACGGACATCAGGGCACTCGATTTGGGAAGTACTGAATGAAACGCCATGTTAAGGCCAGCCAACGAACCTTAGACGTCGCGAAACCCAGATTGGGCTGGTCTTGGCAAGAAATCGCATTTCTGAGTACGACCTTTCTAGGCTCGTTTCTTCTATTCCAAATCCAGCCCTTGATTGGCAAGATGATTCTGCCATGGTTTGGTGGTACCGCCTCGGTATGGACGATGTGCCTGCTGTTTTTTCAGACCGTGTTGTTTGTAGGATATCTGTACGCTCATTTGACCAGCGTCTACCTGGCACCACGAGTACAGGTGATCCTGCACTGCGTCGTGATCCTAGCGGCGATGCTTACGCTGCCCATTCTGCCATCCGATGCATGGCGAGAATCGGCTACGGCCAACCCAGGCTTTGGGGTTCTGCAAGTATTGGCTTTCAGTGTTGGACTGCCCTATTTCTTATTGTCGACCAACGCGCCGCTGCTACAGCGCTGGTGGGCTGCGGTAGTCAAAGCTTCGCCCTATCATCTCTATTCGCTCTCAAATGCCGGTTCACTGCTGGCCCTGCTGACCTACACCTTGATTGCTGAGCGGTTGCTTGGAACAAGAATGATTTCATACTTATGGACAATCTTGTTTGTAGTGTTAGGGCTCATGTTGTTTCGCTGTTTGGTCTGGGTTTGGCAAAGACAAGCGACTGACGCAGCGTCTGTTGCTAAGACGCAAAGCGATTCTGCGGATAAGTTGCAATTAGGGCAACGGAAGACTCAAGACCTAAGCACGACAAACCAAACTGGTTCTGTCCCGACATGGACATCACGCGCTCTTTGGCTGTTTCTGGCCTCTACAGGCACAACGGTCCTGATGTCGGTGACCAACTTTTTGTGTCAGGACATTGCCAGCGTGCCCATGATGTGGTTGGCCCCGCTGACACTCTACTTGCTGAGCTTCATTCTGTGTTTTAGTACCAAAAGCTGGTATCGACGAAAATGGTTCATACCGATGATGACTGTCTTCAGTTTCCTGGCAGCCATGACGTACGGGCAGCTTTTCTCGCATATTTCTATGACTTGGTTATTGTCAATCAATCTACTTGCGCTACTTGGTGTCTTTATGGTCGTTCATGGCGAAATGGAACGAGCGAAACCGGCAGCCGAGTATTTGACACAGTACTTTCTGTTTGTATCTGGCGGTGGAATGCTGGGAGGCTTCTACGTTGGTTTGGTAGCGCCATTGATCTACCCCGAGTATTATGAGTTGCCACTAGTGATGATTTTGGTTGGCCTGATTCCGTTGGCAATCTTGCTTCTGGACGGTCGCTCACCGCTCTACCGTGGCCGTCGCGCATGGGCGTGGGTAATCGTAGTCGCTATCTTTGGTTGGCATGGAATGGTATGGTCGTATGGATACTTGCAGCGCTACAGTTCGGTCTGGAGTACTGGCAGGAACTTCTATGGGGTGCTGAAGGTTTCCATTGGGACTGTTTCTGAATCATCTCAACTGATGTATGTGTCGTTGATGAATGGTCACATTACACATGGATCGCAGTTGGCTAAGGTTTCTGGCGAGGGCGAGCAGCAAAGTTTGGATCTGCTTCCTCTGCCCACGACCTACTACGCTGAGGAATCGGCAATTGGCCGGATTTTCCGTGCAACACAGAATGATCGTCCTCGGCGTATCGGAGCTGTTGGTCTGGGAACCGGAACGATTGGATCGTATGCAAGAAAGGGGGATCTGTTCCGGTTTTATGAGATCAATCCCAAGGTGGTGGAAATAGCCCAGGAGACTTTTTCCTTCCTATCTATAATTAAAGAATCCGAGGGTGATTACGAAGTGGTCATGGGCGATGCAAGACTATCGCTTGAATCGGAAACCGCTCAGAATTACGACATCATAACCGTCGATGCTTTTTCGGGTGATTCCATTCCTGTCCACTTGCTGACGCGCGAGGCGGCGACCATCTATTTGAAACACCTCCATCCAGACGGATATATTGCGTTCCACATATCCAATCGATATGTGGATCTGATGCCCGTGGTGTACGACATCGCTCGACAGAATGGTTTGGAACTGGTGTCCTATCAGAACAAAGCCGACTTCCAGACAGGTACCTATCAAAGCGAATGGGTCGTTCTTCGTCGGCCCGGAAACAATCAAGTTATCCCTGAATTCAATTTCTATCCAACGTCTATGCTGAAAGGCAAGGCAACCGTATGGACCGATGACCGCAGCAGTCTATTCGAGATAATGAAATGGTAATGTCGCAACCCTATCGTAACTGGCGATTCAATGGCACTGTCGGTTCAACGTAGGCCACCGACGGCTTCCCCGGTCAGATGACAGACAGAATTTCAAAATCAAGCTATGTCTTTTCAAATGCTTGCAAAATGGCCAACTGATACGTTCGTAATCTGCCCTGGTTCGCAATTTTGTGCAATTTAGCTGGTCGTTCTAATTTTCCTGCGAGTTAAATGCTACTTAGTCCTGAAAAGACTCAAGATCACTACATTCAAGATCGATAGTGAATTTGACAGGCCATCTTGCGCTCCGATTTGGCAATAGCAGCATTAGTTTGGGACATGAGTCTTCCAGCACGATGCTCAGGGCACAGGACGTCTCTGATCGAAGCAAAAACAGGCCGGACCTTTCAGCAGTTTGCTAGGTCGCCCAGCGGCGCTGCACTTGATCTGACCTTTCAAATTTCGTATTGGACTCTAGAGATGCACCCTAGGATCTCGAACATTGGCAAGGATTGCACAATCATGGCTCAAACCACCAGAATTCCCATCGACCGCATGCGCCCAAGCGCGCGGACTCAGCCACAGAATCTGTTGGATTCGACCCCGGTGCTTTTTCGACTTCCAGAAGTTCGCATGCAGCCACTTCCGCAGGTCTCAGACGCGCCACCGGCTGCGTTCCTGAAGATGGTCCATGAAACGCAACCAGCCTTGAAGGATCACGAGCCTGAAGAAGCGGTTCAACCATCCTCCAATACCGAGCCCAAGACGCTGCGATCCTGGTGGGAGCACTGGTCCAGCGGTATCGTGCTGATCGTTTTGATCATAGCTCTGATCACCATCAGCATTATGGTCTTTGGTTCCTCCAGCAAGCCGCTGGATGGCACCTACACAAAAACTGAATCAGAAACCGATTTTGGTGACTTGGACCAGATCGCAGTACCAACGATCCAGATCGCTGAAACGACTGTCGACACACTGGGAAATACAGCGACAGCCGGACAACTGGTTCTGGCTGCAGAAAAATCCGGTAGCACGATTGCTTCAAGTCAACCTCAGACCAGTGTGGACTCCAACAATCTAGCTTTGACTTCTGATTCGGAAGCGGCCCAATCGCTGATCGATTCTGTCGAGACCGAAGTGAGCAGCTCTACCACTGGGACTCCCATCCCGAGCCCACAAATTGCCACAGCAGAATTGAAAGAGCCTCAAATAGCATTGCCGCAATTGGCCACAGGTCAGCCACCGGCACCAGAACCAACATTGCCTTCAGCAACTCAGTCGGCCGAGTCCAATTCCCTGGACAACTTGACGCTTAGTCAGAATTCCTCGGCGACCGGTGCTTCGCCTACCCTGCCCAGCGAAACATCGCTGCCGCAATTAGGCTTCGCACCATCCAGCATTCCGACCTTGGGCCAGGGACAACCGACGCTGAATCCAACGGTGCAATCGGTTAGTACAACTGGCCTCACAACCAGCACTACTACGACTATAGCACCAAACAGCCCAAGTCCAACACCAAGCAGTCAACCTGAGGCCGTGACGCCAAGCAACAACCTTCGAATGACCACAAAGCCCCAGTCCGATGAGGAAGCGATAATTCGTGCCTACTTGGAACTGACAGGCAAGAATCCTTCGGCCACTTCCACAGATGTTCCCATGAACCGTTATCAGGGCAATAGATAAACCTAATTGGCTAGCACTTCGTCGACCTTACCTGGAAAGAGCATTTTCCTATGGCTTCTGACAATCTCAATCGAGTGTTTATCAAGGCTTATGATAAAGACAAGGCTGCTGGACATCGCAGTGCGCCAGTTGCCGCTGTGAGCCATAGCTCATCGGCTTTCATCGTTCGTTTTGACACGGCAACGGTGGAAACAGAGGCACCGCATCTGCATAGCCGACCGATACAGGCTCAGGAAAACCCGGCGCCAAGTCAGGCAAACAAGCCCAGCCAGCGCAAACTGGCCGTATCCGCAACCGCTGCGACCAGCCTGCCAGCTTCAAAGTCGATGCAATTCCAAGTACCCGTAGATTCGGCAACTGCCCAACCGCCTGCGTTGCCCACCGGGCTGGATCATACCACAATTGTGGTCAGCCAGTCGGGATTTGGAGGTGCCGATTCAAGTCTACCGCCCAGCGCCCAGCTGTTACCGATAGCCCCAATCGCTACGCAGCGTCCATCGCACAGTCATTCAAACGCCGAAATACCACAACTGCAAGCCAACAACGGCGATCAAATAGGCAGTTCCTGGGCTGCGGCTTCGAACAACAACTCAAACGGATCCGACGATTTAGGAGCTGTTGACCTGGCCGATCGAATTGCCGCTAAGAATCGCGGTGGCGACATTTTCCGCCTCGATCGACCCAGCTACGCCACTCCAGTTCATGAGGCTGATCTATACGCAGACAGCGATTATACCCAACCCAGCGAACCTCTAGACTCAGCAGTTCCACAAGTACAAGGTGTCCCTACCAGTAGTAGCAACAATTCTGGTAGTTATTCGAGTAGTGCCTCAGCCGATCGGAGCCGGCCATCCGAAAACCGCCAAAGCAGCATCGCAGAGCACTCTGTTCAGCACGATCAGATTCGACACAAAGAGAGAAGCCTGCGAATGGCCCGCTTGCGGATCTTCAATCCACTTTGGGAAGTTGATCGACTGGAGTGGCCGCCAATCTGCCAGGAATTGATCGAATCCATCAACAGCGGTTCGGCTAGTGTGGCTCAAAATCTACTGTCTGCTTGTCAAGAAGGCCTACAGGTCTTAGCGGTGACCAGTCCACAAAGTGGAACAGGTACTTCGACCGTCGCCTGTTGCCTGGCCATGCTGGCTGGTAGAAACGGATTGAATGTGGCTTTAGTCGATGGAAATACCGAGAACCCGTCGCTGTGCTACCAAACCAATCTGGACCTGGAAGTAGATTGGCATGAGGCGGTGGCCAAGCAACTGCCTTTGGAGGAAATCGCGGTCCACTCGGTAGACGATCAAGTGACGCTAGTGCCACTGCTGGAGCGTCTGAACGCACCTGAACTAAACGAACGAAACATGGCAGCCATGCTTCAGGAGCTATCGCAAAGTTTTGATATGGTGATAGTCGACTTGGGCACGATGTCCTCGCCGCGCAATATGGTCAATACCTTAGGGGAACTAGGGGTGATTCATGCGGTGGTGGCTGTACTAGACAAACGCAACAGTTCGTCTGATCGTACCGAATCATGCCTGCGGCAAATTCGTCAGACAGGAATCGCATCGATTGGGCTAGTTGAAAATTTCGCTGCTTGAAAAGCACAAAGGATCGCTCATGTACGAAGAATATTGGCACCTGCAGGCCCGACCGTTTGAAAATCGCCAGAGCGGTGAATTCTACTACCCCTCGGAGACGCATCAAGCTGCCATGTTGAAGCTGCGATATTCCATTGAAAATCGGCGTGCAGCAGCTCTATTGTGCGGCCCCAGTGGTATCGGCAAGTCGTTGCTGGCAGAGCTGTTGACAAAGCAATTGGATGAAACCTATCGCCCCATTCAGCACCTGGTGTTTCCAGCGCTGGATAGCTCGCAATTATTGCGTTATCTGGTTCGCCAATTGGATGCGTCGGCTGCCGACGAGCCGCGAGAGACATCGGCCGACTTGCTGCGTTTTGAGCGATTTTTGCAATCCAACTTGGAGGCGCAGCGCCACGCCGTGGTGATCGTAGACGAAGCGCAACTACTAGAGCAAAATGGATTATTAGAACCATTGCGACTTCTGTTGAACGTTGCGGCCACACAAAGCCCTGGGGAATCCGCATGGACATTAGTTTTGGCGGGTCAACCGACGCTGTTATCTCATGTTGAACGCTACCACGCGCTGGATGAACGACTGGCTGTCAAGTGCATGCTCAATCGTCTGTTGCCAGAGGAAACCAGCAGCTATATTCAGCATCGCATTCGCGCTGCCGGTGGTAGAACTGAAGCGATCTTCGATGATGAATCCATTGAGCGAATCCACCAGCTCGCTCAGGGGATTCCGCGTAGGATCAACCGATTATGCGATCTTGCCCTGATGGTTGGGTTTGCCGAGGAGCGTCCCATTGTAAGTGCCCCGGTGATCGATAGCATTCATAGCGATCTGGCAACACCGGCTGTGGGCTAAACCTGCAAGTCGGCTGTACCGATTTGTGTTGACTTAGCACAAACTGACCGGCTTCTAGCGGGCAAAAAGGGATTGGAGTACCGGCGTGGGCACATTAGCATGATGGCTGAGGCGGAATTTGCAGGCGAGCCTGACTGGCCTGCCCCGTATCTGAACCGGTCTAATGCAAATCTGACAAGGAAAGATCAACATGAGCCTACCACCTGTCCATCCGACCGTCAATCAAGATGATGCTGACAAGCCCGATCGGTTGAATTTTATCGAGCAAGAAATCGAAAAAGACTTGCAGCTTCCCAAGTTAGCCGGCATGCCATTTATTAGCCGTTTTCCGCCAGAGCCCAACGGCTATCTGCATATCGGTCATGCCAAGAGCATTTGCTTGAACTTCGGGCTGGCTCAGAAATATTCAGGTCGTTGTAATTTGCGTTTCGACGATACCAATCCCAGCAAGGAGGATCAGGAGTATGTCGATTCGATCATGGAGGATGTCCGCTGGCTGGGCTTTCAGTGGGACGAGCTTCACTATGCCTCAGACTACTTTGAGCAGTTGTATCGGTGGGCAATCCAATTGATTCAAGCTGGGAAAGCATACGTCTGTGATCTAACCGGCGATCAGACTCGTCAGTATCGTGGTACGCTTACTGAGCCTGGAAAAAACAGCCCCTTTCGCGATCGCAGCGTCGACGAAAATTTGTCGCTATTCCAAGAGATGCGAGCGGGAAAGTTTCCTAACGGTGCTAGAACTCTACGCGCCAAGATTGACATGGCTTCGCCCAATCTCAATTTGCGAGACCCGGTCATGTATCGCATTCTTCACGCACATCATCATCGCACTGGTAACCAATGGTGCATTTACCCGATGTATGACTGGGCTCATGGGCAAAGTGACTCCATCGAGCGTATCACGCACTCGATCTGCACTCTGGAATTTCAAGATCATCGCCCTTTGTACGATTGGTTCTGCCAGGCACTGGGGATCTACCATCCACGTCAGATCGAATTTGCGCGCCTGAATTTATCCTATACCGTAATGAGCAAAAGGAAGCTGTTGCAGCTTGTTCAGGAAAAGCACGTCTCAGGCTGGGACGATCCGCGAATGCCCACGATCAGCGGACTGCGAAGACGCGGATACACGCCAGAGAGCATTCGACTGTTCTGCGAACGGATTGGTGTGGCGAAATTTTATAGCACGATCGATGTGACCATACTGGAAAACGCTGTTCGTGAACATCTGAATGCCGTAGCCGATCGAGTCATGGTGGTGATGCAGCCGCTGAAAGTAGTACTGACCAATTATCCCGAAGATCAGGTGGAATGGCTAGACGCGGTTAATAACCCTGAGGACGAAGCGGCAGGCAAGCGTAAGGTTCCATTTTCGCGCGAGCTGTATATCGAGCAAGACGATTTTCTAGAAGAGGCTCCTCGCAAGTTTTTCCGCTTGACGGTTGGCGGTGAAGTGCGTTTGCGATACGGATATATCATTCGTTGCGACCAGGTGATCAAAGATTCGCAAGGAAAAGTGATCGAACTGCACTGCAGTTACGATCCGGACACGCGTTCGGGTAGCCCCAACGAATCGACGCGGAAGGTCAAAGGCACAATTCACTGGGTCAGTCGCGCACAGCATTGCAAAGCTGAGGTGTGGCTGTATGACCGGCTGTTTCAAAACGAAAATCCCGATGATGCTCCTGAGGGTAAAACGTTTCTGGATAATATGAATCCTGATAGCCTGAAGGTGATCACGGCGCTAACGGAACCGGCTCTCAAGTCGGCGGTACCCGGGCAGCGATTCCAGTTCGAGCGAATCGGTTACTTCTGCGTGGATCGAGATTCTAGTTCTGACAAGCTGGTGTTCAATCGCACGGTGGGACTGCGAGATTCTTGGGCCAAAGAGCTTAAGAAGTAGATAGAATGAGGGACGCTTTGTCGGATAAGGCTTTTTGCCGGCGGGCTTTAACTCTCACGTACGGCGGAATGAAATAGCAACGATGCTCAAACGTGCCCGGCACGGCCGCAGCATCGCCATGAGCAGGTTCCAAAATGTCTTCGATAGCAAAGCCGGCCCGACAAATACCGCCCAGCAGTTCTGACCAGCGATGAGCGAACTCCCAAGTGCCCGGTTCGCGCAGTCGATTGGGCTGATTGACTGGAGGCACGGGTCTGGCATCATAATAGGCATGCTGGACCACATATTGTCCGGTGTATGTTTCGAGTGACGCCTGCAAGTTGATCGGCTGCTTGTGCTGACTGATATACAGTCCGTCGGGCCGAGTCACTCTGGCGATCTCTGTGAACAATCGCGACAGATCAGGCAAGTAGCAGGTGCTGACCGGGTGGATCACTAAATCAAATGTGGCGGCAGCGAACATCGAAAGATCATCCATGGAAGTTTCCACGGTGCGAATCACCAGCTTTTTCTCTCGCGACATCTCGCGATCCTTGGCCAACATCGTAGGACTCAGGTCGACCACGGTCACGTCCGCTCCCGCGGCGGCGTACAGCGGACCATGGCGGCCACCTCCTGCAGCAAGGCATAGCACTTGCCACCCCGCAATGCTGCCGCCCAGCCAGCCTACTGCGTCCACGGTTTGCAGGGGACACTGCAACTCCTTGTCGCTGGCTGGTCGAGTCAGCACATGTTCATCTTCTGCCATGCGATTCCAGGCTTGCCGGTTCTGCTGAAGAACCGTCTGGCGCTGAGCTAACCAATCTTGAGTCATGAATTCCACAGTACCAATAAATCACTAGCCAGCACGAAACACCCCGGTTCTAACAGATGAGCGATCAGATGGCCGTCGGGTTGTAGTTGGTCGATCAACTTCTGCCACTGAACTTGTGGGCAACAGCCCATCAGTTCGACACGCACCAGCCCCTGTGGGTTATCGTACAACATGCCATCTAATTGCCAATTTTCCGTCAGTTCGGTGTGATCGCCCAAACTTGTCTGTGAACCCGTCCAGACAAATGAACCGTCCGGTTCAATAAAAAGTCGTGGGTCCTGGGCAAGGCTCTCAAGCAACTGATCCAATGTGGCATCCATGACCCAATGTCCAAGCTGCTGAACATGCTGACTCGGCAGGCGCTTCCCGAATACATTCACCCACTGCTCACTGCGTTGGGTGGCTGGTGGCGTTCGATAAAGGTGAAGATTGAGTGGCGGTAACATTCTGTTATCAGTTAACTGGGAAACCTATTTTCAAACCATCCATGCGTTCGCCTGTCCTTGGTCACGTATCCGTGCTGATCTATCGAGGAGATTCTAACAGACTTGAATGCCTTCTACTTGGAAGCAACAATAAATCCTAGAATTGCCCCTAGCAGAAGTGCAGGCGGAATAGCGATGGCCAAAGTCAACGCAACAATCATTGCAACTCTTGAACCGCCGTGCACCGAAGTAGATGGCTGATGCGAAGCCGGCGACAGTTGCCGAGGCAAGGTGGTGGGCGATTGGATATCCGCAGCCCGCGCGGACTGGTTGACTGAAAACTGGCCATCGTACGCAGAGTAGGGCAGGGGAGGGGCCTGTGTCCCAAATCTCGCGTCCTGAGTTGGTTCGGCTATGCCCACATCCGTGGAACCTACAACGTCGCGGTCACTGACATGCTGCTCACCAGCGCTGATCGATTCCAGACTTTCATCGTGCGATGGCGGAGGGGGTGCCAACCAGGGTGAACGGGTCAGACCATAAACGCCCAATTCGTGTTCGTCACTGGCCCACGGCTCTAACCGGGCAGCCACTTGAGCAGCGCTTGTAATTCGCTTTTCAGCGTCTTTTTCCATCATGTCAGCGATGATGTCTACAAAGTCCTCGGGCAGGTCGGGAACAAATCTGCGCGGGTGCATGGGATGTTCTTGCAAGTGTCGATGCAATTTAGATTTTGTATCGCCACCGGGAAATGGTACTTTTCCACACAGCGCGTAATACAATGTGCAGCCCAGTGAATAGATGTCGGAAGCAGCGGAAATTTCAAGCGGAGTTCGAATCTGCTCGGGAGAAAGATAATCGGTGGTTCCAACGATTTTTCCTGCTCGTGGATCACTGGAAAGATCGTTGGCGAAACCCGCTAGCCCAACATCAGAGACCTTGGTCGCACCGTCGGGGGTCACCAAGATATTTCCCGGTTTGACATCGCGATGCACCAAGCCTTTGCTGTGCGCGTAATCCAAACCTAGCGCCGCTTGCATCAGAATTTTGGCGGCTTGGGCCACCTGAAGTGGTCCGCGATTCTTTACTAACCGGCGCAGGTCCATTCCAGGGACATACTCAGTAACCAGGTAGTGAACATTGCCGTCTTGACCGGCATCGTAAGCACGAACTAGGTAGGGACAGTCCAGTGCAGCTTGCATACGGATCTCTTGTACAAAATTGCGACGCGATTCGGCAGTCGCGCGTGCAAGCGGCAGTACTTTGACCGCACAAATGCGCCCCATCACGTGATGAACCGCCTTGAAGACCTGCCCCATGCCACCCTGGCCAATCCAGTCGGTAATTACGTAGGAGCCCAAGCTAAACTTGGTTCGTCCCGTCAACAATTGATCGGACTGGTACGCGGTGATCAGTTCCTGCTCGATAAAAATGTCTGCTAGAGTGCGATCTGGGATGCCATTTTCCGCGCTGATGCCTTGTTCGGATAGCCTGTGTCTGGCAATACGCAGGCAGTAATCCAGTTGCTGCATGTTGATCAGCCCGCTTGCCAAACAGGACACCTGAAGTTGGGAACTTAACGGCTCGACTACCATGTGGATTTCAGTTGAAGAAGTACGAATTGGCGAAAACTCTGTCGCACTCAGGTTGCCGTTTTGAGCGATTGAGAGGACAATTCAGGTTTTCCCAAAACCGGTGCCCCCGCGAGCATTATAACACAAGATGAGTGGCCGACTGATTGCAATTGGTGATATCCACGGCTGCCGAGCCGCTTTGGAGGCTTTGTGGAAAGAAATAGCTCCGAAGCCCCAGGATACCATCGTCACCCTGGGTGACTATGTCGACCGTGGCCCAGACAGCAAAGGGGTTATCGATTGCCTGATCCAGTACTCCCAAGAGTGCCATCTGGTCTGCATCCAAGGCAATCACGAGGAGATGATGCTGGATGTCATTCGCGAGAAACAGCCACCCTACCGTTGGCTTCAGTACGGTGGCGTCGATACACTGGATTCTTACCGTTTTTGTGGTGACTTGAGAGTCATTCCAGAGTCGCATCACGCATTTTTTAATGGGCTAGTGGACTATCACGAGACGGATGACTTTTTGTTCATCCACGCTAATTACGATCCGAAACTGACCATGGACAAGCAGGGGATTCATTTGCTCAGGTGGATCAAGTTATCCGAAGTCACTCCCAAGCCTCACTTCAGCGGCAAGCGAGCTATTCTGGGCCATACGCACGACCGCGACGGCGAGATATTCGATGTCGGCCATTTAGTCTGCATCGACACCTATTGCTATGGCGGCGGTTGGTTGACTGCCATGGATGTTCGCTCGGGCCAAATTTGGCAGGCAGACCACTCTGGCCAACTTCGGAAATGATAGCTATTGCCCACCCTGCGTCGGCAAACTAATCGCAATCGGAAAAGTTTGCCAGGTCTACTCAATCAGGCTAACCGGAATTGCCGAATAACCCCAAGGGGCAGTGCCTTGTGATCATAATTGGTCACCGTTTGGGCAAACTGACCAGCGATTTGAAGTTGGTGCTAGCTAAACAGCGCTTTAGCCTGCATCTGTAAATTCCTTAGGGGAAATGTCATGCCAGGTAGCTGCAGACCCAAATTTCTATCGAAGCGACCTCGTTGCCTAGAGCGATCGGTAGCGCTCAAGTTATTCGCTCTTTTTATCAGCATTGTGGCGATCCCGTCAGTGATGGCTCAGCAATCCAAGGCTAAAACGCAGTCCAGCAAGTCACCTTCCGGCACCGGTAGGGTTGTGACCGCCGGTTGCAAGAACTGTAACCAGCAGGCAGGGCAACCCGCTGCTGGGACGCACGCCGGCCAGGTTGTTATCGCCGAGCCCGAAATCGCAACATCCGGGGAAGTCTTCAGTGGTTCAGAAACTGTCGAACATGATTGGAGTGAAGGCGCAGAATGTGATGCCTGCCATACGGATGACTACGGAATAAGCGAGTGTGACGGCGGAATGAACTGCAACAGCGGAGGCGGATTGTTTGGCTTTGGCTTATGGTCTCGCTTGAGCGTCAGGGCCGAAGTGCCCTTGTTTTGGCGCAAGGGACACACCACACCAGCACTGGTGACCACTTCGCATCAAGGCACCGCAGCCGATGTCGCAGGACAGTTAGGGCGAAGCACTACACAGATTTTGCAGGGCGGTACCTTTGGTCAAGATGTCAATGCTGGATTCAGAATCACCTTAGGCACTTGGTTTGATCCTTGCCAAAACTATGGATTTTTGTTCCGTTACTGGAACGCTGGCCAGCGCGATGACCGCAATGTATTCGACTCAAATCAATTCCCAATTCTAGCCAGACCTTTTCGCAATACTTCAACGAACCCTGCCGAGAACGATACTCAGTTGATCGCGTTTACTGACGATACCGGGACTCAAAGCACAGGTAATGTCTCGGTTCGTGGCAGCTCTGATCTGTACGGTCTGGATGTCAGTCTGCGACGCCTATTGTACACAGATCGGTTCACTCGCTTTGATTGGCTGTACGGTTACCAACATCTATCTCTGGATGAACAGTTAGCAATCGACTCGTCAACCACCGTAATCAACCTGCCACCGCTGCAGGGTAGTACGATTGCGGTTTCAGACAGCTTTCGGACTCAGAATCTTTTGCACGGAACCACTTCAGGCTTTTTGTACAATCGGAAATTTGGTTGTTGGCAACTGGAGACCATGTTTCGGTTGGGCTTAGGCAATCTCTATCGCGAGGTGCAAGTTCAAGGTCGGACAACGACTACATCGAACGCAGCCAGCAGCACTCAGAATCAGGGGCTTTTGGCTCGCAACACCAACAGTCGAACGATCGTCGACAACACCTTTGTCATCTCTCCCGAAGTGGGTATCAATCTGGCCTATGCCATCACTCCGGCCATGGATTTTACAGTCGGCTACCACTATCTGATGGTTCCCAAGGTCTATCAAGCCGCTGATCTGATCGACCCTGGGCTACGAGTCAACTTGAGTGACCCGCCGACAGGTGCATTGGACCCAGCGCTCAATCTATCGCCCGGAAGATATTGGGTTCGCACGCTGGGATTGGGCTTGCAGGTTCGCTACTAGAACTTAAGCCCGAGGCACTTCAGGGAATCTCATCGGCCTGATCATCAACCGCAAGAAAGCCGACAGAACATGAATCACGATCCAAAGTCCGTCGAGTCCCCGGAATCGGCAGATTCTCCATTTCTAAGTACCGACACTCAGGCTTGGCTGCGTCAAGAACTAAACCAACATCGCAACCATCGTTGCCGGATCGTTCTAACGGGTGGACCAGGAGGAGGCAAGACGACAGCCGCTGACCTGTTCCGACGTGAAATAGGCGACAAAGTTGTTGTGGTGCCAGAGTCGGCAACGCTCTTGTTTATGGGCGGTTTCCCGCGAAGCTCCGAACCGAAAGCTGCTGCGGCGGCTCAACAAGCCATCTTCCATGTTCAGCGACATTTGGAAGATGTCCAGTCGCATCTCTATCCAGATCGAATCTTGCTGTGCGACCGTGGAACGGTGGACGGAGCCGCCTATTCGCCGTTACCAGTCGACCAGTTCTTCGGGGAACTTGGGACCAACTTTGAACGCGAATTGGCACGATATGATGGAGTCATATTCTTCGAAAGTGCCGCCGTAGGTGGTTTAACCATCGAAGGTGGCAATCCGGCTCGCACCGAATCACACCAACAAGCCGCTCTGCTGGACGCCCGCCTACGGGCCCTTTGGACGTATCATCCTCGCTTTGTGCTGGTCCGACATAACGCTTCCTTCTTCAAGAAGATTGCTCTTGGGCTGGCCGAGCTGGATAACATGGTCCGAGAGTTCGCCAATGGGCGAAAAACTTGAATACAGTAGTTGCCACAATCAACTCGGGTACGCTTGCTGAACTCATTAAGAAACCCTTCGCAAATAAGTTGCCTAATCAGCCGGAACGCGTTAGCGTCCGGTTGCAGCAAAAACTGATGGCAACTTCGGAAGTTTATTCGCGAACGGTTCCTAAGTCCATGCAGATTGCATCTTGAAACCATCTCGGAGTGCTCATTTTGAGCACTCGGGTTTCGCTCTGAAACTTGAGGCACTTCTTACTGGGGGTCGGCAATCTGGATGCCTAAAATATTTGGCAAAATCTTGATCGTTTTTGGCCTGCATCTCGCGGGACGCGGTTCGAACTCGCACTAGGTTCCCAGTTTTGCCAGTCGCGTTGCTGCTGGCCGCAACTCCGACACCTGAATTGAAATAGGATCAATTGCGGTGGATTCCGAAAGATAAATATCCCAGTTTCCGAGATCAAGTGAATAACTGGGGTCAGATCCACCAGCCACTGCGGCAAGATTGGATCTAACACGATGGTGCCCTAGGCGGTTGCTTGGCATTATCTGGACAAGGAGTATTCAATCGCGAGCGAATCTCTGCTAATCGCTCCGCCATTTTTCCTTCCCATCCTCTTGGCGAGGGCTGGTAGAAGGTCACGTTGACGCCTAGATAGTCCTGTTGGACCACTCCGTCTGCAGAGTCGTGAGCGTACTGATAGCCGTCGCCATGACCAAGTTGCTTAGCACCGTCGTAATGAGCGTCCCGCAGGTGGATAGGCACGGGAATGATGACACCCTCACGCACCTGCTGCCTGGCCAAGCCAATCGCCGAAGTGGCCGAATTGCTTTTTTCTGCTAAAGCCAAGTAGATTACCGCTTGGGAGAGGGTTAATTGGCATTCTGGTAACCCCACCATTTCGCAGGCTTGGCTGGCAGCAACGGCAATCGACAATGCGGATGGATCGGCATTGCCAATGTCCTCGCTTGCTAAAATCACAAGACGACGGCAGATGAATCGGATATCCTCACCGGCTTCCAGCATCCGAGCTAGCCAGTAGAGTGCTGCATCCGGATCGCTGCCTCGAATGCTCTTGATCAGCGCGCTGGAGATATCGTAGTGTTCGTCGCCGGCTGCATCATACAGTAAAGTCTTTTGCTGCATCGACTCGTCGATCAATTCACGAGTTAGCAACACGGGGCGCTGTTTGCAAGACAATACAGCTACTTCTAATACGCCCAGCGCTCGCCGTGCATCCCCGTCAGTTGCTTCGGCTAGATGGTTCAGCACCGCATCTTCAGCACGCGTTGGAAAGTTTCCCAGTCCATTCTCGGTATCCGTAAGCGCGCGTCTAAGTAGGCATAGAACATCAGAAGGTGATAGCGGCTGAAACTGAAAAATCTGACTGCGACTAAGTAGCGCTCCATTGACTGCAAAGAAGGGGTTACTGGTCGTGGCACCAATCAAAGTCACTGTACCACTCTCAACATCAGGCAACAATGCATCTTGCTGGCTGCGATTGAAACGATGAATCTCGTCGACAAACAGCAAAGGTCTTGGCGCTCCGCTAGCGACCTGATCACGAGCCCAATCCAGAATCTCTCGCAATTCCTTCACGCCGCTAGAGACTGCGCTTATTTGCTTGAGCGTGCCTCCCGTTTCAATCGCCAGTAGATGCGCCAGGGTCGTCTTGCCAGTACCTGGCGGCCCGTAAAACAGTACGGAACTAAGCCGCCCGGCATCCATCAGGCGACGCAACAGCTTGCCTTCACCCAGGAAATGCTGCTGACCAGCAAAGTCTGCCAATCTCTGTGGACGCATGCGAGCGGCCAAGGGCAGGTTCCTGCGTCGGTTCTCAGCTTCCTGGTCGGCAAAAAGGTCCATGTCGAGTGTTCCTGAGCGAAACTTTTGATTGTTAGGCGTTAGGCAGTGGGGGTGATGAAGCGGGCTGGATGACGTTTTTGTCATCTTCGTGGACTTTGTGAAGTTTCTTGGTGGCCAAGCTGCTTGGCTGCCCAAGGTGCCAACTGCTCTCGGAAAATCTTTGAATTGTGTCGAATGTCCGTTGGCAGTCGTCCTGGATATATCAAAATGTGCTCGATGTGCGCAGTCAGCGGGTGCTTGGCACCAACGGCACGCAGTTGAGCAATCAAATGATCTCGGGCAACACTATGTTTTGGTCGAAACTCCGGCCAGGTCTCGACGATCACTACTGGCGTCTGGTCATGCGAGGAACCGATGCCTACCAGAGCCGACCGATGAATGTGAGGGTGTTGATTGAAGATGGCTTCACAGGGCTCGGTGTACAGATTGCCTCGGTCGGTTCGCACGCGATGCGATTTGCGCCCACAGAACCAAAATCGACCTTCCTGGTCCAGGTATCCAACGTCTCCCATACGGTGCCAGATACGCTGGCCATCCTGAACTTTATGCAGATCGTTTTGATCGGTCCGCGTTACGTATTGATGGGTCACAACATCGCCGCATACCATCAGTTCACCAATCTGACCTGGTGGCAAAGGCTGAACCTGATCGATCGTGGTCAGAGGGCCATCCTGGATTTCGATGACCTGCCACTGAATCCCGTCAAACTTGCGACCTACACAGGTACCAGCTCCCTGCTGAGTCTTGACGGCCAGCTCTGTCAAAATTTCGTTGCTTTCGATCGATGCTATCGGCAGCGACTCAGTCGCTCCGTAAGGGGTATGCATTTGTGCGTCGGCGGGCAGCAACTGACGCATCGATTCAAGAACACGGGCCGGTACTGGCGCACCGGCAGATAGCACCAGTTTCAGACTGGGAACTTTTCGTTTGTGATCAGCCGCATATCGGCCCACTGCGGTCCACAACGCGGGTGAACCAAACGCCTGATTGATCTTCCACTGATCGATGGCGTCCAACAGCCTGGGAGGATCCACATCTGCCGGTCGCGTGGGATCCATGTCTGGAATGACCGTTGTGGTGCCCATGACTGCGTTAAACAGCCCGAACAGTGGGAACCCAGACAGGTCTTTCCCGCCTGGTCGTATGCCGTAGTGCTGTGCGATGGCATCTACTTGACTGTTAAAGGTGCGATGTGTGTATAGGACTCCTTTGGGTGGCCCCGTACTGCCGGTAGTGAAGATGATGGCTGCTTCAGAGTCTTGAGTGGTTGGAGGTGGCTCAAACGACGAGGGCGGTGTCCCCAAAAGCTGTTTGAGAGTTGGTTTGGGTAGAACGCCGAAAGTAAGACCAACCGTTACATTCAGCTTGGCACGCGGAAATCGACTGGCAAACATCCGTCGAATGCAGTGCGCAATTGGGATGGCGATAAAACCATCTGGATTGGTGGCCTGCAAACATCGCAATATATTCTTGCGTCCCATGCCTGGGTCCACTAGCACGATGACCGCGCCGATTTTCAGCAGCGCGAAAACCAAAGCGATGAAGTCGGCTCCAAATCGAACCAGCAAGACAATCCGCATGCCCGGTTTGACGCCCATTTGCTGCAAGCCAGCCGCGATTGAAGACGTGATCAGTTCCAGTTCCGTAAAAGTAACCGTTTTGTAGGGTCGCTTTGTTGCTAGCTTGGCGCTTCCCAGTGGGCTGGCCAGTGCAATCTGTTCAGGAATTCGTGCTGCCATGGCAGGCAATCTGGCAGCTACGTTGTTTTGTTCCCAGCTTGATACGGTTGAACGATCTTCAGACATCGGTTAATTCTAGTTACTTGTTTGCGACCTGCTGCTGAACATACTGAATCATCTCACGAGCAATATCCACTTTCAGACAAGCGCTAACCGCTTTCCAGCCAGGCACCGCGTTGACCTCTAGCACATACAACTGCCCGTCTTTGGCGGGTAGCAGATCGACACCTACGACGCTTCCATCGACGCTTCGCGCTGCTTGGCGGGACAATTCAAGTTGCTGATCCGTCAGCTGATGAACTTCAGCCACACCGCCTTGGGAGACATTCGTACGATAGTCGCCATGACTGGCCCAGCGCTGAATGCTGAATGCTTGCTGACCTATCCACAATACGCGAATATCATAGCCGAAATTTGGGATCATGGGTTGAACGTAAAGCACCTGACCTAGTTGTTGAAGCGTAGAAAAGGTGCGCCAGGCCAGATCGCGGTCCTGCAATCGAATGATGCCTCGACCCTCTCCGCCAAAAAGCGGCTTGACCAGCACATCTCGTCCCAATTCCTCGAAAGCAGACAGCGCTTGATCCCTGGTTTGGCAAGCCACGGTTGGTGGCACCAGTATTCCAGCCTTTACCAATCGGTGCAGCGTTAGCCATTTGTCAATCGAAGTTTCTAAGCAACGCGGAGAATTGATCACTTCTGCGCCCAGCGATTGCCAGACTTGCAGACAATCCATGCGAAAGATAACCTGTTCCAAACTTCCCAGTGGCATCGTACGGACCAGAATAGCGTCCAAAGAATTTTCTGGATACGCTTGGTCGCTTACGTTCACAAGCTGCTGATGGGAATAAATCGGGCCACCTTCGGTACTTGGCTGAGCAGGCAACTTGCCTGGGCCAATCCAAGCCTGCAGTTGCGGAAACGCAAGAACGTCTGCACGACAACCCAGCGACTGCGCCGCCAACAGCAACTGCCGCGTGTACGGGCTGTCTGCAGATCCTAAAACTCCAATTCGCAAGCTCATGGCCTACTGTCCTTAACCCATCTGTTCGACGGCAAACGACTTGGCCACTAGGTCTTCGCGCAGCTCGCCAAAGTGCCAGCCGCGACCGGTTCGCAAGTTGTGAATTGCCACTTCTGCGGGGCTAAACAGTGCAGGATCAACCTTGTAGAAATCATAATTGCAGCCCTTGAATATCTGGGCAAAAGGCTGACCAAAATCGCGAGAGCAAGAACTGGGCACTTTAGCACCTACCGCTTCGATTTGTTGATCGTCGGCGTCTACCCATAAGGTGACATGGCCGCCATACAAGATGGCATCGTTGGTTCTACCGATCGCCTGAGCAAAGTCGGGTGTGGGTGGTGCTAGTGGAGCGATTCCAAAGGCATGCTTGAGGGCGGACAGCGGGAATCCAAGCTCGTACAGTTTGTGTAGAGAAGTCTCAACGCTTCGAGCCACTACCTGAATACAGCCAGCGACGCTTCGAGTAGGAGCCACCGCCAGCCATAAGGCATCAGGAGCCACATTACACTGAGCGGCAATGTGCTGTGCCACCTGATCATTGGGCAACCGATCACATTCCAGAACGCCCACCGCCAACGGGGAACAGTCGGCTGCCGAAAGCTCTTTTAGCAGCGGTTCTTGGCCGCGTCTAAGCCGCATTGGCCCGGAACCCATCGCAAAAAATTTCTCGTGTTGCACTGGCCAACCCGCGTATTGTCCAAGCAGACACGAACGGACCGGATGATCGGTCGATACACGAATCCATGGCCCACGCCAGATCGATCGATCCCCACTGGAAATGGCGACTTCGGCCAAGCCACCCATGCAGATCGAAGCCAATCGTAGCCCGGCTGCCAGCCCTCCACGCACTTCCACACCAAAATCCAGCAGGTTGGCACCGCAATCCAAACGCTTGGCTGCGATACTCAGTTGCTCTGCCTCTGCCTGAGCCCTCATAAAATGCTCGTGAGCAGTTAGATTTAGCCCTTCACCTGAGGCCATGCCTCCTCCTTTGCAAGTCATTCGTTAAGTGCGGTTCAGTTGCGACGATGCGTCAGGTATTGTGCCGCTTGCGATAGGCTTCTAGAAAACGGGCGATGTGGCCAACCGCTTCTGTGAGGTCGTCTTCGTGTGGAAGGAAGACCATTCGGAAATGATCTGGATGTGGCCAATTGAAACCCGTACCCTGGACCACAAGCACTTTTTCCAACTGCAGCATTTCCAGCACAAACTCCTGGTCGTCGCTGATCGGGTAAAACTTTGGATCCAAGCGAGGGAACAAATACAAGGCAGCTTGCGGTTTATGGCACGTGACGCCTGGTATCTGGGTGATCAGTTCGTGAGCTAGGTCGCGTTGTCGCTTCAATCGACCATTGGGACCGACAAGATCATTGATGCTCTGGTAGCCACCCAGCGCGGTCTGAATGCCATTCTGAGCCGGCACGTTGGCGCATAGCCGCATCGACGCAAGTATGGTCAAGCCCTCGATGTAGTCCCGTGCATGACGTTTTTCGCCAGAAATGATCATCCACCCAGCGCGATAGCCGCAGGCACGATAGTTCTTCGATAGGCCGTTGAATGTGATAAACAACACGTCGTCGGCTAGCGAAGCGATCGATGTATGAGTGGCTCCATCGTACAGAACCTTGTCGTAGATCTCGTCGGAATAGATAATCAACTGATGCTGTCGCGCGATTTTGATGATCTCACGCAGTAAGTCATCTGGGTAAAGCGCACCTGTCGGGTTGTTCGGGTTGATGATGACAATGGCGCGCGTGTTGGGCGTAATTTTCGCTCGAATGTCATTAAGGTCCGGTAGCCAACCCGATTTCTCGTCACACAGGTAGTGGCGCGGCGCGCCGCTGGCCAAGCTAACTGCAGCGGTCCAAAGTGGATAGTCGGGTGCTGGTACCAGCACTTCGTCGCCGTCGTTTAACAGAGCCTGCATCGCCATGACGATCATTTCCGATGCGCCATTACCAATGTAGATATCATCTAACTGGACATCTTTGATCCCCTTCTCCTGCGTGTAATGCATGATCGCCTTGCGGGCTGCGAACAAGCCTTTCGAATCGCAGTAGCCGGCTGCGCTCGGGAGATTGTGAATCACATCGTAGACGATCTCTTCGGGGGGATCGAACCCAAAGGGCGCAAGATTGCCGATGTTGAGTTTGGTGATGCGGTGCCCCTCTTCCTCCATCTGCTTGGCGCGTTGTAGTACCGGCCCACGAATGTCATAACACACGTTGGCAAGTTTGTTCGACTTGAGTATTGGCTGCATCGAAAGCTCTAGAGATTTGGGGGGCTGGGAGTCTGTACAGTCGGCAAGGCCGCAATCTTATAATGCTAGTTATGTTGAAACAAAAGTGATCGGGAAATTCTACCAGCGAATGCCATGCGGCCAAAAGAGGGGAGGTAAGAATTGGTTGTGACAATTGTACTGTCGCTATGACGACAGACATCGACGCTAGCAAGTTCACTTGCAGAGGCGAACCAAAAAAGATTGGCAGGAAAGTATCCTCGCGAAATTGCTACCGTTCCCATTAGTTTTTACGCCAAAGCTCAGCAGACGCATTCTATTCTGCATATTCCACCTGTACTGATGTGGTGACGCAGCATCCAAGCCTTCTTTTGTTGCCAGGACGGCAAATTCTTCTCAGTAAGGACCTTTTGTCAAACCGACGACAAAAAGCGGTCGAACCCACCGTTAGTATAGGTACTCAGAAATGACAGGTCGCAAAACCCATGTAAATCGTAGGAATGAAGCTGGACGAACTCTAAGCCTGCTGGATTCAACATCATGTTGGTAGCATTCAGCAAGAAGTGTCAAAATTTAGCGGCAAAAAAATGTCGTGTTGGTCAAAAGTCTAGAACAAAAAAGGTTAAGATGAGAAGTAGGTCGGAAACTTTATGGCAACGGTACTTCTCTCTCTTTAGAAAGAGCCAATATGTCTAGTCACGTTCCAATCTCGAGTCGCCGAAACATTGCTCTATGCGGCCACGGGTCTATCGGCAAGACCAGTCTGATCGACGCGTTGCTGCAAACGACCGGTGCTGTGACGGGAAAGCACAGCGTGGATGACGGGACCAGCGTCTGTGATTTTGATCCCGAGGAAAAACTGCACAAGCATACCATCGAAGCCAAAGTGGTTCATCTGGAATACGATTCCATCTACTTCACTTTCCTGGATACTCCCGGCTACACAGACTGCATTGGCCAAACCATCGGAGCACTAGTTGCCTCCGATGGTGCCGTAATTGGAATTAACGCGCACAAGGGCATCGAGGTCAATACTCGACGTGTTTTCAAAGAGGTCATGGACCTGGGTATGCCTGTCTGCTTGGTCATCACTCGCGTTGATGGCGAACCCGTTGACTTCCAGCAGTTGATGCAGCAGATTCGCGAGACTTTTGGTTCCGGCTGCGTCCTGATGAATGTGCCCCAGCGAGACGGAGATCAAGTAACTGGGATCGTCGATCTGTTAGAACCCGGCGACGCACTTGGGGCGGTGCTTGACGTGGGACCATTGCACGACCAATTGGTCGAAGCCATTGTAGAAGGTAGTGATCAATTGATGGAGCGATACTTGGACGGGGACATTCCAGGATCGCACGAACTGCTGCCGCTGTTGCCTCATGCGGTATTGTCACGAGAACTGATACCTGTGTACTGCGTCGATGCAAGAGATCATCTTGGATTAGAAGCGTTTCTACAAGGTCTGGCTCGAACGATGCCTTCACCAGATATCATCGAACGTCACGGCAAGACAACCGAAGGCCAGGACGTGGTGCTGCATGCCGACGCTTCAGGCCCATTGGTAGCTCAGGTGTTTAAGACTCGTGTGGATCCTTACCTACAAAAGCTCAGCTATATTCGCGTTTTCAACGGCACATTGAAAAAAGATCAGATGGTGCATGTTGATGGCGATCAACAAACCATCAAGATACCAGCCTTGATCGAAGTGCAAGCTGGACAAACGAACCCATTGGATTTTGCTGAAGCTGGACAAATTGTTGCAGTGGCCAAGGTCGAGCAACTGCATACAGGTTCGGTTCTGGGCGATATTCGCATGCCAGAAATCCATTTCCCACAGCCCATGGTAGGACTGGCGATTCGGCCTAAGACCCAAGCGGATGAAAAGCGTTTGGCAGTCGCTTTGCATAAGTTGATCGAAGAAGATCCAACAGTTCGTCTGGATCGCGACGCTTTGACCAGCGAAGTGGTTCTGACCGGGATGAGCGAGCTGCATTTGAAGCTGTTGTTGGAGCGCATGCAGCATCGAGATAAAGTCGATTTGGAGACCCACGATCCACGCTTGCCGCTCAAGGAGACGATTCAGGCCAGTGCAGAAGGCTCGTATCGACACAAGAAACAGAGCGGGGGGCGTGGACAGTTTGGGGAAGTGCATATTCGCATGTTCCCATTTCCGCAAGGTACTGCAGCGGAAGAGTTTGCCACCAAGGCAAGGTTCCCGAGCATGAAGGCGGCGCACTATGATTCGACAAACAACTTTCTGTGGATCGATTCGGTGGTCGGCGGTTCCATCCCTGGCAATTTTTTGCCGGCCATCGAGAAAGGTTTTAAGGAGCGGATTACTCGCGGCATTATCGCTGGATATCCGGTCCAAGATTTAGCCGTTGAAGTCCATTATGGAAAGTATCACCCAGTCGATAGCAGCGAAGCGGCCTTTAAGATCGCTGGAGCTATGGCCTTCAAGCAGGTCTATCTGGAATCGCAGCCTTGCCTGCTAGAGCCGGTGGTGCATCTGGATGTGAGTATCCCCGAATCGTTTGTGGGCGATGTGTACGGCGACATGAGTTCTCGTGGTGGACGCGTGCTGGGTAACGACGGCGCGGGTGGCGGTATGCAAGTGGTCCGATGCGAGGTCGCTTTGCGCGAAGTCATGCACTACGGTAGAACGCTCAGCAGTATGACAGGCGGGCAGGGGAGTTACTCCATGGAATTTTCCCATTATGAAGTGATGCCTGCCGGTGCTCAGCAGCACTACTTGCAAGCAATCAAGAGTGAAGACGAAGTGGAGTCGTTGCTCAGTTCCTAAGTTCCGACCGAACAGCACTAAGCGGCATTCGGTCACCGGCCAACGATTAGTATCCTGGCCGGACTAACCCGTCTGGCATCAATCGAACAACCGGCCGGTGACCGACTGTCATCTTGCGATTATTTCGCACTGGTGCCATCGTTCAAAAGTTCTGCTAGTGCAGCGAAGAACACTCGTTGTGTTATCTGAACTACTCATCCGTAACGCAACCTTCCGATGCACTCTTCACATTCTTGATGTACTTGTACAGAGTACCTCGTGTGGCTTTTAGTGGAGGTGTCTTCCACTGAGATCGACGCAATAGCATTTCTGATTCAGCCACATTGACGTCCAAGCGGTTTGTTTGAGCGTCTACAGTGATCACATCTCCATCTTTGACCAAGGCCAGTGGACCACCTACCTGGGCCTCGGGAGTGACATGCCCAACGATGAAGCCATGGGAGCCTCCTGAAAAGCGGCCATCTGTCAACAAAGCCACGTCGCTTCCCAATCCTGCGCCCATGATCGCGGATGTCGGCGTCAGCATTTCGGGCATTCCGGGGCCACCCTTGGGCCCTTCGTAACGGATCACAATGACATCGCCTTTGCCAATTCGCTTATTCTCCAGGGCGGTCAACATCTCTTCTTCGCTGTCGAAGCACTTTGCGGGACCAGTGAAGACCAGGCCCTCTTTACCTGTGATTTTCGCAACTGCGCCTTCGGGTGCCAGATTGCCACGCAAGATCTGAATGTGCCCAGTCGGCTTAATCGGGTCTTCCACCGGGCGAACTATTTTCTGACCAGCTTTTAGCGGAGGTACGCTTTCGAGATTCTGGCCTAAAGTCTGGCCTGTAACCGTAAGACAATCTGGATTCATCAAACCTTTCTCAATCAGATACTTCATGACACCCGGTGTACCGCCAATGCTATGTAGATCCTCTTGAACAAACTTGCCACTGGGCTTCAAATCGGCAATGTACGGAACTCGATTGCTGACCGCCTGGAAATCATCAAGCGTCAAATGGATATCCACGCTGCGGGCCATGGCGATCAAATGGAGAACCGCGTTAGTGGAGCCGCCCAGCGCGATGACAACAACCATGGCGTTTTCGAAAGCTTGACGAGTCATGATATCGCGGGGCTTGATATCTTTTTCAAGCAGATGCAAAATCGCCCGACCTGCCCGGTGGCATTCATCGATCTTGGCCGGGTCTTCGGCAGGAATGGAAGCACTGTAAGGTAGGCTCATACCCAGCGCTTCGATCGCCGATGCCATCGTGTTGGCGGTGTACATTCCACCGCAAGCCCCCGCCCCGGGACAAGAATGTCGAACGATCTGCTCTCGCTCCTCGTCGGAAATCTGCCCGGTGAGAAACTGCCCGTAGCACTGAAATGCGCTGACGATATCCAAAGAGTGCCCATTCCATGATCCGGGGCGTATGGTTCCTCCGTAAACCATCAGAGCGGGACGATTCAGACGTCCCATGGCGATTAAACAACCAGGCATGTTCTTGTCGCAACCAGGCAGAGTGATCAGACCATCATACCACTGAGCGCCCATGATAGTCTCAATGGAATCAGCAATCAGATCTCGGGACTGCAACGAGTAGCACATCCCCTCGGTGCCCATCGAGATGCCATCACTGACACCAATCGTGTTGAACCTCATTCCCACCAAGCCACATTTTTTCACACCTTCCTTGACCGCCTCGGACAGTCTCAGCAAGTGCATATTGCATGAATTGCCTTCGTACCACACACTGCCAATTCCGACCTGGGCCTTGTTCATGTCCTCGGGGGTCATGCCGGTAGCATAAAGCATCGCCTGGGAGGCACCTTGACTTTTGGGTTGCGTAATTCGGCTGCTAACTTTGTTAATCTGATTGTTCACCGGTGACGATCCTATTCATTTATCGATGGAAAATTGACAGAAAAAGGATTCGAAACGCTTGGCGTTGTTCCCCGCCAACTGGACAATAAGCGTCGAAACCGCCGATAATTTAACTGCTGAATCTTAATCATGGCAATTGCCCCAGTTCACCGACAGCCTCACTAAAGTGGAAATTATGGTTTCTAAACGGGAATTAGAGCGAGAGATTAGCCTAGCGATCATCAAATTTGAAAAGGAGTTCATGGGGCGAGGGCCTCTTGAGACCAAGTCGTACATTATCGAAGACATGGTGTTGGTGCGCCTGAAGAATGTATTGACTCCAGCCGAGATGAAGCTTGCTGAATCCGAAAGCGATCGGCGTGGAAGGTACTTGATCAAGCAGGTGCGGCAGGAGTTGATCGAACGCGGCAGACCACTGCTGGACGCAGTTATTTTCGACGTTCTGAAGGTCAAAGTTAACAGCCTACATACCGACATTAGTTCCAAAACCGGCGAAAGGATCATCGTTTTTACCTTAGAAAAGAGGCCAGATTTTCAAGAATAGAGATTCATGAAATATTTTTCGCGATTTGTATTGACTTAATTTGCAGATTGCTGTAGCATACGGTCGATCTGATACCAAGTCGGATCCGGCGTCGCAGTACGGTGCTGGATCAGTGTTCAGACAGGTTTTGGTTGCGGAGGTTGTATTGCCGACGCGAAGAAGGCCGAAGGGTTGTTGTGTCAACCCTTCGGCCTTTTTTCGTATCTCAAGGAACTAACTAACATGAATCTAATTATTCTAGTATTGACGGCTCCGTTTTTTCTAATGCTGCTCTTGGGACTTGTCCCCAACAGCCAGGCCAATCGCTCGCGTCTAACCATCCGCAAGTTAGTGATGTCACTTGTCGGAACGGCATGCCTGGTCGCTTTGGGGTCTGCTGCAATGTTACTTGGCGGCCTGCTGCAGCCATTTTACGTACCAGTCATCAAGGCTAGCTGGAGCCAGCATTGGGAGTTGAGCTTCTACTACGACAACGTTACGGCATTGATGTTATGTTTGGTATCGTTCCTGGGGCTAGTTACTTGTCGATTTTCCGTGCGTTACATGGACGGCGAGCAGGCTCAGGGGCGGTACTTTAAATGGATGGCTTTCTCCATCGGAGCAGTTTCCCTGATGGTGATCTCAGGCAACCTGTTGATGTTCTTACTGGCCTGGTTTACGACCAGCATTGGTCTGCATCAACTTCTTACACATTACCATCACAGGCCGGCGGCCGTTAGGGCAGCCTGGACCAAATTTGCCTTCAGCCGGTTGGGCGACTTGCTGCTGTTGTTTGCGATTGTTCTGTCGGTTCGTGTCTTCGGATCACAAGCGATACCCGATATTATCGACAAGTCGAAACAACTCCTGTTGTCACCGGAATCGATCACCCCACAGCATGCCATCATCTGTTGGCTTTTGGTACTTGGTGCGGCAATCAAGACGGTGCAGATTCCGTTTCATGCTTGGTTACCGGAAACGCTTGAGACACCAACACCTGTTTCCGCGTTGATGCATGCTGGTATCGTCAATGCCGGTGGTTATCTGTTGATCCGAGTCAATCCGGTTCTGGCACTCGAACCGATGGCACTGACCACTCTAGCGATGATTGGAACTACGACTGCATGTATTGGCGTGGTTGTGATGGCTACACAAACCAGCGTGAAGCGGTCCTTGGCGTATTCCACGGTAGCTCAAATGGGTTTCATGATGTTGCAGTGTGGCGTTGGAGCCTTTTCAGCAGCCATGCTGCATATTCTGGCGCACTCAAGTTACAAAGCTTATGCATTCTTGAGCAGTGGCACGGTGGACTTGCAATCGCAAGTCAGTGGCCAGCGAATTACATCACACGTGTCACCTGGCCAAAAAACTGCATATATGTTGGTAGCAATTGCCTATTCAACTACGGTACTGGTCTTTATCAGTGTGTTGTTGCAAATGAATCTAATGACCAAGCCAGGCGGGCTGCTTCTGGCCTATATTCTGATTCTAGCGCTTAGCAGTTGGAGTTGGAAAATATTACTGAGCCACGAACTGAAAACTAGAGTCCAAGGGCTGGCTTCGGTTGCAGGAACATGCGCAGCATCGCTGGGTGGCTTTCAATTGATTAACTATCTGGTTGGTGGCTCAGTTGTCTCAAACTCTGTGACACCCAGCCAGGCATGGCTTTCACTGGTGATATTCCTAGCCTTCGGACTGCTGTTCTTGGTGCATCTGGGCATCGCCAGTGGTTGGCAGCAAGCATGGTTAGAAAGAATTCGCATCCACGCAGCCAGTGGCTTTTACTTTAGTTCAATTTATCAACGCCTTTTTACCAATATCCTGGCATCCTGACTGCCAGCATAACTTTGCGTGTCGCGAACAGGCTTTCGACAACAAATGATCAATCACTTTCTACTAGTAAGGAACTAGTCGATGTCAATCCCAGCGAATAATAACGGTAAAAGCTCGAGCAAATGTCTACACGATGTCTTGAGCCAAGTGCAAAATAAAGTCACGCCAGTCTGGCCACTAGCCGACTATGTCGCGGTGAATCCCTTTTCGGTCTTCAGTCACTGCGACTTTTTGGAAACGGCCTCTCAATTGACTTCCATTGCCTCAATTGAGCTATTCATGCCATTGGACTATTACCGCCAGCAGTATCGAGACGGAAATCTTACTCGGGAGTGCATTAACACTGCCCTGGATGAGATGGTTGCTGATGGAGTCCATGGGGTTGAATCAATTGATGTCAATCAAATTTTAGCGGTGCTGCACTGGCCGCTAGAAGGTCGCTTTCACACTGAAACTACCGACCGGCATAAGGCTGGTATCGGTCGGGATTTCAACACTCTGACCGACTACATTGATCATTTCTGCGGAGCTCAATGGTCCCAGGCGATTGCCGACGAGGTCTCCAAATATTGCTCTGGATATTATGACGCAGGTCAAGCAACCTGGGTAAGTGCGCAATCCAGCGATTCACTGTTTGACTCGTGGCGCAAAGCTGCTCAGATTGACCTGAGTTTTGAAGTCCTTGGAGTTCGTGGGTTTCGCAACTTAGTTTCCAAGCTACCTTCCGACCCAGAAGTTGCTCTGGGCGGTTTACTGGAACAGCTCAAGGTCCCGCAATCGGTTTGGTACAATCTGCTGTTATGTGAAGCCTTTAAATTACCTGGGTGGAGTGCTTGGACTCGCTACCAGGATCAGACAAAGCAGCAGGCGGGAGGCGTTGGCAGTGATTTTGTGGGACTACTTGCAATTCGACTGGCTTATCAATTGGCAGTCTCCAGGTTGACGGATTTCACGGTCAATTGGCAGTCGCTTGTGGAAAATTTGCCGACCTTTTCTCCGAAGGACCGCCAGATTCAGATGGTAGGTCTGATTCGTTATGCCTTGCTCAAGGCCGAAGAAATACAGGTTCGCCAGCGACTCTTGGCTGGAGTTCGTTTGGAACATTCAACTGAGAGCAACTCTCCACGATTCCACTGTCAGATGGTGTTTTGTATCGATGTCAGGTCAGAACGAATACGTCGCCATCTGGAGGCATGCGCGTCGTCCATTCAGACGTTTGGTTTTGCCGGGTTCTTTGGCCTGCCGATCGAGATGGTGCCCATGGGCGAGCAGCAGGGGCATGCTTGTGTACCCGTATTGTTAACGCCCAAATTCAAGGTGCGAGAAGAGTTGTGCATGCCGGTTTACTCGATTCAAGTCTCTGCAAGCCAAGGACGCCAGGTCCGACGTCAATTGCGGAGATTGTGGCAAGATTTTCAGACCAGCGCTACCAGTTGCTTTTCGTTTGTAGAGTCGATGGGGCTTTGGTACAGTGTTAAACTGATCGCCAAGTCACTTGGGTATGGACTCCAGACTTCGCAGCGTTTTGATGGGATCGCCAAAGAGTACCAAGAAGTTTTAGGCCCAAGCCTTAGCGGGCTCGATGAACAAGGCATGACTCCGGCCAAGTTGATCGACTTGGCTGAGTCAATTCTAAAAGGTATCGGTGTCGTCCATGATTTTGCGCGACTGGTCGTCTTTTGCGGACACGGAAGCTGCGGAGAGAACAACCCGCTTCAAGCCGGTCTGGACTGCGGTGCTTGTGGAGGGCATACGGGTGAAGCCAATGCTCGCCTTGCCGCCAAACTGTTAAATCAAAGCTTTGTACGCCAAGGGCTAGCAGAACGAGGCATTGAGATTCCTGAAGATACCCACTTCTTGGCCGCCTTGCATAACACAACCACCGATGCGCTGAAGTTCTTTGATCTTCATTTGTTACCAAGTACACACATTAAAGATTTAGAAGAGCTGCAAACTTTGGCTTCGAAGGCATCTGAGCGGACATTGGTCGAGCGACAGCCAAAACTATCCTGCGAAAGCCTTGCCGATCTGCTTAAGAGAAGTCGTGATTGGTCTGAGGTACGACCGGAGTGGGGACTAGCGGGTAACGCGGCCTTCATCGCTGGTCCACGTGAGTTGACCAAGTCGATGACTATGGACGGACGTGTCTTTCTGCACAGCTATCACTATGCTCGCGATCCTGAGTTCAAAGTACTCGAACAAATCATGACTGCTCCCATGATCGTGGCGCATTGGATCAACATGCAATACTATGCCTCCACGGTGGCACCTGCCCATTTTGGCAGTGGAACCAAGACAATTCACAATGTAGTTGGGAAATTCGGCTTACTCTCGGGCAATGGCGGGGATTTGATGACCGGGCTACCTTGGCAGTCCTTGCACGATGGTCAGCTCTATCAACATCAACCCGTTCGTCTATTGGCTGTTGTGGCAGCCCCACGCGAGGCAATCAGTTGTGTACTTGCCAAGAATTCATCCGTTCAGGACAGCCTTCGCAATGATTGGATGCAGTTGGTGGCAGTCGAGGAATCTGGCTACTATCGTTATACACGGAGTGGGGATTGGGAAGAACTGGAGATGTCCCAGGAATCGATTCAACCAAAAGAGCACTTGATGTCTCGGTAACTCATGGAAACTATTGGAGTAAGTGAACCTGATGTTAGCAGTCCAAGATCAAATTAGCCGTCCTCAGTCGCAGCATTTGAAGCGTTTGGAAGCCGAAAGTATTTACGTTCTCAGAGAGGTGGCCGCCGAGTTTGAGAATCCCGTGCTACTGTATTCGATTGGCAAAGATTCATCGGTCATTTTGCATTTGGCTCTCAAAGCGTTCTTTCCTGGCAAACCTCCGTTTCCATTGCTGCACATTGACTCGACATGGGAATTTCGCGAGATGATCGAATTTCGTGAAAAATATGTTCGCGACAAACTAGGGTTAAACGTCATCGCTTACATCAATCAGGAGGGAGTCCGAACTGGTATCAACCCATTTGATCATGGAAGCAAAGTTTATACAGATGTCATGAGAACACAGCCACTAAAACAAGCCCTAAACGAGTATCAATTTGATGCTGCCATTGGGGGTGGTCGACGTGATGAGGAGCGGTCGCGGGCCAAAGAGCGAATTTTTTCGTTTCGCGATCGTCAACATCGTTGGGATCCCAGAAATCAACGGCCTGAACTTTGGCATGTCTTTAATACGTGGAAGCGACCCGGCGAGTGTATGCGAGTCTTTCCGCTGTCGAATTGGACCGAAGTCGATATCTGGCAGTACATTTTGCAGGAGCAGATACCCATCGTTCCCCTGTATTTTGCTAAAGAGCGCCCGGTGGTTCAGCGGGACGACGACTTAATCGTGGTGGACGACGATCGAATGCGCCTGGGAGTAGGCGAAAAGGTTCAGCCGATGAGAGTCCGCTTTCGAACATTGGGCTGCTATCCGGTGACCGGAGCTGTGCCGTCCGATGCTGATACCGTAGACAAGATTCTTCATGAACTGCTGACCACGCGCCTCTCTGAACGCCAAGGCAGATCCATCGATCGAGAGGAAGCTGCTGCCATGGAACGCAAGAAGCGCGAAGGCTATTTCTAATCTGTCTTCTGCAGGCTTATTTCAATAGCACAATTCGCAAGATTATTTGCCGTTCTCGAAATCCCAAAGCACATTTTAATACCATGTCGCCTGCTACCATATCAGTAACCGCTCCCGACCAATCATCAGAATCTTCCCTGCGTCAGAAGGTCCTTACAGAACATTCGAGCAAGGAACTTCTGCGGTTTATCACTTGTGGCAGTGTGGATGATGGTAAGAGCACTCTCATCGGTCGAATGCTACTGGAGGCTGGTGCCATTCATGAAGACCAATTGGTGGCCTTGCGTAGTGACAGTCAAAAATATGGCACTACGGATGACGCCATCGATGCCGCTTTATTGCTGGATGGTCTGGAAGATGAACGACAACAAGGTATAACGATTGACGTAGCCTATCGTTATTTTGCAACCAAGAAACGCAAATTCATTGTGGCTGACACACCGGGTCACGAGCAGTTCACTCGCAATATGGCCACGGGTGCCTCGACGGCAGATCTCGCCGTTATTCTAGTCGACGCAACTAAGGGTATCTTAACTCAGACAAAGCGACATGCATTTATCGTTTCCTTATTGGGAATTCGACACATTGTCTTAGCGGTCAACAAGATGGATTTGGTGGGTTTCGATGCGGGGAGGTTTGAGCAACTTTGCAACGAATTCCGGCAATTCGCTATCATGCTGGATGTTCCTGATTTGCGCTGTGTTCCGTTGTCCGCTCGGTTCGGGGATAATGTCTCTATCCCGAGCCAGCGCACTCCCTGGTACACCGACGGCTCGCTGCTGCATGTGCTCGAAAGCGTCTTTGTCGATAATCATGAAGCACAACGGGACTTTCGACTGCCGGTTCAATGGATCAGTCGCCCCGATTCAAACTTTCGAGGTTTCAGCGGCACGATCGCCTCTGGTTCGATCCGACAAGGCGAGGAGATACTGACTCTACCTTCGCGAAAGAAATCCAAAGTCAAGCAAATCGTAACTCGTGACGGTAGCCTACCCATAGCCAGCCAAGGGGATGCCATCACGATCACCTTAGAAAACGAAATTGATATCTCACGAGGCGACATGCTGGTGCTGCCTGGGAATTGCCCGATTGTCAGTCGAGAAGTAGAGGCAGTCTTGGTCTGGATGTCGGATCAAAATCTGGCAGTAGGCAAACAGTATTGGGCCAAGCATTCGACACGTAGAACTTCTGGAGAGATAACGGAACTGAGCTATGCCATTGATGTCAATACTCTACATCGGTCGCATGCTACAACATTGAAATTGAATTCCATTGGCCGATGCAGACTGCTTTTTCATGATCCCCTTGTCTATGATCCCTATCGACGCAATCGATCAACAGGTTCGTTCATCTTGGTAGATAGAATCACCCATGAGACGGTAGCGGCTGGCATGCTCCTGGATCCAGTAGATCCCAGTTTTTCTGGCAAACAGCATTGGGATGAATCGCCAACTAGTCAACGCCTGAAGCCATTCCAGTCATTGGTCAAAATAGAACAACGAATCAGTAGGTACCAACAACAACCTTTTACGCTGTTGATATCGGGACTCAGCGGGTCAGGAAAAACCACTATTGCCCAGGCATTAGAGAAGCGACTATTTGAATCAGGACAGAAGTGTGTGGTTCTAGATGGTCAGAGTATGCGATTAGGACTGTGTCGAGACTTAGGTTTTTCCACCGAAGAGCGGTCCGAGAACCTACGTAGGGCCGCTGAAATCGCTCGACTTCTCAATGATTCTGGGTTGATTTGCCTAGCTGCTTTTGTCTCGCCTCATGAAGACACACGTCAGCGAGTTAAGAATCTGATAGGTAGCGATGGGGTCATCCACGTTCACCTTACTGCGTCTTCCCAAACTCTCCAAACGAGAGAGAACGCAAGTGATGTCGCTATCTTAGCAACCAAAAGATCCAACGCTGACCAGCAGAATCGAGTGGATTACGAGGCACCGGAATCAGCCGACCTGACGCTTGACACAGAATCAGTGTCTATTGACCAGTGCGTAGAACGAGTTGTGGAACTGTTGGACGATCGGGGTTTCTTAGGAACAGTTACTTAGTCCAATTCTTGATCTTCTCAGACTTCAACTGACTTTCAGTTTGGCTATTCAAAGACTGCCAGCAGGGGCTGATCCTGTGGGATCAGTCGCGCGGCAGTGGCTCGAACGGCTAGTTCCCTCAAGGCTTGCCTTCCAACTTGGCCTAGGTCTTGAGTCCATTGGTTGACATACAGATCCACATGCTGCATGAGAACATGGTCATCAAACTCTTGAGCATATCTTCGCATGGTTGGCAAAGTCTGTTCAGGTGACTCTAGAGCCAATGTGATTGAATCGCTGATGACTGCAACCACTCGGTGTAGCACATCAGGATCGGTACTCCGCTTAGCAAGAATTCCTCCCAGGGGCAACGGACAGCCCGTTTCTGTTTCCCAGCGAGACCCCAGGTCTTCCACCAGGTTCAGGCCCGCTGATTGCCAGGTAAATCGCCCCTCGTGAATGCAGACTCCAAAATCAGCGTGCCCCTGCTGCAGTCTAGGCATGATATCGCTAAACAGTACCTGTCTCAACAAAGTCGAGCGTGAATAAAATAATTGAAACAGCAAAGTAGCCGTCGTGTCCTCGCCTGGGCACAGCGTCACCTGTTTTTCATTGGATGGCCGAGTGTTTGGTCGAGCGGCTAACAGTAGGGGGCCAACTCCAAATCCTAAAGCGGCCCCGCAAGGAAGTACCCAAGTTTCTCGACTCAGCTTGATCGCGGCATAAAAACTGGCCTTGGCCACGTCAAAGTGTCCTTGCTTGAGACGCTGATTCAATTCTTGAATATCCAGAAGCTCAATCTCAAAGTGCAAGTTCCGCCAGTCGACTTTCCGCTGCATCAATGCGTCAAAGGCGAATGTGTCATTGGGACAGGTGGAGATGCCCAATCGAATCGTGTCTGTCATGACTTCGGTTCCTGTCACGTAGCACCTTATGTCGTTGAGCCTAGAGCAGTCCGCAATAACTTGACGGTTGCCTTCATAGCATCCGCGACTTGCCAACGGGCCAAGTTGCGATCCCCGGCTTGGTTGGATATGCCGCGTATGACTCGCAGTGGTACATTGCACTGCCGACATACGGCGGCAACGGAATAGGTTTCCATATCTTCTGCGTCCGCTTGCGGGAAGTGTTGTCGCTTCTGCAGAACTTCGTCACTATCTGCAGAAGCCGCGCACACCGTTAGCAACTGCCTTTGCGATTGCAGTACGGTCTCATGGAAGCGAATGATCGAGCTAGGGCAGTCCGGTCCGTCAAAATTTTGATCCCATTTCAAGCACTCGGGTGACATCCACCGGCTACCGCTGCCGACACCAACTCCATGTAAAGCAGCTTCCGTGAACTCGTAAGCCAATCCAAGCGATAAATTTGCGTTGTAGTAGCCGGCGATGCCCAACAGCCATACCCGTTGTGGTTGGTGACGATGTATGTGGCACTGGGTCCAACAGGCCGAATGTACTGGCCCCCAGCTACACAGTTCGACTCGAACGGGCAATATCTCCGAAAGTTGTTTCAACTCGATCGCGACATGACGTAGCTCGGCTCCCGTAGGAATTAATATCAGCTCCAAAACCGCCCTCCGCTCAGATCGAGCTTCACAGTCAAGAAAACGTCAACCTGCCGAACCTGTCTTTCGATTGGTCGATGCGACCAGTCGATCGATCAGAGCTTCAAGGCTTGGAATGGGAAAACCCATTTTGGCAGCGCTCAACGCAAAAAGACGCTTTTCCGATTCGCTAAGCTTGCCATCGGCAGCCATCATTCGAATCAGGTCCGCAAGTACCGTTTCCTGTTCTTGTCGATCGGTTGGCAGTTTCAATGCCGAACGATCGCTGAGTGCAAACGAAATGGCTTGCTCCAAGGACTCTTCGGCCAGTCCTAGGGCGGCGCAGCGGTCTACCAGTAATGCAATCTCTTCTTCGGAAAGACTACCATCGGCTGCACTCATAACGACCAAATTTTTCAGCAAATCTAAAGGTTCCAAGCTAATCTCCTGAGAACTGATACTACTTGTCAATCGCTCCTGAATATTCAAACACTATAATCGATTTTTACCTTCGGAGTGTTCGTGGGCCACTAGAAATTTGACAACTCAAGGTTGGACTTTCTATTTGCAACTGCATGCACACGGAAATTGAAGCCGCACTACAGACGCGTATCGAATTACATCGTTTGATTCCAGCTAGGCTTTACGGATAAAATGTTGGGCATACGAGCGGACCTGCTTGCCATTGAGGACATGGACCATCCGAAGTTGCTGGACCAAGCCGTCGTTAAATTGGCTAAGCGGTACATGAACCCACTGTTTACGGTAATGCCGCGCGATGCGGCGCCATCGAGTACCGGGTGGCTTGGGGCTGAGAAGCGCGATGCGAGATTCCCTAGAGTGCAAGCAGGCCGCTGCCAACAACCGCTCCTCTAAGTCTTGTGCAATGTTCAGTCGAGGATCATGCCAAATATCTGGAATGGCCACGGGAGGAAACAAGAACAAGGCTCCTCCATAGGTTGCCATGGCGATTCCAGGACCCACCATCTCTTGAGCAAAATCAGACGCAAAGAATGCCAATGTCGACTCGTTCTGGTGCTCAGCAAACCAGGTTGTCTTCCAAGGGTAATCTCGAGGATCGGCAGGGGTGTCAAAAATCATGACTACACAATCAAGTGTCCCGATGTTCGGTGGCATGATCTTGACGTAAATGTCGCGATCATACCAGTGACGAAGTGTCTCACGAATGTCGATGCCGTCCATAATGCTAGTGGAGAATTTTTCACTGCGAGCCAAATCGGCACCGATCAGCGCTTTAGCACGATCCGCCACTCGCGTGCGAAAACTCTCGATCAATTGATCCTCGGGCGGCCACGAACACTGCGAATAAGGATTCCACTGCATCTGCCATTTGCGAACATCCTGCTTGTTTGGCTTGCGGCGAAGTTCTAAAGTTCTCCACTGAACGGGTTGTCCAGGCAAGCGACTGACAACGTCGATCAAGTTGCCGTCGGGCAATCGCAATTGGTCAATCCCCATGCTGACTATAGGCAATTCAGGCCCCATGTCACCGGCTGGCCAGCGATCGTCTTGCAAAGCGGATTCTTCGGTCGGATCGCCCGTCTGATCAAAAGGATAGTGGCGAGCTGTTTCGATAACGTGAATCGCAAATTGATCGCCCAAGATCTGCTGCGATGCCAGACCTATGGTGTACAGGTCAGGAGACATTCGATTTTCTAGCAGCGTTAGATTGCGAATGTATTTTAAGCATTGCGATAACATAAGCGGTGTGATGCGCCGCGCTCGCTTGCCAAAGTCTTGCAGATAGCTGGAACGGGCTGACAGCAGCAAGTGCTTTACTGAGTCGATTCCCAGGTTGGTGTCATCAGTCAAACTCGCTCTGGCACTCTCGTACATGCCGGTAGTGAATGGCAACTCCCCCAGCATGAACATCAGTGTCTGGGATTGAATGCGGTAGCGTTCTGGGATCACTGTCTCTTCCAGTTCCATCGCATCGGTCGAGGGTTCCCGATAGGCTTCTCGCAGCCAAGGCCACTCGACAACGCTGCAGACATAGACCACATTTTGATAGTGGTTTTCCAAGCTTCGAAGTCTGCTAGCTTGGTATCGAAGACGCAGTGAGACCTGCTGATCCACGGGTCTTGCGATGCTTGGTAGAACGGCGGTGGCGAACCGTTCCAGTGATACGGTTTTCAGAGCGTAGGGATCTGGCATCGCAGCCGAAAACGGCTGAAAGTGATTGGTTTCCATATCGCAAAAAGCGATGTCCCAGCGCTCGCCACAAGCGACTCTCAGCGCCATGATCACCGGTTGGCATGGGTCGATCGGAACGTAGTTCCACGCTGGCTCCACGCTCTCGGCATCCTGTCCAGCAGATGGACTTGCTGTGGAGCTTGGAAGACTTGATAGTGGCCTCTGCAGAACCAGGGCAGGGTAGGGCAGAGCTTGGATGCCTTCCAAGACTTCGTAGCGAAATGACTGTGGCAAACCGACTGCCAGACAATCGCAAGGGTGTTCTAACAGCCATTGTCGCACTGCCAGCGCGCATGCTCCGCTGCCATGAACCACCGGCAAACAGACTATGCGATCACTGAACCTGAGTGGATTTAATGGTTTTCGACCGGCTTTCATGAGGTATTTAGACCACGAAATCAAGTATGCAAACGGAATCGCGATGAACCTTAGTATATCGCAATTCGTCGTAGCCGGCAGCAAGCTGATTGATCATTCAATCGGGACTAGAGTCTATAAGCAAGCCGAAGTGTGATAACAAGCGGTCGTCGATCATCGACTGGATAAAAGGACGCTGTGGCAATAAAATCAACAGAACTCAGGGGCGACTGGGCGAAGCCCGGTAACCATTAGCCTTAGTTCTTATGCAGGCTGGTCCGTCCCGTCGGTTGAAATCAAGAAATTTGTGCAAATTCTGCAAGGAAAGTGGCCGGTGGCGGTCGATCTAACTTGCTGTCGGCCCAGAGTAGCCTATGATATTTGTGTGGGCGCTGAAGAGCCCGCACCAACCATTGAACTTTTGACTGTCTTTTCGGCAGAGGGACCAATTTTAAGCGTTGGCCAAGATCAAAAGTGGCAAGTGCAGAAGCACGCCCGATCTTCGCCAGTCTCGCAGCGGCTCCGCTTTTTGCCGCCAACAGTCAAAAGCTCGAACAGAGGCCGTTAGGGTAAATGCCCTAACGGCTTTTTGTTTCAGTAGTCGTAAGTGTTGCGACTGCCATCGCGATGGAATCAAACGGCTTGCCTTAAGATCGCTCGGCCAGGTACTTGCGTTGTCCATCAACCCACACCATTTCGACGCGCCCAAATAAAGTCTGACCATCCAGCGGCGAGTTGCGACTGCGAGAATAAAACGATTGCGCACGTACCGTTCGCTGGGCGCTAGGATCTATCAAGACCACATCGGCCGCTTTGCCCACACCTAAAGTTCCCGCATCCACGCCTAACACGCATGCAGGCTTTGCAGACATGGCGTCAATAGCTCTTGTCCAACTGAGTTTTCCGGGGCGAATCAAGTAAGTGATCACCTGAGCCAGGGCGGTGTCCAAAGTCGACATGCCAAACGGCACAGCGCTCAGTTCCTGCATCTTTTTCTCCAGCGCCTTGGGTTGGTGGCCGGTACTGATCACATCGATGGTTCCGTCGGCAATCGCTTCCCAGCAGGCCTCCAGATGTTCGCGGCTTCGCAGTGGCGGATTCACCTTCAGATTAGCATCAAAGCTTCGCATCAGTTCATCCTGAAAGCACATATTGGCGATGCGAATTCCAACGCTCACACGACTGCCTCGCGCTTTGCTTCGTCGCACCAGTTCCACACTGCCCTCAGTTGAGATGCTGCTTAGATGCAAACGGCCTCCGGTTGTTTCCAGTAGCCTTAGGTCGCGCGAGGTCGCCAGGTCTTCCGCCTCGGCAGGCATCGGGGCCAGGGCTAGAACCAATTGAGTCATGCCCTCGTGCATCAACCCGCCGCGTGTCAAACTGGGAACCTCGGGGCGATCCAGCAGGCAGCGATCGAACATCAAGCAGTACTCCAGAGCCCTTCGAAGAAGCGCTGTGTTGCTCAGCGGCGCAGGATCATCGCTTAAAGCCACCGCACCAGCTTCCACCAGCGATCCAATCTCTGCCAATTCCTCGCCAGACCTGCCTTTGCTCACACAGCCAATCACATGAACTCGGCATAGGTTCGCGCGAGCCGCTTTCTGACGAACAAATTCAACAGCGGTTGCCGTATCGATGGGCGGATCTGTATTGGCGGCACAGGCAATCGAGGTGAAGCCGCCAGCCAGAGCTGCCATCGATCCGGTTTCGATTGTCTCGTCTTCCTCTTTGCCAGGTTCCCCCAGTTCCGTAGCCAAGTCCACCAGACCGGGAGCCACAATCCAATCGCTGGCGTCCACATACTGTGCCTGTGAAGGTATCGCATCATCCGTCGGGTCGATGGCTGCGATTCGGCCTTGGTGAATTAACAGACGACCGACGCGGTCTAGTCCCGTGGTAGGACAGACCAAGCGTCCCTTGTCGATCAGCCAGCTTATTTGATTTTGGGCGCTCATCGGCCGACTCCTGTAGTAGACGCCACGTCACCGCGCTGGTGTGGAATCTTGCCCAGCAACAGCCACAATACGGCCATTCGCACCGCAATGCCGTTGGTCACCTGTTGCAGAATCACAGAATGAGGTCCATCGGCAACTTCAGGCGTGATTTCAACTCCACGATTGATAGGTCCAGGTGCCATGATCAAGATATCTGGCTTGCTATGTTTCATTCGCTGCGTATTCATGGCATAAAGCAAAGCGTACTCGCGAACCGAAGGAAACGGTCGGGTGTCTTGGCGTTCGAATTGAATTCGAAGCAAATTTAAGACGTCGCAGCGCGGCAGGATGGCGTCCAAGTTATGCGCTACTTCTACGCCCAGCGATTCCCATTGTTTGGAAACTAGAGTGGCGGGGCCGCATACGATCACCTTGGCCCCCAACTTCAGCAGGCCCCAAATATTCGATCGAGCTGTGCGACTGTGTGCAATGTCCCCGACCAGAGCCACGGTCAATCCAGCGATCCGACCTCGCTGTTGTCGAATCGTCAATATGTCCAGCAACCCCTGCGTTGGATGTTCGTGCGGTCCGTCACCAGCGTTCAGCACCGAGCAGCTCAGGTGTTTAGCTAACAAGTGTGAGGTTCCCGGTGTAGCGTGTCGCGTCACAACCGCATGCACTCCCATGGCTTCGATGGTCTTGGCTGTATCGATGTAGGTTTCGCCTTTGGAAACACTGGAGCCGCTGCTGGAGAACTCAACAACGTCCGCTCCAAGACGCTTTGCCGCCAGCGAAAAACTATTTCGAGTTCGAGTGCTATTTTCGTAGAACAGATTGGCGATCGTAATGCCATTCAGCAAAGACAGTTTTTGACCAGCAGCCACATAGGCCCGTTGCAATTGTTCGGCACTGTCCAACAAAATCTGGATTTCATCTGCCGTCAAGCTTTCCAAATCCAATAGATGCCGTCGTTGCCAGTTCTGCGGGTAGGTTGGCAAGAGAACATTGGCGCAAGCAGTCATGCCAGCTTCCGAAGTCGAGTAATGAGAAGTGGTCAATCAATCCCTTGCGGGACAATTGTAGGCGCGGAAGGTCAACCCTGCGAGGTCCCTGTCGGCTCTGAGTAGCCTCGCAGCGGTTTGGGTAGCGGAAAATAAACGTCCTCGGTTCGGACCGATTGTTCGTGGACCGTTGCCTGGAACTGATCCTGTAGCCAACAGATCGTCGCTTGAACCACCGACTCCGGAGCACTCGCTCCGGCTGTGATCAAAACTCTGTCGCTGGCCTGAAACCACTCCAAACGTAAATCGTCTGGACCGTCAACCAAGTAGGCACGCTTGCCTTTTTCCCGAGCCAGTTCGCGAAGTCGTTGGCTGTTGCTGCTGTTTTGGCTGCCTAGAACTAGCACCACCTGTGCCTGTCCGCTTAGCAGACCTACCGCCTCCTGACGATTCTGAGTGGCATAACAGATGTCCTCTTTTGGAGGACTGACAATCCAAGGAAACCGACTGCGCAGTCGATGGATCACTCGATTGGCATCATCCACGCTAAGAGTCGTCTGTGTCAGATAGGCCAGCTTGGTATCAGGTGAGAACTGCAATTGATCCACATCATTTTCGTCTTCTACTAGGATGATTGCCTGAGGAGCTTCACCCATCGTTCCGATGACTTCATCATGCCCCTGATGCCCAATCAGGATAATGGTGTAACCACCCTTGGCATATTTGATTGCCTCCAAGTGAACTTTGGTGACCAACGGGCAGGTGGCATCAATGGCAAACAGACCGCGCTGCTTGGCTATTTGGCGAATCTCGGGTGATACGCCGTGGGCTGAAAACAGTACGGTAGCCCCAGGTGGTACTTGCTCCAGTGAGTCTACAAAAATGGCGCCCTGAGTTTGGAAGCGGCTGACCACATACTGGTTATGGACGATTTCGTGGTAAACATAGATCGGGCCTGGGCAGTTCTGGATAGCGATTTCCAGGCTGTTGACCGCCATGCGGACACCCGCACAAAAGCCTCGCGGAGCTGCCAAAATGATTTCCATGAGTATGAATCGCCCTAAGGTATTTTGTAAACGTTCACGCAGGTTTGTAGGGTGGGACAAGCGGGGCCGATACAAATGGACGTTCAACTTGGCTGATTATCGGTTTAAGACAGGCCCGTTTCCTTAAAAACCCTTTGCCCCGCACCGGCTCACCACCGGGCGTGAACGGTCACGGAATTTTATACCGATCCCCAACCACAACGCAGCCGAAGACCCGAACCGACTGATTCAGTCAACCGAAGTCTCTTAGTCTAGGCTAAAACGGCTGAGGCGTTTTGCCACGTCAGGTAGTCGTCGATTGAGAACAGTTTAACGTAGCTGTTAATCATGACCGCGTTATCTTAGCGACCGCAACAAGTTCGGGAATCCTGCCACCCTGGCTAGAACTGTACAAATGACTGGAAAACCTTTGGGAATTCCATAAATTGCCTGTGGGTGATGGCAACCAAGCGGTTGGTTGTTCCCATCCGTACCAATTCAATGATCCTTCCCACTCGCCTTATCGTCAAAGGGACTCGGGACGCCACAAATTGCCATTTGAGGAAATTCCTAAACCAACAACTACCCAGCAAGCGAATCTCTGTGTATGCTAGCCCCATCTTCCTGTCATGGACACGAAAGGCTGGCACCCTGAAAGGTCGGTTGTTGAGCGTCACCGAGCTGACTGGCTGGCGGTTGCGAGCAGTATCAAACCTAAGTAAGAGCCATAGCCTCCTGAAACTAATTTTAACCAACTAGCTCGAAACGAGCCTGATCCAACTCCATTAGGTCGACAGTGAACGGTTCGTCGGCCATCAATCGTTACTCTGACAATTCGAAACTTGAATTATGGGCCAATCGATTATCTATTTGATTCCCGTACTGGGCATCATCGCATTGATTTTTGTTTATCAAAAGGCAGCCTGGATCCGTCAGCGTGATGATGGTGACGAGCGTATGCGTCGAATAGCCAAGAGCATTTCAGATGGAGCTTTGGCTTTCTTAAGGGCTGAGTACAGCTTCCTGCTGATATTCGTGGCAGTTGTCGGCGGTTTATTGGCTTGGATGGGAAGTCGGACTCCCGAGTCGTCATCGGCGCTGATCGGAGTTGCATTTGCTGTGGGCGCTTTTTGCTCTGGATTGGCAGGCTTTATTGGGATGAAAGTGGCGACCAAGGCCAATGTGCGAACAGCGCATGCGGCTCGCACCAGCCTGGGTGCCGCTTTGCAAGTGGCATTCACCGGTGGCTCAGTCATGGGAATGGCAGTTGTAGGACTGGGGATCTTTGGCCTGAGCGTTCTATTCATCGTTTTCCAGAATATTGAGGGCTGGGGTATCAACAAGACAATCACGGTACTGACAGGATTTTCCTTTGGTGCTTCCTCCATTGCCCTATTTGCTCGTGTAGGTGGAGGGATTTATACCAAGGCGGCTGACGTGGGTGCTGACTTGGTTGGAAAAGTGGAGTCGGGAATCCCAGAAGATCATCCACTGAACCCTGCCACGATTGCAGACAATGTAGGTGACAATGTCGGCGACGTAGCTGGCATGGGAGCAGACCTGTTTGAATCTTACGTTGGTGCCATCGTCGGAACGATGGTGCTTGGAGCTCTGTTTGTGGGCACTCCTGGCTTTGAAACCGATAACGCCTTTGGTGGCTTAAACGCTGTTCTTCTGCCTTTGGTTCTGTCGGGTGCAGGCATTCTCACCTCTATTTTGGGCACTCGATTCGTGAAAGTGGATGAAGGAGGCGATCCAAAGAAAGCGCTCAATCGCGGCGAATTGATTTCGGCCGTCGTAATGCTAGTTGCTACTCTACTTCTATGTTGGTGGATGCTGCCCCAAGAATTCACGGCAAACGGAGTATCCTACACATCCACAGGCGTATTTTTTGCAGTGATTTCAGGTTTGCTAGCCGGTTTGGCAATCGGCTATGTGACTGAATTTTACACTGGCACTGGAACTAAGCCTGTACGTGGAATTGTCAATCAATCACTGACCGGTAGCGCGACAAACATCATTGCCGGCCTGGGGGTTGGAATGCAGTCCACGGCCATTCCCGTTCTGATTCTGGCTGCTGCCATCATCGGTGCCCATGATTTTGCGGGCCTTTACGGCATTGCCATTGCAGCCGTGGGTATGCTTTGCAACCTGGGAATTCAACTGGCCATCGATGCCTACGGCCCCATTTCTGATAACGCAGGTGGTATTGCAGAGATGAGTCAACTGCCGAAGGAGGTTCGCAAGCGGACTGACAAATTGGATGCTGTGGGAAACACGACCGCTGCGATCGGCAAGGGGTTTGCCATCGGTTCGGCTGCACTGACCGCTTTGGCGCTATTTGCCGCTTACATGGCCAGTGCAGGCATCACTAGCATTGATATCGCGCAACCGCGAGTCATGGCCGGGCTACTGATCGGAGGAATGTTGCCATTCCTATTTTCGTCGCTAGCCATGGGTGCCGTCGGTCGAGCGGCTATGGACATGATTAAAGAGGTGCGGCGGCAATTCCGGGACATCCCCGAGCTAAAAGCTGCTCTGGATGTCATGCACCGCAATGAAGGTAAGACGAAGGATCAGTGGAGCGAAAGTGACCAGCGCACCTTTGATAGTGCAGACGGCAAAGCCGAGTATGGAAAGTGCGTGGCCATTTCGACTCGAGCCTCGATTCGCGAAATGATCGTGCCAGGATTATTAGCAGTCATCGCTCCAGTGGCCATTGGCTTTGGCGGTGGCCGCGAAATGTTAGGTGGGCTTTTGGCGGGTGTTACTGTCACCGGCGTCTTGCTGGCTTTGTTTCAGTCCAATGCTGGAGGTGCTTGGGACAATGCCAAGAAGATGTTCGAAGAGGGCGTCGAGATCGACGGGCAGATGCACTACAAAGGGTCCGATGCTCACAAGGCCGCAGTCGTTGGTGATACGGTTGGTGATCCATTCAAAGATACCTCCGGCCCATCACTGAATATCTTGCTGAAACTCATGTCGGTCGTAGCGCTAGTGATTGCCACGATGCTCAAGTAGAAAAGAAATTCCGCAGCGGCAGCTGAGACAGAAGACGGTTTCACAGCCATCTTGAATTGCGTGTTGGATCAGTTGGCATACCTGAATCTGCTGGAATGAAGTGGTTGTTCAATAGGCCATGGGGAATCTGGAACACTTATTACCACTAATCGACGCTGAGTCATGCCAGATAAGCTTAACTTGAGAGCTTCATTCAGCAGATATTCATTAGCGATAATCAGCGAAGATTAGAGTTCCCGGCCACGCAAACCAAAGGGGCGGTGGCTGAGCTATCCGAGCGTGTAGCGAGAATCGCAACAATCTCCCGGGCGAGCCGGGGAGCATTTCAACGCCATCAGTTAACGCCTTCTTGTCAATAGATGGTTGGCAAAAATCAGCCATACCATCACAATTCGACCATAAATGCGATCACAATTCGGTCGGTAGCAATTGATCTTAAGGCCCTAACTGGGGAACTTGGGCTAGCCGCGAAGTGCCCACTTATCGGCTTGGCTGAGTCAGTCTGCCTCGTAGTGTTTCTCGCAGAGCCGGCAGATACCGCAGCAAAAGGCCGAATAGGATTAGCGATCCGCCAAGCCAAGTCCACCACTGCGGTGCCTGATATCCCGGGTGTGAGTGCCATGCGATGTACACCCAAACTGGCGTCAAGATCGGCTCTAACAGACTCAAGACTGAAGCTTCAGGACTGCTAACCGTACGCATTCCCCATGCAAATAGAATATAGGGCAGTCCCATTTGGATCACTCCAAAAACGGTCAATACCGCATAAGCGCTCGTTGAAACTTGCCCTGGAGCGGACCAGACCCACGGCAAAAGCATCAGGGCGACGGCAGATTGATTCAGTGTCATTAGCCAAGCTGGGTCCATGCTACGCAACATGCGAAGGTGCAAGACGACACCCGCAAAGGCAACTCCCGATACAACTCCTAAAAGAGTAGCCAGCATCGAGTTGCCGAAACGCATTTCCATTGCCAAGATCATCAACACTCCGCTCAAGCAGCAGACCAGCATGCGATAGTCACTTGCTGTGATACGTTCCTTCAGCAGCCAGACTCCGAACAACGTGACCCACACCGGTGAAAGATATTGAAGCCAAATGGCATTGGCGGCAGTACCCAAGACCATGGCAGACATAAAGCAGCTAACCATCAGAGCAAAACATAGAGTCATGCTGACTAGTGCCGGGTGCCAGGCAGGTCGACGTACCAATGGAACCACTAACAGCAGCGAGAACAGACTGCGCCAGAAAGCCAACATCAGGCCTCGAGTCTCTACCGGCCAGCCATCAAACCACGGCGATTTAGCGAACAGTCCGCTGCTGCTCCACAACGCGGCTGCAGCCACGATCCACAGACGGCCGCGCCACCAATGAGCCTGCGATTCACCGGGATCTTGTCCCCCAGATTCACTCACTGACAGCCTGCTGTCGGGAGCTAGTCATGAACAATGCCAAGGCAATGAACAATAAATGCACAGTGACCGTGATCACCAAGGCCACCGCCACGCTCTTGTTAAAGCCATATTCGTGAAGACCAATTCCCAGCAAATTAGTGCCGAACCAGGACCAACTGGTGATGATATTGCCGATCAGCGCTAGGATAGAAAAGCCTCGAACGCCAACCAGCTTGTCCCATCGAGCATGTAGCACAACTGCGTTCCAAAGGACGATCATCAAAGCCCCATTCTCTTTGGGGTCCCAACCCCAGAAGCGACCCCAGCTATCGTCTGCCCATAGGCCTCCCAGAACGGTGCCAACAAAGCTGAATAGTATTCCGAAGCATACACTAAAGTAGGCCATGCGGTACATTTGTGTATGCAACTGTTGTCCGCGCTGTCGACTGTCGGCATCTTGTGGTTTTCGACCCGTCCACATCGAATGCGCCAGCGCCACCGCTCCAAAGAATCCAGCAAGATAGGTCACCGCATAGCCCGCCGTGATGATGACCACGTGTGTCGACAACCAAAACTGAGTATCCAAAACGGCTGCCAAAACATGCATCGTGTCACCCTTGTCCAAACTGCGAGCGACAGCCATGGTGATCACACCAATCATAGCCGCCACTAGATTGGCCACTCCAAGCCTGTGGATTCGCTCCAATATCAGACAGAATAGCACACATGCCCATCCGATAAACACAGCCGATGAATAAAGGTTCGTAACCGGAGCACGCCCAGAGATGTACATACGGGCCAGCAGTGTCAGCGTATGGATAACGAACACTCCCAATAAAATTCCATAGGTCAGATTTCGAGCGGAAGGTCCCTTGGTTGCCATGGAACACAGGCCTAGCACAAAAGCCAACAAATAGAGCATGATGCCAATCGCCGTGGGGTTGAATCCATTCAGCCAACTTTCCAGAGATGTTTTGGTCAAATGGCTTTGAGCCAAAGGGGACTCGGCGACCAACCGTTCGTACCGTCGCACTGCGGCGTTGATTTCTGATGCATCCTGTTTGCGCACCGCCAACATCAACTGTTCGAAAGCACTCACGGCACTGTTTTCCGGCGCGTTGCGAACAGCGTCCAAAATGGCTCTGAACCGCGCTGGTCCATAAGCTAGCCAAGTTGGGTCGCTCGTGTCCTGGGCGGCTGTTGAATCGGTCTTGACCAGCGGAGGAATAAACGCGGGTGGGTGCATCGATTCAATGATCTTGTATCGACGGTCCAATTGATCAAGCTGCGCCATGACATTGCGGAATCCTTCGTCGTTGTCGGCATCTTTGATTTCGGGCATCGCCGGCTGGTCGTATGCGGCCGATAGCAATTCGTAGCTGGTTAGCTTTTGGTAAAACTCCGAGATTTTTTGTTCGCGAAAATCAAGTTCTTCACGGCGTTGTGACTTTTCACGCAACTTGTCAATCTGCTCAAAGAAGGCGGATCGTTGAGCGTCGATCTCGTTGAAGCTGTAGCGAAATCCGTCACGTTCCTCCAGTTTCAAGAGATCTCTGACCTCTTTCGCGTAGACTCGAAACACTTGAACATCGCGAACCCAAGGAGCGTCAGCCATTACGGCTAGCAGCCAGTGTACTCTGGGGTGTTTTTCTCCCTTTGCATCCTTGACATAGGACAATCCTCCGAAGACCGGTTCGCTGATACTTTGGAGAACGTTGGCTGCAACGGTGTCAGCGGGCTTGATGCGTCCCTCGTGCTGGACTGGCAACTTGGCGGCAGCTGCCCAGTCTACTTCTGCGCGCCCAGTGCGAGTGCCTTTTAACCCATAGCCTACAAACAAAGCCGCGATCGCAATGCCTGCCAGCACCCATAGTCGTGACCTTCTGGTTGGTAGGTCAACCGAATTAGCCTTTTGTTCCCGAGCAACTCGATTGGCAAATCGCAGAAATGTACCGCTGAAGTGATAGACCATACCCACCATGACCATCATGCAGCAAACATAGGGAATCATCCAACCTGAATTTCGAACTACTTGTAACCCGCTGCCTTCGCCCATGCGACCATCCGCCAACATGGCCGGAAAATAATCGCTTTGGTAAAAAGTTTCTCCACGGAATCGAATGGGGTTGTTCATCCAGGTTTTTTCCGTGATTTCTTCGCCGGTTTTTTCATTATGAATGCGAAGCAACGATGAGAAGTCGCGGGGAGTTTCTGAGGCGCTGTAGTTCTCGCGAATTACGTCTTTCAGCTCGACCATATAGTCCTTGTATTCTCGTCGAAATCTCAGAGCCAGCTCAAAACGCTTTCCGTCAATGTCGATCGATTCGTGACTATCAGTAGCTCCACGAAACACTTGCTGAGCGTCATTGATGAACTGCGACAATAACACTGTCCCCAAAGGCTTCCGGCTGTTTCGATCCATCAAGGTTACATAAGCCGATGCCAGATTCACCTCCGATTTGGCTCCACCACTGGCCTGCACGGGAATCGCCTTTTGAGTTAGTCCAACTCCTTGGGTAGCCAAGTTTTGATCGGCGGCAGAAACCGGCTGCAAGGCGCTGCTGGGCATCCACCGCTCTAGCTTGATCATGCAGGGTAGTTCTGGAGCGTCGATGATGCCATCGCCTTGTGCGGCTTGCCGAATCAGAGCCTCGGGAATCGCTAGTACATGATCTTCGTCCTGACCACTCACATCGATTACTGCGATCTCCAGTTCGTCGGTGCGATAGACCATGTTGGAGCGATCGCCTTCAACTAGCGTGAGCCGCTGTTCGATTTGACGGTCGCCAAACATGAATTGACCGACCATCAATAACGCCACTCCCACATGGATCAACATGTTTCCGCCGCGTTTGGCAAACAGAAGTACCATGCCAACCAGGATCACGCTGCTGGCGATGGTCGCTTGCATCAGTTGCCATACGATTCGCAAACCAGGGTCACCAATCTTCACGGCATCTCCACCCAGCATTAGTCCCATCGTCACAATCGCCATCAAAGCGACCAGCGACCAGACAACCCATTTGGCCAGCTTAGGCAGATTTTGTGCCCAAACCGCATACCAAGCTGCCGCCAAGGTCAGCACAATCATGCCGATCTTGAGTCCGAACCACAATTGATCGTAGCTAATTGGCGGTTGCCCTTGCAAACCATCAGCGGCATGTCCGGATAGAATGACCGCAGTGACCAGTACAGCGCCCAGCAAAGTCACGATCCATCCCAACAGCAACCGACCGCCTTTGGCCTGAATCGAAAACCGCGTAGCCTTGGCGGCGATCAAGTTAATCATCAAGCCAAGACCGATTGCGGCACCGCCGGGCAAGGGGAATCCTCCGCCAAACGTTGCGTGTTCGTACCACGTTTGCGGTACAAACACATCCAGGGGTATCCATGCGATCCAGGAATTGAAATATTCTCGCTTGACTTGCACTAGAGTCTCTTCGTCCTGGGCCAAGGTTCCGATAAGAACGATGGCTATTCCCAAACTGAAGAGCGTAACCGTTATCTTCAGTGATCCCAGGGCACGAGCCAATGCAATGGGGCTTGCCCACGCTGAAGCTACCGGCCGCGCACTGCTTCCAACCGTCGACCATGTTCCTGTTGACATTGGATTGGCTCCCCCATAAGTTTTCAAAAAAGCTTAACTACTACCAAGACAGCGACGTGAGAAACTGGTCCATTTTCTCGCTCTGCGATTGCATCAATTTGTTGCTGCCAGTCAATTTCACATAGATGTTACCGGAAGGCCCAATAGGAATTACGGCCACTCGAATGGCTTGTTCTTTGTCCTCCTGGGCTATCGTATAACAACGATAAGTGGTCTTTTGCACCGTGCCTTCCACCGCTGAATCGATTACTCTTTTGACCTGCTCTTCGCCTGCAGATGCACCAATCTGTTGCAGCCACATTCCTACGGAGGTTTCAACGGCACCGGAAGCTGTAGAAACGACGACTGTGCCCGGGCTGGGCGAATCAGCTATCTCAAAAGCGGCCAAGCGAATTCCGGTAACCGATTTCTCTTGCCATCCATCGGGAACTTGATAGGACAGCTTGACCGGTCCAGCAGTCTGAGGTTGTGCTGCGGCGGCCCCTGAACTCATCTGCTCCAAGAAAGGCGCTCGCATGCCCCTCTGGCCGGCGGCAGATTGTTTGCCGGTCAAACTAACAAAATAGGCCTTGGCTGTTTCGGTCGAGTGCGAAGCGATCTCCTGTAGCTCAGGCTGCATCGCGGTCCAATCTTGTGGTTCCAGGCTAAGCTGTTGTCGCCAACGATTGATATTGTCTGTCAAATAGGTTTGCCACTGCTGCACGTCGTTGGTGTTGGCCCCCAATTGAGTTAACGTAACCAGCGCACCATCGGCACTGGAAAACTGAGCGTAGGTGATTTGTTTTAGTACCTTCTCTGTCCAACCCTCAGCGAGCTGCCATTGGGGGGTGCCGTCTTCGCTGAAGCTAAGGGAACTGGCTAGTTGCCGAAACTGGTCAGCTAGCCGTTGCACCTTATCCGGATTGTCGGTCATCTTAAAAAACCAAGCGCTTTCCCGATAAGGGACGATTACGCCCAGCATCTGCGCAGGACTGGCTGCTTCCACCGCTGCCGGAGCCACCTGCTTCTTGGCAACGCTGTAGGATCTGATCGCTGTGTCTTCGGAACAGCCAAGGATCAAACAATTGATTCCGATCAGGAAACCTATCAAGACATTCCGGTTGTGCATGGGATTTGAATTCTGGCAAGGCGGCATGAGCGCAACTGGCACCCGAACCGGTGTTCAGCGCATTTCAGCAAGATGGTTGGCAGTCCAAGAAAGGACTTGGGTGGGTATTAAGCTTACGTCCTATTGTACGCACCGCCACAACCTATTGGGACATCAAATTCGAGCCTGAAGCCAGCTTTTCGTGCCGAGCCCAAGAAATGGGATGTCGGGATCATTCAGCGCGGCTACTTGACTCGCCTTTGCCACTGGAAATCGCCCTCTGCCGGGAAATTTTGATTTCCATCGTTCAAAGAGGGCAGGGGGGTCTGCGGCGTCGCCGCGCTGGGAAGGCTGGACAGGCGACCAGGCGTAGTCGACTGAATTTGTCGCGCCAGCATCTTTTCGCTTTCCGCTAAACGCATTTCAAGCTGTTGAGCGGTTCTTTCGGCGGTTTCACGGCGCTGCCGCTCGGCTCTGAATTCGGATAGCAGCCGATTGTTCTCTGACTCAAGTTGCTGCACCTGCTTTTTTGAGCTAAAAGAAAAGGTGCTGCAGCCGGGGACACAGAACATCAAGACCAGCATTGAAGCCCAGCCGATGGTAGTTTGCTTGCGATTGATAGACACCTCAGGCTCCTTTTCCTGGGGATGGCATAAATCAGGTTCCAGGCCGCAAGCTAACAAGTTCGCCTGGTTGCGCGTAGAGAGGTTTCAAAAATTCGTTTTGCTGGCAATAAGGTTCGTCAGTTAAAAATGCCCACTAGCATTTGGGTGAAGCCGCTAGTCAGCCCGTTGGTTTCCGTGCCGGACCAAGCCCACATGTTGCGAACCACATCGCTCATCAGAATACCACTAAAAGCCATGATGAGCAGGACGCCCATGAGCAATAAAACCTGTAGCAAAGAATAGGGTACTTCGGGAGAAGCCACGAAGGCACCTCCTACTGCGGGAGTCGCTTGGCCGAAGACATCCGCATCGTCGGTTACCTCTCCAAAGGCGTCGAACCCCTCGCCGCCAGCTTGTGCATCGACTCCTTCGCCAAATTCTGACGAATCCTCCAGTTCGATCACCTGAGAACCGCTGTCATCTTCAGCATCGGTACTGCCTGAGGGAGATAACTGAAAGTCCTCGTCTTGCTGAAAATCGACACCGCTGCCCAGACCACCACCGACACCGCTGCCTGGGTCCGAGCCTGCGTCAGACAGATCCAGGCCACTGATGCCACTGCCGGCCAGTCCAAGCGAATCGTCTTCTAATGAAATGCCACTGTCTCCAGGACTTCGCAGATTGATACCGCTATCGGCACCCAACGCCAAGTCGCTGCCGTCGCTTAAAACCAAGTCGTCTTCCAACTGAAGATCATCAGCCAAATCCAGATCCGAGCCAACGCCCGACGCTTTTGCGCCCAGCGCTGGGTCGCTGTCGCCCTTGATCAGTTCGTCTTTTGCAGAAGAGGAGCTTTTGCCAGAATCTCCTGCCAGACCCAGACTGGAAGACTTACCACTGCTGGCCGAGCTTGGCTGGACATCCGAAAGAGCCTGATCGTCGTCGTCAAGTGCCAGTGATAATTCATCATCGTCATCGTCGCTGCTGGCCAGTTGCAAGCCGTCTTCATCGATCTGGGATAGACCGCTGCCTTCAACGGGCTGGCCCAAAGATATTCCAGATCCAGCCACCAATTTCAAATCGCTTCCACCGGGTTCGACTTGCAGTGAGACATCGCTTTCTTCAGCTCGAAAACCGCTTGACGATGAAGATATGCCGCTCAGCGATGAATTGGGCTCGGACTCGAGGCTTAGAATCGAAGATCCCGCTGGGTCCTCATCCAGCACGTCCCCCAAGATCTCACTGGCAACCCGCTCGATCTCTTCTGGTTTGAATTTCCAGCTTGTTCCGTCCCGATAACCAAAAATCTCGCCACGTGAGCGCATCTCGATTAATTGGTCTGTGCTCAGGCCAAGTCGCTTGGCAGCTTCCTCCAATGACACAAAGGTTGCCATTCAGTACGAACTCCTAGACTGGAACAAAAAACGAGTAACTTGCCAACAGTCCTTCGCTGCGATGCTCCTCCCATGAGCCGAACAATTTTGAGCCAAATTGAGCCAAAAACATGAAAGCGTCGCCACAGGTGGCATTTCGGCTGGTCACTTGCCGGGACGCTGCTCCCATAGTAACTGACGAATTCGTAAAGACGAGTCAATTTGGGTTAATTTTAACGCTATCGGTCAGACTGAGTAGTCGGATTATGCAGACCGTGGCGTCTAAGCGGCGGGTTCGATTTGGCCCTATGGCTTCCCTATGGCTTATTGCGACGCAGTTCACTAGGAAGAGGTGGTAATCCGTTGAACTCCTCCATTCTCAGATCAAAAGCCAGATTGCGAACGCATTTCAAAGCTAGATTGCCCGCCGCATCCACTTGGTAAACCGCCAGGCAGCGCTGACTTGGGTCCAGAACGACCACCTGTGTCCCCGTCGCCAAAGGGGTGGCAATCATCTGTAACCCCGCAGACTCCAGTCCAGCCGCGCCGCTACCGCCTTGATTGAGCACTGTCCCCTGACTGAGCAGTGTCCCTGAGGAGCTGACCAGCCAGAAAAATCCTGCCGCACCGGTCACCCAAGCCGCTCGTTTCATCCAGAAATATAGCACTTTTCCACCCTCGAAGGACTTCAAAAATAGCAATTAATCGAACCGGAACTCTTCAACGACTTGATAGCTCGACCAGCAGCTTAGCGGCAAGACCGATTTCCAGACCCCCCCCCTTATAGACCACATTTTTAATGATTTCAACAAAGTAACAGGCACAAAAGTAGTAGGCACACTCCGTGTGCCGTTACGCTCAGAAGTGGCCATCGCACGCTAAAACCCAAGGATGATTGCTTTGGGACCGGAATACAAACAAGCCTGATCCATAAGGTAACCGCCTGCAGATGATCCCGGCCAAGCAAGGCGAGCGGCAGATGGATTTCTACCATTCATAGAGGAATTCGCCAGAGTTCCCGTTTCTGCAAGGAATTCTGGCGAGTCCCATTACGGTAAATCCTTCTCTGCCGCTCACCTAAAGAGTCGGTGGGTACAATGTCCATAAAGAGGCTTAGGGGCACTTTAGATGTTGACAAAGGCGGATCGATACGCTCTAATTCTGCCTGCAACGATAAATCATCCAGAACTGTGCGAACCAAGTGACCCCGAGCCCCATCTTTGACGTATTGTCGCTAGTGTTCGACAAAAACGATCCTGGCAGGCATGGAGCCTAATGGCAGGTGCTGAGTCGGAAAACACTCGGGAATGGTCGGTAGAGTTTCGAGTCACGGAGGGAATTCGATTCGAGAAGTCGTCCCGAGCATCAATTAGGAGAGTTCTGAAATGGCAGCGGGGACCTATTTCGTTCGACCGTGTCCAACCTGTGGACGTACCTTGGAGATCCGCGTAGAGTGGCTGAATCGCAAAGTGGAATGTTCCCATTGTCATGGGACTTTCTTGGCTTCCGAACGTGAAGAGCGTCCGGTCACTGATCAAAAGATCGAGCAGATTCTTGCCAGGACCCAAGACTACTTAGCGGCTTTCGGCAATCACGCGGCAGCCAGTGAATTGGGCTAGGTCTTCCCAGTATCCTGGGTAGGTTTTGGCAGTGCAGTCGGGATCTTCGATGACGATACCTTCCGCTCGCAGTCCAACCAAAGCTAGGCTCATGGCCATCCGGTGATCGTGATAGGTCTTGATTTGGGCGGCTTGAATTTGAGCAGGCGGCTGGATTCGCAGTCCATCTTCGAACTCGGTGACTTGGGCTCCCAGCCTCCGCAGTTCGCAGGCTAAATCGCCGATCCGGTCCGTTTCTTTCACCCGGTTGTGGGCAACACCGCGCACAACCGTTGGTCCATTTGCAAAAAGAGCTACAGCCGCCAAGGTTTGTACCGTGTCGCTGATGTCGCCCATATCCGTTTCGATTCCGCTAAGCTGGCCATCAGAGCGGACGGTTATGGCATCGGAATCGTATTCGACGTGACAGCCCATTTGTTCTAAAACTTGACAGAATCTCACGTCCCCCTGCAAACTGTCTCGTGACAAGCCCGTTACGCGGGCTTGACCACCAGCGACCGCCGCTGCGGCCCAAAAATAACTAGCCGCCGATGCATCGGGTTCGATTGAATAGTCTACAGCTTGATACTTCGAACGGGAATCGATATAAAACGGGCCTGAGCCGTGGCCTCTGACCGAGGCGCCAAAGGCACGCATGACGGCGGCTGTCATCGCAACATAGGGCACGGATACTAGTTCACCTTGGACTTCTAAAATCACATCTTGCCGGGACAGAGGGGCAGCCAACATCAGTCCAGATAGGAATTGGCTTGAGATGTTCCCAGCAACCAAAGCTCTGCCGCCACTCAGCCCACTAGACTGGATTAAGACCGGGGGACAGTCCGGGTTTTCTCCGTTTAAACTCTTTGCTTGACCACCCAACTGGGCCAAAGCAGTCAGTAAATCGCCAATGGGACGTTGCCGCATGCGAGGGACACCGTCGAGCGTGAAATTACCTCGACAAGCGCTTAGCGCGGCGGTCAAAAAGCGAATGGTCGTACCACTGTTGCCAACATGGATGTCAGCCGTGGTCACCGGCAATTGCCCCCCGCAACCATCGATGACCAATTGGAGACTCTGCTGGTCGTAATCGATCGAAAGTCCCAACTGCTGCCAAGCCTGGATCATCAAATGAGTATCCTCGCTGGCCAGCAAGCCGCTCAATCGGCTACGGCCAGAAGCAAGTGCAGCACAAATCATTGCCCGGTTGGTAATGCTCTTGCTGCCAGGCGGTCGAATACTGGCGGAAATGGCCGGACATGGGCAAATTCGAACAGTTTTCACTCAGTTGACTCACAAAAATGGGGCGTGATGGGCTCTATTGAGACTTGGCGATGGTTGGCAACTAGTTTTCCGCCTACAATGATCGCAACTCCACTTTACCGCAACTGTTTGCGATTGGAACAGGACGGAAAGGAAATGCATGTCAGACGATTGGGAATTTGGCTACTGCACCAACGTGCATGCTGGCGGCACGCTGCAACAAGCGCTCGATAGCCTTGATCGGTACGCTGTAGCGGTTCGCGATCAGATCACGCCACAGGGCCGACTACCTGTTGGGCTATGGTTTAGCGAGCAGGCCGTTGAGAGCTTGTTGTCTGAAGATCGAGCAAGCTGGCTGCGGCAGTGGATCGACGAGCGAAACTTGGTCGCCTACACCTTCAACGGCTTTCCCCAAGGCGATTTTCATCGCCCAGTGGTCAAGCATGACGTGTATCAGCCTACTTGGTTGTGCCAGTCGCGAGCCAAATACACTCAGAGTTTAGCTCTGTTGATGAAGGAACTCTTGCCCGAAAGAAGACCCGGATCGATTTCGACGCTTCCACTGGGCTGGCCACACGCTCCATGGCATGCCGAGGATTTTCGCTTGGCTGCGGATCACTTGCTCAGCGTTGCTCGCTTTTTGGATAGAATTTCCCAGCAGCGCGGTAGTGAGATTGTCTTGGCTTTGGAATCTGAGCCCGGTTGCGTGTTGGACTCTGCTGACGACATGTTGGAGTTCTTTGAAAAGTATCTGCTGCGCGGTCCCGACGCTCATTTGGCGCGCCAGTACCTAACCGTCTGCCATGACGTCTGCCATAGCAGCGTCATGTTTGAACCTCAGCGACGGGCTTTGGACAGTTATCGATCGGCAGGTATCCGCGTGGGCAAGGTGCAGGTCTCGTCAGCCATTCATGTGCCCTGGGACCAAGCGGCCGATCAAAAGACGGCTCAGAAATCGATGTTGCAGCAGGTTCAAAGCTTTTGCGAACCCAAATATCTTCATCAAACCACTCGATGTGAGCAAAATGGGAACCTGGAATCGCTCAGCGAAGACCTTTCAGTGGCTTTGACCGATTGGATCAAAGGACACCGGCTTCCAATCCTGCCATGGCGAATTCACTTTCATTTGCCCATTTTTGTCGAGCGATTCGGGCACTTAACCTCGACCGCGTCCGATATTCGGGAGGCTTGCAATTACTTAGAGACGCATCGTCATAGTCAGATTGCACAGCGAGACTGGTTTACTGGGCATTACGAAGTGGAGACATACGCCTGGACCGTGCTTCCACCACCGTTGGCTTCGACGAATCTAGCCGATGGAATCGCCAGTGAGCTAAAATGTTTTCACGAAATACTTCGTTGCGCCCGAACGCAATAGAGTTTGTTGGCATTCAATATAGGTCCGTTAGATATCATGTTCGCAAGCTTGCCAAAAATTGTGAAGCCATCGTGGTTAGTTGCCCCACTTGCGGTCATCGTTGCCCTGCTGTTGTGGCTCAGTCGTGTTGACTGGGTGGCAGGCAAGGAGGGAAGCGGAGGAATGGAAGTGGCTCGACAAATTGCAGTCTTTCCACACAGCACCAGCGACTTCTGTCAGGGGCTAAGTATCGAAGGCTCGACGGTCTACGAAGGAACAGGCCACTACGGCAGTTCTTTGGTGAAGAAATACGACCTGACTACCGGCCAAGTCATCGCTCAACAGGCTTTGCATCCAAGCTATTTCGGCGAGGGCATTACGGTGATGGGAGATCGCATTTATCAGCTAACATGGAAAGAGCGAGTTTGCTTGGTGTACGACAAGAAGACTCTACGACCGCTGGCCCAACATCAGTACTCGGGCCAAGGGTGGGGCCTGGCCAATGACGGAAAGCACCTTTATCTAAGCGACGGGAGCGCCATGATTCAAGTGCTGAATCCCGAGACGCTTAAACCAGTTCGAAAAATACAAGTTGCCTATGGGCGCAAGCGACAGGATAACCTAAATGAACTAGAGTTTATCCAAGGAGAAATATGGGCCTGTATCTGGTACGAAGATCGCATCGCTCGCATCGACCCAGCCACAGGTAAAATCAAAAGCTGGCTGGACTGTAGCAATCTCTATCCCGCCAACAAACGCGACCGTGAGCACGTCCTGAACGGCATCGCCTACGATGTGCAATCACGTCGGCTATTTGTTACCGGCAAATACTGGCCACAAATTTTTGAATTGGCACTACCGAAATTCTAGTCCAAGTCTTCTGATACGCTGCTCAAGCTGAATCGTGACTGTTCTATAAATCTACCAATCGCTAGATTCCGTGAACGGATAAGTACTATAGAACTAAAAACTAGCTGGTCTCGAAGTGTAGAGTAAGCCAACCTTCGACATACCAAGATCAAAGACGGTTTTAAACTGGCGGCGCTGTTGGTGTCGATTGCGACTATTGGCCTGTCTTGGGTGCATCCAGGTCCTTCAGCGAGCGGCCAAGGCGTTTCTTGCTCGCGTCACTGCGTCCCATGGCGATGGGCAGGTTGTCAGTGCTGCGCTGCGCAGTGCGCGGACCAAGCAGTCCCGCCACGCTTGGGTGGATTTCTTCGGCGCTGGCCGGTGTTCCCAACTGCTCGACGGCGTCACTAACGCCCAACAGCACCGACTGGCGGACACCGTCACGAATCCAGGAAAAGAAGTTGACTCCGTTCATGTTTTTCTCCTTGCGCTTGATGCGCGTTTGTAAAGATTTTGCTTCAAGGTCAGCGACTAATAGTTTGAAAATGCGGCATCAGAAGCTTCGTCAGGACGCCTCATGGCACCGGCAACGATCAGCGAACCCAGGCTACCTGCGTGGATTAGCCAAGTTTCATCGTGCATCATCGTTGTGCGCACAGTTAAGGTTGCTAGGACCAGCAGCACAACAAAGAATAGCGTGTGATTCTGATTCGAAGGGCCAGCGGGTTGCACGTAAAGCGCAGTCATCGCACAAGCGGCTAGTGCAGGCGCCAGTATGCACGAGTAGCAGCCAACTAGGTCGACTAAAAGCTCCATTTCGATTCCTTTCGAATTGAGCGTTATCTAGGTTGGTATTATTTAACTTGATCCGCAAGGATGCGATCCAGGTCGGTCCAGTGGGCACCCGACTGAATGACGTTTCCATCCTTATCCACAACAAAATTGACTGGCAAAGTCAGAATGCCATATCCAACCGCTAACGTGCTATCCAGCCCACCAGGATCATGAACATGAATCCATGGGAACTGATTCTGCTTGAGAAAAGCATCGGCCAAAGTGCGATCTTTATCAAGATTGATGCCAACGATCTTAAGTTTGGCTTTAGCATATTTGGCTTGTAGTTCTTTGAGCGCTCGCATGTCAGCTTTGCAGCCTTCGCACCAACTTGCCCAGCAATGATAGATCACCGGGCCACCACGGTAGGCGTTTGAATTGAACGTCTTGCCATCCAGCGTTGGGCCGCTGATGTTGAATGCCTTGCCTTTCAAATTCAAGCGTCGAAGGGCTCCGGTCGCTTTTTTGCCTGCATCGGTAGATTCAAAAGATTTGCTGGCTTGCCCATACCACTGCTCGGCATCTTTCAGGCTGCCGGTGAATTCTGCTGCCAGAGCGACCTGCAACATGGCCTCGGCGGAGTCCTGTGACTGTGGGAATTCCTGGATGAAGCCCTTGAGTTTATTCAAATAGGCATCATTCAATTCGTCGAATTTGGCATTGGGCTGCTGCATTTCAACGTTATGTTCCGCAGTGATGGTGCGATAGGAAACGTAAGCCAGATGCTGTGAATCCGCTTTGATTTCTTTCAGTTTCTTAGTCAGTTCACGCAGTCGAGCGATCCCTTCGGGGTATTCACCGATCTGAGCAGCGGCGCTGATGGTTTCTGCCATCTGTTCGATCCAGACCTTCTTGTCATCGGGAGTGTCAGCGTGAGCAACCAATTTCTCCAAGACGTCTGCCCGCTGAGCGTGAAGCGCTTCTTTCGAGCCGGTAGCCGAAGACAATTGATCGTCTACCTTTTGTAGTTCAGCCACTAGGCTGTCGAGCGCGCGACTGATTCCTTCATCGTTGTTGCTAGCCGTAGTGGTGCCGCGAGGCGTGTACGATACGTTGAAAAACACACCAGATTCTTCTATTGACGAGTTATCACCCACAAGGCGTGGCAGGCTGGCCAATCGCCAGGCTCCATCAACCTGAATCATGGTTCCAACGATCAGTTGTCGAGACTGGCCTTCGTCTTCAAATAACGCGACCGCATTTTCGTAGACCATGACATCGCGCTGAGAGCCATCGGTGCCGGCCGGTACGATACCGGGTTTATCAGCACCGAAGTTGGTCCAGCGGCTTTTAGCAGTGACCAGTTTTTGATCCTGCATCCATTTGCCGAACTGCTGGCCAGCCGCTTCGACACGTTTCTGAAGCGAAGCGGTCATTTCGCTGCCTAACTGCAACGATTGAATTTCAGCAGTATCTAGGAGCAACCTTTGAAACCGCTTTGCATCAACGGTTGCCAATGCTTGGACAACTTCTAGCGTGACTTCTTCGGCTGAGATCATTCGCCAGCGATCAATCGTCCCATCTTCGTTGGCATCGGTGCCCCACCGCACGCCTTCTGTGTTCAACCATCGGTACTCGTCGGCGGTTCCATTAAAGTCCGTGTCCGACTCTCGGTAAACTTCATCACCATTGTTGAAATAGCACCAACGGTCGGGCTTGTTATCGCCGTTGGTATCGACAAACCAGCGAAGAGGCTGGCCAGCCGCACCGGTCACCCAAAACCCCTTTCCATCGTCGCGAGCGATCTTGTCCAACTTGCACTGCTGGATCTCCTCGGGTTTGACAGTTTCGTAGTTCACATCGGCTTGTCTAGGCTTGAATGACAGTGCCTTGACCAGCTCGGGTGATTCCGCAGCCAAACAGTCGCAAAGACCTGTTAGGCAAAGGGACAAAAACATGAAAGTGGTTGTAATTCGCGACATTCGATTCATCCTATGAAACGATCGAGGTAGAGTTGCCGAAATCGCTTCTTTGATTTCGACCGGGCCAAATTGAAGCTTGGGACCAAGTGAATTGTGGTACCAGGCTTGGTTGTACCTACTAGTTCGCAGGCTACAGCGAGTTGAGTTGTAGCATTTGCCGACTGCCAAGTGAATCTCGTTTTCGAGAAAAATGATGCGAGACTACGCTATTTTAGAACCTTTGTTGATCGGTTGAATCTTAAGTGATTATCCAGGCCCATACCGAGAAAGAAAATCGCTCTGTCAAAAACGACTTTCATGCCAAGTATTAGGCTTTGTTTCTAAACTCGCATTTTACGTAGCTACGTTAACCATAACGTGGAAATCCCTATGAAACACCACGCTCTGGCGAGCTTGGCAACCTGTTTAGAAACAAAGCCTAGATTTATTGGATCTAACGATCTATTGCGAATCAATAATGGCTGTCGCGATTCCCTTATCGCTCTTGCGTTGAATTGATTCGGGCTAAATCGGCGTAGGCGGCTCCAGTTTTCGCGGTTGGCTAATTCGGGGCGGAGCAGGGCTGGGACGAGGTTGGGCGACCGCAAAATCTGGTTTTTCTGAATCGTTGGTGGCAAACTGAAGAATGCAGGATGAAAAGGTCGATTGGAATAGCCTACGGTTGGGTTTGCCGGGCGGCCTGGGTAAGTTGTGAGCCAACTTGGGTGCCTAAAGGTCAACAATGAGTTGACAGGCTGGAACCTTTGGCTACGATTTTCCAGCGGTTGGTTGGCAGGGCATGAGACATGCTTTGTTAATCAACACGGTGGAAGAGCCCTTTCAAGGGAAAAACCCATGAAATGGGCGCGTAGCTCAGTTGGTTAGAGCGCGTCGCTGATAACGACGAGGTCCCAGATTCGAGTTCTGGCGCGCCCACTGCAAGAAATTTTGAATTGTGAAGTAGGAAGTGTGAGCTTGTTTCAGGCTTCAGCCTTCTCACTTCAGACTTCCTTTCGGGGGTGTAGCTCAGTTGGTAGAGCATTTGGTTTGCATCCAAAGGGTCATCGGTTCGAGTCCGTTCACCTCCACTGAGGCGTTGAAAAACGCCTGATTTTTAAGGGAAAAAGCGAATTTCAAAAGAATTCACTTTTTGGCCTTGCAGGATGAAGCGAAATCGAGATGATTCAGCCACATCCTGACGAGCACTTGGTGCTTAAGGGGAAAGCAGGCAAGCTTACCGGGCTAGATAGAAAATCAAAAAACGCAAGTTTTGAGATTGACTGGGTGGACAGGTATCGCTTAGAATGCTCGACCCGCCACTGGTTGTAGTGACCAGTTACTGGCTGTAATGGTCGGTAGGGAATTTGATCTTTGACAATTTGGTTGATTGGAAATTAGGCATCTTACGCAGCACTTGGTTAGTTCCGGGTGTTGCACACGACGCTGATCAATCAGGCGTGCTGGTTCTGCTTGTTAGTAGCGAGTAGTTTCAGCGAAATGATTGAACCGATTTCGAAAATGCAATGAGCGTTCCGAAGAGCGAAGGCTAGGCATAAAAGCCTAGTGCATCGAAGTTTTGGCAAGGCCAGTCTTGGTTGAGTTCAAGATTTCGGTGGTCAAGTTACTAAGGGCGTATGGGGGATGTCTTGGCATCAGAAGGCGATGAAGGGCGTGGAAGTCTGCGAAAAGCTCCGGGGTAGCTGACAAACAAGTGTTGATCCCGAGGTACCCGAATTAATCTGCACTGAATTCATAGGTGCAGGTGGCCAACCCAGGGAACTGAAACATCTAAGTACCTGGTGGAAAAGAAAGAAAAATCGATTCCGTAAGTAGCGGCGAGCGAAAGCGGAATAGCCCAAACCGTGAGGGTTTTCCCTTGCGGGGTTGTAGGGTCCTTCGCATGGGAGTTACAAAATTCAAGCTAGAGGAAGCGTCTGGATAAGGCGCGCCATAGAGGGTGACGGCCCCGTACTCGAAAGCATTGAATCTCCCGAGGGATACCTGAGTAGGTCGGAGCACGTGAAACTCAGACTGAATCTACGGGGACCATCCCGTAAGGCTAAATACTCTCTGATGACCGATAGCGAACTAAGTAGGGCGACCGAAAGGTGGGAAGAACCCCGGCTAGGGGAGGCTAGTGAACCTGAAACCATAACGCCTACAAGCGGTCGGAGCACGATTATACGTGTGACGGCGTGCCTTTTGCATAATGATCCGGCGAGTTACCGTTCGCGGCTCGGTTAAGGCTCTCAGGGCCGAAGCCATAGGGAAACCGAGTCTGAATAGGGCGACCATTGTCGCGGGCGGTAGACGCGAAACCTAGTGATCTACCCATGGCCAGGTTGAAGCGCGGGTTAAACTGCGTGGAGGACCGAACTCACTTGGGTTGAAAACCGAGGGGATGAGCTGTGGGGAGGAGTGAAAGTCTAATCAAACTGGGAGATAGCTCGTTCTCTCCGAAATATATTTAGGTATAGCCTCGAGTCATTGTTTAGCGGGGGTAGAGATACTGAATCGGATGGGGGCCCTTCGGGGTACCTCACTGAACCAAACTCCGAATACCGCTAAATTTATCTCGGGAGTCAGTCTACGGGGGATAAGCTCCGTGGTCGAGAGGGAAACAACCCAGATCGTCAGCTAAGGTCCCTAAACTATGTTCAGTCACTAAGGAAGTTGAATTTCTGTGACAGCCAGGATGTTGGCTTAGAAGCAGCCACCATTTAAAAAGTGCGTAACAGCTTACTGGTCGAGAAGTTCTGCGCCGATAATGAACGGGAGTAAACATAGTACCGAAGCTACGGGCTCAGCAATGAGCGGTAGGAGAGCGCTGTAGAGTAGATACATGCCATACCGTAAGGAGTGGTTTCGGACTCTACAGGTGATTATGCCGGAATGAGTAACGATAAAACAGGTGAGAATCCTGTTCGCCGAAAGCCTAAGGTTTCCTGGGGAAGGTAAATCCGCCCAGGGTTAGCCGGTGCCTTAGTCGAGGCCGAAAGGCGTAGACGATGGATAGCGGGTTAATATTCCTGCAGCCGTGTGTGTGGAGCGATTGGAGGGACGGCATCCGTAAAGCATGCGGACGACTAGAAATGTCCGTTGCTTGGTTCTAAGAATGGGGGTTGGCAAATCCGCCCCAATGATCCTCTCCGGAGGGTCTAACAGGTTCAAGGAACCGAGCTAACAGCACTTAAGATCTGGATGATGTTGGCAGGATGTCCAAGAAAAGCTTCTAAGCTTCGAAGCACACATGACCGTACTAAAACTGACACAGGTAGGCGAGACGAGAAGTCTCAGGCGCTCGGGAGAACGGTGATTAAGGAACTCTGCAAATTGGCCCCGTACGTTCGCAATAAGGGGCGCCTCGCAAGAGGCCACAGAAAATCGGCACCAGCGACTGTTTATCAAAAACACAGGACGCTGCTAACACGTAAGTGGATGTATAGCGTCTGACGCCTGCCCGGTGCTGGTAGGTTAAGGAAGGCGGTTAGCTCCTTCGGGAGTGAAGCTGGCGACCGAAGCCCCAGTAAACGGCGGCCCTAACTATGAGGGTCCTAAGGTAGCGAAGTTCCTTGTCGGGTAAGTTCCGACCTGCATGAAAGGCGTAACGACTGGTGCACTGTCTCAATCACCGACCCGGTGAAATTGTAGTCGTGGTGAAGATGCCACGTACCCGCGGTTAGACGGAAAGACCCCATGAACCTTCACTGTAGGCTGATATTGGGTTGAGGTGTCTCATGTGTAGAATAGCTGGGAGGCATTGATCTGGGCGCGCTAGCGTTCAGGGAGCCAACGTTGAAATACCAGCCTTGGTACACTTTAATTCTAACCCTGATTCCGTGAAACCGGACAGGGAACAGTGTCAGTTGGGCAGTTTGACTGGGGCGGTCTCCTCCTAAAGAGTAACGGAGGAGTACAAAGGTCCACTCAGCCTGGTCGGCAATCAGGCGTAGAGCGTAAAGGTATAAGTGGGCTTAACTGCGAGACAAATAAGTCGAGCAGATACGAAAGTAGGTCTTAGTGATCCGGTGATTCCGAATGGAAGGGTCATCGCTCATCAGATAAAAGGTACTCTGGGGATAACAGGCTTATCGCATCCGAGCGTCCACAGCGGCGATGCGGTTTGGCACCTCGATGTCGGCTCATCACATCCTGGGGGTGAAGAAGCTCCCAAGGGTTTGGCTGTTCGCCAATGAAAGTGGTACGTGAGCTGGGTTCAGACCGTCGTGAGACAGGTCGGTCCCTATCTGCCGTGGGCGTTCGAAACTTGAGGAGATTCATCATTAGTACGAGAGGATTTTGATGGACGTAGCTCTGGTGTACCAGTTGTCACGCTAGTGGCACGGCTGGATAGCTAACTACGGAAAGGATAAACGCTGAAAGCATCTAAGCGTGAAGCCCGCTCCAAGATAAGGTTTCGTGCAGCCTTCGGGTTGCGAAGTCCCCTGGTAGACTACCAGGTTGATAGGCCAGATGTGTAAGCAGGGTAACCTGTTCAGCTTACTGGTACTAATGGACGAAAACTTGACCATCGATATTTTGCACTCAGCAAGATTCGTTGTCATACACTGGGCTCTTTGGAGCTCATGCACAGATGTCGAAGTTTCCAATCAACACATTGAGGCGCTGGCGGGCGAATAGGTCGCCAGCGTCTTTCCGGTGACCATATCTGAAAGGTTATACCTGTTCCCATCTCGAACACAGTAGTCAAGCTTTCAGAGCCGATGATAGTTCCAAAAGTGCGAAAGTAGGTATTGCCGGTTTTTTAAAACCCTCCAGGTAACTCTGGAGGGTTTTTTGTTTTTCAGAGGCAGTTTTGATCTAAGCATCAAAGCTAGTTTTCGTCTATCATCTGGTTTTGGTGCAGCTAAAGTTGAAGCGGCAAGCGACGCATGTTTTGGAAGGTGGTCGACTCATTTTGTTGGGCAAGGGCTTTGGCTTGTTGTCTTCCACACTGCCAGTCCGCTGCACAGCAGGGTCCTGATCTTGGAGCAAGGAGGTTGTTGATGATGATGAAGGGCTATACGGGAAAGGCGTTTGGTGGAGGTTGGAAGGTTTCTAACTTGATAGGTTTGCACGTCTTAGCAGCCGCATTACTGATCAGCTATGTATTGCCGTCGGGGTACGAGAGCTGGCGGAATTTGGATTCTCGAGTTTTTTTCTTTTTGAACGGTTCGCTTGTTGACCAAGGTGCTTGGGAATGGTGGTGGGCTTGGGCCAATACGCGGTACCAAGATGCTCTTGTGGCGCTATTTATTGGTCTTTGTCTGGTGTACCCAGTTTCTGGCTTTTCGCGCGAAGATCTGCAGAAGTCTCTTTTCTTGTATGTCGCGATGATGTTGGTTCTGATGGTCGCGAAAGTGGCTTTTTCTGTGGTTGTTGATCTGTTTGAGTGGAGTGGCCAAAGTCCTACTTTGGTCTTAAGTCCCGCAGTAAGACTTTCCGACTTGTTTCCCGGCATGCCGATAAAAGATGCTTCCACTGACAGTTTTCCAGGGGACCACGCTGCTGTGCTTTGGGCGTGGGCTGGCTTTGTTGTGTTGCACTCGCGATCGCTGCGCAGTTGTTTGATCGCTGGACTGCCACTTCTTATGATCCTACCAAGGCTTGTGGGCGGCGCGCATTGGACAAGCGATGTGGTTGTTGGCGGTTTAGTTATTGCGATTCCAACTTTGGCATGGACATACTACAGTCCGATTGTCTCTCGACTGGCCGATGGACTGGCATGGCTTGGACAGCCCATCTTGCGACTGCTGTCCACGGCACCTTGGTTTCGTCAGCAAGATTTTTTCGTTTATGGCCCGCAGCGGTCCAGTAGTACCTAGTCGCCGGTCTCAACCGGTCGGCCAGGCTCACTACTCCAACCGCTCCAAGATCCCACATAGACTCGCGGCCTGGGTAGTCCCGCCATTTCTGCTGCAAGCACATTATTGCATGCGGTGACACCCGAGCCACAGTAGCAGATCGTTTGGGCGTCAAACCCTGCCTGGCCAAATCGAAGCGCCAAGTCAGACGTTTTCTTGAAGTAGTTGCTAACGTCCTGATAGTTGTCGCCCAAAAAGAGGTTTCTAGCGCCTGGAATGTGCCCGGCTTGGGGGTCGATTGGTTCGACATCCCCACGAAATCGCTCAGGGGCTCGTGCGTCAACGACTTGGCCTCCACTGGCCAAGTGATTGGCAACTTCATCAGCAGTCACGATCTCGTGGCTGGGCCATTCTACAGCTTGTCTTTGCACTTCCCTCCACGTTGGTTGGGTGGTTTCCAGCTTGGTATTGGGAACCTGATCCTGCCAAGCTTGCAGGCCGCCATCCAGTAGAGCTGCCTGCTGACCCAAGATGCGCAACATCCACACCATCCGGCCGGCAAATCGTCCTCCAACCGCATCGTAGGCTATGACCACATCGTCGTATGAAACACCCAGCTTGCCCAACGATTCCGCAAAAACTTGAGTTGTCGGCAAGGGATGTCTTCCAACAATCGGCCCAGCAGGCGCAGCAAGATCGCGGTCCATTGAAACGTACCGTGCCCCCGGGATATGGCCTCTTAAATAAGCTTGGTAGCCATCCGAGCCATCCAAGGCATAACGCACATCACACCAGATGTATTTCCAGGTCGATTCCAATACTTGGGTTAACGTAACTATGGGTGGTATCAAGCTAGTTTGCTCCACATTGGGGTGCTGAAAAACGGAATCGTTGCGAACTGCCGTCCGATTGTTCAATCCAGAGTCGAGAGTGAAGGTGCCCGCTAAGTTTCTTCTGATTTGAACAAAGGCCAGGCAAAGGAACTGGTCAAAGGAATTGTTCGACCGGTCTCTTGCGATTGCCTGGCAGCCGTCATGATCTCTACGACATGCAGAGCGTGCTCAGGAGTAATTCGCGAAGCTGCGCCAGTGGCTAGGCAAGTGGCAATGTGCGATGCTCCCTCTTGCCAGGTGAATCCTTGTGATTGCGTACAGTGACGCTGCAATTTGGGCTGCTGCAGCGTTGCCATGTCAACTCCATGAGGTTTCCAATCGTAACCGATCAGATGCATCGCTCCGCCGGTGCCAATGATGTTCAGAGTACTCCGTGTTTTCCCAGTACCTTCGTGACCATGCGGTTCAAAATAGTTGAATCCACATTGGACGTGCGAAATGCAGCCTCCGCCATGATCCATCAATAGCGACGCATTGTCCTCTGCCTTCACCGTAATTTGTCCCTTGTCCTTCACGGTGCGAGTTGGTGTCACGATCGACAACATCGCGCTAATCGACTTGGCTGGTCCTAATATGCCGGTCAGCGTAGTCAAGTTATACACGCCTAGATCGGGTAAACTGCCACCGCCTGTCTCGTAGAAGAAAGCGCTCCAATCAGGCCCCAGATGTCCATAGTAGGCATGAGCGGCAACGGGGCGGCCTACGCGTCCATCAACGACGGCTCGAGCCATGAACTCGAACTGCGGACTGTTGACCATCGCCGGAGCACCCCATAGACCGACACCCTTTTGACTAGCCAGTTGCAGCAAACCCTGTCCAGCAGAGAGCGAATTGGCAATTGGCTTTTCACTCCATACATTTTTTCCTGCTTCCAGTGCGATGCGATTCAGGGATTCATGCTGCTGCATGTCGGTTGTGTTGACCAACAAATCAAACGGCACACCAGCCAGCATTTCATGGATATGTCCGTAGTGATGCGATACGTTAAATTGCGTTCCGCGCTGTTGGGCTCGCTCCGGTTTGATGTCGCACACAGAAACCAATTCGACATGTGGGCAGGAACGAAGATCAGTCAAATAGGTTGCAGAAACATTGCCGCAGCCGATCAAACCGACTCGAATCTTCTTCTGCGGCGTGGTCGCCAGCAATTGATGACTGGCCGCAGTTGCAATCGCCGTGGTCGCGGTTGCCGACTTGAGGAAGCCTCTACGATGTTCCAAATGGTCTACCATGCTTGATACTCCTGAGAAAATCAGATTCTTGCGGCGGGCCGGCGGGTTTTCATTCTATTAAATTTCAACAGTTCTTGTTCATCGCTGGACTATCGATAGCTGAAACCTAACGGCGCTGTGGGTTGGCACGGGCCACCAGGACCGCGCGGCGTGGCGCTGGGTATCCTTCGATCGTTTTGCGGTTATCGCTTGGATCAAGAAAGTCTATCAATGACTCAAATCGCATCCATTGCGTAGGCCGCTGTTCGCCTGTCGTAGTAGTGGTTACGTCCAACACCTGGATCTCGCGGAACCCGGTGCGCTGAAGCCATATCTCCAGCATCGAAAGACTGGGAATGAACCACACGTTCCGCATTTTAGCATAACGACTTTGGGGGACTAATACGTCGGACTGCGATTTTTCGATCACCAGCGTTTCTAACACCAGTTTTCCATTGGGCTGAAGAGTCGAATGTAGAATTTGCAAATGCTGAATCGGATTGGGGCTATGATAAAGAACCCCCATTGAAAAAGTGACATCAAAAAAGTGGAGATTGCGAGGCAAGTCGGTATCAGCTAGCGGCACCACAAATTGTCGTTCTGGCTCAGGTGCGTAGCGACGAAATAGCTCGAACTGGACCAGCGGCAGCATGAATGGTTCACAGCCCAACACCCAGTCTGCTCCAGACTGTATCATTCTCCATCCGTAGTAGCCGTTTCCACAACCAACATCTAAGATTCGTTTCCCGCTGAAATCCAAATGTCCTGCGAAACGGTCCCACTTCCAATTGGATTTCCATTCCGTGTCTATTTCTTGACCCAAAAAATGGAACGGCCCTTTGCGCCAAGGGTGTAGTTTCATCAGAGTTTCACGCAATTTCTCTTGCGGCACCGACTCCAGCGTACTCGTATCCCGTGGCACGACCGCTACCGCTTGGTCCAACATCTCTAGCTGAGCGGAAATAGTGGGAAGTTCGTTCCAAGCTTGCTGCCAGCCCTGTAAGTGGCCATCGCGCTGGTAGCTAAACCGCTGATGACACCGCTTCTGTACGACGTCAGCCAGGTGGGGCAGTTCTAGCCTGCGCAAGTGATCTAGCAATGGCTGACGATCTAAGAACTGTACTGACATGAAAAAGCAATCGCTAGTTTTTAACTGCCAGTATGGAAGCAAAATTAAAGCACTGAAACCAGGGCACGACTTGTTGAAAACCAACTTCCATCAATCGCTGGCAGTGAGTGCTTAGAGTCTCAGGAACCAGAACGTTTTCAATCGATGCTCGCTTCTGGGCAATTTCCAATTCGCTGTAGCCATGAGCACGTTTGAAATCATGGTGCAGTTCAGTCAATAATTGCTGTTGATAGGGATCTTCAAAACAGATTTTTTCGCTGACCAATAGCGCGCCGCCGCTTACTAGCGACTGATAAATTTGCTGAAGCAACTGAGGGCGGTCTGGCAGCGGTACAAACTGTAAAGTTAGATTCAACACTACAAACGAAGCGTTGGTCATGGCCACTTCACGCACGTCGGCTTGTTTCGCGATAATCCGGCAGCCCGTAGGATTGACCGACTGCTGCTCCAGTAAAAGCAGTAACTTGTCAATCATTGCCGCAGAACTGTCGATCGCGTATACCGTGCAGTCTCTAGGGACTTGAGGACTGATCAACCGCGAAGCGGCGCCTAGTGAGCAGCCCAGATCGTAGATGTTCGTGCCTGGGGTAGCAAATCGCGCGGATAGTTGCTCGATCATTGCCAGGATTGAGGCGTAACCTGGCACAGAACGAGAAATCATGTCGGGGAAAACTTCGACTACCTGTTCGTCGAAGGCAAAATCGCCAATTCGCGATTGGGGCAATACAAAGATGGAATCGCGGCTCACTGCTATCTTACAATTCTGGTTCAATTGTAGCGGACATGCTGCCCGAACATTTAGTTGCCAACGGGTCGCGTCCAAAGGAGTGAATCTGTTCCTGCTTCAGCTCGGCATGTTCTTTGGTTGTAGTCAGCAGAACGGCGCGACCTTTCAAGTGAACTTCCTTGGCTAGTTTTAAACCTTTCTCCAGCGGATGCCCAAACAGCACCTGGCACATGTGAATCACATACGGAAAAGTATGATCAGAATCGTCCCACAGGATCACATGATATCGGGGCTGTCGCTTGGGCTTGGATTTTGCCGTTTGGCGCTCGACGACAGTTTGGTTTTCTGGTTCGGCTACAGCGTAGTTGGTGTGGGCCATAATTTCTCACCTGATACCTGCCATTGGTCTGATCACGACAAAAACCTTAAGGAATCTCGAGTCGTTCAGCGGTTGTTCATTGAGGAAACTTTGCCCAACTGGCAACATGAGTACCCAAAGACGAATCCCGCTAGCCGCGATCTAACGTTATATTGTTTCGATCGATATTATTGTAACCCCTAACCGGGGGCATTGGACAAGCTTCTCTGGGGCAATAATCAGAAAGTTTTGGAAGAAAATGAGCGACCTGAAGGCGATTGACCGGCAAATTCGGCAAAGTCAAAGCGATCACTTACAGCTTCTCAAAGAACTGCTGCGGATTCCAAGCGTCAGCGCCGATCCCGCCTACCATTCATCCGTTCGCAAGGCGGCTCAAGCGGTGCATAAGGCTCTGGAAAACGCAGGCCTAGCCGCTGAGTTGATTGAAACCAACGGACCACCACTTGTTTACGCCGAAAGCCCACCGGTGCCTGGCAAGCCTGTGGTGCTGGTTTACGGGCATTACGATGTTCAGCCGCCAGATCCGCTTGATCTGTGGGTTACCCCCCCCTTTGAACCGACCGAGCGAGACGGCAATTTGTACGCCCGGGGAGCCACGGACGACAAAGGTCAGATGCTGACTCATATTCACAGCGTAGCTTCATGGGCCGCCGCCGGACAAGCTTTGCCTTTGCAGATCAAGTTTTTGATCGAGGGAGAGGAAGAGGTCGGCAGTGAGCAACTGGGTGGCTATTTGTCTGACCCCAAAGCGGCTGAAAAGTTAGCTTGCGATGTGATTGTCATCAGTGATTCTTCCCAGTATGCCAAGGGAAAGCCGGCTATCACCTACGGTCTGCGTGGTATCGCCTATTTCGAACTGCGATTGACTGGACCCAAGCAGGATTTGCACTCAGGCAGTTTTGGTGGAGCGGTGACTAACCCGGCTAACGCTTTGGCGCGAATGATTGCCAAGTTGGTGGATGAACAAGGGCGAGTTCAATTGCCTGGATTTTTCGACAAAGTTTTGCCTATTGCTGCGTCCGAAAGACAAGCTTGGCATCAGCTTGGATTTTGTGACAAACACTTTGCTGAGCAGTTGGGCGTTACTGCGCTGACTGGAGAAGCCGGGTATTCGACATTGGAGCGCCGCTGGGCTAGGCCCACGTGTGATGTGCATGGCTTGTGGAGCGGCTATCAAGGTGAAGGTGGAAAGACTATCATTCCAAGCCAAGCCGGTGCAAAAATCAGTTTTCGTCTGGTCCCCAACCAGGATCCGGCAGAGGTGGCTCAGCAATTCCAGCAGTTTGTGACAGCCAATACCCCTGCGGGGGTATTGGCTCAGCTAATCGACTTGCATGGTGGTTGTGGAGTCGTGGTCGACCCCAATAGTCCCTACGTGGCAGCAGCACAGCAGGCTATTACCGATGGGTTTGGGCAGCCGCCAGTCTTGATTCGTGAAGGCGGATCGATTCCCATTGTGGCTCAAATGGTACGAATTCTCAACGCAGACGTGTTATTGCTGGGATGGGGATTGGATGACGACGGAGCCCACAGTCCCAATGAAAAATTCTGTTTAGACGACTACTACCGAGCCATTCATGCCAGCAGTTACCTGTGGCACTACCTGTCAAATGTAGAAAATTAATCAAGTCTTGGAGTGAAAGCAAGAAATATGTTGGATCGCAAATTGGTCATTGATTCGGTCGCACTGATCAAGCAGAACTGTCAGGCGCGTGGCGTGCAAGTGGACGTCGACCGCTTGGTCGAACTAGAAGCTTTGCGAAAAGCGAAGTTGGCCGAAGCCCAAGAACTGAATCGGCAGGCCAATGAAGTTAGTAAGGGCATTGGCAAAGCCCAGTCAGCCGAACAGCGTGAGCAACTAAAAGAGCAGGGCAGGGTGCTGCGCGAGCGAAAAGATGCCGCTCAAAGTGAACATGATCGACTGGATGTTCAGGTCCTAGAGTTGTTATCACATATCCCTAACTTGACACATCCTCAGGCACCCGTGGGAGCGGACGATAATGCTAATCTAGAAGTCGCACGAGGCAAAACGCCTGTGCCGCAATTTGATTTTCCGGCCCGTGATCATCTGGAATTGGGCCGACTGCACGACATGATCGATTTTGAATCCGGCGCGCGAGTCGCTGGGGCGGGATTTTATTTCCTGCGCAATGCGGCTGTGTTATTGGATTTGGCTCTACAACAATTTGCCGTCACAGAACTAGTCAAGCGTGGCTTTACGCCAATCAGCACCCCCGATGTCGCCCAGACTCAGATTCTGCAGGGGATTGGCTTTATGCCTCGCGGTCCTGAGACTCAGATTTACTCGATAGAAAACACCGATCTAAATCTAGTTGCCACCGCCGAAATCACCTTAGGAGGGATGCTGTCGGATCAAATACTGGACGCCGACGAATTGCCTTTGAAAATTGTGGGAATCAGTCACTGCTTTCGCACAGAAGCAGGGGCTGCCGGACGGGCATCGAAGGGTCTGTACCGCGTTCATCAATTCACCAAGATCGAAATGTTTGCCTTTACCCTGCCAGAACAAAGCGATGCCATGCACGAAGAACTCAGACAGATCGAATGCGATCTATTTGATTTGTTGGAGATACCTTACCGAGTCGTCGATACGGCGACAGGTGACTTGGGCGGACCCGCTTATCGCAAATATGACTTGGAGGCCTGGATGCCGGGACGTGGGGATGGTGGACAGTGGGGTGAGGTCACCAGCACGTCCAACTGCACCGACTATCAGGCGCGCCGTCTGAACGTGCGTTTTAAGCACAAGGCAGAAAAGGGGACACATTTTGTCCATACGCTCAACGGAACCGCGATCGCCATCAGCCGAGCCTTGATTGCGATCTTGGAAAACAATCAGAGGGCCGACGGTACCATTCGAGTGCCCAGTGTGCTTCGACCTTGGGTGGGTGCTGATGTGATCGGTCGACCAGTTGCCGCTGGCTGATCGTTGCCAGTCACCGCCTGTTGTTCTTGACAGTTTATTTAGATGCGATAGCGCCGATGGGTATGCATTGTTTTGAAGTGTTGATGGACGGCAAGTTGCCGGGTACGCTGCCGTCGGTCGTCGCCGTTGTGGGTGACGATCACTTCTTGGGTTGCGAGACGATAACGGCATTGCTGCGACTGTCTAATCTGGAATCCGCTGGCATTCGCAAGTTTGAGGGAGACACGTGTACCTGGGGGCAGATACACGATGAACTAGCTAGTTTTTCCTTGTTCGATCCTGATGCCATGCGAGCAGCCATCGTGACATCTGCCGGTAAGTTGATTCGCGACTCACGCAGTCAGTTGGAAAACTGGTGTGAATCCCCAGGCGAAGGTTCCCTGCTGATCCTGCAAGTCGATTCACTACCCGGAACCACGAAGCTCCATAAGGCGATAGACAAGCGAGGCTGGGTGATCGATGCGGGGCTGCCCACCGATAGTGCCCGCAGCAAAGCGCCCAGCATTAGTAAGCTCAAGCAGTGGATTCAGTGGTGGGGCAAGTCTCGACATGGCATTCAGCTCAAAAGCAATCAGTCCGCTATGGTGTTGGATGCGGTTGGTCCAATCTGTGGCGTGTTGGATCAGGAGCTAGCAAAACTGGCGCTGTATGCTGACGATGCGGGAACGCTGAATGATGCTGCCGTTCGGCAATTCGTTGGCACTTGGTCTACGCGGACTGCATGGGAAATCGCTGACGCCGTGATGGATGGTAAAGCCGCCGAGGCACTTGAGCAATTGGCCCGCGTGTTTGCAGCCGGTGAACACCCCGCAGCGGTCTTGCCACAGATCGCTTGGAGCTTAAGACGCTACGGAATAGCCGCTCAGCTTGTCCTTCAGAGTCGCCGCGTTGGGCGTCCCTTTGGTGCCCACGAGGCGGTCAAGCAGAGCGGCTTTTGGGGTGCTGAACTTCAACTGGCTCCACAACGCCTGCGCAGATTGGGGCTCGAAAGAGCCTCAAAAATCTTGGCTTGGCTGGCTGAGTTGGATCTTAAGCTCAAAGGTAGTCATTCGAATGTCGATCGCGCGATTTTTGCAATCGATGAACTGTGCTTACGGTTTTCAGGAGCGGCATCGAAATAGTTCGGTAGACTAAACACTACCTTTTGAGCGAATCGCGAATTTCTCTCAGCAGCAAGACGTCCTCGGATGGTTGAGCCGGTGCTGCCTGCTGCTCTTTCTCAAAGCGCTTCTTAGCGTTATTGATCATCTTGACCACGATGAAGATGGCAAAAGCAATGATGGTGAAGTCAAAAACAGTCTGCAGGAACGGACCGAGGTTGATCAGCGGATAAAGCTGCTGTTCTAGAATCGGCTGGCCATCTTTCATTTCCATGGTTCCATCGGGCTTCAGCTTTGGAGCCAACGTATTGACCTTAAACGCAAATTCGTTGAAATTCACTCCAGACCTAGAAGTCAGTAGATTTAGCGGAGGCATGATGATGTTGGCTACCAACGAGCTGACAATCTTGCCGAAAGCACCGCCAATCACCACACCAACCGCGAGGTCAATCATGTTGCCTTTGACGGCAAACTCACGAAACTCTTTCAAAATACTCATCTTTGTCTCTTCAATAGCTCGGGCCTAAAAGCAAAACGAAACGCTTAGGGAAGTGTTTCCTACGTAGGCTGAATGTCAAAAAACAAGTGGTGGCCGACGCGTAATTATTGGCTCAAGTATTCGCCTGACTTTGCTTCAGGCGATACAATCAGAATAGATTGTGAGGATTCGGCTCAACCCCAGTCGGAACGACAGAAGGACGGTGGTCGAAGTCGCTTTCGTGTGCAGCGATTGGGGTACAGGAGCCAGTAGTCATAACCCCTGGTGTGACAAGATTTTAGAGACTGACGAATAAAACTTGGCAATCCATTTGCAGGCAACTACCAAAAATGTTATGTTAATTTGGTTAGAATGCAATGAACTGCTCCGAATATCCGAAGCAGTAGAGACTTACTTGAAGTGCCGATAAACAGACAACTACCCGCCTATTTCCCACCGTTGGTGCCTCCTGTCTATGCCCAAATATAAAGCTCCTCCAGGACGTGGTTCGTGGCGGCGTTTGCCGCAGCTTGTGCAACAAAGAGTGCTGACCGAGTGGAGGCTCAAGAAGCAGGGTATGAACTTTCGCGCAGACAATCCCAATGTCTGTTCTAGGGCGTACGCCAGAATGAGCGACGACGAGTTCGCTGCGATCAATGCTTGCCAAGAGTGGGCAAACTGGCGGATCATCCCACGATTGGTCACTCGAATTCAGGATCAGGGACCATGGTCTGTCATCGACTTGGGCTGTGGCCAGGGTGTATCGACCGAAGTACTGGCTTGGTATAGCCCTGCAAACAGCCATTTCTTAGGATACGATCTGTGCGAGACTGCGCTATCCAGAGCCAGCTTGCGAACATACTCACACTCCAGCGGGCAAACGGCAAAAGTCAACTTCCGACGGCAGCAGATCGACCAAACTTGGCAGGATGCTCAGGGGCAACCTATCGCTGATGGGTCGATTACCTTGGTTAACGCCAGTGGAATTATTGGACATCACCTGAGCAGCGAATGTGTCCAATCTTTGGTCGCTGAATTGTCTCGCGTGCTGGCTTTTGATGGTTGGGCACTGCTAGACGTTGGGCCGCATCGTGGTCGTCATGAGCTTTCTCGCCTGATGTCGGCAGCAGGATTTTCCTGCCAACGTCGAGCCAGAAGTTGGTGGTTAGACCCGTGCGGTCAGTTGGCATTTCGTCGGTCTACGGTGGCGAAGCCCTCTCGGTTCAAACCGCTGACAAGGCGAGGTGCTAACCGGGATAACTTTAATCCATCGCTTGCTTCTCGCAATTGGACGCAGGTACACTGCGGATCACACAATTCGGTAGATGCCAACAACACTTGATTCAGGATGGGGCAATCGGTAACCTTCACGGTATTACAGTTTCGGTAGGATTGATTTCGACTTTTTATCGACACTATCTTTGTCAGGCAAGGATGGCGGGAAGCCATTAATGCGACGCCAGATCTCATATCCAAGTGGTACTTCATTTAGCAAGATCCAACCGTTAACGCGTACTCCTTGTCTCAAAAATTTGGACTCGGGCCATCCTTGATCGTGCGATAGGTGATTATCGGGAACAACCAGTACACGGAAGTTGCCGTTTCCATCATCGGTTGGGAATAGCCGATTGACCGTACCACCGAAGGTACCGATTGCGACTGATGGCCAACCTACGAACTGCACCGCTGGCCAGCCTTCAAACTGCAGTCTGACAGGTGCCCCCACTTGAACTAGCGGCATATCGTTGCCACTGACCAACAGTTCGACGGCCATATCTGAAGTGTGTGGCACAATGACAAACAGCGGTTCGCCCTCCTTGATAGCATCGCTGCCCTCACGCCCGAACCATTGTTGGATAAATCCACTTCGCGGCGCAATAATTTTTAGTCGCAGCAGTTCTTGGCGTTTGACCTCAAGATTGGCGAGATCTTGTTTCAAAGACTGTAGCTTAACTTCATAGTTAAGCTTTTTATTCTCTGCTTCTCGATTCTTGATCTCTATATCCTGCTGCTCAGACTCGAGTGCTTTCAGCTTCGCTAAGTAATTGGCATGAGCCTCTTCTACGGCTTTCTTGGCCTTTTCTACTTTTCGCTGTTGAGTTTTCTCGTCTTGCTGCTTGCCCACAAGTTCTTCCTGAGAAATGATCCCCTTTTGGTAAACCTTTTCTGCAATCGAACGTTTGTTGCTGTAGTTGACCAAATCCGACTCAAGGGCCTCCAGTTCACGTTGCGATTGTTCCCATTTGGCAAAAGCTGAGGTACGCTCTCTATCCAGTGATTCAGATAACATCGCACCACCGGATCTCTGCAGCTTAACCTGTTCCATGGCAAAACTGAGACCCTGTTCTTCAGTCGCAAGTTTCAATTTGACAGCTTCGATCTGTGACTCCAGTAGCTGTGCCTCACCTGCGGCGGTAGGCTCTAGTTCGATCAAGACTTCTCCTTGTTCAACCGACGACCCTTCGCGTAGGTCTGGTCGCACCCATTTCACGATGCCTTGAACGGGGCTCTTGAAGATCTGTGCCCGCTGTTGAGGGTTCTTAGCAAAAACTTGCCCTGTGCCGGCTGAAGTCTGTTGCCAGGGAACGAAAAACAAACCGATGGTAGAAAGCGCTAGTGCAAGTAGGGTGATTCGCCCTGCTGTGCGAATCCAACGACTGCTTTTGACTAAGTCGTATGCCGGAAAATCTTGCAAGCTTTTCGCTGAAAAGGGTAGCACCGGTTCAAGCCTCCAAGTGTATCTGATCGTCACAACGATTGGCAATCGAGGCGCTGCCGGTTGTCAGAATGATGGTACAAGTTGCCTTTTGTGATTTCAAAAAGCCCATCAGTTCCTCTTGGTCGGCAGGCGACAAGTGATCCATAAGGTCTTCAATCAACAACAATCTGGGCCCAGCCGCCACTGCTTGTGCAATCATCAGTTGGTGACATTGCAGTTTTGTTAAAGGAAATCCACCGGTTTGTAGACTTGTCAGTAGACCTTGTGGCAGATTGGCGAGTTGTTTCCATAAACCGACTTGCTCTAACACTTCGCGACATCGATTTTCGTCGATGCCCTCTCGCTGCAGGGCAATGTTATCTAGAATTGTACCAGCAAATATCTTGGCTGGAGCTGCATAACCCATCAAGCGACCTTGCTGACAGCCGACAGCCTGCCGCTCCAGCTCGACGCCCTGAATCGATACTTTCCCACTGTCCGGTGTCAGAGTGCCTGTCAGTACCTTCATGACCAACGAACTGTACTGGTGTGTCACAATAGCCAACATGGAGCCAGCAGGAATTCGGCATGGTTCCAAAGTCATTTGTTGAGTGCCGTAGTGAGTGACCATCCTTGTCCACTCCACCTCCACCGGTTCCGAATATAACTTGGGATTCGGATGCTCTTGAGTTGTTTGTAGATCCAGCAAATGTCCAATCTTGTCCATGCCCGCCATGAGGTCATAGAATTTCTCAATCGATTTTCCCGCCTTGGTGAATGCGGCCAAAACCATGGTTACCACAAGTTCACTGGCAACCAATTGCCCTAAAGTTAGTTCACCATGAATCACTAGCCAACCACCTAGTCCCAGCAGCGCGGTCAGAGCAAAAGCGTTCACGCCGGCCGCAAAAGCGATTTGTCGAATGTAGACGCGAAAGTGATTTTTTCTCGCACGCACGTAATCGGCTGCCAACAGGCTCGACCTAGAAATGGCCAGCGCGCGTCCTCCGTTGATCTGAAATGCCGAAGGCGTATCCAGTACGTCTTGTAACCAGTGAACCGTACGATATTTGGTCGCAGATTCTTGAATCGAAGTCCGCACGCCACCCCATCCCAGTCCCCATGTCACCAGAGTCATCAGAGTGATGAGAATGACGTCAAATCCCAATAGAAACGGATGATAGAAACCGAGTAAGCAAAGCCCTATCAGACTGATCAGGATGATCGAAATACCATCCAATAGAAGCACAGCAGTGGCCTTTTGAATCGTCATGATATCAAATAAGCGATTGGCCAATTCCCTGGGGTAGATGCCCACCAGTTGCGATCGCGCGACCTGCGGAAAGCGATGGGCTAAATCACCCACAATGCGAACAAACTGACGGCGCTGGACCACCTCAACGACTAAGGCTTGCAGAACACTCAGGATGGCCTGGAAAGAAAGTGATACCAGCAAAACCATGGCCAAAATGATCAATGGCTGCAAATAAATACCCCAACTGACTACGTTGACCAGTGCCTCGACAGCTAACGGAGAAACCAAGCTTAGGATGCTGGCGACCAAGGAGAAGACCACTATTGCGGCCAAATCCTTACGTTCCAGCAGCAGCATCCTGACGAATCGGCGAAGCGGCGGCGGGTGGTTCGTTGTCGCGTGGGAGGTTTTTAAGTCTGGCTCACCCAAGGATGCACTCCAGTAAGGTATCTCTAATCTTTTTGCAGAATCTACTATTAATAAATTACGAATAGTGAAATATATTTCGTGTTACAATATTCGTCAATGCAGAGTCGGAAGGATTAGGCTATAATGCTTTCATGAAACAGTTTTCGTGATTATCAAGCCCCTTAAGGCATGAAGCAGGGGCACTCGAAGGAACTTTTACACGGGATCAATGATGCCGAAGAAGCCATTGCCAGCCTCAACTACCAAGTGGACATTTCTAACCAACCATACACATGTCCTTGCGCTTCTGCACACTCGGCGGGATCTTGTACTCAGACAGGTCGCGGTAGAAGTGGGGATTACGGAACGAGCCGTACAACGGATTATTAGCGAATTGGAAGAGGACGGTTATTTGGAAAAACATAAAATTGGCCGTAGAAACGAATACCGAGTTGTTCTCGATCGACCGCTACGGCATCCGATCGAGTCTCACAGGAACATTGGAGATTTGCTAAACTTGGTTAAACGCAAATAAATGGCTGCTCTTTCCCCCTGACGCTTTACTTCACATCGTTCCGCTTTTGCCAGTCTTCTTGAAAGTTCTTTGGGGCAGGTTGCTCAGCTTTCGGCATATCGCCTGGCCCTAAACGCTTAGATTCAGGCAGATTCGCGATATTGAGCGACTGCTCTAATGGGTCCAGTCCCAGGGCGGCCTGCATGTTGGCTAAACTAACAAACCAGTCGCGCTGAGCATCGACCACCAAGATCTCCACTTCTGCAGCTTTCGTTTCCAGGATGTTCAAGTAAAGCAAGTCGGCATACCCCATTTGAAACGCGTAGCGATAGCCCGTCAGTGAGTCGAAGGCAGCTTCCAAAGCGTCTGTTACCTGCGTCAGTCGACTCGTGGTCAAATCCAAGGCGTTGTGTGCCGTGCGAAGTTCGATGGCAATTTTGTCGCGTTGGAGAGTCGTTTTCTGTTCGATTTGAGCAAGTTTTGCTCCGGTTTGCTGGACCTTACCTAACGCCCCGCGTCGCTGAATGGGCAGATCACCTCGCACGCCCAGAACCAGTTCCAATTGTCCCTTGTCGTTTTTGCTTGAAGCTGGTTGTCCGACATCTTGTGCCGCTTCGGCTAGTAAATCCAAATTTGGCAGAATTTGGTTATTTGCTAACTGTCGGTCTAAACGGACGTGCTGTGCTTCGATGGCAAGCACGGCTAATTCTGGACGTCGTGACAATGCGGCCTGATAGTCCTGAGCAAAATCGGCTGGCGGTAAATTTTCGATGACAGGGAAGTGTAGCGGCAACCAGGCGTCGTCTGGTATCAGCGCCACTCCGGTAAGATCTCGCAAGAAGAGCGACAATTTGAAAGCAGCTTCACGATATTTCTGTTCTGCTTCGATTTTCTTGCTGGTTCTTTCGGCTAACAATTGTCGATTGAAGACTACATCAATTTGAGCGAACTTACCTGCTTCGGCACCCTGTTCAAATTGCTGCTGGCGGTCTTGTGCCAGTTCGACCAGTTCCTCTTGAGCAACTAACCTTGCTCCGGCAGCAACCCATTCCCAGTAAAGTAGCGCCGCCTCGCGACTGCTGTTCAGCAATTGGGTCTGTACCTGTGGTCCAACGGCCCGCTGAGCCAGCCCGGCCTGAAACACGGCGACTCGTTGAGGATCGATTGCGCGTCCTTGCAACAACGGCAAGCCAAACCCCAGGCTGAACTCGCCGCCCCGCTGCGTCTCTCGTTCCAAATACCAAGGTTGATACTCGCCACGTCCAATGCGATATCCGGCCGACACGTAGCCGCCCCACCAAGTCTGACGGTAGACACCTATCCCATGTCGGTAATTTCTATAGAAGCCTGTGGGCTCTGACAAAGACTGAGCTTGTAGCCGAGTGTCATAAGCCCCCATCGCACTGGTGGCCATGCCGCCAGCCACTCCGGCTTCCAATCGAGCCTGTTCAATTATTGGGAAATAGCGGTAAACGCTGGCAATCACATCCGCTAATGACAGCTTCTCGGCCCTTGAGTCTTGATTGCTCAGCCCCGTGTCCAGGGTGTTGTCCTGCGGAAGCGAAGGAGGCGGTACCGGCTCTGATAGCCCAGTTGCAGACTGTGAAGGAGACGGCAGTGGTTGTGTAGTTTGTTCGGTGCTGGGCAAGTCAGAGGAAATGTTTGGCAACATCTCCTGTTGCACGACGGCAGCCTCCTGTACGAACTGACCGACCGGCACCTGGCCAAACAAATCGTTTGACAAGCACAGCGCAGGGACAATTCCAAGATAAAAGAGGCTTCGATTCATACCTAACTCAGGAGAAAAATCAAATCGAACCATTCACGGCCTGATTGCAAACTTGCCAAAAATAGCAAGCATTACTTCATTCAAAACTATGCACAGCTCATTTATCGGCACAGAGTGTGAACTAGCCTGTGGAAAAGATCTGGCGGGATAGCTCAAATCAGCACAGAAATTGGCTCGACTATCCAAGCTGAATCGGCTGTGGAGAAACTTTCCAGATATTTTGGCAATATTCCTTAATGGAACGATCCGATGAAAACTTGCCCATTCTAGCCGTATTAAGAATTGACATTCGAGTCCAATGGTCAGGCTGCTGATAGATTTGATCGACACGCTGTTGGCACTGGTCGTACGCAGCAAAATCGGCCATCACCAAAAAGGGATCGTGATACAGCAAGTTATCAACTAACGGTCGCAAACACTGCCGATCTCCGTGAGTAAAAAATCCACTTGAAATCAAGTCGATCGCTTCACGCAACTGGGCATCGGTCTGGTAGTATCTGTCGGGCGAGTAGCCACTGGACTTAACCGCCTGTACTTCAGCAGCGGTTAAGCCAAATAGAAAGAAATTTTCAGCACCCACCTCATCGCGTATTTCAACATTAGCACCGTCCAGAGTTCCGATTGTCAAAGCACCATTCATGGCCAGTTTCATGTTTCCAGTCCCAGATGCTTCCATGCCAGCCAACGAGATCTGCTCGGACAAATCGGCCGCCGGATAAATCAATTGTCCGTTCTTCACGTTGTAGTCTGGAAAGAATACGATGCGCAGACGGTCGGCCACATCAGGATCTCGATTGATCGTGTCGGCAACTGAGTTAATCAGCTTGATCATCAGTTTCGCCATGTAATATCCGGGAGCAGCTTTTCCGGCGAATAGGACCGTTCTTGGAGGGATTGACAGGTTAGGATTGCGTTTCAATCGCATGTATGCGCAGATGACGCTTAGCACATTCAGATGCTGGCGTTTGTACTCATGCAGTCGTTTGACCTGAACATCAAATAGACTGTCCGGATCTACGATGACGCCTGTTCGATTGCGAATGATCTGTGCCAGTTGCCGCTTATTGGTTCGCTTAATATTTTGCCATCTCTGCTGAAATGCGGCATCATCTGCCAGCCTTTCCAGGCAGCGCAAGCTGCTTAGCTCCGTCATCCACTTTTCACCGACAACTTCGGTTAGCAGTTTTGACAACTCAGGATTGGCCAGCGCCAAAAAACGCCTAGGTGACACTCCGTTGGTGACATTTCCGAACTTCTGGGGCCATAACTGATAAAAGGGTTGCAAGGTCCGGTCAACCAGGAGCTGCGAATGCAATTCGGCTACGCCGTTAATGCTAAAGCTGCCAACGCAGGCCAAATGGGCCATACGGACTCGGCTTTCTGTGCCCTCGGAAAACAACGATAGTTGCTGCAGTCGTTGTTGGTCGCCTGGGTAGCGCAATCGTACTTCATCCAGAAAACGTCGGTTGATTTCGTAAATGATCTCAAGGTGTCTAGGCAATAACTGAGCCAGTAGGGCGACCGGCCAAGTCTCAAGCGCTTCAGGCAGCAAGGTATGGTTGGTATAACCAAATGATCGCTGTGTTATGCTCCAGGCGCTTTCCCAGTCCAGAAAATGTTCATCCACCAACAGACGCATCAATTCAGGAATCGCCAAAGCTGGATGGGTATCATTTAGTTGAACAGCGTACTTTTCTGGAAATTTCTCTAGCGGATCGCCGCACTGCCGCAAGATGCGGATCATGTCTTGCAGCGAGCAGGAAACAAAGAACGCTTGCTGAGCCAGTCTGAGCAATTTTCCCGCCAGCCGATCATCGTTGGGATAGAGTACCTTGGAGATCGTCTCCGACTGCACCTTCTGCTGCACCGCACCGTAATAGTCGCCGGTATCAAAAGCTGCAAAGTCAAAGGACTCAATCGCTTCCGCCTTCCATAGTCGCAAGAGGTTAACCGTATTGACGTGATAACCAAGAATAGGCGTGTCACAGGCAATGCCCTTGACAACCCTTTCAGGGATCCAGCGTACGCGATAATGGCCTTGTTGATCGTGATAACTTTCAGTTCGACCTCCAAGCTTAACTTCGTGACAGATTTCTGGATGTGGAAATTCCCAGGGATTTCCAAGTCTCAGCCATTTGTCAGTCTGTTCAACTTGCCAACCGTCGCGAATGGACTGGTCAAAAATTCCAAACTCGTAGCGAATGCCGTAGCCGATGGTTGGGATCTGAAGCGTAGCCAGTGATTCCATGTAACACGCGGCAAGTCTTCCTAGGCCTCCATTGCCCAGCCCAGGCTCCTCCTCCATGTCGTAGACTTGGTGACAGTTCAGACCAAGACTTTGAAGAGCCTCACAGAAAGCATCATGTAGGTCCAAATTCAGTACCATTAGCGGTAAATGGGGTCCCGGCAGGTACTCGGCTGAAAGAAAGCACACGGTTCGACTTTTGAGTTGTCGATAGGAATCTGAAGTAGCCAAGAACCGTCGGACTACTCGGTCACGAATGGCCTGGGCTGCTGCCAAATACCAATCGTTGCTGGTGGCTACAGCCGGAAATCGTGCTAAAGCAAAATTCAGGTGGCTCAAGATGTCTTGTTGAATCGCCTGCGGGGAGTGACTCTCAAACTCTACGCCCGCAAATGGGTTTGGAATTGGGGGATGCGGCTGTGTCATGGCTTCCTCGCGCGAGAAGTCAGAATTGTAGATGGATCACCTATAACCTAATTACAGGATAGTCTACAAACAATCGCTCAACACAATTCCCTGGGCTAGTTACGAAGAAACAGCATGCGGCTTATTGAAGCGTCTTTTAGAAAACTGCAGTAAAAATCGTAACCGTTCACGCCCCATGGTGGGCCGGCGCGGGGCGAAGGGTTTGTTAAGGAAATGCGATTGTTGAAAAACGACAAACTGCGAAGTTGAATACCCATTTTCATCGGCCCCTCTTGTCCCACCCTACAAACCTGCGTGAACGATTACTTAAGGTTGTCAATAGATTTTGCTACAGTAAGGGGCGAATCAGAGGTGCAACAATTTGGGCCGCTCGCGTGGTCACTCGCCGAAGAAGTGTCCCTGAATTCAGAGGCGCGGCGATGAAAGTTGCGGTGACCGATTGCGTAGAAGCTCCTCGCTTTGCGATTGACTGTAAGAGAGCTGCGGCTGCTCCCGGGTCTTCAGTGACAATGCAAAATTCCAAGTCACTCATCTCCGAACGTTGGTTGAAATTGTAGCTGCCCAGCATGGCAATTCTTTGATCAATCACCAAATTTTTGGCATGCAGATGCTGAGTCCCGATAAATTCGTAGATTTTGACGCCACTGTTCAGCAGAACGTTCTTCTGGTTTTGATAGGCGGCATAGACCACCGGGTGATTGGTGCTAGCAAGCGAGTTGGTGACCAAATGGACGGCAACTCCTCTGGCAGCAGCGCGTTGCAAGGCAGCGCTGAAGGCATCCGAAAACGCCGGATAGGGGCTTTCAATCACCACAGACTGCGTAGCACAATCAATCATTTGGATCAGTCGCTGCGCCATCGCAGTGGATGCTTTGACCGGCGGTTGGTCGTATAGTAAAGTGATTTGATTGGATGAAGTCGCGTGCCAGGTTACGTTCAAATGGGTTAGTCTCTGTTGCCATTCCAATTCACCTGACAGCCCGAGCGCAGTTTGAAAACTGACGGTTCGATACTCCGTTGGTTCGATGGCGGGTGCGTTGGGATATACTGAAGTCGAATCGGTTTCAGTTGTGCCCGTCAGCCACTTGACCGCCTCGACTGGAGTGCTAAGCAAAGCCAAAGTCCAGCGACTGTAAGTATTGGGGCCGTTCATGGCGATAGGGTGGCATTGATCCAACGCGACCACGTCTGAGCTGATCCAAAGCCTTTCGATATATTCAGCAGCCTGATCGCAGATGGGGCCTAACACTAAGGCATCGCAGTCGACAAAAGACGGGTCCGTTTGACGAAGGTAGTCGTCGCCCAAATTGCGGCTACCAATTACCATTGCTTTGCGGTCAACCACCATCAGCTTGGAGTGTAGCCGACAATTGAGCCACTCAGGTCGTCCCGATAAAAGAGGATGGTAAATTCGAACTTGTACTCCGGCTGTTGCCATTTGAGCAGCCAAATCTTCGGCGAATCGAGTACCAAATCCATCGGCTAGAATTCGAACCGTCACGCCGCTGCGAGCCCGTTGGCAAAGTTGACTGATGATCTGCCTGGGGGCTTCGCTGGAGTCGATACCCCAGTAGGCCAGCATAATTTCGCTCTCGGCAGCATCGATCAAGGACAGTCGAGCTTGCAGGCTTGTTGGGCCATCATCCAACAATGCCATCATTTCGGCTTGGGATGATCGGCTGTGCAGCAGAACAATGACAGCAATCCCAAAGTAGCAAAAGAGTTTTCTATAGGTGAACAACGCCAGTTCCTGTCTGCGAACAACTACGAATCCTTGATTGCAGATCGACCGCTGCGACTGAACTGGCCTAGAAAGAAAGTTAGAACCTGTACGATCGCTAAGGATGTTAGCGTTTGTGATCTAATGCTAGTGCTACAGTGGTCTTTTTAGGATGTTTCGTTGTGATTGCCTGGAACTGAGCTTATTAAGGTGCAGGGCTGCTGAGATATTGAAACAGCATCCGTATTTGCTGATCATTCAAATCGGAGAGTGTTCCCTGAGGCATCAACGAGACCTGCATCGCTTGTAATTCCAGGATGTTCTCCTTGGCTACTGTGATCAACTGCTGATCAGCAGTCTGCAGGGTAGTTGATTTCAAATCTTGTGCGGCGATCATGCCCGTTAGAACTCGTCCATCGTCAGTCACCAACGAGTAAGACTGAAATCCTTCGCGAATTTCTGCGCTGGGGGCAACAATGGCGGTCAGCCAGAATTTGAGATTCTGTCGGTCATAGTTATCCAGTGGTGGTCCGATTCGCTCACCCGCTCCGAATAGTTGATGGCATTTGCCACATCGCTGCATGTACAGTAGCTGGCCTTCGGGGTTCAAGGTTGAATTCCCTTGGGTGCCAGATGATTTGAATGGGATTTCGTTAGAGTTATCGGACGCTCCTGGGGAGAACGACACATCCACAGGTGTGGAGGGATGTCGAGCCGATGGCAGCAGCGGCTGTAGTAGTTCCGTCAGTCGCTCCATCTCGACCAACTGTTCAGGTTCACTGATCGCAGTCGATTGTCCGAAAATCTGATCGACAAGCGATGCGACTTGAGGGTCGGAGTGCAGTCGTAATTGGCTTATAACATCAGGGGGAATATCTTGCTTGCGAATTCGCCATTGATCGATCTCTTGCAGCAGCGATAGTGCCCAAGGCTTTCGTGCCGATAAAGTGCGGCAGGCCGTGTCACGCAGATCGTGCTCGGCGGAAATGGTCGAATCAAAGTGGCGCACAAGCACCGAGCCGATGTGCTGCCCATCAAAATGAATCAGCGATTGCAGGGCTACTCGTTGAAGCGCTGGTTCTTGAGTGTACTGCCCTGTTGCCAACCGAAGCAGGGTATCGACCGCATCCGAGTAGCCGCGTTGGCCAAGTATTTCCGCACACTCCAAACGAACGCTCATGTCCTGAGAATCATCTTGCAACCACTGGTACAACTGCGTTAGAGCTTGTGTGTCGCCCTGTCGAGCGGCCAGAAGGCTGCCCGATTGACCTAATGACTGTCGATATTCGTCGATGGCCCTTCTGACATTTTCAGGCAGTCGCACGGGCAGAGTTCTTCCTTGAAACGCTTTGTTGATACCCAAGATCAGCTTACTGCGCTGTGACGGCTGCAAGGGTAAGTCGAGTAAACGGCTGCAACGTTCAAGCCCCTGTGACGAGCTTTGGCTGGCGTAACGCTGAGTGAGTCGTTCGGCCAGGAAGTCGGTCATGATCGAAGATTGCCATAAATCTGCCTGAGTCAACAATTGCAGCACGGATTCAAATTCGTCCGCATGAGCCTCCAGTGCCCACCAGATCATGAGCGGGATATGCGGATCGGTTGCATCCTCCGGATGAAGCAACAGCTTGCCAATTAGTGGCAAAGCGGTGGACGCATCAATACGTTTTGCGGTGGCCGCAAGTTGACTGCGCACCTGGGCATCTGGCTCGTTTTCTGGCATGTCAATTAATGAAGTCAGAGACTCTCGGCGATCGCCTAATAAGCGAACTACCCAGCGGCGAATGTCGGGCGACGGATGACTACACCACTTGGTTGCAAGTTGGCTGGTCAACTGTCCCAAGCCATTGAGCGCCCAAAGCGCTTCCAGGCTACTTTGCTGGTCAATCACGCGAATCAATTGTGGAGCTAAAGTCAGCCGATTGCGCCAGCCGATTTCCATGGCCGCTCGCTGACGAGTCCATTTGTTGGGATGCGACAAGCAATCCAAAAGCTGCGAATCGTCCATCGAAAGTAGATTTTGAACGGGCAGTAGCGACAATCGGTATGCGGAATGATTTGTTTCGGACGGGGAATTGGTAGAATCGTGGATGCCAGGCGCGACGCGGTAGATGCGACCACTTGATTTATGCCAGTCATCCATCGGACTAACGTGGCTCAGGCGAGTATCATACCAGTCGGCCAAATAAACAGCGCCATCCGGCCCCACGCCTGCATAGACCGGGCGGAACCATCGATCAGCACTCTCAAGCAAGTTCGGCTGATCTGTAGTTTGGAAAGTCGAACCGTCAGGTTCACGCCGACTGAGCCAAACTAAATTGTGCATCGAATTGGGCGCGATCACACAGCCTTCATATCGCTTGCCAAGTAGCCCACCTTCATAGATCAAAAAGGCTTGCGGAAATCTACGCTGATCACCTGACAGCTTCATAGGATCTAAGAATCCAAAGGCATAAGGATTGGTAAGCGGGCCATGTTTGCCCCAATTCTTTTGCGAATAGCTGCCCTGAGGATAATACCAACCTCGCGTTCCACCTCCATTGGTCCCAGAGAAAACTCTTCCGCCAGCGTCGATATCTAGACTGAACGTGTTGCCTCCTCCCTCAGCATAGATTTCGAAGTGACGAGTCGCTGGGTGATAGCGCCAAATGCACTGGCCTTCAAATTCAACAGCCGAAGTTGCTGCCGAAGCCACGCGGCCGGAAGTCGTACTGCCATTGGCTCCATACAACCAACCGTCCGGTCCCCAGAGGAGACTATTGGCTACTGAATGCGTATCTTGAAGCCCAAAGCCCGACAGATGCACTTCGGGGTCGGCGTCGGGCAACGTATCTTGGTCTGCGTCCGGGTAGAACAGAAGGTAAGGGGGATTCAGAACCCAGATGCCTCCCCGACCAACGGCAACTGAAGTGGCTATGTTCAGACCTTCAATGACATTGCGGTGTTGATCGTAGCTTCCGTCGCCGTCGGTGTCTTCGAAAACGGTGATGATATCCGCTCCTGGCACGTGATCGGGTGGCGGTGGGGGTTGCCGATCGTAGACCGCGCGCAAGTGTTGGTCAAACCGGACGACCTTCAGGCCGGCCGGGTACTGGTACTGACGATACTGAACCACCCACATTCTGCCGGCCGAATCCCAACTGAGAAATAGAGGTTGAGAGATTTCCGGTTCGCTGGCTACCAGTTCGATGCTCAAATCCTCAGAAAGGCGAAAGGTAGCCAGCGCATCGTGAGGTGCTGTGGGGTTCGAGTCGTCGGCCATGACACCTCGCCCTGGTCGATTTCTGAGTATTTCAGCCACTTGAGCATTGCCAGCCAGTTCTGAAATACGCTGCTCGTCAAAACCCGATCTAGTCGAATCCTGCTGCGCGAACAAGTCGCCGGCTAGTGGTATGCAAACTGCGATACTAACAAGAAGCGTGTTGTACAAACAAGCCAGTGGCAATCGCGTCATAATTCAAATACACTTTCCCAAGAAAGGAAACTCCACCACTGTGCGTGAACGGTTACTTGTCTTCCTACTCGGCAGGCGGTCCGATGCCTTTTAGGTCAGCGCGGCTAGCCTGATAACTAGTATCGAAGGCTAGAGCGGCCGGGTCTGGCTGTTTATTCCATTTTTGGCATGCCAGGCGATACAAATCAGGCCACCAGTTGCGATGTGAAGTCAACTGCTGTTGTTGATACTCTAGCCAGTGGCTCATGACAGTACTCCAAGCTTGATCGCCAAAGCAGAGAGCCTCCTGAAGCGAAGCAAACTGTGGGACATACCAGCGTCTGCCTATCTGAGCATGCAGAACTTCGTCGGCCCAGTCAAAGTCTTGAAATAAAGCGGCTAGAGCGTCCTGGCTTTCAAGAGATACCTCCCATTCATATCGCTTGCCCTTGCGGGTCATCAAGCCTTGTTCAATAAAAAACAGAACCCCGTGACGTTGGGCGGCGTCAAGTTGCGTATTCAGATTCAGCGACCAGGTGAAATTGATAGGAATCTGTGTCCAGTCGATGCCAAGCGAGGCAAAACCGATTTGACCCATCATGGCATGTCGAGCTTCATCCCATAACTGTCGCATCATCTCACGATGGAATTCCCATGGCTTTTGGTCTCGCAGTTCCACTAAGATGCTGGCCATCGTCTCGGGCACATCGATCTCCCGAATGCGCTTGTAGTACATCATCAAAGTCTTATCCTGCGGGCTGAAGCGCTGGTCGTACAAAAACGCTTCGGCATTTACGCCCGCATTGTAAGAATCTCGAAATCGGCTATCTCGTTTTGGCAGACCGCTATAGGTGAATGGAAGATCATTGGGATACGCATCGGGTACTGTCGCAGGCTGATCATCCAGCCGATTGGTGCCGTCCAGTCCGCCAGCGCTTTGTAAGCACTGCTGTAGGTGAGCTAGCCAGGAGGGAAGATTGACATTCTGACAGATTATGTCCGGTGAAGTTTCGCCTGCTTGCAATTTGATGGCTTGATCGATCGCCTGACACGCTGCCTGACCGGTCTGGATTAGTTCCTGGAGTTCAAAGGCAATTAACTTAGCAGCTCGTACACTAGGCGCGTCAGCTACCGGATGAGCTGCGGATTGAATACCTTGGCAAGCGACAAGTGCTTCAGGCAAAACGCACTGGTAACAGGCGTGTAAAAATGCGGACAGGTCGTTCATGCCTGCCAGATCCTCCATCAGGCGTTGCATGCCTGGGTGTGGCACTTTGTCCAGGCCTAGCGGTGGCTCTCGCATTTCGCTCACGCGAGTTCGGATCGTTGTAACTTGCTCCGACAAAAGATAGGCATGATGGCTAAACAGCAATTTCAGTTCGTAGATCGGCTGCGAAGTGATACGAGCTACCAAAGCTTGGCCGATCTGCTTCAGGCAGTAATGAACCCTCTTCCAGCGACGGACGCTTTCTTGGGCACTCCAGTCCTTGGACTCGGTCGCCTGTAAAACCGGGCAAAGGCCCGCAAGCTCAGGCAGTTGAAACAAGCTTTGATGATCTGGTTCGCTCATGGGATACCCAAGTTTTGGTAGTAAATTCCAAGCGGCGGCTTGCCACCCGTGCAGCCAAGTGGATTTTCGACCTGGCAGTATCATAAACAACACCAGACCAATGGGCTATCGTCCGATTCAATTTGCCGCATTCAACCAGGTTTTTAAAGGAAAAAACCAATGATGCGAGTACCCTGGGCCATGCCCATTATCCTGCGGGATGCAGGTCTTTTGAGTCCAGAATGGGGCTGACTTTCAGCCTAAAAGAGCATACATTGAGCAGCAGGTGATACGGATGAGAATCTGTCTCCATGGGTCTTGTCCCGTTTTAGATTTGCTAGCTATTAGGCACATAGAGAGATTTCAACTAGGGAGTGTTTGATGCGCAGGGTGGTAGTTACAGGATTAGGGATGGTCTCGCCGATGGCTTGTGGAGTCGAGGCCAGTTGGCGAGCCGTTTTGGCTGGCCGCAGTTCGGCGCAGCGGATTACGAGTTTTGAAGTGGAGGATCTACCTGCTCAAATAGCCTGCCAAGTTCCTCGTGGTGACGGACAGAATGCAACCTTCAATCCGGATCAATGGATGGAGCCAAAGGAACAGCGCAAGGTTGATGACTTTATTATCTATGCTGTGGCTGCAGCGCAGCAAGCGGTTAGCGATTCCGGTTGGTCACCGCAGACAGAGGAGGATCGCTATCGTGCTGGAACTTTGATCGGTTCCGGTATCGGTGGCCTGAAAGGGATCGCTGAGACCACTTTGATTTTGCACGAGCGCGGACCACGTCGAGTTAGCCCGTTTTTTATTCCAGGGCGCTTAATCAATTTGGCGTCTGGTCACGTGTCGATACGATTTGGTTTGAAAGGCCCCAACCATTCTGTGGTTACAGCTTGCTCGACGGGTGCTCATGCAATCGGTGATGCAGCGCGATTGATCATGTTAGGGGATGCCGATGTGATGATTGCAGGCGGAACGGAAAGTCCGCTCTGCCGTCTGACCGTAGCCGGATTCGCTGCATGCAAGAGTCTTTCAACCAGCTACAACGATCAACCCGAACGTGCTTCACGGCCTTATGACGCCGACCGCGATGGTTTTGTACTGGGAGAAGGGGCAGGCATCGTTGTGCTTGAGGAGCTTGAGCATGCTCGAGCTCGCGGGGCAAGAATCTATGCAGAGGTGGTGGGGTATGGCTTATCAGGCGACGCCTACCATATTACGGCCCCTTCGGAAGATGGCGATGGTGCCTACCGCTGCATGAAGGCCGCGTTGCGCAGTGCGGGTCTTCAGCCTGGTGACATCGATTACATCAATGCACATGGCACATCTACGATGGCCGACATGATCGAACTGGGGGCTGTCGAACGGGTGCTGGGCGATGCTGCTGCCACGGCGTCCATGTCTTCGACTAAATCAGCAACAGGCCATCTACTGGGGGCCGCCGGAGCGGTAGAAGCCATCTTCTGCATCCTAGCGATCCGCGATCAGATGGCACCACCCACTTTGAATCTAGACCGCCCTGAGCGACAAACGGCTATCGATCTTTTGCCACACAAGGCCAAGCCACGTTCCATCCTAGTGGCCTTGTCCAATTCATTCGGCTTTGGCGGAACCAATGCTTCGCTGATCGTGCGCAAGTACGATGGTAATTGAACCGAGCACGAGTTCGATCGATATTTGGCAAGCAGGTTTACCACCGTAGCTACCGTCGCCAGAAGGTGGTACTCCTACTTGACCACCGTCTGGCGACGGTAGCTACGGGGATGTTTGTTTCCGCATCAAGCCTTATGAATTAGTTAAGATCTAAGTTGCTCTTCCATCAAGCTATCGAGGCCACAAGAAGGCAAAGATCAGGCCGGTGGCCAGCGCATAGATGACTCCGTCCAAGACTTCCATGGAAATCTTTCTTCGGAACCAGAAGACGTGCGGAAAATTGGCCGCCACGTGGGCAAGCAATCCGGCTGTGCTGACAAATTGCAGTACCTTCATGAAATCCTCGCCGCGCTGTAGCCCGATGGAAGCCAAGTAGCCGATGACAAAGGCAATCACGAAAAAGCTGAGTAGCGTCAGGCCTATCGCTTTGCCCATGTTGGGTGGAGTGGCCCACAAGACCATCATTCCACGGCATTTGCCCACCTTGTTCTGGTAATCCGGCGAGTTTTGTTCTTTGGTGTCACGAGCAAACGGAAAAATGAATTGCCCAGCCTGTGTTTGGTGTTTGGTCAACAGGTTATGCAGTTCATCTTCCACCGGCAGCTTCTGCCACTCAGGTTTGTGATGTGGCATGATCATCCATGCCAGAGTACTCAATACGTGAGTCGCCAATCCACTAGCCAAGATCGGCAACCATAGATCATAGACAGTCATATTCCTTGCTCTCATTGTTTAGATACGCTCTTTTAGCAGTTTGTGGACTAGATCGGTTCCTATCGCCGCCTGGAGTGCCGTCGCGAAGTCGGGATCACGCCGACTGAGTTCCTGAAGCAATGTATCTCGTATCACCGCATATCGAACGGGTGCCGTAGCAATGACCGCAGCCGTCGTCACATTGCGAGTCAGAAAGCTCATCTCGCCGAAAAACTGGCAAGAGTTAAGTCGAGCGATCTGGCGGCCACCCACCGTCACGTTTGCTTCGCCAGAAACAAGAATTCGCAGGCCATCGTTGGGTACTCCCTCTGCCAGTAGTACCGCACCGGCTTCCCCGTTCTGCCACTCCCAGTGCCGTACCAAGCGTCGCACTTGCCTGAGATTCAGAGTTTTCAAGCACTGCTCGTGCAGCTTGCGCTCCTGGTCTGTCAATTGGATCGGGCGACGTTCGTAAATCAATAGACCAATGTGAAAGATGTTAATCACCAAGAAAGCTGTTTGCCAGCAGACGGGAGCGAACTGATTGGTGGCAAAGTAGTAGCCGCCAAGCAACAACATGGCAATTACGGTGATGACACGCAGCCATAAAATGTCTCTGACCGAATAAGACCAGAGATAGAGTATGTTTGCGACGTGCAGCAGCCAGTATTCCATGTGGTAACTTCGGCCGGGGTGGGAGAATTGGTAGATTTTTGATGTAGAGCAGGGTAGCATCTATCTGGCGAACGCTGGCCATTCTACGGCCTGTAGGTTCAATTTCAAAGCTGCCGATAGGGATAATCCTCGTCGGTGCCCGCAAAATAGTAGAATCTACCAGATTTTCACCGGTCACTGGCTAGTTTTTCGCGATGTAACCCTCAGCAGCCAAGCGGTCACACCCGGTGCAATTAGGTGAGTCCAATAAAACAGACTGAGCATCCAAGGGTAGACCACCTGTTTGCGAGGCCGCTCGACCAGTCGTGCGATCACACGACCGCACTCGCCAGACGAAAGCGTGCGTATCGTGGCTGCAATCCCAGGCATGCGATCAAGAACGCCAGGATTGTGCAAGAAGTACTCGCTATCGATCCGACCAAATACTATATGGCAACTGCGTACGCCTGTTCCAGCCAGATCTTGACAAAGGGCTTCATGGAGACCTCGCAAGGCAAACCTAGCTGACGAATAGCCAACCGATGCTGGAATGGGCATGAAGCAAGCCGGTGAATTGACATGAATCAGCAGACCTGAACCTCGCGCAATCATCTCTTTCATGAAAGCTCCCGAAGCGTTGAAAGCGGCCAAATAGGGAGCCCCAATCATTTGCCGAGCCTCCTCTGGAGTGGTTTCTTCGATGCGTTTCCACTGTCCTACTCCAGCGCAGTTGACGATCACATCGGGCACTCGATGGTTTTGTCGGATGTAATCAGCTAGCTGCCTGATTCCGTCAGCAGTGGAAGCATCGCAGGCAAAGCAGTCAGCATCATTTCCGATCTCTCGAACCAGTGCCTTCAGCGGTTCGAGGCTGCGGGCGGAAACAATCACCTGATATCCACGCTTGGCTAGTTCCTTCGCAGTGGCTGCACCAACTCCACTGGAAGCTCCAACGATCAAGACCAGCTTTTGCATAGTAGCCACTCCAATTTCAGTGATGGTAGAATGCTAGGTACTGCTTTTTAGTTCCATAACTGCCTGAAGTACGCTCTGGTCGTGCCCGTCCACCTGCACCCGCTTCCACAGCTTGGCAACTTTGCCATCTGCATCGATCAAGTAGGTTGAGCGCTGAATCCCCATGGATTTCTTGCCGTACATGTTCTTTTCACGCCAAGCACCATAAAGTTCACATACTTTATGTTCTGGATCGGAAAGGAGTGGAAAATTGAGATGATACTTGTCACGAAAACGTTGATGTGAATCGACGCTATCGGTGCTGATACCTAGAACTACCGCACCCAATTGGACAATTTCTTTTTGGGAATCCCTGAAAGCACATGCCTGTCGAGTACAGCCAGGCGTGTCATCGCGAGGGTAAAAGTAAAGCACCACAAGCCTTCCCTTCAGATCACTCAACTTGACTTTGTTGCCTTGGTCGTCCGTTAGACTAAACGCAGGTGCCTTCTTGCCAACCTCAATCCAATCACTCATGTCGTTATTCTCGCATTCCATGAAATTCAGTTAGAAAAACAGATATCTTTAGCTTCCTGCAACGACCAGCGGGTTTGGTCCTATTCGTGTTCTCTAGGTTCATTCTAGCAAACAACTCTGTCGCTTGTCGTGATGGGCGCAATCGATTGTGCTCGAACTAACGTGCACATAGTCTAACTACCGCGCACATAGATTGGGTTGGAAAGAATCCACGGTTTTAGCTCGCCAGCGATCGGTAGCCATGCCTCCAGTCGATAGACGCCGGGTTGATCGGCTTCCGATTCAAATCTGCGGCCACGATCTTCGGCGACAACTTGACCATCTCTGATCAGTTTGAAAAGGCAGGGCAGGGGGGCGACAGAGCTGAATTTTAGCTCAGACATCGCGTCTGATTGGAAGGGAACTTGACTACCCATTTGCCAGCGCTGATTGTCTCGTTGGGCTTCAAACCAAAATCCGGTGGGATCAGCCAACCACTCAAAGCCAACATAGGCACGGCCTGATTTGAGTGCCTCCCAAACTTCAGTCTGATTCAACTGACGCATGAGCAGGTGAGTGCTGACGTGACGAAAACTGCGATCGTATGGATCCAGGTCCAATTCTAACACCACGTCACCTGCTTTACGCTTAGCCGTCAACGTCTTGATTAAAGCCATCTTTTCTGGATCCAAAGTGGCAACCTGCTTTCCCAGTGCGTCTTCAATGACCAACTTGCCTTCGGCATCAACCACCGCACGTATCGCCTGATTGTGATGCGAGTCGTTAGCGGCTACACCCGTGTGCGGAGTCGTTTGGCACAACTGATCCCAGCGTTGCAAGTAGTCAGATGGATAGTCTAGTATCGCTCCGAACAGTTCCTGCGGATACTGTTGAAGTGCGGGCAGAAGGCTCATCAGCAACAACGGATTGCGTAGCGACGCCATAAACCGTCGCTCCGACATGACATCGGCATGGGTGTTGTAGATTTCAGTGCCAGTAATCCCGCGAATCTCCCAATCCAAACGCTCCTCCAGATGAGACAAAAACACCAGACCGTCATCTTTCAGAACCAAGTCGGCAAGTCCCTGCGAGCCCTCGTAAACCGCATCGCGATAGCTGCGCTTGGGAAACAGTAAGAAACCTCCTTGCTCGGCTCCAGGCACCATCAGAATTCCGTCTCGCAATCCTTGATAGCCGTCCACAAAACAATCATGCTCAGGTGCCGGGTGATCACTGAAAAGCAAGATCTGTGTATTACATTTCTTAGCTGCTTCCAAGATCTCTTCGATCGTTGCATTGCTGTCGTGCGACAGATGGGTATGCACATGAATCTGCGCACGAAAGTCTTGGAACTCTCTATCGGCGCTAGGCACTTCCTGGCGCTGGTCCTGTAATTCGTTGATGGATGATCGAGTGGCTCTCAGGAGGGAAATTTGCATTCGACTTAGCGCGTCGGCCCATGTGGGCGCTGTTGGGTAAGCGAATAAGAAAATAGCTAAAAAAGCTAGGCGGACATGGTAGTACGATAATGCGAACATTGACGTTCCTGTTTGATTGATGATTTAGGTTCAGAGGTTGCCTGCTTGTTCGGCCGAATTGGGCTACTGCCGCATTATAGTCTAGTAACTATACTTGAGTGTCTAAAGGTATCCAAATCGGCCACATATCTAGCCACGATCCTGAGCAACGACTAGGGGTCGATGATAGAATACTTTTGCTGAATTTAGTAACCGTTCACGGAATTATTAGAGTTGTTTGAGTAAGGACGGTGTTGGAGTGGGTTTAAGTTCAGGTTTAAGTATAAGTTCAAACTCAAACCTAAACTTAAACCTAAACCTAAACCTAAACCTAAACCTAAACTTAAACTTAAACCTGAACTATTGATAAACGACGCCTAATTCCGTGAACGGTCGCTGAAATTTTTAGCGGAATAGAACTAACTAAAGGAGTATAGTTGCATGTTGAACCTTCGAGTGGGCTTCGCACGAGCGGTGTCTTTTCTGTTTTTCACTTGTGCGCTTTCCGGTATTGCGGTAGTTCAAGCCCAGGAACCTGCCGCCGAGCGTAGCGAAGAGGTCATAACAAAATCAATTTCTGAAAACGAATGGAAGGGCCATTTAACGTTTCTGGCATCCTTTGACCAGGGTTGGAAGGCCGACATCGGTGGACGCGATCGGCGCATCCATACAGCCAAAGACTTGAACCGTCAGCAGTATGTTCCAGAGAACCAAATCAAGCACGTCGAAATCGTCGAAAAGGCTGGGCGCTATGGTCATGCACTGTCGTTTCAGAAGAAGACCAGCCAGTCGCTGTTTTATTGGGGTGATTCGGTTGGCTACCGACCCGAAAACTGGTCGGGCACTTTGTCAGTTTGGATGAAGCTGGACCCCAACAAGGATCTTCGTCCTGGTTACTGCGACCCCGTTTTGTTGACGGATAAGCAGTGGGATCAATCGGCGCTGTTCATTGACTTCGATAAAGATCTTCCCAGAGACTTTAGGTTGGGTCTATTCCCAGACTTCGAAACATGGAATCCCAAACGGATACCTTGGGATGCCATCGCCGTGGACCAGAGACCAATGGTAGTAGTCAAGTCACCACCGTTTTCGTCGGACCATTGGACTCACGTTTGTTTTACTTGGCAAGATGCCAATCGCCTGGACAATGCCCTAGGTCAGGCAAGTTTGTATTTGAACGGGCAGGCGATGGGGACACACCGCCAAGTGCTGCGCTATACATGGGAATTGGACAAAGTAGCTATCCAACTGGGCATTCACTACATCGGTCTGATGGATGAATTGGCTACCTTTGACGTAGCTCTGACGCCACAACAGATCAAACAACTGTACGAACTGCCCGGCGGCCTGGCTGGAGCTGCTGCAGCGGGACTATAGGAGCCGAAATCAGCTTCCGTTCACAAATCAAATCATGCAAACCGTTTTTTCCAATTCCTTATGTCGCTGTCTGTGCTTTTGCTGGCTTGTGTTTTCAGTTGGAGTACTGAATGCGGGCCAGTGGTGGGCCGGTGTGTCCAAAGTGGATATCACTCCACTGGAACCGCTCAGGCTGAGCGGTTACGCTGGGCGTGAGCAACCGCACATCGCAGTGGCTGACCAGTTGCATGTGCGCGCTTTGGCGCTGCACTGGTTGGACGATACCGATGCCGCCAGCTTGCAGCAGCCCTTGCTTGTCGTTTCAGTCGACAGTATCGCTGTGACGGGTCAGGTGACTGACCAGGTAGCAAAGTGGCTTCAGGAGAAACACAGCATCGCTCGCTCGCGATTGGCTTTATGCAGCACCCATTCTCATACCGCTCCTCACCTGCCATCGGGGTTGATGAATCTGTTTAAGCAGCCGATGTCCGAAGAGCAGATTGCTGCCAGCCAGCGCTACCAACAGCAGGTCGTTCAGTCGATCTGTACGGCCATCGATCAAGCTCTGCAAAGTCAGATATCTGGGGTACGAGTCGAATTCGGAATGGCTGAGGCCGACTTTGCAGTCCAGCGCCGCGTGATCGAAAACGGGCGCTGGAAGAACTTTGGCGTGCAGAAGGATGGGCAGGTTGATCGTCGCGTGCGAGTGCTTCGCATTAGGCGCGGTGATGGAAGCTTGCTGGCCGCCACCTATCAATACGCTTGCCACTGCACTTCGCTTGGGCCAGAGTTCAATAAAATCAGCGGTGACTGGGCGGGTTTGTCCGCCAGTCGTCTGGAGAATTTGTATTCGGCTGTGTTTCTACCAATCATCGGTTGTGGTGGCGATGCTAATCCCGATCCACGTGGCAGCTACGACGCGGCTCGGCAGAACGCTCTCAAGATGGTGGATGCGGTCAAGCAAGTATTAGAGACTGAAGATTTGACCGCGCTGCCGGCTCCAACGCGAATACAATCTGGCATGGTAGGACTGGAACCCGAGCAGCCTACTCAGCAGACTTTTGTTCAGCTATCCGAAAGTCAAGACGTCAATCAACAGCGCTGGGCTCAGCATTTTCAAGAAGTGCGCCAGCGAATGGGCCGACTACCAGAATCCAGCCCAATGCCGGTACACGTATGGACCTTTGGCGATAATCTGAATTGGATTTTTATGGGAGCAGAAGTCGTTGTTGACTACCAGTTCTTGATCGAAAAGGAGATGCCCACTAGTCAGACATGGGTAACGGCTTACACCAATGACTGTTTGGGTTATGTGGCCAGCCAACAGCAGCGCGATGAAGGTGGTTATGAGGTCGACTATTCCATGATCTATTACCTACTACCTGGCCGATGGAAATCAGGGACCCAGGCGAACATATTGACACGAGTGCGTGAAATTAGCCAACAGGAGCGTGGCGAAGATGAGCCTCTGAGCGCTGCTGATGCACTTAAATCGATGGTCGTTCCCGAAGGCTACCAAGTGCAGCAGGTTTGCGCTGAGCCACTGATACAAGATCCAGTTAATCTGGCATTTGGCTGGGACGGTCGTGTCTGGGTCGTGGAAATGAGCGATTACCCTGTCGGTGCATCCACCGGTGGGTGCATTCGTGTACTTTCAGACCAGGACGGTGATGGAAGTCTGGAGCATTCGGTGCGTTTTCTGGAGAACCTGGATTACCCAACCAGTGTTCAGCCGTGGCGCGACGGTGCTTTGATCATAGCAGCCCCCAATATTTTGTTCGCTCGAGATACCGATGGAGACGGCATTGCCGATCAGCAAAAAGTTCTGATTAGCGGCGTTGCCCCGGTAAACCCACAACATCGCGCTAGTGGATTTGAACTGAGCTTGGATGGTCGCTTGCATTTTGCGGTTGGCGAGGGGACTCGCAAGCTGGTCAGCCACATCAACGGTCAGACATACGAAGTGCGTGGGCATGATGTCGCGTGGAATCCGGATACCGGTTCAGTCGAGGTCTTTGTCCAAGGACACACTCAATTCGTGCCAAGTCGAGACCAATACGGGAATTGGTACGGCAACAACAATAGCGAACCTATGTTTCAGTTCGTGTTTCTGGCAGCCGATCTTCACGGCAAGTCACTCACATCCGGCAGCGTACAACACCTGCTTAACCCGCCTGTGGCACCGCCCGTATTCCCTCGCAGTCGTACAGTCGATCGCTTTAATGATTTATACACTCGCGATCGATACACAAGCGCCTGCGGTTCGATGATCGTCCGAGTGCCAGGGCTTGGCCCATCAGCACTGAAAGATAATTTGCAATCAGAAGATTTAAAGTCAGAAAATCGGCAGTCTGAGATCGCGCTGATTTGCGAACCGGTCCACAATTTGGTAGCTCGAATTCAGGTGCATCCTCAAGGCAGCGTCCATTCTGCGGTGCGGCACCCGGAGGACGCTCAGTATGACTTTTTCGCATCAACCGATCCGTGGTCTCGACCTGTCCGAGCAGTTAATTCTCCCGATGGTAGCGTTTGGGTTGTGGATATGTACCGCCGAGTGATCGAGCACCCGCAGTGGATTCCTGAAGCCTGGCAGGATCGCATCGACGTACGCGGTGGTGAAGGACTGGGTAGAATTTACCGGTTGTTTCGTAACGACTACCAACCTAGAAAATTGGTCAATTGGTCTCAGTTGGACCCGCTTGAGTTGCTGCAAAGCGAGAATTCAGCACTGCGAGATTTGGCCACTCAGGCGATCGTCACGGAACAGATCCCTGATCGCAGCGCCGATCAATGGCAAATCGATATTCGCAAGATTCTGGCCGATTCACCTGCTCCTGCCGTAACGGCCAGTTTGTTAGGTGTGTTGGCAGGAAAAGGCTGGCTGCAACAAAGCGATCTTGCGCAGGTCTTGTCGGCAAGCGATCACGGGCCGTTGGTGCGGTGGGTGTTGGAGCTGGCAACCCGATTTGAATCGCCAGAACCAGGTCTACAGGCTGCCGTGCTAGCGATACCAGCCAAGCGACTCGGGGCTCATGTCGACTTGCGCTGGGTTCTCACTGTGTTGCGATGGTCGTCGTTTCCGGCTGAAGCAGGTCTGCAGACGATTTTGCGGCAAGGTCAGCCAGATCGCTGGCTCAGCGAAGCGTTGACGCTGGCAGACACTCCACAAATGGCCCTGCCGGTACTGACAATGATCTTTGAAAATGTTGATCACCAAGCTCATACCTCCGAATCTCTTCAGGTTCATAGTTCGACAGTCCGTCGTTTAATAGAACTTCTGCCGGACTCGCAGCGAGCCAAGTTGTTAGACAATTACTTTCCGCCCGCTGCTGAGATACAATGGAGCCCCGCTCAGGTACTGCTGTTAATCTCGCTGCGAGAAGCTTTGAACGAAGATCCTGCAAAAAAGAGGCATAATGAGCTGAGTCAAAAGGCGCTAGTGGCTCTTCGCGACCAACAAACTCCAACAGAAGCAAGATGGCATTTGGCTCTTTTGCTGGGCAGCCAATTGATCGAAGTTGAGCAAGAGCTACAAGTAATGCGAGAGCTGCTCGATCAGGGCACAGAAGCTCGTAGCCTGGCCGTAGCTCGCGGTCGATATGTGGCAGCCGATGAATTAGCTAAAGAACTTTTAGACCGCTGGGAGCAATTGGGATTCCAAGAGCAGTCCAATGCGGCCAGTCTTTTGATGTCCAGGGCAGCCTGGCGAGACGCACTGGTAGGCGGCTTGGAAAGCGGTGTCGTTCAAGCCAGTCAGCTTCCGCCTGCCGTTGTGCAAGGGCTGATTGGTCACTTTGACCGAAATCTTCGGTCACGAGCCGTGGCCGTGTTGGGGCGACCCTCTCCGCGTCAGACGATCGTTGAGGAGTATTTGGAGCAAATGCCCAATCCGAACACTCACGGTCAATCCGATGCCGGTCAGCAACTTTATCAAATGCACTGCGCAGTCTGCCACTCCGGTACGCCAGAGCGACCTGCGATAGGTCCGGCGGTAGAAAACCTTGCTCACTGGACCAATCATCAGTGGGTAACGGCCATCATGGATCCCAGTTTAGTCGTCGAGCAAAAATACAAACAAACGGTAGTTTTGTCGTTCAGCGAAGAGGTTTACAGCGGGATTGTGAGTACCGAGGACGACCAGGCCATCACGATCGTGGGTAGCGATGGACAATCGCGAAAAATGTTACACGCCGACGTGCAGGATCGGCAGAGTTCCCATGTATCACTCATGCCCGACGGTTTCGAATCGAGACTTTCACCCCAGCAACTGGCCGATCTGATTCAGTATTTGCGAACTCGGTAGTTGTTCAGGCTGCCAGACTTGTCCATGAGCTGTTATGATTGAGCTAGTGCAATGGGCTGCACTGTCGTTTAGTTCGGGAAATTTGACTAGGTCTTGCATCGATGGCATCGCCTGCAATCGAAGTTCAACAATTGCATAAACACTATCTGGGCTTTTGGGGGCGACGGAATTTTCATGCTCTTCGTGGGATCGATCTGCATGTGGAACGTGGTCAAGTGTTTGGGCTTTTGGGGCCCAATGGTGCTGGTAAGACGACGTTGATCAAGATCTTGTTGGGAATCGTGCGAAATACGAGCGGCTCAGCCAGTCTGCTGGGGTTGCCCGCTGGTAGTCGAGAAGCTCGTAGGATGATCGGCTACTTGCCTGAGAATATGATGTTTCCCAGGCACCATACCGCTTGGAGCGCCATGCGGTTTTACGGACGACTGAGCGGAGTTTCTGGGAAGGTGATCCGCGAGCTGGGCGGTGAGTTGCTACAGATGGTTGGACTGGATGGTTGGGAGAATAAGCTGGTCAAACAGTTCAGCAAGGGAATGCGCCAGCGATTGTGCTTAGCTCAAGCACTGCTGCATGATCCGCAACTGTTGATCATGGATGAACCAACCGACGGCTTGGATCCGGTGGGCAGGGCAGAGATGCGACAATTGATTCACAGCCTGAAGACTCAAGGCAAGACGGTATTCTTGAATAGCCATATTCTGCAAGAAGTGGAACTGGTTTGTGATCGAGTTGCGATCCTGGCGGCAGGTTCCGTCCGAGGCGTTGGGACATTGACCGAATTGACCGATCGATTCTGCACCGTTGCCGACCAGAGAACTTGTTTGGAACTTGCAGGCACCGTTCAGCAAATCCAGGCAGCTATCGATCTTTGCGGACAGCGCTTGTCTGAAGTTGTTTGTCATTGGTTACCCAGCGACCGATGTCGATTGACTTTATCGTGTCGGCAACAAGCCGATGTCGATGAACTGATTGATCGACTTCGACAACAATCGGTCAGCATTCGTAGCTTGGAACGCAAGCAGCAGTCCCTGGAAGAGATATTTCTAACTGCGATTCGATCCTAATATGATCAAACCCTATCTTGGAATTTTGATCGATTCTTTTTGGGAAGCTGTCCACAACAGGATTTTATGGGCATTGCTTCTTACGTCGACCTTTCTGTTGGCTGCCGTGGCTCCTTTTGGACTGGTGATCGAACGCAATTTTCAGTTTAGCAGTTACGACATCCTTGATCGCGCTCGACTGGTCAGCCGTTTGGCTCGTGGTCTGGATAGCAAGGCTCAGACAGGCGTTGCAGCAGTCGCCAAACGACTGGAATCAGAAGTGGCAGACAAAGTGCGGCGTGATGCCAAGGAAAAGGGCACAAGTCTATCCAGTCATCAGTTGGTAGCAGAATTGAATCGATTGCTGACGGTCAGTGATCTGTACAGCGAAGCGGATTTTCCCACTGCGGCCAAACGCGAGCGACTAAAATCATTAATTGAAAAATCACCCGATCAGAGAAGCCGCGAGGATCTAGAGCAGATCAACAGCGAGCTATTGCAAATCACGCTGGCTCCTGACTTGGGCGCGGCGCGCGGCGAGCAGATCTGGGTTGGCTATGCTGGCTACAAGATTGGCGTGCCGTTAGGGGTGACTCGCAAGCAGATTGAAACTTACATCGAGCCACTGATTCTCCAGTTAATCGTACAACTGGGGCTAGGCGTAATGATCCTCTTGGTCGCCATTATCGTAACCAGTCCTATCATCCCGGATACGTTTCGGTCCGGTGCGCTGCATCTGATGTTGAGCAAACCGATTTCACGCACTTGGCTTTTTCTTTCTAAATTTGCGGGCGGATGTATCTTTGTCAGTTTGAATTTGGTTTACGTTTTGACCGGACTGTACCTTATCGTCGGATGGCGGTTTGGCTTATGGAATCCAGGACTTTTGTATTGTGCGGGCCTGCTTTTATTTGTGTACGTCATCTTTTATTCCGTCAGCGCTTTAGCGGGTCTAGTCTGGGGCAACGCCATCGTTAGCGTAGTGGTGTCCATCGTCTTCTGGGTGTTCTGCTTTACGGTTGGCACAATGCACGATGTGATGCAGACCCGTGTTGAACAATGGCCACAGATAAGGCGGCTTGAAGTAATTGGCGACCACGTCATCGCCGTCAATGAAGCGGAAGTCATGTACCGTTGGAACGACGGGCATCAGGTTTGGCAGCCCGCAACAGAATTCAGTCTGCGTGGCGAAGGCTTGGACGTCCGGACCTTTGGACCACTTTGGGATCAGAAGCGAAATCAAATCTTGTGCAAGACATTCTTGCCAAGAAGCCCATTCGAAGGACGCAATCATCAGGGCTCTCGCAGCATTACTTTTGTCGATTTGGATACCAACACACAGCAATCGTCGCAATCGTCAGATGCCCAGCAGTTGGTCGGTCAGGCTTACTGGGACACTCAGGCGGGCGCGGAGATTCCCGAACAGATGTTTCAGATGATGCTAGTGGATGACTCTATCGTCGTCATCAGCCGCCTTGGGCTTTTTGCTCTGGATCTCAACCGCGCTCAGCTTCAAACCGGTGGGGGCGGATTATTGCGAGGTTTAGTCAATCTGAGTAGCTTCCAACGTGTTTCGCCTCCTGGCTTTAGTACAACAGACAATACCGTTGCAGCTTCTGCAGGACGTGACGGATTGATCGTCTATACTTCCGGAATCGTCAGCCGGATGCAATTGGCCGATGGACGATTCAGATTACTAGCTGAAGCCAAGCTTTCCGGCGAAGGCAGCGAAGCGGCACTGCTGGCAGCCAATGACAGGTTTGCAGTCGTTGTGCGCGAAGCGATGCCGCTTGTGTTGATGGATGCACAGCTTCAGGGCCCTGTGCAGATCGACCTGCCGGAAGGTCAGCAGCCCAAGCAGCTTGCTTGGATACCCGAAAGTGACCAGTTGGCGATATTGACTCATGCTGGTCAAATCTTGCGATTCGATTGCCAAGACAAATCATTTCAGGAGATTCGCATTAGCGTGCCGTCCAAAGTGACCTGCATGAAGTGGGAGAAGTCCCAGCAGTTATGGTTAGGTGCAGTGCCCAATCATGTATATCGAGTCGATCTGGCCAGCCACTCGATCGACCGCTCATTGAAGCCCTTGCCGAAGACTTCAGAGAAATTCTACAACTGGCTAGTTCGGCCGCTCTATAAGATCAATCCGAAGCCATCAGCGCTGAATCAGACCATGCAGTATTTGTTAACTGGCAACAAGCAGTTCAATCCACAACTGATCACTGTTAAATTAGATAATGCTCGGGTCGAACTGGATATTTGGCAACCGATCATCAGCAATTCTGCATTTGTAGCTGTGATTCTATTGCTTTCCTGCCTGTACGTGGCTCGAAAGGAGTATTAACGTCGACTGGCTTTTTCTAGTAAAAGTGCGTATATTGAGCGACTTTTAAGGCCAGGGCAGGGCAGGGCGTGTCGATTGAACTGACCAGATCACCACGGAATATTTACAGAATAGTTTGCCATGAAAACGGATGAATTGCGTGAAAAGTATTTGGCGTTTTTTGCTCAGCAGGGGCATGCTCGGCAGCCCAGCGATGTTTTAGTACCTACGTGGGACCCATCGGTGCTGTTTACTCCGGCCGGAATGAACCAATTCAAGGATCACTTTCTGGGCAAGGTCAAGCTGGATTTTACTCGCGCAACCACCTGTCAAAAATGCCTGCGCACGGGAGACATCGACAACGTGGGGCGCACGGCTTACCACCATACGTTCTTTGAGATGTTGGGTAATTTTAGCTTTGGCGACTATTTCAAGCGTGAAGCCATCGAGTGGGCCTGGCAGTTTTTGACAGATCGCAAGTGGCTTGGAATCGATCCGAATCGCTTGTCAGTAACTGTTTACAAGGATGACGACGAAGCAGCTAAGTTGTGGAACGAAGTGGTGGGGCTGCCATCCAGCCGCATCGCTAGAATGGACGAAGACGAAAACTTTTGGCCGGCCAGCGCACCTAGCCAAGGGCCCGATGGAGTCTGTGGACCGTGCAGTGAAATCTACTATCACTTGGATAGTGGCAAGCAGGTTGAGATCTGGAATCTAGTGTTTACTCAGTTTAATCGTGTCGGCGATCCGCCTGACAATTTGCATCCGTTGCCCAGCAAGAACATTGATACAGGAATGGGATTGGAGCGAACGGCCAGCGTAATGCAGGGTGTGCCGACGAATTTCCACATCGACATTTTGTATCCAATCGTCCAAACTGCCGCTCAGGTATGCGGATGTAAGTACGATTACGAAAGCGAAAATGGGCGTCGATTACGGCGAATTACCGATCATGTTCGCGCCTGCGTTTTTTCCATTCACGAAAACATCTTGCCTGGCCCTAAGAAAGCTCGATACGTGATCAAGCGATTGTTGAGACGAGCTGTTTTGGATGGCCATCAGATGGGACTGCGAGAGCCCTTCTTGCACCAGCTTGTTCCGGCTGTTGCCGAAGCGATGGGGGGGCCGTATCCAGAATTGAAACAGACCGTTCATAGAGTGGCTGAAGTGATTCGCAAAGAAGAGAGCGATTTTTTCTCGACGATCGATGCTGGTTTAGACCGTGTCGACAAAGTCTTTGCTCAGATGACCCAGTCAGGGACAGAGCTAGTTGATGGGGTGGAAGCTGCGACGCTCTACCAGACCTATGGAGTGCCACCTGAGTTGTTCCAAACGATGGCCGCAGATCATCACTTCACCTTTGACTGGAACGGTTTTCGTCAGGCAATGAAGAAGCACGAAGAGATCAGTGGCGGCGGAGGGCGCGAACTGTTCCAGACCGGTCCGCTGGAAACTCTGAAGGAAGCGCTGCATCGCACCGAATTTTTGGGCTACGAGCATTCTTCGGCTCAAGCGACAGTTAAGGGGATTATCGTTCAAGAGTCCGGCGAAGAACGTCTGGTCGATGAAATCACGGCGGCAGCTAGTGGAGGTCAAAAACTGCGAGTGGTTCTGGATCGTTCTCCGTTTTATGGCGAAGGCGGTGGGCAGGTAGGCGATTCGGGTGCGCTAAAGGCCAACGGAACTGAATTTACGGTGTCCGATACTCAGCGGGCCGGTGAACTGCTGGTACACATCGGCACGCTTGATTCAGGAAAATTGGCGATTGGCGAATCGGTGACCGCTCAGGTTGATTCGGTGCGACGAGGCGGCATTCAGCGCGCTCACTCGGCCACTCATATTTTGCACCACGCTTTGCAGTCGGTGCTGGGTGCCCACGCTCAGCAGCAGGGCAGTAAAGTAGATGACGACTGGTTGCGCTTTGATTTTACAAATCTCAGTTCTCTGACCGATCAACAGGTAGAACAGATTGAATCGATCGTGGCTGAACGAGTGCAGGCCGGGCAGCCGATCTCTTGGAAGGTGGTGCCGCTGGCCGAAGCTCGCAAGGCTGGAGCCATGATGTTGTTCGGCGAAAAATACCCAGATCCGGTGCGTATGGTCCTGATGGGGCAGTTCTCTAAGGAGCTTTGCGGAGGTATTCACTTGGAGAACACCTCTCAGGTTGCGCATTTTGAGGTTCTTAGCGAAGAGGGAATCGCTGCAGGTACGCGGCGAATTGAAGCGCTGACGGGCGTGAAGGCTCAGGCTCGGCGGGCCGAGGTGGATCGCACGCTTGAGCAGGTTGCTCAGGTGCTAAATTGTGCTACGGGCGATGTTGTTGAGACGCTTAAATGGCTCAGTACCAACGTGCGCGGATTGAAGAAGCAGGTAGACGGTGGCGCCGTTTATACAGTACCGGCGGCACCGGCGAGCGGAAAATCACTGACCGACTATTCGAGCCAGCGACGCGGGCTGCGCGATGCTTCGCGACTACTGAACGTTTCGTCCGACAAGCTATTGGCGCGAGTGCAATCGATGATTTCCGATCAGCAGCGACTGCAACAGCAATTGGCCGAACTTGCGACCAGCGGAAACCTATCGATGGACAGCCTGCTTGAGAAACGCGAGCAAGTCGGTGAAACATCGGTGATCGTCGCTGAAGCACCCGGTGCCAATGCCAATTTAATGCGGCGCTGGATCGATCAGATCCGCAGCACGGGGCCTGCCTCGTCGGCCGTATTGTTGGCGTCGCGAAGTGGCGAAGACAAAGTGATGTTAGTGGCCGGGCTGAGTCGCGAATTGGTCTCGGCTGGTGTTAGCGCTGCCGAGTGGATCGCGATGGTTGCTCCGGTGGTTGGCGGCGGCGGAGGTGGAAAACCGGATTTTGCTCAGGCCGGTGGCAAACACCCTGAGAATCTTCCTCAAGCGCTGGTCACGGCCCGACAAGCCATCGACAAGCTGTTGAAGGCAGCGACCGAGTAGCCTGCTATTTTTATCGACCCGAGCAATCTTAATTAAGGCAACCGATAAATTGCATCTCCAAGAGGTATCCGGAAATATGAGCAGCTGGCGCGTTAGCAATCGTCCGGCGCTTAGGTTAATTGGCAATAATCCCGCAGTCTTGCACTGCGGATTGTTCGGTTTTTCGCTACACAATTCAAACAGAACTTCACTATACGCGAGCGGTCGGATTTGCC